>NZ_JBSGZA010000001.1:0-280765 GCF_053610745.1 Streptomyces sp. NPDC054866
GTTGATAGGCCAGATCTGGAAGCCCGGTAACGGGTGGAGGTGACTGGTACTAATAGGCCGAGGGCTTGTCCTCAGTTGCTCGCGTCCACTGTGTTGGTTCTGAAACCACGAACAACCCCGTATGTCGGGCCACGACTGCGGTGCGGTTGACAGTTTCATAGTGTTTCGGTGGTCATAGCGTGAGGGAAACGCCCGGTTACATTCCGAACCCGGAAGCTAAGCCTCACAGCGCCGATGGTACTGCAGGGGGGACCCTGTGGGAGAGTAGGACGCCGCCGAACTATTATTAGAAGAGCTGGTCCCTGAACTTCGGTTCAGGGACCAGCTCTTTTTTGTTTTGTGTCACTTCCTGTTCACGTTCCGCAGCCAACATCCTGAGGCATGGGGACAGTTGGCATGTTGCGAGCCGCAGGTGTCGGTACCGGTGACGAGGTCATCGTGCCGGCATACGGAAACGTCGAGATCGCCGAGGCCGTGGTCCTGACAGGGGCCGTGCCCGTATTCGCGGACATAGATAGGGCGACGTACTGCCTCGATCCTGATGCGGTGACCGCCGCCGTGACCTCCCGTACGGCCGCCGTGGCCGTCGTGCACCGCTTCGGGCACCCGGCCGACGTCAGGCGGCTGCGGGACGTCGGGCAGCGGCACGGCATTCTCGTACTGGAGCAGGGTGAGACGGACGCGCCGTACGACGAGCTCGCGCAGCGGCGGGCCCACGCGGTCTACCTCAGCGGGCGGCTCGGCGGTGTGATCACCCCGGACGGCGTCGAGGGGCACAGCTATCAGCAGTACGTCGTGCGTGTGCCCGGCAACGGGCGGCCGGACCGGGACGCGTTCGCGCGTGCCGTGCGGGCCAAGGGAATTGACTGCCGGGTGCCTGTGAAGACGCCCGTTCATCGCACGCCGAAGTTCTGGCGGGACGTCTATCTGCCGGAGACCGAGCGTGCCGCGGACGACACGCTGGCGCTGCCGGTTGACGCCTCCATGTCGCGGCGCGAACTGCAGCGCGTCGTGTCCGCCTGCAACGCGCTCGGCGGGCTTCTCCAGCCGGCCTTCTAGGACTTCCGGGAGCCCGGTCGCTAGGGCGTCTTCCTTGTGTGGGACTTGAAGAACGTCCACATCAGGTCGGTCGCGTTGACGCCCGCGGTGGGGTCGGACATGCTGCCGCCCGCGCCGCCCGGCCAGGAATGGCCCATGTCGGGCAGCCGGTGCACGATCACGTCCGAGCCGTCGCGGCACTTGGCCGTTGTCCTTTTGATTTTCTTCTTGAGTTTCTCGGGCTGGCCCGCCTTGCAGGACAGGCGTTTCTGCCAGGCCGTGATGCCCTCGTCCATCCCTGTGTAGTGCTCGTCCAGGCCACCGATGAAGGTGATCACGGAGACGGGTGTTTTCGGCATGTACGAGTCCGTTGCCGAGTCGGGGCCGAGATAGCCGCCGCTGACCGGGGCGATCGCCGCGAAGGTGTCGGGGAGTTCGACCGCCAGCTTGTACGACATGTCGCCGCCGTTGGAGATGCCGGTCGCGTAGACGCGGTCCGGGTCGGCGTTCCAGGTGCCGGTCAGCCTTTTCGTCATCGTACGGATGAAGCCCACGTCGTCCTCGGTGCCGCAGCAGATCAAGGCGTTGAAGCCTTGGTTGAGGCCGTCAGGGTAGGCGACGAGGAAGTTCTCCCTGTCCGCCTTGGCGTTGAGGCCGCTGATCTGGGCCATGGCGGCGCCGTCGGCCGGATAAGGGTGCATGGCGATGATCAGTGGGAGCTTCTCGGCGCGGGTGTAGTCGGGTGGGGCGTGCACCGTGTAGACGCGCTTCTTGCCCTTCCAGGTGAGCGTGACCTTCTGATCGCCGGGGCGCGGGGTCTCCGCGGCCGGTGGCTTCTTGGTGGGCTTCTGGTCCGCGGCTTCGTTGTCGTCGTCGGATCCGCAGGCTCCGAGCGGCAGGAGCAGGGCGGCCAGCGCCAGGGGTAAGGAGTTCCGCATGGATGTACCACGTCGGGTCGGCATGGGCGCAGAGTGGCAGCGGCGGTGCGGGCGGTCCAGAGGAACGGTCGGTTCGAGGCACCTTCGATTTCGGGTATGATCTATTCCGTTGCCAAGCGGGAAACCGCGAAGCGCAACAGGCCCCTATAGCTCAGTCGGTAGAGCGTCTCCATGGTAAGGAGAAGGTCTGCGGTTCGATTCCGCATGGGGGCTCAGCGAGCAAGTCGAGAAAGTCCCCGCCCAGTTGGGCGGGGACTTTTTTGTTTCCCGGGGGCCCAGTGGCCCCCGGGGCGAGGCTTTCAGTCCTTTTGGAGGCCGGGGACGCGCATCGCGAGGATCGCCATGTCGTCCGACGGGGCGTCCGTCGCGAAGCGTTCCACCGCGCGCATGATGCGGGCCGCGACCGCGCCCGCCGTGAGCCCGGTGCATGTGGTGAGGACGTCCGCGAGGCCGTCGTCGCCGAGCATGCGGGTGCCTTCGCGGCGCTCGGTGACGCCGTCCGTCACGCAGAGCAGGACGTCGCCCGGGTCGAGCGTCATCGTCTGTTCGTAGAGCTCCAGGTCGTCCATGACGCCGAGGAGCGGCTGCGGCTCCGCGTACGGCTCGACCGTGCCGTCCTGGCGCAGGCGGAGCGGGAGCGGGTGGCCGGCGCAGACGATCTTCAGGACCGCCGAGCCGTCCTCCTGCGGCCACAACTCCCCGTAGAGGAGGGTGAGGAAGCGGCTGCGGGCGCCCTCGTCGAGGATCGCGGCGTTCAGGCGTTCGAGGACCGCGGGGCCGCCGAAGCCCTCGCGGGCCAGGAGTCGCAGGGCGTGCCGGGCGAGGCCGGTGACGGCCGCCGCCTCCGGGCCCGTGCCGCAGACGTCGCCGATGGCGAAGCCGTACACGCCGTCACGGATCGGGAAGACGTCGTAGAAGTCGCCGCCGACCTCGTTGCCCTCGCCGGCCGCGCGGTAGATGACGTCGACCTCGACGCCGGGGATCTGGGGGAGGCCGGGCGGCAGCAGGCTGCGCTGGAGGGACTGGCTGATGGCCATGCGCTCCGAGTACAGGCGGGCGTTGTCCAGGGCGAGGGCCGCTCGGCGGGAGAGGTCTTCGGCCAGTTCCAGGATCTCCTGGCGGAAGTGCTCGTCGGAGGGCTTGCCCAGCGTGAGCATGCCGATGACGCGGTTGCGGGCGACCAGGGGCAGGACGACCGTCTCGCCGCCCACCGCCGATGCCGTGGAGAGCGTCGTGCCGATGCCTGAGCCAAGGCTCATGGGTTCACCGAGGCCGAGGCTGCGCATGGAGGTGCGCAGGGCGGCCTGGTGGGCGGCCTCCGAGGGGGCGGCCCAGACGCGGGCTCCGGGGGTCGGCACGGGGTCGGGAGGGGCGATCTTGGAGAGGAGTGCCTTCAGGCCGTCGATCCGCTCCTCGTCCTCATGGAGGACGTACGAGAGATAGGGCTCGGACGACTGGTCGGCGATCGTGTAGACCGCACACCAGGTGGCGAGCGTCGGGACCGTCATCTGGGCCATGAGCGCCAGGGTCTGATCGCGGTCCAGGGTGCCCGCGAGGAGGTCCGAGGCCTCGACGAGGAAGGAGAGCGAGCCGCGGCGCAGGCGCTCCAGTTCGCCCAGGCGCGCCGACTCGACGGCGAGGGCGATGCGGTCCGCGGCGAACTGGAGGCGCAGGGCCTCTTCGTTCGAGTACCGGTCGGGGGCCTCGGCGGCGACGCCCAGGGAGCCCGTGAGGCGGCCCTCGACCTTCAGCGGGACCGTGACGACGGAGCGCATGCCCGTGCCGCTGAGGAGCGGTACGGCGCCGGGGACGACCGTGAGGTCTTCGTGGACGGCGGGCATGCGGGCGGAGCCGTAGCGTCCGGGGCCGGCCTCCACGGGGACGCGGGCGAAGCGCTGGCGGGCCGACGGCAGGCCTGTGGAGGCGCGGACCTCGAGCTCCGTCTCGTCGTCCGTGGCGAGGAGCAGGAAGGCGGCGTCGCCGTCGAGCATGTCGCGGGCGCGCTCGACCGTGCGCTGGAGCAGACCGTCGAGGTCGTCCGGCGCGGGGGAGCCGATGAAGACCTCGAAGGGGTCGGCGGTGTGCGACTCGGCGAGCGCCCCGGGCTCGGGGGCGGGGCCGCGCAGCGGGGTCTGCAGGACGGCGCGCTCGTCGTCGCGGACGAGCAGGCAGACCGTGGAGGGTTCGCCGTCGGCGTCGCGGACGCGCAGGTGCGAGGCGTAGACGGGGGTCACGCGGCCGTCGGAGCCGCGGATGCCGTAACTGCCCTCCCAGCGGGAGAGTTGGAGCGCTTCCACGATGCCCGTGCTGGTGCCCGGGGTGTGCGGCCAGGCGGCGAAGTCGGTGAGCGGTTTGCCGGTGACCTGTTCGGCGACGTACCCGAAGAGCTCTTCGGCGTCTTCGTTCCAGGCGGAGATGGCGCCGACGCGGTCGATCTGGACGACGGCGACGCGGACCCTGCCGTCGGTGAGCGGGAGCAGCTCGGCGGGGAGGGCGGGGCCCGCGGCGCGGGTGCCGACGGAGCGGTCGGGGAGGTCGAGTTGGAACCAGACCTGTTTGTTGGTGGGGGTGTAGTCGACGCCCCAGCGGGTGGCGAGCGCCGCGCACAGCTGGAGGCCGCGGCCTCCCTCGCGGTCGGGGCTGCCCATGCTCGCCGCGGACTGCTGGAGCGGGATCTCGCGCTCCGGATAGTGGTCGGAGACCTCGATGCGTACGGCGTCCTCGCTGCGCAGGCAGAGGACGTCCGCGGCGGTTCCGGCGTGCACGACGGCGTTGGTGACCAGCTCGCTGGTGAGGACGACCGCGTCGTCGACGATGTCCGTGAACCCCCAGCCCTGGAGGGTGTCGCGGACAAAGGAGCGGGCCGTCGCGACGGAACGCCCGACGGGGTCGAAAGTCGCAGCCGCGCGCGCGGTGATCACAGAACTCCTCGTACGAGCATCGACGCCCAAGTCTCCCACCATGGTGCGGCCGCCCCTCCGATGCCCGCTTGTACGTGTGCCACCGCCCAGGCCGGGCAGGACCGGGGTGGTTGGACAGCCGGATGCCAGGTTACTTACCTTCGCCGTCCATGCTGATGCCGGTCGTCAGTGTTTCCGCCCGGAGGGTGTGCGGACGGTGTGCGAAGCTGCCGAACTGTTATGGCCTGGTTCAGCCATGGTGAAACACTGGGCAAGCTTCTTGGAGAGAGCCCAGGTAACCCGAGCAGTACGGTCGACCCTTGCGGGAGGGACACAGTGGAGTCTGGCGCAGCGACGCGGGGCACTAAAACGCGTGCGAAAGACGGACAGTCCCAGAGCAAACAGCGCAAACCGCGCAACGGGGCGACTACGTCAGTGGACGCCGCGGCCCTGAACAGGTTGCTCGCGGCGCTCGCGGCCATGCGGGACGGAAACTTCCGCAAGCGGCTCACGGTCTCCGGTGACGACGTCATGTCGGAGATCGCCGCCGTCTTCAACGAGGTGGCCGACCGGAATCTGCACCTGACCGGTGAGATTTCCCGGGTCCGCCGCATGGTCGGACGTGAGGGAAAGCTCACGGAGCGGCTGGAGAGCGGCGCCTGCGAGGGCTCGTGGGCGGCGGCGATCGACGCGTCGAACGCGCTCGTCGACGACCTCGTACGCCCCGTCTCCGAGGTCGGGCGGGTGCTCTCCGCGGTCGCCGAGGGCGACCTGGAGCAGCGGATGGAGCTGCGGGCGCAGGCGGACGAGGGGAACGGCCATCCGCTGCGCGGGGAGTTCCTGAAGGTCGGCCGGACGGTCAACAACCTGGTCGACCAGCTCTCGACGTTCACCGACGAGGTCACGCGGGTGGCCAGCGAGGTGGGTACCGAGGGCAAGCTCGGTGGTCAGGCACGCGTACGTGGAATGTCCGGTTCGTGGAAAGATCTCACGGATTCGGTGAACACCATGGCGTACCGGCTCACCGCGCAGGTGCGTGACATTGCTCTCGTCACGACGGCGGTCGCCAAGGGTGACTTGTCCCGGAAGGTGACGGTTCACGTCGCCGGCGAGATGCTGGAGCTGAAGAACACCGTCAACACGATGGTCGACCAGCTGTCGTCGTTCTCCTCCGAGGTGACCCGTGTCGCGCGCGAGGTCGGCACGGAGGGTGAGCTCGGCGGCCAGGCGCAGGTGCCTGGTGTGGCGGGAGTGTGGAAGGACCTCACCGATTCGGTGAATCTTATGGCCGGCAATCTCACCGCCCAGGTGCGTGGGATCGCCCAGGTCACGACGGCCGTCGCGAACGGCGATCTGTCCCAGAAGGTGACGGTCAGCGCACGCGGCGAGGTCGCCCAACTCGCCGAGACGATCAACCAGATGACCGAGACGCTGCGTACGTTCGCGGACGAGGTCACCCGCGTCGCGAACGAGGTCGGTGCCGAGGGGCAGCTGGGCGGTCAGGCGAACGTGCCGGGCGCGGCGGGGACGTGGAAGGACCTCACCGACTCGGTGAACACGGTCTTCCGGAACCTCACCACGCAGGTGCGGGACATCGCGACGGTGACGACGGCGGTCGCCAACGGCGATCTGTCGCAGAAGGTCACGGTCGATGTCGCGGGCGAGATGCTCGAGCTGAAGAACACCGTGAACACGATGGTGGACCAGCTCTCCGCCTTCGGTGCCGAAGTGACGCGTGTGGCGCGGGAGATCGGTGTTGAGGGTGAGCTGGGCGGCCAGGCGCAGGTGCAGGGCGCGGCCGGTACGTGGAAGGACCTGACGGACTCGGTCAACACCGCTTTCCGCAACCTCACGGGTCAGGTCCGCAACATCGCGCAGGTGACGACGGCGGTCGCCAACGGCGATCTTTCGCAGAAGGTCACCGTCGACGTCTCCGGCGAGATGCTTCAACTGAAGAACACCGTGAACACCATGGTGGACCAGCTGTCGTCCTTCGCCGATCAGGTCACGCGGATGGCGCGCGACGTGGGTACGGAGGGCCGCCTCGGCGGCCAGGCGCGCGTGGACGGTGTCAGCGGCACCTGGAAGGAACTGACCGACTCCGTCAACTTCATGGCGGGGAACCTGACGTCGCAGGTACGCCAGATCGCCCAGGTCACGACGGCGGTGGCCCGGGGTGACCTGTCCCAGAAGATCGACGTGGACGCGCGCGGCGAGATCCTGGAGCTGAAGAACACCATCAACACGATGGTCGACCAGCTCTCCGCCTTCGCCGACCAGGTGACCCGCGTGGCCCGCGAGGTGGGCACGGAGGGCCGCCTCGGCGGTCAGGCGCAGGTGCCCGGCGTCGCCGGTGTGTGGCGCGATCTGACCGACTCCGTGAACGGCATGGCCGGCAACCTCACCGCCCAGGTGCGCAACATCGCGCAGGTCGCGACCGCGGTGGCGCGAGGTGACCTGTCGCAGAAGATCGACGTGGACGCGCGCGGCGAGATCCTGGAGCTGAAGAACACCCTCAACACGATGGTGGACCAGCTCTCCGCCTTCGCCGAGCAGGTGACGCGGGTGGCTCGTGAGGTGGGCACCGACGGCATCCTGGGCGGCCAGGCCGAGGTGCAGGGTGTCTCCGGCACCTGGAAGGACCTCACGCAGTCCGTGAACGGCATGGCGAACAACCTGACCCTTCAGGTCCGCAACATCGCCGAGGTCACCACGGCCGTCGCCATGGGCGACCTCTCCAAGAAGATCACCGTCGACGCGAAGGGCGAGATCCTCGAACTCGTCACGACCGTGAACACGATGGTCGACCAGCTCTCGAACTTCGCCGAGCAGGTCAACCGCGTGGCCCGTGAGGTGGGCACCGAGGGCAACCTCGGCGGCCAGGCGCGCGTGCCGGGCGTCACCGGCACCTGGAAGGACCTCAGCGACAACGTCAACCTGATGGCGAACAATCTGACCGCGCAGGTGCGCGGGATCTCCCAGGTCGCGGCGGCGGTCGCCAACGGAGACCTCACCAAGAAGGTCACCGTCGAGGCGCGCGGCGAGGTCGCGCAACTCGCCGACACCGTCAACACGATGGTGAAGACGCTGAGTTCGTTCGCGGACGAGGTGACCCGCGTGGCCCGTGAGGTGGGTACGGACGGCATCCTCGGCGGTCAGGCCCGTGTGCCCGGAGTCTCGGGTACGTGGAAGGACCTGACGGAGTCCGTGAACGGCATGGCCTCCAACCTCACCGGCCAGGTCCGCAACATCGCGATGGTCACCACCGCGATCGCCAAGGGCGACCTGACCAAGAAGATCGACATCGACGCCCGGGGCGAGATCCTCGAACTCAAGACCACCATCAACACGATGGTCGACCAGCTGTCGTCCTTCGCCGAGCAGGTCACGCGCGTGGCCCGCGAGGTGGGCACGGAAGGGCAGTTGGGCGGTCAGGCGCGGGTGCGGGACGTCGACGGCACGTGGCGTGACCTCACCGAATCCGTGAACGAGATGGCCGGGAACCTGACCCGGCAGGTACGCGCCATCGCCGAGGTCGCCACCGCGGTGACGCGCGGCGACCTGAACCTGAAGATCGACGTGGACGCGGCGGGCGAGATCCAGGTCCTCCAGGACAACATCAACTCGATGATCGCCAACCTCCGCGACACCACCCTCGCCAACAAGGAACAGGACTGGCTCAAGGGCAACCTCGCCCGCATCTCCGGTCTGATGCAGGGCCGTCGCGACCTGGCGGACGTCGCCTCGCTGATCATGAGCGAGCTGACGCCGGTGGTCTCCGCGCAGCACGGCGCCTTCTTCCTCGCGCTGCCCACGGACGAGGGCGCGGAGCCCGGCGCCGAGCAGGGGGACGCGTACGAGCTGCGCATGATGGGGAGTTACGGCTACTCCATGGGCTCCATGCCCACCTCCTTCCGGCCCGGTGAGACGCTCATCGGCACGGCTGCGCAGGAGCGGCGCACGATCCTCGTGGAGAACGCGCCCTCCGGCTATCTGCGGATCGCGTCCGGCCTCGGTGAGGCACCGCCGGCCCAGGTGATCGTCCTTCCTGTGCTCTTCGAGGGGACCGTCCTCGGCGTGATCGAGCTGGCCGCGTTCCAGCCGTTCACGCAGATCCAGAAGGACTTCCTCAGCCAGATCGCCGAGATGATCGCCACGAGCGTCAACACCATCAGCGTCAACACGAAGACCGAGGTGCTGCTCAAGCAGTCGCAGGAGCTCACCGAGCAACTGCGCGAGCGCTCGGCGGAGTTGGAGAACCGGCAGAAGGCGCTGCAGGACTCGAACGCCGAACTGGAGGAGAAGGCCGAGCTGCTGGCCCAGCAGAACCGCGACATCGAGGTCAAGAACACCGAGATCGAAGAGGCCAGGCAGGTCCTGGAGGAGCGCGCCGAACAGCTCGCCGTCTCGATGCGGTACAAGTCCGAGTTCCTCGCGAACATGTCGCACGAGCTGCGTACGCCGCTCAACTCCCTGCTGATCCTGGCCAAGTTGCTGGCCGACAACGCCGACGCGAACCTCACCCCCAAGCAGGTGGAGTTCGCCGAGACGATCCACGGGGCGGGCTCGGACCTGCTGCAGCTCATCAACGACATCCTCGACCTGTCGAAGGTCGAGGCGGGCAAGATGGACGTCTCCCCGACGCGCATCGCCCTGGTGCAACTCGTCGACTACGTAGAGGCCACTTTCCGGCCGCTGACCGCGGAGAAGGGACTCGACTTCTCCGTACGGGTGTCTCCGGAGCTGCCCGCGACGCTGCACACGGACGAGCAGCGGCTCCTCCAGGTGCTGCGCAACCTCCTGTCGAACGCGGTGAAGTTCACCGACTCCGGAGCGGTCGAGCTGGTGATCCGGCACGCGAACGCCGATGTGCCCAACGCCATCCGCGAACAGCTCCTGGAGGCGGGTTCGCTGCGGGACGCGGACGCGGATCTGATCGCCTTCTCGGTGAGCGACACCGGCATCGGTATCGCCGGCAGCAAGATGCGGGTGATCTTCGAGGCGTTCAAGCAGGCGGACGGCACGACGAGCAGGAAGTACGGCGGTACGGGCCTCGGCCTCTCCATCAGCCGGGAGATCGCGCGTCTCCTCGGCGGCGAGATCCACGCGGCGAGCGAACCGGGCCGCGGCTCGACGTTCACGCTCTATTTGCCGCTGCACCCGAGCGAACTGCCGCCGCAGGGCTACACGCAGCTGGCACCCCTGCCGGGCACGGTCTCACGGCCGGCCCTGGAGGAGGGTGCGTCCACCTCCGAGCAGCCGCCGCAGAACGAGGGGGTCACGCCGCCGCGTCTCGACGCGATGCCGGGTTCCGGCACGCTCTTCCGGCGCCGTCGTCGTGCCGCGCACGCTTCGTCGGAGCAGCCGCCCGTGCTGCCCGGGCAGGGCGTCGCGGAGCCTCAGGAGCAGGGCTCGCAGGCGCAGTGGCCGACCGCGGGGCAGGAGGCGCCCGAGGCGCGTGTCGGCTACCAGTTCGGCGGTGAGAAGGTGCTCATCGTCGACGACGACATCCGTAACGTGTTCGCGCTCACCAGCGTCCTGGAACAGCACGGGCTCTCGGTGCTGTACGCGGAGAACGGCCGTGAGGGCATCGAAGTCCTTGAACAGCACGACGACGTGACGGTCGTCCTGATGGACATCATGATGCCGGAGATGGACGGGTACGCGACGACGACGGCGATCCGCAGGATGCCGCAGTTCGCCGGGCTCCCGATCATCGCGCTCACCGCGAAGGCCATGAAGGGCGACCGGGAGAAGGCCATCGACTCCGGAGCCTCCGATTACGTTACGAAGCCGGTCGACCCGGATCATCTGCTCTCGGTGATGGAGCAGTGGATGCGCGGGGAGTGACCGAGAAGAGGCTTCATTACGCGGAGTTGCTGACAGAGTGTGGCCGAAGCCGTGTAGAACCACGGTATTCGGGGAACCTTCTGGTCTCCCACTGCGTTTCTGCTACGTGCACAGTGACATCGCGGTGACAGGGTGTGGCGACAGGCGGGGTGCGGCTACCATGACCGGCACAAGGACGGACGGCGTAAGGGAGTCGTCCCCTGGGGCGGCGCCCGGTGTACCGCCGGGGCGAGGAGGGCGGGCCATGGTGCAGAAGGCCAAGATCCTCCTGGTCGATGACCGGCCGGAGAATCTGCTGGCGCTGGAGGCCATCCTCTCTGCGCTCGATCAGACCCTGGTACGGGCATCGTCCGGGGAGGAAGCGCTCAAAGCACTACTCACGGACGACTTCGCGGTCATTCTGCTGGACGTCCAGATGCCAGGCATGGACGGTTTCGAAACCGCCGCGCACATCAAGCGGCGAGAACGGACCCGGGACATCCCGATCATCTTCCTCACCGCCATCAACCACGGCCCGCACCACACGTTCCGCGGTTACGCGGCCGGTGCGGTGGACTACATCTCCAAGCCGTTCGATCCGTGGGTGCTGCGCGCGAAGGTCTCGGTGTTCGTCGAGCTGTACATGAAGAACTGCCAACTGCGGGAGCAGGCAGCCCTGCTGCGGCTCCAGCTCGAAGGCGGCGGCAAGTCCGCGGCGGGTGACGCCAAGGAGCCCGCGGGTCTTCTCGCCGAGCTCTCCGCGCGTCTCGCGGCCGTCGAGGAACAGGCGGAGGCGCTCTCGAAGCAGCTCGATGACGACTCGGCGGATGCCGCCGCGGTCGCCACCGCGGCCCATCTCGAACGCAAACTCACCGGCCTGCGGCGGGCTCTTGACGCCCTGGAACCGGGCACTGGAAGCGGTGCGCCTTCGGTGTCCTCGCAGAGTTGACCCGACGCGATCCGACGCGGAGGCGGTGAACACCCGTCAGTTCACCGCCCCCGCAAGGGCGACACAAACGGGTGAAGCAGTAGGCACACGTGTCCGCAGTGGCCTCCACCGGTAACCTCAGACCCATGGCCTCACGTCCGTCCGCAGCCAAGAAGACGCCCGCGAAGAAGGCGGCCGCGCCCACAAAGGCTCCGGCGAAGAAGGCCGCCGCCAAGAAGCCGCCCGCCAAGAAGGCCCCGGCGAAGAAGGCGCCCGCCAAGAAAGCCGCGGCGAAGAAGCCCGCACCCAAGCCGGCGCCCAGCCCCACGGGGGGCGTGTACCGCCTCGCGCGCGCCCTCTGGCTCGGTCTCGCGCACAGCGTGGGCGCGCTGTTCCGCGGCATAGGGCGAGGCGCGAAGGGACTCGACCCGGCGCACCGCAAGGACGGCCTCGCGCTGCTGCTGCTCGGCATCGCGCTGATCGTCGCCGCGGGCACGTGGTCGAATCTGCGCGGTCCCGTGGGTGACCTCGTCGAGATGCTGGTGACCGGCGCGTTCGGCCGCCTCGACCTGCTGCTTCCGATACTGCTCGCGGTCATCGGCGTACGTCTCATCCGGCACCCCGAGAAGCCGGAGGCGAACGGCCGCATCGTGATCGGCCTTTCCGCGCTCGTCATCGGCGTGCTCGGCCAGGTGCACATCGCCTGCGGCTCGCCCGCCCGCGCGGACGGCATGGAGGCCATAAGGGACGCGGGCGGCCTCATCGGCTGGGCCACGTCCACTCCGCTGATCTTCACCATGGGCGAGGTCCTCGCCGTACCGCTGCTCGTCCTGCTGACCGTGTTCGGGCTGCTCGTGGTCACGGCGACGCCCGTCAACGCCATCCCGCAGCGGCTGCGGCTGCTCGGCACCAAGCTCGGCATCGTCCAGGCGGAGCCCGAGGCGGTGCAGGGCGACTACGCGGACGACGAGCGGTACGAGGAGCAGTGGCGCGAGGCGCTGCCCGCCCGCTCGCGCAAGCGCGCTCAGACGCCCGAGCCGTACGCCCCGGACCAGGCGGAGGAGGAGGCGCTCACCCGGCGCCGCAGGCCCCGCAGGGGGGCCGCACAGCCCTCTCTGGACCGTCCGATGGACGCGGTGGACGTGGCGGCCGCCGCTGCCGCCGCCCTGGACGGCGCGGTCCTGCACGGCATGCCGCCATCGCCGCTGGTCGCCGACCTCACGCAGGGCGTCTCCGGGGAGCGCGACGGGCAGTCCGAGGAGGCCGACACGTCCGGGGAGAGTTCCGCGCCGGTGCCGACCGCGCGTGCCACGGACAGCCCGCCGCCCGGTGTGCTCCGCAAGAAGCCGGGGGAGTCGCGTGACACGTCGGCCTCCGGCGTGAAGGACCTGACGAAGGCCGCCCCGGAACAGCCGCGGGACCTCCCGCCGCGCGCCGAGCAGCTGCAGCTCGCCGGGGACATCACGTACTCGCTGCCCGCGCTCGACCTGCTGGAGCGCGGCGGCCCCGGCAAGACCCGCAGCGCCGCCAATGACGCGGTCGTCGCCTCGCTGAGCAACGTCTTCAGCGAGTTCAAGGTCGACGCGGACGTCACCGGCTTCACGCGGGGCCCGACGGTCACGCGGTACGAGATCGAGCTCGGCCCCGCCGTGAAGGTCGAGAAGATCACGGCTCTGGCCAAGAACATCGCGTACGCGGTCGCCAGCCCCGACGTCCGCATCATCAGCCCCATCCCCGGCAAGTCCGCGGTCGGCATCGAGATCCCGAACACCGACCGCGAGATGGTCAACGTGGGTGACGTGCTGCGTCTGGCGGACGCGGCCGAGGACGACCACCCCATGCTGGTCGCGCTCGGCAAGGACGTCGAGGGCGGCTACGTCATGGCCAACATGGCCAAGATGCCGCACATCCTGGTCGCCGGAGCCACCGGCTCCGGTAAGTCCTCGTGCATCAACTGTCTGATCACGTCGATCATGATGCGGGCGACCCCCGAGGACGTACGGATGGTCCTCGTCGACCCCAAGCGCGTCGAGCTCACCGCGTACGAGGGCATCCCGCACCTGATCACGCCCATCATCACCAACCCCAAGCGGGCCGCCGAGGCGCTCCAGTGGGTCGTACGCGAGATGGATCTGCGCTACGACGACCTGGCGGCGTTCGGCTACCGCCACATCGACGACTTCAACCAGGCCGTCCGCGAGGGCAAGCTCAAGACGCCCGAGGGCAGTGAGCGGGAGCTCAGCCCGTATCCGTACCTGCTTGTGATCGTCGACGAGCTCGCCGACCTGATGATGGTCGCCCCGCGCGACGTCGAGGACTCGATCGTGCGCATCACGCAGCTCGCACGGGCCGCGGGCATCCACTTGGTGCTCGCCACGCAGCGGCCTTCCGTGGATGTCGTGACCGGTCTGATCAAGGCGAACGTGCCCTCGCGGCTCGCCTTCGCGACCTCCTCTCTCGCCGACAGCCGCGTCATCCTCGACCAGCCGGGTGCCGAGAAGCTGATCGGCAAGGGCGACGGGCTCTTCCTGCCGATGGGCGCGAACAAGCCCACCCGAATGCAGGGCGCCTTCGTCACCGAGGACGAGATCCACGCCGTCGTCCAGCACTGCAAGGACCAGATGGCGCCCGTCTTCCGGGACGACGTCACCGTCTCCACCAAGCAGAAGAAGGAGATCGACGAGGACATCGGCGACGACCTCGATCTGCTCTGCCAGGCCGCTGAGCTGGTGGTTTCCACACAGTTCGGGTCCACTTCGATGCTCCAGCGCAAGCTGCGCGTCGGCTTCGCGAAGGCCGGACGGCTCATGGACCTCATGGAGTCGCGCGGCATCGTGGGGCCGAGCGAGGGCTCCAAGGCTCGTGACGTTCTTGTGAAACCCGACGAACTGGATGGCGTGCTGGCCGTGATCCGCGGGGAGGCTCACCCATAAGGGAGCGGCAGGCAACCGTTTCCCTTCGGCATACGTCAAGTTGAGGGGAGGTAAGGACCATGCTCCACCGCCCCCACCATCAGGATGTCCGGCCATTCCGATGGCGTACAAAGTCCGTCGCCCAGTTGCCCCACCCTTCGCGAACCCCCCTAGACTGAACATCCGGCAGGTGGCTACACGCTCGAAAGGCGCCCCCGTGTCCATCGGCAACTCCCCTGAAGACGACCGCCCTTCAGACCACCCACCCACAGACGACCGGCCCGCCGACGACCGACCGGCAGCTGAGAGTCCGGCTGACGACCGGCCCTCGATCGGGCGCGCGCTGCAGCAGGCACGTATCGACACGGGCCTGACCGTCGACGAAATCAGTACGTCCACCCGGGTGCGCATCCCGATCGTGCACGCGATCGAACAGGACGACTTCTCCCGGTGTGGCGGAGATGTGTACGCCCGCGGACACATCCGGACGCTCGCACGCCACGTGGGCCTCGATCCCGCCCTGCTGCTCGCCCAGTACGACGAGGCGCACGGCGGTCGCCCGCCCGCGCCCACCCCGGCGGCACCGCTCTTCGAGGCCGAGCGGATCAGGTCCGATCCGCGCCGTCCCAACTGGACCGCCGCCATGGTCGCCGCGATCGTCGCGGTCGTCGGTTTCGTCGGCTTCACCGCGTTCAACGGCGGGGACGAAGACGACGGATCGAAGTCGCAGGTCGCCGAGGGCGCCACGCCCGCCACCAGCAAGCCCGCCACGAAGCCCGCGCCCAACAAGCCCGCCGACCCCAAGCCGGACCCCTCGGACAGCGCGATCGCCGGCGCGCCCAAGGACAAGGTCACGGTCAAGGTGAGCGCCCCGGACGGGCGCAGTTGGATCTCGGCCAAGGACCACAACGGCCGGACCCTCTTCGACGGCGTCCTCGAAGAGGGCAAGTCGAAGACCTTCCAGGACAAGCAGAAGATTGACCTGGTCCTCGGCGACGCGGGCGCGATCAAGCTGTTCGTGAACGGCAAGTCGATCGAGAACGAGTTCGAGCCCGGTCAGGTCGAGCGGCTCACGTACACCAAGGGCGATCCCGAGGTCGGCTGAGCCCTGTGACGGCGGCCCGGACCCTCGCGGCGGGGGCCCGGGCAGGGACGAAGTAGTCTTGAGACCATGCCCGAACGCCGTACCGTCGCCCTTGTCACTCTTGGCTGCGCCCGTAACGAGGTGGACTCGGAGGAGCTCGCAGGCCGCTTGGAGGCGGACGGCTGGCAGCTCGTCGAGGCCGCCGAAGACGCGGATGTCGCCGTAGTCAACACCTGTGGATTCGTCGAAGCCGCCAAGAAGGACTCCGTCGACGCCCTCCTGGAAGCCAATGACCTCAAGGGCCATGGCAAGACCCAGGCCGTCGTGGCGGTCGGCTGCATGGCCGAGCGGTACGGCAAGGAACTCGCCGACGCCCTCCCCGAAGCCGACGGTGTCCTCGGTTTCGACGACTACTCCGACATCTCCACCCGCCTGAACACCATCCTGAGCGGCGGCAGTGTCGAGGCTCACACCCCCCGTGACCGGCGCAAGCTGCTGCCGATCAGCCCCGCTGAGCGCCAGGAGGCGGGCTCCGACGTCGCGCTGCCCGGTCACGCGCCCATGGACCTCCCGGAGGGCCTCGCGCCCGCCTCGGGGCCGCGTGCACCGCTGAGGCGGCGCCTTGGCACCAACCCCGTCGCTTCGGTGAAGCTGGCCTCCGGCTGCGACCGTCGCTGCTCGTTCTGCGCCATTCCCTCCTTCCGAGGGTCCTTCATCTCGCGGCGCCCCTCGGACGTACTCGGAGAGACGCGCTGGCTGGCCGAGCAGGGCGTCAAGGAGGTCATGCTCGTCTCCGAGAACAACACCTCGTACGGCAAGGACCTCGGCGACATCCGGCTCCTGGAGACGCTGCTTCCCGAGCTGGCCGCCGTCGACGGGATCGAGCGGGTGCGCGTCAGCTACCTCCAGCCCGCCGAGATGCGCCCCGGGCTCATCGACGTACTGACCTCCACGGAGAAGGTCGCCCCCTACTTCGACCTGTCCTTCCAGCACTCCGCTCCCGGTGTGCTGCGGGCGATGCGGCGCTTCGGGGACACGGACCGCTTCCTTGAGCTCCTGGAGACCATTCGGACGAAGGCGCCGCTGGCCGGCGTGCGGTCCAACTTCATCGTGGGCTTCCCCGGCGAGACCGAGGCCGACGTGGACGAGCTCGAGCGGTTCCTCACGGGCGCGCGGCTGGACGCCATCGGCGTCTTCGGGTACTCCGACGAGGAGGGCACGGAAGCGGCGACGTACGACCAGAAGCTGGCTCAGGACGTCGTCGACGAGCGGCTCGCGCGCATCTCGCGGCTCGCCGAGGAACTGACCTCGCAGCGCGCCGACGAGCGTCTCGGTGAGACGGTCGAGGTGCTCGTGGAGTCCGTGGACGAGGAGGACGGCGCGATCGGCCGGGCGGCTCACCAGGCGCCCGAGACGGACGGCCAGATCCGCTTCACCGGCGCCACGGGTGGGGACGGTCTGCAGGTCGGTCGTATGGTCGTGGCAAAGGTGGTCGGCACGGAAGGCGTGGACCTGGTGGCTGAGTACAGCGAAATTCTGGGGGACTCGCCCCGGATCCCGGCCGAGGAGGCACGCAGATGACCGGAGTCCCGGCATCCGCGGCGGGCGGCTCCGGCGCGCAGGGCGCCAAGCCGGTGCGCGGCGGAAAGTTGGGCGCTGCGGCCGTCAATCAGGCCAGCGTGTGGAACGTCGCCAACTTGTTGACGGTGATCCGGCTGCTCCTCGTGCCCGGCTTCGTGATGCTGCTGCTCGCCGACGGCGGGTACGACCCGGCCTGGCGTGCGTGGGCCTGGGCGGCTTTCGCCGTCGCCATGATCACGGACCTGTTCGACGGGCACCTGGCACGTACGTACAACCTGGTCACGGATTTCGGGAAGATCGCCGACCCCATCGCCGACAAGGCGATCATGGGCGCGGCGCTGATCTGTCTCTCGTATCTAGGCGATCTGCCGTGGTGGGTGACGGGCGTCATTCTCGGGCGTGAGCTCGGGATCACACTGCTGCGGTTCTGGGTGATCCGCTTCGGTGTCATTCCGGCCAGTCGCGGCGGCAAGATGAAGACGCTCTGGCAGGGCACGGCGGCCGGGATGTACGTCCTGGCGCTGACCGGGCCGCTCGCCACGCTGCGGTTCTGGGTGATGGCGGTCGCCGTCGTCCTGACCGTCCTGACCGGGCTCGACTATGTGCGGCAGGCCATCCTGCTGAGGCGCCAGGGGCTCGCGGAGGCGCGTGAGGCGTCGGCGGCGTCGGCTGCTGCTGCGGCTGCGGCGGCGGCTGCCTCTGGTTCTGATTCTGGGGCCGGGGCTGGTTCCGGCGAAGGGCCTCGGGAGTCGGGCTCGTGATGTCTCTCGGCCCGGCCACGGAGGTGCTGCGGCTTCTTCAGGCGCGCGGCGAGACGCTCGCCGTCGCCGAGTCGCTCACCGGCGGCCTGGTGGCCGCCGAGGTGACGGCGGTGCCGGGCGCCTCACGGGTCTTCCGGGGGTCCGTGACGGCGTACGCGACCGAGCTGAAGCACGAGGTGCTCGGGGTGGACGGCACTCTGCTGGCCGAGCGGGGCGCCGTGGATGCCGAGGTGGCGCTCCAGATGGCGGCGGGTGTGCGCAAGGTCATGGGCGCGGACTGGGGGATCGCGACCACGGGCGTCGCGGGGCCCGAGCCGCAGGACGGCCAGGCGGTCGGGACGGTCTTCGTGGCGGTCGATGGGCCGGGTTCCCCTGACGCGGGGCCCGGGAGCGTGGTCGGCGGCGCTGATTCCGCTCTTCGCTCTGAGGGGAAAGTGGCCGCTCTGCGGTTGAACGGTGAGCGTTCGGACATCCGTATGGAGAGTGTACGGAGCGTGCTCACGCTGCTGGTCGAGCGGCTGTCCGGCGAACGTGCCGGGAACGGGCGGGCACAGGATACGGAACAGAACGGGGGGACTTGATGTTTGCAGCCCTGAGTGAACACGACATCGCTCCCCGCACGGCCGCCGCGCAAGGCGGTACGGTGGGGCGTGAAGGATGCGGCTACGCGGTCCGAGGAGGGAGCCACCGATGATTCTGCTCCGTCGCCTGCTGGGTGACGTGCTGCGTCGGCAGCGCCAGCGCCAGGGCCGTACTCTGCGCGAAGTCTCCTCGTCCGCCCGAGTCTCGCTCGGCTATCTTTCCGAGGTGGAGCGGGGGCAGAAGGAGGCATCCTCCGAGCTGCTTTCCGCGATCTGCGACGCGCTTGACGTACGGATGTCCGAGCTCATGCGCGAGGTGAGCGATGAGCTCTCTCTCGCCGAACTGGCTGCGTCGGCAGCGGCTACGGAACCGGTGCGCGCACCGGTTCGCCCGATGCTCAATTCCGTCTCGGTGAGCGGTGTGCCGCCGGAACGGGTGACGATCAAGGCGCCTGCGGAGGCGGTGGACGTCGTCGCCGCGTGATGCTGCGCTGACTGACTGTGCACGCTGTTTGAGCGCTCTGAACGCTTAGATGTGTTGAAGCCCCGGCCGGGTTACCGGCCGGGGCTTTCGTCTGTCCAGAGGTGCTCGAGGCCTGGTCGGGGGTGCCCGGAGTCTGGCTGGAGGTGCTCGCGGCCTGCTCAGAGATGCCCCGATTGGTGCACTTGTGTCATTGTTGGGGGTGATTTGTATTACGGGGGTTTCATGAGCTCTGGAGGTTGGATGTACGTCGTGAAGAGCCCTCTGTCCGATGCGGATCTGAAGACGGTCTCGGACGCCCTGCAGGGGGCGCTCGTGGATCTGGTCGACCTCTCCCTGGTCGCCAAGCAGATCCACTGGAACGTGGTGGGCCCGCGCTTCCGCTCCGTCCATCTGCAGCTCGACGAGGTCGTGGACACGGCACGGACGCACTCCGACACGGTGGCCGAGCGGGCCTCCACGCTCGGCGTCTCGCCCGACGGCCGCGCGGCGACCGTGGCGCGGAGCAGCGGCATCGGTGACGTCGCCGAGGGCTGGGTCAAGGACGCGGACGCGGTGGGCACGCTCGTCGACGCGCTCGGTTCGGTGATCACGCGGATGCGGGAGCGGGTCGAGGCGACCGGCGAGGCGGATCCGGTGAGCCAGGACATCTTCATCGGCATCACGGCCGATCTGGAGAAGCATCACTGGATGTTCCAGGCGGAGAACGGCTGAATGCGGAGCATGTGATCCCGGATTACGTGATCCCGGAGATCGTGATCGCGGCGAACGTGGTCGCGTAGAACGTGATCGTGGAGAACGGGTGATCAGGGCGGCGGCAGCCGTGCCTCGTGTGCGCTGTGGTGCGCCCTCCCGCCCGGTCGAGCCGGGCGTCTAGCGTCGATGGGGTCGCGCCGGGTGCCGAGCATGTCGGGCGTCAGGCGCCGGATCCTGTGCGGAGGTGGTGGCCGTGGCATGGAGAGTCGTGCGGTGGGCACCGGCTCTGGCGCTCGGCGCGCTCTGGTGGTGGGGCGTGCTGCGGCTGGCCCTCGTGCCTGATGCGGGAGTCCTGGAGGGGGCCGTCGCGGCCGGGGGGTGGGGGCTGAGTCTGCTGCCGGTGCATTGTGTGCCGCAGTCCCGGGCGGTGGGGGCGTCACGGTCCAGGGCGCGGGAGCGGGCGAGGACGCGGGAGCGAGAGCAGGTGCGGGCGCGGGGGGCGGATGGTGCGCTTGGGGGGCGCGGGAGGGGCGTGGTCAGGGGGGCTGCCGAGACCGCTGTCAAGGCCGCGGCCGGTGCTGTCACCAAGGCATGGCGACGCCGCCGTTCGGGCGGAGGATCTGGCCCGTCGTGAAGGCGGACGCGTCGGACGCCAGGTGCAGGACGGCGTGGGCGATGTCCTCCGGCTCGCCGACCCGGCCCAATGGGGACATGCGGACCATGAGCCCCTCGGTGTGCGCCTGGGCGTCGGTGTCGTGGCGGTCGGTCATGGGGGTGCGGATCCAGCCGGGCGCGACGGCGTTTACGCGGATTCCGTGCGGGCCCACCTCGGTGGCGAGCGTCTTCGTGAGCTGGACAACGGCGGCTTTCGCCGCGCCGTAGCAGAGGAGGCCGGGGCCGCCGGTGTCCACGGCGCCGGAGGCCATGGTGATGATGCTGCCGGGGCGGCGGGAGCCGGCGGGCTCGTCGGCGTTCGCCGCGATCATCGCGCGGGCCGCGGCCTGACAGGCGTACAGAACGCCCTTGAAGTTGATGCTGAGGACCCGGTCGAGGTCCTCGTCACGAGTCTCCAGGACCGGGCTGCTGTGCATGATCCCGGCGATGGCGGCCATGACGTCCAGGCGGCCGGTGGTCGCGGTGGCGGTCTCTACGGCCTGCTCGACCTGGGCCCTGTCGGCGACGTCCACGGAGTGGGTGTGCGCGGTGCCGCCCGCGGTCTTGATGAGCGTGGCCGTCTCGTGGAGTCCCTGGGTGTCGCGGTCGGCGCAGTGGACGGTGGCGCCCGCTTCCGCGAGGAGTACGGCCGAGGCTCGGCCGATGCCGCTGGCCGCGCCGGTGACGAATGCGGTGCGTCCGCTGAGGTCGTACGCCGTGAGGGGCATGACGGGACGGTACGGCGGGATCTGACGGGGCGTCAACTGGTGGGTGCGTTCGAGGTTTGGGGGGAGGCGGTGGCTCAGGGAGGCGGTGGCTCAGGGAGTCGGGCCGTGTTGGCAGGACGGGCACCAGTACGTGGGGCGGCTGCGGGAGCCGTCGCCCTGCTCGGCCGAGCGGATGGGGGCGCCGCAGCGCAGGCAGGGGCGGGGTGCGCGGCCGTAGACGTACAGGCGTTGGCCCGCGCGGTCGCGGCCCGTGGTGGTGCGTGCCGGGCGGTCGCGGTTGACCTCCAGGAGCTTCTTGGCGAGGGCGGGGATACGGGCGGCCGTCTCGGCGGGGAGCTCGGCTACGGGGATCCAGGGGGTGACGCCGAGGAGGAAGCAGAGCTCGCTCTTGTAGACGTTGCCGATGCCCGCGAGATTGCGCTGGTCGAGCAGGGCCTCGCCGAGGGCGCGGTCGGGGGTCGCGAGGAGGTTGGCGAGGGCCTGTTCGGGGTCCCAGTCGGGACCCAGGAGGTCAGGGCCGAGGTGGCCCACGGCCTTGTCCTCGTCGGCGGTACGGAGGAGTTCGAGCACGGGCAGGCGGTAGCCCACGGCTGTGCGCTCGGCGGTGCCCAGGATCGCCCTGATCTGGTGACCGGGGCCGCCGCTCCAGCGCTCGCCGGGGGCGTACACCTTCCAGGAGCCGTCCATGCGGAGATGGGAGTGCAGGGTGAGCCCGCCCTCGAAGCGGGTGAGGAGGTGCTTGCCGCGCGGGGTGACGTCCAGGACGGTGCGCCCGGTGAGGTCGACGGTCGCGAGCTTCGGGACACGGAGGTCGGAGCGCGTGACGGTACGCCCGGCGAGGGCGGTGTGCAGCCGCCGGGCTGCCTGGTGGACGGTGTCGCCTTCGGGCATGGGGTCCAGGGTGGCATGGAGGGGGTGGGGTGGCTTGTGTGGGCGTGTGATCGGGGTGGGGGGCGGGGCTGGTCGGTGGTCGCTTGGCCGGGCGGCGGGCGGGTGGCTCCCGTTGCCGTGTGGCTTGGGGGAGAGAGCCGGGTTGGGCTGCGTGTGCCTGGGGTTGGAGTGCCCCGGCGGCGTCACGCGCTTAGGAGTAGGCCCCGTGGGCAGGGCAGGCGCGGTCGGCCCATGGCCGAGTGGCCGGGCGGGGCCCTCGCGGGCGCGTCGCCGGGTGCCCCGCGGTGGCAGAGCGGCGTCACGCGCGTAGGCGTAGGCCCCGGGGGGTGGCGTGGAAGCCTGCTCCTTCCAGGAGAGGGGCGAAGGGGGAGGTCAGGGCGGAGCCGCCGTTGATGCGTTCGACCGTGACCGTGCCGAGTGAGCCCGCTCGGGCCGCGGCGGCGAGGGCTTCGGCGGCCGCGTGCAGCCGTGCGTCCTCGGTGGCCGGGGTGTCATCCTGCGGAGTCGAGGGCCAGGCCAGCAGGGTCTTGCCGCCGCGCTCCATGTAGAGGGTCAGTTCGCCGTCGACAAGGACGACCAGGGAGCCTGCCTTGCGGCCAGGCTTGTGCCCCGCGTCGGTGGGCGGATCGGGCCAGGGAAGCGCGGCTCCGTAAGCGTTGGCCGGGTCGGCGGCGGCCAGGACGATGGCCTGGGTTTCCGAGGGGCGCGGTGAGTAGTTCATGGCGGCCGGTGAACTGTCCGCGCGGTCACGTGCGTTCGCCGCCGCGCGCAGTCGGTCCACCGCGCCGTCCATGGCGAACTGGGCGGCGCCAAGCCCTTCGACCACGTAGCCGCGCCGCGCCTGGCCGCTGTCCTCGAAGGCGGACAGGACGCGGTACGTCGCCGAGAAGCCGCCCTCGACCCCCTCGGCCGCGACCGCCCCCCGGGTGACCACGCCGTGCCGGTCAAGGAGGGTGCGGGCCAGGGCGTGGGCGCGCAGGGTGGGGTCGGGCTCGTGGGCGGGGAGCAGCGACCAGCGGCCCGCCACGGTCGGCGGCCCCGTACGCGACGTGGGGCGGGCGGCGGCCGTCAGCGTGCCGTAGCGCCCGCGCGGGATGGTGCGCTTGGCGCGATGCGCCGTGGAGCCCGCGGTGCGGCCCGAGCCGAGGAGCGAGCGCATCGGGGCCAGCGTGTCGTTCGTGAGCCGTCCGGACCAGGCCAGGTCCCAGATCACGTCGGCCAGTTGGGGGTCGGAGGCCTCGGGGTGAGTCGTGGCACGGACCTGGTCGGCGATCTGCCGGAAGAACAGGCCGTACCCCCCGGAGAGGGTGCCAAGGACTGACTCGTGGAGTGCGGTGAGCTCCAGCGGGTGAGCTGGTGGCAGGAGCAGGGGCGCGGCATCGGCCAGATAGAGGGAGACCCAGCCGTCCTTGCCCGGCAGGGCGCCGGCCCCGGCCCACACCACCTCTCCCGCGGCGGTGAGTTCGTCGAGCATCGCCGGTGCGTAGCCGGACACGCGGGAGGGCAGGACGAGCTTCTCGAGAGCGGACGCCGGCACGGTCGCCCCCTGCAACTGCTCGATGGCGCGCACCAGTCCGTCCACGCCGCGCAGTCCGTGCCCGCTCAAGTTCTGCCACTGGGGCAGGAACTGGGCGAGCGCGGCGGGCGGCACCGGCTCAAGCTCATGCCGGAGGGCCGCGAGGGAGCGGCGCCGCAGGCGGCGCAGGACGGCCGCGTCACACCACTCCTGGCCGATGCCCGCCGGATGGAACTCTCCTTGTACGACACGACCGTTGGCGGCCAGGCGCTGCAGCGCGCCCTCGGTGACCGCGACGCCGAGGCCGAAACGGGCCGCCGCCGTCGCCGAGGTGAACGGGCCGTGCGTGCGTGCGTACCGCGCGACGAGGTCGCCCAGCGGGTCCTTGACGGGCTCCGTGAACGCCTCCGGGACGCCGACCGGCAGCGCGGTGCCCAGCGCGTCGCGCAGCCGGCCCGCGTCCTCGATCGCTGCCCAGTGGTCGGCCCCGGCGATGCGGACGCTGATCGCGCGGCGGGCGGATGCCAGCTCCTGCGCCCACTCCGGCTCGGCGCCGCGCTCGGCCAGCTCGGCTGCGGTGAGCGGCCCGAGGAGGCGCAGCAGGTCGGCGACGCCCTCGGCGTCCTTGACGCGGCGATCCTCCGTGCGCCACTGGAGCTCCTGCTCCAGTTCCGTGAGGACGTCCGCGTCGAGCAGCTCACGCAGCTCGGCCTGGCCCAGGAGCTCGGAGAGCAGCCGGGAGTCCAGGGAGAGGGCCGCCGCGCGCCGCTCGGCGAGCGGTGAGTCACCCTCGTACAGGAATTGCGCCACGTACCCGAACAGGAGGGAGCGGGCGAACGGGGACGGCTCGGGGGTGGTGACCTCGACGAGCCGGACCTTGCGGGACTCGATGTCGCCCATCAGTTCCGTGAGACCGGGGACGTCGAAGACGTCCTGGAGGCACTCCCTGACGGCTTCCAGGACGATGGGGAACGACCCGAACTCGCTGGCCACCTGGAGCAGTTGCGCGGCGCGCTGGCGCTGCTGCCACAGAGGCGTGCGCTTTCCGGGGCTGCGGCGCGGCAGCAGCAGCGCGCGGGCGGCGCACTCTCGGAAGCGCGAGGCGAACAGGGCCGAGCCGCCCACCTGGTCGGTGACGATCTGGTTGACCTCGCCCTTGTCGAAGGCGACGTCTCCCGCGCCTACGGGGGCCTGCTCGCTGTCGTACTCCAGAGGCCGGTCGGTGGGCTCCTGGTCGAGCAGGTCCAGGCTCATCAGGTCGGCGTCCGGCAGGCGCAGCACGATGCCGTCGTCGGCGTGCATGACCTGGGCGTCCATGCCGTACCGCTCGGTCAGCCTGGAGGCGAGGGCCAGGGCCCAGGGGGCGTGCACCTGCGCGCCGAACGGGGAGTGCACCACGACCCGCCAGTCGCCCAGTTCGTCGCGGAACCGCTCGACCACGATCGTGCGGTCGTCCGGGATGTGGCCGCAGGCTTCACGCTGCTCGGCGAGGTACGTCAGGACGTTGTCGGCGGCCCACTCGTCCAGGCCCGCGGCCAGCAGGCGCACGCGCGCGTCGTCGCGCGACAGGGAGCCGACCTCACGGAGGAACGCGCCCACCGCACGGCCCAGTTCGAGCGGCCGGCCCAGCTGGTCGCCCTTCCAGAAGGGGAGCCGCCCCGGGACACCGGGAGCGGGGGAGACCAGCACGCGATCGCGTGTGATGTCCTCGATGCGCCAGGAACTGGTGCCGAGCGTGAAGACATCGCCCACCCTGGACTCATAGACCATCTCTTCGTCGAGCTCTCCGACGCGGCCTCCGCCCTTCTTGGGGTCGGCGCCGGCGAGGAAGACCCCGAAGAGGCCGCGGTCGGGAATCGTGCCCCCGGAGGTGACCGCGAGACGCTGCGCCCCCGGCCGCCCGGTGACGGTGCCGGCGACTCGGTCCCAGACCACACGGGGGCGCAACTCCGCGAAGGCGTCCGAGGGATAGCGTCCCGCGAGCATGTCCAGGACGGCCGTGAACGCCGACTCCGGGAGCGAGGCGAAGGAGGCGGCCCTGCGGACCAGGGCCAGCAGGTCGTCGACCTGCCAGGTGTCCAGGGAGACCGTCGCGACGAGCTGCTGCGCAAGGACGTCCAAGGGGTTGGCCGGGATGCGCAGCGACTCGATGGAGCCGGTCCGCATCCGCTCGGTGACCACGGCGGCCTGCACCAGGTCGCCTCGGTACTTGGGGAAGACGACGCCGGTGGAGACCGCACCCACCTGGTGTCCCGCCCGGCCGACCCGCTGCAGGCCGGAGGCCACGGAGGGCGGTGACTCGACCTGGACCACCAGGTCGACCGCGCCCATGTCGATGCCCAGCTCCAGGCTGGACGTGGCGACGACGGCCGGCAGGCGGCCCGCCTTCAGGTCCTCCTCGACGAGCGCGCGCTGCTCCTTGGAGACCGAGCCGTGGTGGGCCCGGGCGAGGACCGGAGGAGCTCCCTTGGCAGCGCCCGACTCGGCCATCAGCTCCGCGGGGGAGTGGTCTTCGGGGAGGGGCTCTCCCGTCGCGCGTTCGTACGCGATTTCGTTGAGCCTGTTGCACAGGCGCTCCGCGAGACGGCGTGAGTTGGCGAACACGATCGTCGAGCGGTGTGCCTGGACGAGGTCGGTGATGCGCTCCTCGACATGCGGCCAGATCGAGGGGCGCTCCGCGCCTTGGTCGTTCTCGGCGACCGGCGAGCCTCCCAGCTCCCCGAGGTCCTCGACCGGCACGACCACGGAGAGGTCGAACTCCTTGCCGGACGGCGGCTGGACGATCTCCACCCTGCGCTGCGGGGACAGATAGCGCGCCACTTCGTCCACCGGACGGACGGTCGCCGACAGGCCGATGCGGCGGGCGGGCCGGGGCAGCAGCTCGTCGAGCCGCTCCAGGGAGAGGGCGAGATGGGCGCCGCGCTTGGTGCCCGCGACCGCGTGCACCTCGTCCAGGATCACCGTCTCGATGCCCGTCAGCGCGTCCCGCGCGGCGGAGGTGAGCATCAGGAAGAGCGACTCGGGGGTGGTGATCAGGATGTCCGGCGGGCGCGTGGCCAGGGAGCGGCGCTCGGCGGGCGGGGTGTCGCCCGAGCGGATACCGACCCGGACCTCGGGCTCGGGGAGCCCGAGGCGCACGGACTCCTGCCGGATGCCGGTCAGCGGGCTGCGCAGATTGCGCTCCACATCGACCGCGAGGGCCTTCAGCGGAGACACGTACAGCACGCGGCAGCGCTTCTTGGGGTCGGCGGGCGGCGGCGTCGAGGCCAGCTGGTCGAGGGCGGCGAGGAACGCGGCCAGCGTCTTGCCCGAGCCGGTGGGCGCGACGACCAGCACGTCCGAGCCCTCGCCGATGGCCTTCCACGCCCCGGCCTGCGCGGACGTGGGCGCGGAGAAAGCCCCCGTGAACCAGCTGCGGGTCGCGGGGGAGAACCCGTCGAGGGCGCCGGGGGCGCCGGGAGCACTGGATGCGGACCTGACCATGACCCCATCGTGCACCCCGCCACTGACAACGGCGCCGACCTGCGGAAAAGGGTTTGCGCGGCTGTCGCAGAATGGGGTCATGGCAGGTTCGGCTGAGCAGGCGCGGCACTGGCGGTACGCGGAGCTGCCCGGGGTCGACCTGCTGCGTGCCCACTACATCAGCAAGACGTTCGTGCGACACACCCACGAGCACTTCGTGATCGCCGCGATCGCCGAAGGCGTCGACGTCTTCCACCACGGCGGCGCCGATCAGCACGCGGGGCCGGGGACCCTGGCCCTGATCAACCCCGACACGCCCCACACGGGCCGGGCCGGTGCGCCCGAGGGCTGGCGGTACGCGGCCGTCTATCCGTCGCCGGAACTGGTCGCGGCCATCGCCGCGGAGACCACCACCATTCGGGGAGCCCCCGGCTTCATCCGTCCTGTGCTCGAGGACCAGTACGCCGTGACCCTCGTCCACCGGGTACTGCGAGCCGCCGAGGAGGGCAACGCGCTCGCCGCCGACACATTGCTGCGGGTGGCGGTGACCCGGCTGCTGCGGCTGAACGGCGGCCCCGTCCCGCAGCGTGCCGTGCGCACGGCCGGTGCCAGGACCGCGGCAGGCGCGCGTGCCGTCCTGGAGGAGCGGCTCGCGGACCCGCCGAGCCTGGAGCGGCTCGCCGCCGATCTCGGAGTCGGCCCCTTCGCCCTGCTGCGGGCCTTCCGGGACACGTACGGAATGCCTCCGCACGCCTGGCTCACCGACGCCCGTGTGCGCGCCGCACTGCGCCTCCTGGACACGGGAACGACACCCGCCGAAGCGGCCGTCGCCGTGGGCCTCACCGACCAGCCGCACCTGAACCGGCACTTCACGCGGATCGTCGGCGTGCCGCCCGGGGCGTACCAGCGTGAGCGCAAGAACGTACAAGACGGGGAATCGGACCTGCTCGTACCGTCCGGCGTGTGGCAGAACAGACGACACCCGCAGACATAACCCCGGGCCAGATCGAGCACGACGACCGGTCGATCGGCACACCGGAGAAACCCGACTCCGCCGTCGTCCGCGACGCCCTCGGCGTCGGGATCGCCGTCGGACTCTCCGGCTTCGCCTTCGGAGTGACCTCGGCGGGCAGCGGCCTCACCGTGCTCCAGACCTGCGCGCTCAGCCTGCTGGTCTTCACCGGGGCCTCGCAGTTCGCACTGGTCGGGGCGCTCGCGGGCGGCGGCAATCCGTTCACCGCGGCGGCGGGCGCCTTCTTCCTCGGCGTGCGCAACGCGTTCTACGGGCTGCGGCTCTCGCAGTTGCTGGCCCTCCCGCGCGCGGTGCGCCCGTTCGCCGCCCACTGGGTCATCGACGAGACCACCGCCGTCTCGCTCGCACAGCCGACACGACGCGCCGCCCGCATCGGCTTCACCGTCACCGGACTGAGCCTCTACCTGCTGTGGAACCTCACCACGCTCCTCGGGGCGCTCGGCGCCGAGGCCATCGGTGACACCGACAGGTGGGGGCTCGACGCCGCGGGACCGGCGGTCTTCCTCGCGCTGCTCGCGCCGATGCTACGGACGACTACGGAGCGGGCCGTGGCAGCGGTCGCGGTTCTCCTGGGGCTCGGCCTGCTGCCCGTGCTGCCCGCTGGAGTGCCGGTCCTGGTGGCCGCGCTCGCCGTGCCGGCGGTGCTCTACGTAGAGGGCCGCAAGGCATCCGCCAAGGGAGCCGCATGCCCTGACGGCGCCCAGAACGACGCCCACGCCCAGCACGACACCCAGGCCCAGAACGACAGCCAGAAGGAAGACCGTTGAACATCTGGATTGCGATCGGCGTGACCTTCGTCGGCTGTTACCTCGTGAAGCTCGCGGGCCTGCTGGTACCGGCGGGCGCCCTGGAACGCCCGCTCGTCAAGCGCATGGCCGCCCTGCTGCCCGTGGCGCTGCTGGCCGCGCTCACGGCCCAGCAGGCCTTCGCCGACGGGCGGGCCCTGGAACTGGACGCGAAGGCCCTGGGGCTCGCGGCGGCGGCCGTGGCGCTGCTGATGCGGGCCCCGTTCCTGGTCGTCATCGGGGCGGCCGTGGTAGTCACGGCGGGGGCGCGGGCGCTCATGGGCTGACCGCTGCCGCCATCCCCGTCGTCAGCAGCCAGCCGCAGCCAGCCCTGTTCCCGTGGGTAATGTGACGCGTCACAACCGCGGCCCGGCCCCTGGAGAGGAGACACCGTGGCCCTGTCCTCCGAGGCGAGATCCCTCGCGGCGCGCTGCGAGCCCAGGGTCAATGAGCTGGCCCGCAGGATGGCCCGTGAGTCGTTCGAGGAGCTGCCCGGCTACGCGGAGCTCCCCGACGATGTGAAGGACCTGGAGATAGCCGCGACCGCACGCCACGGAGTGCGCCTCTTCCTGCGCCACGTCTCCGATCGGCCCGGCAGCCACCGGCTCTTCCGCGAGCGGGCCGCGCAGCGCGCGGAAGAGGGCATGCCGCTGCACCTGCTGCTGCGGACGCACGCTCTGGGGGTCTACGTCCTGTGGCAGGCGCTGCGCGACGTGGCCCGCCCCGGCGAGGATGCGGCCCTGGTCGAGCTCGTGGACGTGCTGCTGCAGTCCCACCCCGCCATCGTCGGGACCGTGGCCGAGACCTACCTGGACGAGCGATCCGCCCTGGAAGCCGAGCAGCGCGCCCAGCGCAGGTCCCTGGTCCGCGGTCTGCTCGACGGCATGGTGCCGCCCGGTCACCTACTCCTCGACCAACTGGGTCTGACCGGGCCCGTGCTCGTTCTGGCGGTCGGCTTCGACGGGGCGTCGGCCGAGGGCCCCGTAGCGGTACGGCGGCGGCTGCGGCGCGTGCAGACCGCCCTGGACCACGCCTTCGAGGTGGAGGTGCTCGCCCTCCTGGAGGCCGACGGCGGACGGGTCATCGTGCCCCAGCAGTGCCGGCCGCCCGAAGACCTGCCGCGCCGCCTCAGCAAGGCCTGCGACCTTCCCGTACGCGTGGCCGCCGTGGACGCCGCCGGACCCGAGGCCGTGACCGACGCGGCGCGGACCGCGACGGAGATACTGCGCATCACGCGCGCGTGCGGCATGCCTCCGGGACTGCACCGCATGGAGGACGTGCTCCTCGAGTACCACCTCTCCCGCCGCAACGAGAGCAGCCACCTCATCTCCGCCCTGCTCGACCCGGTCGCCGACCGCCCCGAGCTCTTGGAGACGCTGCGTACCCACCTCGGCCATCAACAGGAGCGCAGGGCGACCGCCGCCGCTCTCGGCCTGCACCCCAACACCGTCGACAACCGCCTCGCGAAGATCGGCGAACGCACCGGCATCGACCTGTCGGCGCCGCGCGGCACGGCACTCGCCATCGCGGCGCTGCTCCTGAGAGAGGCCGAGGAGCCCCCGTCAGGCAATGGACCGGCCGTACGCCCGTAGGGTGCGCAGCGCCTCGATGGTGACGATCGGGCGTGCTTCGAGGGTGCTGGCCTGTGCCCACTGCCGCCATCGGATCGGCCAGCCGCCGTCCTCCTGCTGCTCCCGCTCCAGGAAGTCCAGGGAGAGCGCCATCTCCTCGTCGGTGAACCACGCGCGCGCGAGCGACTCGGGGGCCTTCGCGTAGTCGTGCGGGAAGTGATGCTCACCCGGTGCGTAGCCCGGCGCCACGGGATACGCGTCCAGCCGCTCGGGGTCGAGCGCCACGAGGTTCTGCTCCCGCGCGATCCTGCCGAGCCGGTCGGCTGCCGCCTCCGCGCGCGGGCGGTCGGGTGCCCCGTCCAGGAAGGCGACGGCCGCCTCGATCTCGTACGGATGGGACTTCTCCAGGGACTCCACCGCGGCCCAGCAGAAGTCGGTGGCCCTGAACAGCCAGGCGTGCCACACCTCGTTGCGGTGCAACAGGCCCACTACGGGGCCGGTGGCGAGGAGTTCGCTGGGGGGATCGTCCAGCACGGGCACGAACGGAGCCGAGGGGTAGCCGCGTTGGCTGGGATGGATCGCCGGAAGGGCACCGTCGGACGTCGACACCGACGTCAGGTAGCGGCACACGCGCTCCACCCGCTGCCCGCCGCAGCGTCGGATCGAGTCCAGGACGCGCAGCGCGTGTCCGGCGTGCAGGGGCTGGCTGACAGGGCCGCGCAGATCCGGTTCGAGCGCGTATCCGTACCCCCCGTCCGCGGTGTCGTACGCGGCCAGGGCGGTCTCGACCGCGTCGGCCGACGGGCCGGCTCCGGCGCCGCCCGTGCCGCTCAGGAAGTGGTACGCGAACCGCCGCTGCTCGAGGACGCGCGCGGTGAGCCAGACGAAGTGCTCGGCGCGTGCGACCGGCGAGTGCGCGGCGTGCGGGGATGCTCCGGTTTCGGCCATGCACAGACCGTAGGCCGGAAAGCGCCTTCGGTAAGCCCCCTGCGTCCGGCTGCACTCTCAAGGGAGCGATACTGAGGGCATGCGGTTGACGGTTTTCTGGGAGCGGATGGCGGACCACTTCGGACAGGGGTACGCCGACTCGTTCGCTCGCGATCACGTGATGGCCGAGCTCGGCGGGCGCACGGTGCATCAGGCACTTGACGCGGGCTGGGACGCCAAGGACGTCTGGCGCGCCGTGTGCGCGGCCATGGACGTGCCTGCCGAAAGGCGCTGACCGCCGGACGCGGCACGACGCATTCAGACGCAGCCGGACACAGTCGGACACTTCGCCGTCCTCCCGCCCCCGTCCCGAGCGCCGTCGAGCGCGAAGACGTGGGGGCGGCGGCCGAATGTCGGTGGCGTGGGCGAGACTGGCCCCGTGGCATCGACAGACGAGACCGCGCAGGTCACTCAGGACGTAGCTCCGCTCGGCACGACGCCGCCGGCCCAGCCCCCGAACGGGGCGGAGACCGGGCGGGCCGCCAGCATGCCGCGCTGGCTGCCGCGTGCCATGGTGCTCGCCCTCGCGCTCATCGCCTGTTTCCAGCTGGGCAGTTGGGCCTTCCACCAGCTGACCGGGCTGTTGATCAACGTCCTGATCGCGTTCTTCCTGGCGCTCGCGGTAGAGCCCGCGGTGAGCTGGATGGCCGCGCGCGGACTGCGCAGGGGCTTCGCCACCTTCCTGGTCTTCCTCGGTGTCCTGATCGTGGGCGCCGGCTTCATCACGCTCATGGGGTCGATGCTCGCGGGCCAGATCGTGGACATGGTCGAGGACTTCCCCGAGTACCTCGACGATGTCATCAGCTGGATCAACCAGACGTTCCACACGGAGCTCTCCCGGGTCGAGATCCAGGACAGCCTGGTCCACTCGGACTGGCTGCAGAAGTACGTGCAGAACAGCGCCAGCGGCGTCCTGGACGTGTCGGCGCAGGTCCTCGGGGGTCTCTTCCAGCTCCTGACGGTCCTGCTGTTCTCGTTCTACTTCGCGGCCGACGGCCCGCGGCTGCGGCGTGCGCTCTGCTCGGTGCTTCCGCCCGCCCGCCAGGCGGAAGTGCTCCGCGCCTGGGAGATCGCGGTCGACAAGACCGGCGGCTATATCTACTCGCGCGGTCTGATGGCGCTGATCTCCGGAGTCGCGCACTACGTCCTGCTGCAGGTCCTCAGCGTGCCGTACGCGCCCGTGCTCGCGGTGTGGGTCGGTCTTGTCTCACAGTTCATCCCCACCATCGGCACGTATCTGGCGGGCGCGCTGCCGATGCTGATCGCCTTCACGGTCGACCCCTGGTTCGCGCTGTGGGTGCTGCTCTTCGTCGTGGTCTACCAGCAGTTCGAGAACTACGTCCTGCAGCCCAAGCTCACCGCCAAGAGCGTGGACATCCACCCGGCGGTCGCCTTCGGGTCGGTCATCGCGGGCACGGCGCTCCTCGGAGCGGTCGGCGCCCTGATCTCCATCCCGGCGATCGCGACCCTGCAGGCCTTCCTGGGGGCGTACGTGAAGCGGTACGACGTCACGGACGACCCGCGTGTCCACGGACACCGGCGCAAGGGCGGAGTATCCGTCCTCACGCGCGTGAGGCGCGCTCTGCGGGGGCCGAACCGGCCGGGGGCGGCGTCGGAGGCCGAGGTCGCGGCGGAGGAGGCTTCGGGTCAGGAGCCAGGCTCGGGCGAGCGCCGGTAAGCACCCTCCAGACCTCCGCCGAAGTCTCGGTGGGAGCCGCGTGGTGCGCTTGACACCAAAATCGAACATCCATTCTTATGGGTTGCCTGGCGGCGTTTTCCCGGGGTTTTCGCGGGGGGATCCCTGGGGCTCCGGCGGTTTTCGGCGGGGCGATCGCCTCGAGTTATCCACAGGCCGGACGGGCGTCGGGGCGGATTGTCAGTGGCAGGCGCTAGCGTCATTGACGTGAAGCGATCGACACAAGCAAATCGGGTGGAACCCATGGCAGGAACCGACCGCGAGAAGGCGCTCGAAGCCGCGCTCGCACAGATTGAACGGCAATTCGGCAAGGGCGCAGTGATGCGCATGGGCGAGCGGCCGAACGACCCCATCGAGGTCATCCCCACCGGGTCGACCGCGCTCGACGTCGCGCTCGGCGTCGGCGGCATCCCGCGCGGCCGTGTGGTGGAGGTGTACGGACCGGAATCCTCCGGTAAGACGACGCTGACGCTGCACGCCGTGGCGAACGCACAGCGCGCAGGCGGCGCCGTCGCCTTCGTGGACGCCGAGCACGCACTCGACCCCGAGTACGCGAAGAAGCTGGGCGTCGACATCGACAACCTGATCCTGTCCCAGCCGGACAACGGCGAGCAGGCTCTGGAGATCGTCGACATGCTGGTCCGCTCCGGCGCGCTCGACCTGATCGTCATCGACTCCGTCGCGGCCCTGGTGCCGCGCGCGGAGATCGAGGGTGAGATGGGCGACTCGCACGTGGGTCTGCAGGCCCGCCTGATGAGCCAGGCACTCCGGAAGATCACCAGCGCGCTCAACCAGTCCAAGACCACCGCGATCTTCATCAACCAGCTCCGCGAGAAGATCGGCGTGATGTTCGGCTCGCCGGAGACCACGACCGGTGGCCGCGCGCTGAAGTTCTACGCCTCGGTGCGGCTCGACATCCGCCGGATCGAGACCCTGAAGGACGGCACGGACGCGGTCGGCAACCGCACCCGCGTCAAGGTCGTCAAGAACAAGGTCGCGCCGCCCTTCAAGCAGGCCGAGTTCGACATCCTCTACGGCCAGGGCATCAGCCGCGAGGGCGGCCTGATCGACATGGGCGTGGAGAACGGCTTCGTCCGCAAGGCAGGCGCCTGGTACACGTACGAGGGTGACCAGCTCGGCCAGGGCAAGGAGAACGCCCGTAACTTCCTGAAGGACAACCCCGACCTCGCCAACGAGATCGAGCGGAAGATCAAGGAGAAGCTGGGCGTCGGCGTGAAGCCGAAGGAGGACGACCCGAAGGCCGAGGAGCCCGGCAAGGACGCCGCGGGCGCGACCGCCGAGGACGCTGCCAAGACGGTGCCCGCCCCGGCGACCAAGGCCACCAAGCCCAAGGCCGCCGCGGCCAAGAGCTGATCCATGACGCGGCGCACGGACTGGGCGGACCAGATCACTCCCGAGCACCACACCGACCCCGCGGGCCGAGGCCTCGCGGACGGTGCGGATCAGGGCGGCGCCGACCAGGAGGGCGACGGCACCGGCTTCCGCGGGGGCGGCGGCCGGAGGGGGCGCCGACGGCGTGGCGGCTTCGGTGAAGGCCAGGGCGGCGGTTCACAGGACAGCGGTCCCCCTTCCTCGTCGAGGGCCGAGAAGGGGGAGCCGCCGCCGACGGATCCGGCCGAGAAGGCGCGGGCGATCTGTCTGCGGCTGCTCACCGGGACCCCGCGCACGCGCAAACAGCTGGCGGACGCGCTGCGCAAGCGGGACATCCCGGAGGACGTGGCGGAGGAAGTGCTGACCCGCTTCGAAGAGGTCGGCCTGATCAACGACGGTGCCTTCGCGGGCGCGTGGGTGGAGTCCCGGCACCACGGCAGGGGACTCGCCCGACGGGCGCTCGCGCAGGAGCTGCGTACGAAGGGCGTGGACGCCACGCTGATCGAGGAGGCCGTCGGACAGCTCGACTCGGAGCAGGAGGAGGCGACGGCACGCGAGCTCGTCGCTCGCAAGCTCCGTGCCACGCGGGGCCTCGACCGCGACAAACGGCTGCGCCGCCTCGCGGGCATGCTCGCCCGCAAGGGCTACTCGGAAGGCCTGGCGCTCCGGATCGTCCGGCAGGCCATCGAGGAAGAGGGCGAGGACGCGGGGGACTTGGAGTACGACGGGGACTGAGACGACCAGGGCTCTCGCGGGGGTGGGGCCCAGGTCAGGGCCGGGCAGCGCGGTGCGAACCGCGGCCCGGCCCTTTCGCGTTCTTCGGGGGCCGTCCCCCAACTCCCCTCCTCTGCCCGCGAGCTCTGTCCGCGAGGTGGGGCTAACCCCCCACTGAAGACGCCGGTCCACCGCACTGCAAAGGAACCTGTGCACAGACGACTGTGTACGCATGGCAAAGGAACCCGGCACGACCGGCGCCCCGGGGCACTCCACCGGCGGCGCCCCGGAGGACTCCACCGACGGCGTCCCCGAGGACTCCACCGACAGCGCTCCGGAGGAGCTGAGCGACCTCCGTGTTCTCAAGGCGCTCGCACAACCCCGACGTCAGCAGATGTTGCAGCACCTCACCGTGCACGGCCCGGCCACCTCCGCGACCCTCGCCAGGGCGCTCGGCCTCAATACCGGGGCCACCAGCTACCACCTGCGCGAGCTCGCCCGCTACGGCTTCGTCGAGGAGACCGCGGGCACGGGACACGGCACGGGCCGCGGCACCGGCCACGGCCGCGAACGCTGGTGGCGAGCGATCCCCGGCGACCGGCGGTTCCCGCCACGCAGCAAGCAGAACGCCGAGACGCGGCTAGTCATGGACGAGTTGAACCACCTCTCGTACGCCGCCGACCTGAAGCTCTTCGAGCAGCTGCAACGAGACGCCGGCGACACCGAAGCCATCGGCGCCGAACTCGGTGAGTGGGCCGACGCGTTTCCGTACTCCCGCGGCACCATCCGGCTGACGCTCCCCGAACTCCACGAGTTCTTCGAGGAGTACATCGCCCTGCTCAACCGCTACAAGCGCCCCGACGCCGAGACCCCGGCCGACGCCCGCACCGTACTCACCCGGCTCCTGGCCTTCCCCGCACCCACCGCCGTTCCCCCGCCCGCCCCCTCTGACTTCCCTTCCTCCTCCGAGCCCGAGGCGACCTCATGATGCTGCGCTACGCACTGCAGACAGTCCGCGACCGCAAGGGCGGATTCCTCGGCGCCTTTCTGGCACTGATGTGCGCCGCCGCGCTCATCACGGCATGCGGCACTCTCCTGGAGACCGGTCTGCGGGGCACCATCAAGACCGAGCGCTACGCCGCCGCTCCCGTGATCGTCTCCGCCGACCAGAACGTCCACCAGACCACCGTCAAGCACAAGAAGGGCAAGACCAAGGTCAAGCACAAGGCCAAGCCGATCGCCGAGCGGGCCTGGCTTTCGGACGACATCGCGCACAAGCTCACGGGCGTCCCTGGCGTCGGCGAAGTCATACCCGAACTCACGTTCCTCGCAGCGCCGTTGACCCCCGCAGCCGGTGACCTCACCGACAAGCCCGCGTACGGCCACGCCTGGGAGTCGGCCGAGCTGACTCCCTTCCGCCTCGTCGAGGGCAAGGCCCCGCGCGTACCCGGTGACCTCGTCATCGACCGCGGCCTCGCCGGGCGCGCCCACCTCAAGACCGGCGACCGCCTCACCGTCCAGTCGACCCAGGCCCCGCGCTCCTACCGCATCACCGGGGTAGCGGCCCCCTCCGAAGGCGCCCTCGCCCACCAGACGTCCCTCTTCTTCTCCACCGGAGAGGCCGAGCGGCTCGCGGCGCACCCCGGCAAGATCACCACCCTCGGCGTCGTACCGGCCGAGGGCACCGGGACGGGAGAGCTCAAGAAGGCGGTCACCAAGGCCCTCGCCGGTACGAAGGCACAGGTCAGCACCGGCGACGACCGTGGCCCCGTGGAGTTCCTCGACGCGGCGGGCGCCCGCATCAAGCTGGTCAGCATGGGCGGTGCGATGGGCGGCACCTCCCTCCTCGTCGCCGTCCTCGTGGTCGTCGGCACCTTCGCCCTTTCCGTGCAGCAGCGCCACCGCGAACTCGCCCTACTCCGCGCCATCGCCGCCACCCCGAAGCAGATCCGGGGGCTCCTCAGCCGCGAGGCCCTGGTCGTCGGAGCGGCCGCGGGCATCATCGGTTCGCTCGCCGGAATCCCGCTCGGTGGCTGGCTGCACGGCAGGTTCGTGGACATGGGCGCCGCCCCCGCCACCCTTGAGCGGACCGTGAGCGTCTTCCCGCTCTTCGCCGCCGTGGCCGCGACGCTGCTCGGAGCCTGGGCCGCAGCTCGCCTCTCGGCCCGCCGCATCGCCCGTATCCGCCCGGCCGAGGCACTGGCCGAAGCACGTGTCGAGCGCACCCGGCCGCCGTGGAGCCGCATCGTCGCGGGGCTCATCCTCCTCGCCGGAGGGGCCGTGCTCGTCGCCGTGCTCAGCGTGCTGCGCACCGAGCCCGCGTCGACCCCCGTGACGTTCCTGACCGTGGTGATCCTCTCCTCCGCCATCGCGCTCCTAGGCCCGCTCGTGGTCAGGGCGGCGGCTGCCGTGCTCCGCGTCCCGCTGCGGCTCTCCGGCCCCGGTGGCCGTCTCGCGCACGCCAACCTCCGTGGCAACGCGGCCCGGATGGCGGCAGCCGTCACCCCGCTCGCCCTCCTCACCGGCATGACCTGCACCGTCCTGTTCGTCCAGCCCACCCTCGGCGACGCTGCCCGCACACAGGCCCGCGAGGGCATCCGCGCCGACTGGGTCCTGGCGGCCCAGGGCCCTGGCGTCCCGGCCGAGGCCGCGCGGAAGCTGCGTACGACCGAGGGCGTCGAGGCCGCCACGGAGATCGTCCGCACCACCGTGCGCGTCGGACTCGACAAGTACCCGGCGCAGGGCGTCAGTACGGCCGGGCTCACCCGCACCTGGGACCCGGACGTGACCGCCGGATCCCTGAAGGGCTTCGGCAGGGCAAGCGTCGCTGTCAGCGAACTGGCCGCCGACCAGCTCGACTTGCAGCCCGGCAGCACCCTGAAGCTCACGCTAGGCGACGGCACGAAGACCACGCTCAAGGTCAGCGCCGTGTACGCGCGCGGGCTCGGGTTCGGGGATCTGACCATGGCGCACGACCTGGTCGCCCGCCACGTCGACAACCCGCTCGCCACCACGGTCCTGATCAAGAGCGACCGTACACAGGAACAACTCGCGGCAGGTGTCGCGAAGTTCCCGGGCGTGCGGGTTCTCTCCCCGGCTGCCGTCGACAACCTCCAGGCCGAGCGCCGGCAGGCGAACGCCGAGGTGAACTACCTGGCCATGGGCCTCATCCTGGCCTTCACCGCGATCGCCGTCGTCAACACCCTCGCCATGTCGGTCTCCGAGCGCATCCGTGAGTTCGCGATGCTGCGTCTCGCGGGCGCGAGCCGCCGCCAGGTCCTGGGCATGCTGCGCACCGAGGCGCTGTCCGTCCTGTTCATCGGCACGGCGCTCGGCAGCGGTATCGCGCTCGCCGTCCTGACCGCCTTCAGCGTCGGCATGACAGGCAGCGCCGCACCGTCGATCACTCCGTTGGTGTACGTCTCCGTGGTGGCCGTCGCGGCTCTTCTCGCCCTCACCGCGACCGCGCTCCCGGGCCGCGCCGCCCTCAAGCCCCGCCCCGTCACGGTGGCGACGGCCAAGGAGTGAGCGTGCTCAGCCTGAGTCGGGAAGGGCTGCGGTGACCGGGAGCCCTGCGGTGACAGGGAGTCCTGCGGCCTTCCACGCCTGGAACCCGCCGATGAGGTCGGTCGCGTGCCGCAGCCCCAACTGCCGCAAGGAGACGGCCGCGAGACTCGACGCGTAGCCCTCGTTGCAGATCACGACGACCCGCAGGTCGTGGCCTACGGCCTCCGCGGCACGGTGGCTGCCCTGCGGGTCCAGGCGCCACTCCAGTTCGTTGCGCTCGACGACCAGGGCCCCGGGGATCAGGCCGTCGCGCTCGCGCAGGGCGGCGTACCGGATGTCGACCAGAAGTCCGCCCGCGGCCGCGGTGTCACGCGCCTCCTCCGGAGTCATCCGGTCGAGGTCGAGCCGCACACGCTCCAGCAACTCGTCGATACCGACGGGACGTTCGTCCGCGGGGTGCTCCTCTACGGGGTGCTCACTCACTGCCAGTCCTCCGGGCGCTCCACGGACTCCAGGCGCAGGACGGCGCCCGTACGGCTGTAGCGGCGGATGCGCGGCAGCGGCGGGTAGTAGGCGTGCACGGAGATGGCGTGCTCGCTCGTGGACTCGTTCAGTACTTCATGCACGTGGTTCTGGCCGAAGGCCCTCCCCTTGCCGGCCGTCAACTCCCGCTCACGGTCCACCCCTTCGGACAGCTCCAGGGTCTTCCAGCCGTCGGTGGGCAGCCGGGCGGCGAGCGAGTTCTCCTTGAGGGTGCCGGCAGCGGTGAGGAAGGCGCCGACCGACTCCGCGTGGTCGTGCCAGCCGGTGCCGGTGCCCGGCGGCCAGCCGATCAGCCAGGCCTCACTGCCACCGGGCCCTTCGAGGCGCACCCAGGTGCGGCCCTCGGGGTCGAGCGGCAGTGAGGCGATGAGCTCGGGGTCGGCGGCGCTACGGCGTACGAAGTTGAGGAGTTCGGCGGCGGTGGGCGCGGACACAGCCGTGGAGGCGGGCGCGGTGGAGACAGGGGCAGACACGGGTACCGTCCTGGAAGTTCGCGGAAGCGCGCGCCACGAAGAGGGAAACGCGCAAGAGAGAAGAGGGCGAATTCAGCAGGACGGACGACACACGCAGCCCGCATAGCGGACGAGGTCCATATGGACCCTCCGCCACAGGCGCACATCGGTGTCGGTCACGTTTCGGAGTAGACCATGACGCTGCGTGCCGGTCAACTCCTTCTCACTGTGTGGTCGGCCGGCTCACGGCGGCCGTGCTCTCGGCCTTCTCCGTAGTCTTCGCGCTGTCCGTACGCCGCTTCGGAGCGGCTCCGCCGAGGGCTGCCTCGGCCGCCGTATACAGCTCGGCGGGGCGCACCCCGCCGAGTGCGGTGACCAAGTGACCGTCGGGGCGGATGAGCAGCACGGAGTGCGCGGGGGCTCCTGGGTAACTCTCCGCTACGAGGAGTTCCGCCGGGTGCGGCAGCGCCGTGACGGCGGCGGCGAGCCGGGGCATGATCCCGGCCGTCACCCAGTGCCGCCGTTCCCACACCACCGTGCCGGGCGCGACAAGGACGACGAGCAGCTGTCCCACGCCGAGCCGGTCGCGCAGTCGCACGAAGGACCCGTCGGGCGCCGTCACCGGTACGTCGGCCACGGGCGCGCCCGGCTCGGTGCCCACGGTCACCTCGGACTCGGAAAGCGGGGGCGCCAGTGGCGAGTCCGCGTACGACGCGGGCGCGCCGAGGGGACCGCGTCCCACATGACCGTCGGTGAGGAGCGCGTCATGACCGCGCGCGGACCCCGGCACGTAGGAGCGCAGGCCTTTGCCGCCCCGCAGTATCGGCAGCGACTGGTCGGCGGCGCGCAGGCGCGCGGCGACACTGGCCCGCCGCTCGGTCTGATAGCTGTCGAGCAGGGCGTCGTGCGCGCCGTGGTGCCAGGCAATGGCCAGCTTCCAGGCGAGGTTGTCCGCGTCCCGCAGCCCTTCGTCGAGCCCTTGCGTACCGAGCGCGCCGAGCAGATGCGCGGCGTCGCCCGCGAGGAAGCAACGGCCGACCCGCCACCGGCGGGCCAGACGGTGGTGGACGGTGTGCACGCCCGTGTCGAGCAGTTCGTACGGCGGCGTGGAGCCGCCGCACCAGCCCGCGAGGGTTTCGCGGATGCGCACCACGAGGGCGTCGGGCGTCACGAGCTCGCCGCGTGGCGGCAGCAGCCAGTCGAGCCGCCACACTCCGCCGGCGAGCGGACGGCCCGTCACCTCTGCGCCTCCGTGGCGCCACGGAGGCATCCGATGCAACAACGCCTCGCCGGGCCCCGGAAGTTCCGTGCGCAGAGCGGCCACGGCGTGTCGCTCGACAGCCGTACGCCCAGGGAAGCGGACGTCGAGGAGCTTGCGCACGGTCGAGCGCGGCCCGTCGCAGCCCGCCAGATAACTGCCGCGCCACCAGGTGTCCTTGGGCCCGCGCGTGTGAGCGGTCAGCCCGCCCGCGTCCTGCTCGATGGAGTCGAGTTTGCTCTCCACGGCGACCTTGACGAGAGACTCCTCGGCGATGGCAGCGCGCAGGGCGCCGGTCAGCACGTGCTGGGGCACATGCAGCGGGGCCGGCACCTCATCACTGAACGTGAGCTCCCGCATCAGCTGCTTGCGCCGCAGGGACCGCCAGCCGCTCCACCGCGCGCCCGACTCCTGGTCACCGAACGAGTGACCGGCGAGCCGCTCCATGAGGGCCGCGGTGTCATCCCGCAGGATGACAGTCCGCGCGGGCCGCTGCTCGTCCTTGCCGGGCCCTTCGTCGAGTACGACGGTGGGTACGGAGTGTCGCGCGAGAGCCAGGGCGAGCGTGAGCCCCACGGGACCCGCGCCGACGACGATCACCGGGTCCACGGCGCGTGGCCTCCCACCGCAAGGGCCCGGGAGCGCTGGACGTACGTACAGGAACTGGCAGTTGGAGCCCGGTGCACGATCACAGAACGTATGCAACCCACCGCTGCTGCCTGCGTCAAGTTGCCATGGGGCTGTTGCGGCGTGAGGGTGAGGGCGCGCTGAGCGGGAAGATGCCCGGAACGCGGTGGGGGCTGCCGTCCCACTCAGGACAGCAGCCCCCACCAGTACCGCTTGCAGTGCGGTCGATCACCGCACTGCCCAGTCGGTTCGGGATTCTTGCATCGCGTCAGCGTCCGGGCTGATCAAACCCCGCCCAATTGGTTGCCTCCGTCTCCGGTGGCCGCGGTCCCGTTGACCGCCGCCACGGGAACCACTGCCCCCGTCGACTTCTTGCCGCGCCGCAGCCTGCCTTCGAGCCAGGAAGCGAACGTCGTCAGCGCGAAGTTGATGGCGATGTAGATGAGGGCGACGATGGTGAAGCTGGCGATGGTGTTCGCACCGTACGCGGCACTCATCGGCCGGACCGATGCCAGCAGCTCCGAGAAGGTGAGCAGCGCGCCGCCGAGCGCGGTGTCCTTCACGATGACCACCAGCTGGCTGACGATCGCGGGCAGCATGGCGGTGACCGACTGCGGGAGCAGCACGGACCGCATGACCTGTCCCTTGCGCATGCCGATGGCCATGGCGGCTTCGGACTGCCCCTTGGGCAGGGACAGGATGCCCGCCCGCACGATCTCCGCGAGAACCGACGCGTTGTAGAGCACCAGGCCGGTGACGACGGCGTAGAGCGGGCGGTCTTCCGAGCTGATATCCGTGAACTCGGAGTACGCCGCGTCGGCGAAGAGCATCAGGATCAGCACCGGGATCGCGCGGAAGAACTCCACGACGCCGCCGGCCGGCAGGCGAATCGCCAGGTGGTCGGAGAGCCGGGAGATACCGAAGAACGCACCCAGCGGGAGAGCGATCAGCATGGCGAACGCCGCGGCCGTGAGGGTGTTCTCGAGCCCCGGCCAAATGTACGTCTCCCAGGCCCGGACATCAGTGAAGAAGGGCTTCCACTTCACCCAGTCGAGCTGGTTCTTCTCGTCCAGCTTGGCGTACACCCAATAGACCACGGCAGCCAGAGCGGCCAGGAAAACTATCGAGTACAGAATGTTCCGCCGCTTGGCGCGGGGCCCCGGAGCGTCGTACAGAACGGAAGTCATCGCTTCACCGCCACCTTCTTGCTCACCCAGCCGAGGATCAGACCGGTGGGAAGGGTGAGGCACATGAATCCGAATGCGAAGATGGACGCGATCAGGAGCAGTTGGGCCTCGTTCTCGATCATCTCCTTCATGAGGAGTGCGGCCTCGGCGACACCGATCGCGGCGGCGACCGTCGTGTTCTTGGTCAGCGCGATCAATACGTTGGCCAGCGGTGCCACGACCGAGCGGAACGCCTGCGGAAGAATGATCAGGGTCAATACCTGAGTGAAACTCAGGCCCAGAGCGCGTGCCGCCTCGGCCTGGCCGACGGGCACGGTGTTGATGCCGGACCGCAGCGCCTCACAGACGAATGCGGACGTGTACAGAATGAAGCCGAGTACGGCGAGCCGGAAATTGGTGGTCTCGAATTCATTCGAACCCATGTTGATGCTCAGGGTCTGGAACAGACCCAGTGACGTGAAGACGATGATCACGGTCAGGGGGGTGTTCCGCACCACGTTCACGTACGCGGTGCCGAAACCTCGCATGAGTGGCACCGGGCTGACCCGCATACCGGCCAGCATGGTTCCCCATATAAGGGAGCCGACGGCGGAGAGCGCGGCGAGTTTCACCGTCACCCAGAAGGCCGCCAACAAGTCGTAGTCTTCAAGAAAGTCGAACACGATCTCCCGCGCTTCCGCGTGTGGGGAGGGCGAGGCGCGCCGCCCGGATGGACGGCGCGCCAATCAAGCCCTGCTTCACTTGACGATGTCGCCGATCTTCGGGGCGGGCTCGTTCTTGTAGTTGGCCGGACCGAAGTTCTCCTTGACGGCCTTGTCCCACGCACCGTCCTTGACCATCTTGGTCAGCGCGTCGTTGATCTTCTTCTTGAGGTCGGCGTCGCCCTTCTTGAGGCCGATGCCGTAGTTCTCGTTGGTCATCTTGAAACCGGCGAGCTTGAACTTGCCCTGGAACTCCTTCTGCGCGGCGTAGCCCGCGAGGATGGAGTCGTCCGTCGTCAGGGCGTCAATGGCCTTGTTCTCCACGCCGGTCAGGCACTCGGAGTAGCCGCCGTATTCCTGCAGCTGAGCCTTCGGAGCCAGGTCCTTCTTGACGTTCTGCGCCGACGTCGAGCCGGTCACGGAACAGAGCTTCTTGTTGTTCAGGTCCTTCGGCGACTTGATGGACTTGTCGTCGGCGCGGACCAGGATGTCCTGGTGGGCGAGCAGGTAGGGGCCGGCGAAGTCGACCTTCTCCGCGCGCTCGTCGTTGATCGAGTAGGACGCCGCGATGAAGTCGACGTCTCCACGCGAGATCATGTTCTCGCGCTCGGCGCTCTTGGCTTCTTTCCACTCGATGTCGTCGGCCTTGTAGCCGAGCTCCTTGGCGACGTACGTCGCGACGTCGACGTCGAAGCCCTTGTACTCGCCGTCCGGCGTCTTCTGGCCGACACCCGGCTGGTCGAACTTGATGCCGATGGTGATCTTCTTGCCACCACCGGAACCCTTGTCGTCCTTGTCGTCCGAACCGCAGGCGGTGGCGGTGACGGAGAGCGCGAGTACGGCAGCGGCAGCCGCGGTGACCTTGCGAGCCTTCATGGTGAACATCCTTTTGTGTCGGCAGAAGAGAGTTGAGACGCAGGTAAGTAAGCGTCGTGCGTCAGTGGTGAAGGATCTTCGACAGGAAGTCCTTGGCCCGGTCGCTGCGCGGGTTGCTGAAGAACTGGTCCGGGACGGCCTCTTCGACGATCCGGCCGTCCGCCATGAAGACGACGCGGTTGGCCGCTGAGCGTGCGAAGCCCATCTCGTGGGTGACCACGACCATGGTCATGCCGTCGCGTGCGAGCTGCTGCATGACCTCCAGGACCTCGTTGATCATCTCCGGGTCGAGCGCCGACGTGGGCTCGTCGAAGAGCATCACCTTGGGGTCCATGGCCAACGCGCGGGCGATCGCCACGCGTTGCTGCTGGCCGCCGGAGAGCTGCGCGGGGTACTTGTCGGCCTGCGAGGCGACACCCACGCGGTCCAGGAGACCGCGTGCCTTCGTCTCTGCTTCCGCCTTGGACGTCTTGCGCACCTTGATCTGGCCCAGCATCACGTTCTCGAGCACGGTCTTGTGCGCGAAAAGGTTGAAGGACTGGAAGACCATGCCCACGTCCGCACGGAGACGGGCGAGCTCCTTGCCCTCCTGGGGCAGCGGCTTGCCGTCGATCGAGATGTCTCCCGACTCGACCGTCTCCAGGCGGTTGATGGCGCGGCACAGTGTCGACTTGCCCGACCCGGAGGGGCCGATCACGACGACGACCTCACCGCGGGCGATGGTCAGGTCGATGTCCTGGAGGACGTGCAGAGCGCCGAAGTGCTTGTTGACGTTCTTCAGCACGACCAGGTCGTCCGCCCCGGGCGGTATGGCGTCCTTGGTCACCGATACTTCGGTCACGGCTTGTTGCTCCATCCTCCTCGGTTGGGAGGACAGTAGTAACCCGGTGCGACCAGCGTCATTACATCTGAGGGGAAATTGAGCATAACGATCCGGCCGCAACCGGACACACCGTGTGAACGGGGACGCCCGTGCGCGTACCGGCTCCATAACGGAACGTGCCCGTGACCCGAACCCTCTTGACGCGGTCCTTATCCATCGGCGTGGATGCCTTGGTGCCTGTGCACGCGCGCATACCGGCCATCGGCGAGCGCGAACGGAACGACCGATGAACCGGAGGGGGCCCGTATGAGACTGCTCCTCGTCGAGGACGACGATCATGTGGCCGCCGCCCTGTCCGCGGTCCTGGCCAGGCACGGCTTCGACGTCGTGCACGCCCGCAGCGGCGAGGAAGCGCTGCAGGCCCTGCTGCCCGGCGAAACGGCACCCTTCGGAGTGGTGCTCCTGGATCTGGGACTGCCCGATCAGGACGGCTACGAGGTGTGCGGAAAGATCCGCAAACGCGGGTCGATCCCGGTGATCATGGTGACGGCGCGCGCCGACGTCCGCTCCCGGATCCACGGCCTGAACCTCGGGGCCGATGACTACGTAGTGAAGCCGTACGACACCGGGGAGCTGATCGCCCGTATCCACGCGGTCATCAGGCGGCCCCCGTCCGGCGCCGCTGCTGGCCCCGCGGACAGTGAACTGCGCCTCGGTTCCGTACGCATCGAACTGCCCACCCGGCAGGTCAGTGTGGACGGTTCGACAGTCCAACTGACCCGCAAGGAGTTCGACCTGCTCGCGCTCCTCGCCCAGCGGCCCGGCGTGGTGTTCCGCCGGGAGCAGATCATCAGCGAGGTGTGGCGCACCAGCTGGGAGGGAACGGGACGCACTCTTGAGGTGCATGTCGCTTCCCTGCGCTCCAAGTTGCACATGCCGGCCCTGATCGAGACCGTACGAGGCGTGGGCTACCGGCTCGTCGCCCCGGCCGCGTAGCGACTAGCGAGGTCAGGTGCGCTCTCGTCTCCTCCCGCTGCTCATCGTCCTCATGGCGGGTGTGCTGCTCGCGCTCGGCTTCCCGCTCGCCGTGAGCGTGGCGGCGGCGCAGCAGCAGAAGGTGGTCGTCGACCGGATCGACGACACGGCGCGATTCGCGGCACTCGCGCAGTTCGTCACGAAACGTCCCACTGGCTCGCGCCTGCGCGACAAGGACGAAAGGCGCGAAACCCTCCAGACCGAACTCGACTACTACCACGAGGTCTACGGGATCAAGGCGGGCGTCTTCTTCCGGGACCGTGAGCCCATGGCTCACGCCCCCGGAGACTGGTTCCTGCCCCCCAGGGGCGTCGAGGTGCGGGAGGCCTTCGAAGAGGCCCTCAGGTCGCGTGGAAGCCACGATCCGCGTCAGGTGTGGCCCTGGCAGCGCGGCCGGCTCGTCGTCGCGTCGCCGGTGATCAGGGACGGAGACGTCATCGCCGTCGTCGTCACCGACTCGCCCACGGGACGCATGCGTTCGAAGACACTGCAGGGATGGCTGCTCATCGGCGCCGGCGAGTCGGCGGCGATGCTCCTCGCCGTCGGCGCCGCGCTGCGCCTGACCGGCTGGGTACTGCGCCCCGTACGGGTCCTGGACGCGACCACGCACGACATCGCGACCGGACGCCTCAAGTCGCGGGTCGCGGCCGCGGGTGGGCCGCCGGAACTGAGGCGTCTTGCCCGGTCGTTCAACGAGATGGCCGACAACGTAGAGGACGTACTTGAGCAGCAGCGGGCCTTCGTCGCCGACGCCTCGCACCAACTGCGCAACCCTCTCTCCGCTCTGTTGCTCCGCATCGAGCTGCTCGCCCTCGAACTGCCCGAGGGGAACGAGGAGATCGCCTCCGTGCGCACCGAGGGCAAACGCCTCGCCCAGGTGCTCGACGACCTCCTGGGCCTCGCGCTGGCCGAGCACGCCGCGGCCGATCTGCGGCTCACCGACATCGGCGAGCTCGCCGCCGAACGCGTCGGTGCCTGGCGCCCGCTCGCCGACGAGCACGGGGTGCGGCTGACCGGCGTCTGTCCGGCGACCACCGGCTGGGCCGACCCGGTCGCCCTGTCGAGCGCCCTGGACGCGGTGATCGACAACGCCCTCAAGTTCACGCCCGAGGGCGAGGAGGTGCGGGTGGAGGTCTCCTGGAGCGGTGAAATGACGACCATAGTGATCACGGACGGCGGCCCCGGCCTCACGGAGGACGAACTCGCCCGCATCGGCGACCGCTTCTGGCGCAGCAACCGCCATCAGAACGTGAAGGGATCGGGCCTTGGTCTGTCCATCTCGCGGGCCCTGCTCACCGCGGGCGGCGGTTCCATCACGTACGCGCAGCACGAGCCGCACGGACTGCGGGTGACCGTCGGCGTCCCGCGTGACGAGCCCGGGAACACGGCCTGATGGCCAGGGCTGTGGCTGGGGCTACGGCTTGACCGACTGGTAGTAGCGGCGCGCGCCCTCGTGCAGGGCGAGCGGGTCCGTGTAGAGCGCCGTCCGCAGGTCCACCAGCTGGGCCGCGTGCACCACGCTTCCGATGTGGTCGCGGCTGTCGATCACCGTGCGGGTCAGGCCCTCGGTCAGTTTCGGGTCCGCCCGGTCCGTGGTGACCAGGAGGTTCGCCACGGCCAGGGTCGGTACGGCGTCGTTCTGCTGGATGGCGGGATAGGCGTCGGCGGGCATCACCGCTGCCCGGTAGTAGCGGGAGGCCCCGCCCTGCTCGTGCAGTGCCTCCACGAGGGTGCCGAGCGGAACAAGGCGAATGTCGAACTCCTTGGAGAGCTCGGTCACGGTGAGCGTCGGCAGTCCGCCCGACCAGAAGAAGGCGTCGATGTCGCCCTTCTTGAGAAGATCGGGGGCCTTGTCGATACCGGCGTGCACCGACGTGAGGTCCTTGTCGGGATCGAGGTCGGCGGCCTTGAGCACCCGTTCCGCTATCAGCCGCACGCCCGAGCGCGGCTGTCCCACGGCCACTTTCTTGCCCCGCAGATCCTGTGGCTTGTCGATGTCCGACGAGCGCCGGACGACGAGCTGGACGTAGTCGTCGTACAGCCGCGCACAGCCCCGCAGCCGGTCCGCGCCCGCACGCCCCTCCAGACGGTACTTCTCGACGGCGTCGGCGGCAGCGATGGTGAAATCGGCCTTCCCCGTAGCCACCCGCTCGACGTTCTGCTGCGACCCCTCGCTGTTGAGCAGCTCCACGTCCACCTTGGGCATGTCATGCGAGACCGCGGTCCGCAGGAGCTTGCCGTACCGCTCGTACACGGCGTTCTTCACGCCCGTGCTGAACGTCATCCGGCCCCCCGGGGAGTCGTCGCCCGCCGGAACGAGCCACCACATCAGGAGCCCGAAGACCACGAGGGCGGCCGCCGCACCCTGGAGTGCGCGGCGCCTGCTGATGTGGGGGAGTGCCTGGAGCATGCGCGCGATCCTGCCAGGCCACTCGCTGTAATGGCCAGGCCCGAGCTCCCGGCGGGGATACTCCCGCGACCGCCTACCCTTGTCACATGAGCAGCGGCGACCGGGGACAGGCAGTGGGCGTTAAAGGAACGTACGAGGTACGCACTTACGGGTGCCAGATGAACGTCCACGATTCGGAGCGCCTCTCCGGTCTCCTGGAGGGCGCCGGATACGAACGCGCGCCCGAGGGCTCGGACGGCGACGCCGACGTGGTCGTCTTCAACACGTGCGCCGTCAGGGAGAACGCCGACAACCGTCTGTACGGGAACCTCGGCCGCCTGGCGCCGATGAAGACCAAGCGGCCCGGCATGCAGATCGCCGTCGGCGGCTGCCTGGCCCAGAAGGACCGCGACACCATCGTCGAGAAGGCCCCCTGGGTCGACGTCGTCTTCGGCACCCACAACATCGGCAAGCTGCCGGTGCTCCTGGAGCGGGCCCGCGTCCAGGAAGAGGCCCAGGTCGAGATCGCCGAGTCCCTCGAGGCGTTCCCCTCGACGCTGCCCACGCGCCGCGAGAGCGCGTACGCGGCATGGGTGTCCATCTCCGTGGGCTGCAACAACACCTGCACGTTCTGCATCGTGCCCGCCCTGCGCGGCAAGGAGAAGGACCGCAGGACCGGCGACATCCTCGCCGAGATCGAGGCGCTCGTCGCCGAGGGCGTCTCCGAGATCACCCTGCTCGGCCAGAACGTGAACGCGTACGGCTCGGACATCGGCGACCGTGAGGCCTTCAGTAAGCTCCTTCGGGCCTGCGGGAAGATCGAGGGCCTGGAGCGTGTGCGCTTCACGTCCCCGCACCCGCGCGACTTCACGGACGACGTGATCGCCGCCATGGCCGAGACCCCGAACGTCATGCCGCAGCTGCACATGCCGCTCCAGTCGGGCTCGGACCCGATCCTGAAGGCGATGCGCCGCTCGTACCGCCAGGACCGCTTCCTCGGCATCATCGAGAAGGTCCGCGCCGCCATGCCTGAGGCCGCGATCACCACCGACATCATCGTCGGCTTCCCCGGGGAGACCGAGGAGGACTTCGAGCAGACGATGCACGTGGTCCGCGAGGCCCGCTTCGCCAACGCCTTCACCTTCCAGTACTCCAAGCGCCCCGGTACGCCCGCGGCGACCATGGAGGGGCAGATCCCCAAGGAGGTCGTGCAGGCGCGCTACATGCGTCTGTCCGCCCTCCAGGAGGAGATCGCCTGGGATGAGAACAAGAAGCAGGTCGGCAGGACCCTCGACCTGATGGTGGCCGAGGGCGAGGGCCGCAAGGACGGCGCCACCCACCGCCTCTCCGGACGCGCCCCCGACAACCGCCTGGTCCACTTCACCAAGCCGGACGCCGAGGTCCGCCCCGGTGACGTCGTGACGGTGGAGATCACGTACGCGGCGCCGCACCACCTGCTCGCCGAGGGCCCCGTCCTGAACGTGCGCCCCACGCGCGCGGGTGACGCATGGGAGAAGCGCAACACCGAGGCGGCCGCCAAGCCCGCGGGCGTGATGCTCGGACTGCCGCAGGTGGGCGTCCCGGAGCCGCTGCCGGTGGCCACCACAAGCGGGTGTGCGCTCGACTGACCGGGGCGAGCGGACAAGGGCGGGCAGTCGGACAACGGGGGATGGGCTGATGGCGCGCTGGGCGCTGATGATGGAGAACCCGCCGGGGCCGGGGGCATGGCATCTGTTCGAGCTGATGGCCACGGTGGACGGCACGCATGAGGAAGCGGTGGAGCGGTTCGCGGAGTTCGTCCGCCTGTACCGCCCGAAGCACCCGCGCTATCCCGTACGGATGCGCCGCTACCGCACGGCCGACGGCTGGATGGTGATCGGCGACGGTTCGTCCGGGGGCTCTTTCCCGTACCGCTTCTCGATCTCCGAGCTGGAGTGGGACTCGGGCCCGATCTCCTACTAGCGCGCGCTCCTGCTCGCGCCCGTTACGCTGCGGATCATGCTTGTCGCCGCAGCCGTCTGCCCCTGCCCGCCCCTGCTCGTCCCCGAGGTCGCCGCGGGTGCTGCGCCCGAACTGGACGCCGCGCGTGCCGCGTGCATGGATGCCATCGGGGTGCTCGCCGCCTCACGGCCCGACCGGCTCGTCGTGGTCGGCCCCGCCGAGCGGAACGGGCGCGGCCCGCATCCGCAGGGCGCCCGCGGGACCTTCCGCGGTTTCGGCGTGGACCTGGATGTGCGACTGGGACGTTCCGACGTCGAGGCGGGGGGTGAACTTCCGCCCTCGCTCGCCGTCGCCGCCTGGCTGCTGGACCGTACGGAATGGTCGGCGGCCCCGCTGGAGGGTCTCGGGGTGGGGGAACCTCTGGCGGTCGAGCGGTGTATTCAAGTCGGAGGGGAGATCGCGGCGCGGGCCGACCGGGTGGCCCTGCTGGTGATGGGCGACGCCAGCGCGTGCCGCACGCTGAAGGCGCCCGGGTATCTCGACGAGCGGGCGGCAGGGTTCGACGCGGAGGTCGCCCGTGCGCTGGGGGCGGCGGACGTCGAGGCGCTCAAGGCGCTGGACGAGGAGCTGGCGTACGAACTGAAGGCGGCGGGCCGGGCGCCGTGGCAGGTGCTCGCGGGAGCGGCCGAGGGAGCGGGCCTGAGCGGCGAGCTGCTCTACGAAGACGCTCCGTACGGCGTCGGGTATTTGGTGGCCGCCTGGTCGTAGCGGCTCGCGTGGCCTGAGCGGCCTCACAGAGGCGTCCACGCGCGCGGCCGACGCACGGCGACGGCCGCGGAGCTGGTGGCGCTCCGCGGCCGTCCGCCGGGGTCGTTCGACCGGTGACGCGGGGTGATTCAGGGAGCCGGAGGGGGCGTGGGTGGGGTCGTGCCACCCGCGGGCGGGGTTGTGCCACCCGATGGCGGAGTGGTGCCGCCTGTGGGCGGGGTGGTGCCGCCACCCGTGTCCTTGCCCTCGTCGGGCGTCCCGGCGAGGCGGTCCACGGCATCCTTCGCCTTGCCCGTCCCCGTCTGGATCTTGTCGCTGTACTTGCCCTTGGTCTTCTCGTCGACCACCTTCGCGGCCTTGTCGAGACCTTGGTCGATCTTGTCCCCGTGCTGCTGCGCGAGACCCGCGACCTTGTCCTTCGCCGGGGCGAGCTTGTCTTTCAGGTTCTGCAGGAAGCCCATCGGTTGCCTTCCCTCGCTGGGAGAGTCACTTGCGGGCGCCTTCGTCGGCTTCGTCGTTGTCGGGGGCCTTCTCCGCGGACTGCTGCTTCGGGATGTCCACGTTCTCCGCGGCAGCCGCTTCGGTGTCGTCCGACTTGTCCTCGGTCCCGGTCTCGGTCTCCGTCTTGGCCTCGGCGTCGGCTTCCGCCTCGGCCTTCCCTCCGGCCTTCGTCTCGGCCTCAGCCTTGGCCCCGGTCTCAGCCTTGGGCTCGTCGGTGGCGGCTTCGGCCTTGGCCTCTTCCTTGCCGGACTCGGCCTCGGGGGACGCCCCGGCCGCTTCCGCCTCGGCCGTCAGGGTGCCGGCTGCCGCCTCGGCTGTTGACGCCTCTTCCGTGTCCTTGGACTTCCTGCGGAACCGTGCAAAAACGCCCATATCTACTCCATACGGTACTCGTGTGGGCGAAATCCCGCGCCGCCCGGTGCGCCCTGTTGCGCCACCCGGGTCGCCGATCCTCGAAACCGGCGGCCGGAACCTCGCAACAGGCAACGACCCCGGAGGTGTGGCGTCACGTAGCTCGTTCGGGAAGTGGTCGCGGGATTTGCGAGACTGGGGCGGTGAGTAGAGCAGCTCCCGCACCGCGGGTCATCGCCGTCGTCGGGCCGACCGCGGCAGGAAAGTCCGATCTGGGCGTTTTTCTCGCCCAGCGTCTCGGCGGCGAAGTCGTCAACGCCGACTCCATGCAGCTCTACAGAGGGATGGACATCGGGACCGCCAAGCTGACGCTCGCAGAGCGCGACGGAGTTCCGCACCACCTCCTCGACATCTGGGACGTCACGGAGGCGGCGAGCGTCGCCGAGTACCAGAAGCTGGCGCGAGCCGAGATCGACCGCCTCCTCGCCGATGGACGCTGGCCGATCCTGGTCGGCGGCTCCGGGCTCTACGTCAGGGGAGCCGTCGACCACCTGGAGTTCCCCGGCACCGACCCGGAAGTGCGGGCCCGCCTTGAGGAGGAACTCGCGCTCCACGGCTCCGGCGCGCTCCATGCCCGCCTCGCCGCCGCCGACCCCGGAGCGGGCCAGGCCATCCTGCCCAGCAACGGCCGCCGCATCGTCCGCGCCCTCGAGGTCATCGAGATCACCGGCAAGCCCTTCACCGCCAACCTCCCCGGCCACGACTCCGTCTACGACACCGTCCAGATCGGCGTCGACGTCGGTCGCCCCGAGCTCGACGAACGCATCGCCACGCGCGTGGACCGCATGTGGGACGCCGGTCTCGTCGACGAGGTGCGCGCCCTGGAGGCCGTGGGGCTCCGTGAGGGGCGTACGGCGTCACGTGCGCTCGGGTACCAGCAGGTGCTCGCGGCGCTCGCGGGGGAGTGCACCGACGACGAGGCGCGCGCGGAGACCGTGCGCGCGACCAAGCGTTTCGCTCGCCGTCAGGACTCGTGGTTCCGCCGCGACCCCCGGGTGCACTGGCTCAGTGGCGCCATGGCCGATCGGGGGGAACTCCCAGGGCGTGCAATGGCGTTGGTCGAACGAGCGGTCACAGCCTGATCACGTGATGGCATCGGGACGCTCCGGCGGTCATCCCGGCCCCTGACGCCGTGCCATCATCGACCATCGATCGACCAGTGGAGTCCGAAGTAGGAGGGCGGATGGCGATGGAGGCCGGCCCTCGTGACACCGCGCATGACGGCGGCGAGCTGACCCCGGACGGCCCTGACGGGCCGCCGGACGGCGTGACCGACGACGGTCCCGTCGCGGACGCGATGGCCGCGGCGGAGGTCGAGGTCGAACTGCGCCCGCAGCGCCGTCTGCGCATCTGGCAGCTCGCGCCGATCGTCATCCTCGCCGCCGCCGGATCGCTGATGTTCGCCTTCCCGCTGGCCTTCGAGTTCGGGGACGGCGGCGCCGTCGTCGCCATGCTCGGACTCCTGATCAGCAGCTGCGCCGCGGGCTGGGGAATGATGGCCGCGCGCCGCGTGGGGCACACCTGGCCGGGACTGCCGGAGCGCGGTTCCGGAGGCCGCCCGGACTGGCGGATCGTCTCCGCGTACGCCTTGGTGTTCCTCGCCGTCGCCGTCCTCGCCGTGTGGCGGGTCGCGCGCCTTCGCTGACGGCGTCGTACGAGGTCAGAGTCCTGGCGGGCACCTTGACGACCGACTGTCCGTGGCACCCCGTACGATCGAGGAATGAGCACGCGGATCGCCTTCCTCAAGGGGCACGGGACCGAGAACGACTTCGTGATCATCCCTGACCCCGAGAACGCCATCGAGCTGTCCCCGGCCGCTGTCGCCGCCCTGTGCGACCGCCGTGCGGGCATCGGGGGCGACGGCCTGCTGCACGTCGTGCGTACGACGACTCACCCCGAGGTGCGCCATCTGGCCGCCGAGGCCGAGTGGTTCATGGACTACCGCAACGGCGATGGTTCGATCGCCGAGATGTGCGGCAACGGCGTGCGCGTCTTCGCCCGCTATCTGCAGCGCGCCGGACTGGTGGGCGAGGGCGATCTGGCCGTCGCGACCCGTGGCGGCGTGAAGACCGTGCACATCGCCAAGGCCGCGGCCGGCGGGGACGTCACCGTCGGCATGGGCAAGGCGTCCTTCCCCGAAGGCGACGTCGAGGTCTCCGTGGCGGACCACCACTGGCCCGCGCGCAACGTGAACATGGGCAACCCGCACGCGGTCGCCTTCGTCGACGACCTGGCCCACGCGGGCAACCTGTACGACGCGCCGCCATTCCGCCCCGCTTCGGTCTACCCGGACGGTGTGAACGTCGAGTTCGTCGTCGACCGTGGCCCGCGTCACGTCGCCATGCGGGTGCACGAGCGCGGCGCGGGCGAGACCCGCTCGTGCGGCACGGGCGCGTGCGCCGTGGCCGTCGCTGCGGCCCGCAGGGACGGGGCGGACCCCGCAACGACCGGTTCGCCGGTCACGTACACCGTCGATCTGCCTGGTGGGAGCCTGGTGATCACCGAGCGGCCCGACGGCGAGATCGAGATGACGGGCCCCGCGGTGATCGTCGCCGAAGGCGAGATCGACGCGGAATGGCTCGAAACTGTAAACCCGTGAACTGTCGCTCGAATGGGTGATCCGTTTCACGCTCGGCGAGAGGCGGTCAGCGGCGCGTGATGGGCTCGGTAGCATCAAGCACCGGCCCGGACGGAGCACGCCGTCGTCCGCCCACCGCCGGTCGGAGCAGCCGGAGGTGCCCATGAGTGCGGAGGCTACAAACCCTGCGATGTCTGGCCCAGTGACGCCCGCAGCGCAGCGCAGGCGCGGCCGTCCACGGCTTGACCTGCGCAGGCTCGGCCGGGCAGCCCTGTTGGGGCCCGGCACCCGGGACCGGTTGCCGGACGCCATCGGCCATGTGGCGGAAGCCCATCGCGTCCATTACCCGGACGCGGACCTGGAGCCGCTGCGGCGCGCGTGGGTCCTCGCGGAGTCCTCCCACCGCGGCCAGATGCGCAAGAGCGGTGAGCCGTACATCACACACCCGCTCGCCGTGACCCTGATTCTCGCCCAACTGGGCGCCGAGATCACGACCTTGACCGCGTCCCTGCTCCACGACACCGTCGAGGACACGGATGTGACGCTCGATCAGGTGCGTACGGAATTCGGCGACGACGTCTGCTATCTGGTCGACGGCGTAACGAAGCTGGAGAAGGTCGACTACGGAGCCGCCGCCGAGCCCGAGACCTTCCGCAAGATGCTCGTGGCCACCGGCAACGACGTACGCGTCATGTCGATCAAGCTGGCCGACCGCCTGCACAACATGCGCACGCTCGGCGTCATGCGCCCCGAGAAACAGGCACGGATCGCCAAGGTGACACGTGACGTGCTCATCCCGCTCGCCGAACGTCTCGGCGTGCAGGCGCTCAAGACCGAGCTGGAAGACCTCGTGTTCGCGATCCTCCACCCGGAGGAGTACGCCAAGGTCGAAGAGCTGATCGCGGCCAACGCGGCCGACGGCGGCAACCCACTGGAAGCGACCGCGGACGACGTCCGTGCGGTGCTGCGCGAGGCGGGCATCGCGGCCGAAGTCCTCATCAGGCCACGGCACTACGTCTCGGTCCACCGGGTGCACCGCAAACGCGGCGAGATGCGCGCGGCAGACTTCGGACGGCTCCTGGTCCTGGTGAACGAGGACGCGGACTGTTACGGCGTCCTCGGCGAGCTGCACACGTGCTTCACGCCGGTGGTATCGGAGTTCAAGGACTTCATCGCCGTACCCAAGTTCAACCTCTACCAGTCGCTGCACACAGCGGTGGCCCGCCCGGACGGAGAGGTCGCCGAAGTCCTCATCCGCACGCACCAGATGCACAAGGTGGCCGAGGCCGGCGTCGTCGCGTTGCGCAATCCGTACGCTCCTCCTTCGGAGGAGCAGTCCGATGCCGGTACAGAAGCGTCCTCCGACGACGCGGTCGAGGGTGAGCGCGCCGACCCGACCCGGCCCGGCTGGCTCTCCCGCCTCCTCGACTGGCAGGAAGCGGCCCCCGACCCCGACACGTTCTGGTCCACGCTCCGCGAAGACCTCGCCCAGGACCGCGAGATCGCCGTCTTCCGCCCCGACGGCGGCACGCTCGGACTGCCCGCAGGCGCGAGCTGTGTGGACGCCGCCTACGCCCAGTACGGCGAGGACGCCCACGCCTGCATCGGCGCACGCGTCAACGGACGCCTCGCGACGCTGAGCACGGTCCTGCGGGACGGCGACACGGTCCAGCTGCTCATGGGGCAGGACGTGGCGTCCGGGCCATCGCGCGAGTGGCTCGACCACGCGCGCACGCCCGGCGCTCGGATCGCCATCCGGCGCTGGCTCACGACCCACCCCACGCCCGCGTCGGCGCCCCCGGCGTCGACCCCGGAGAAGACGGCCCCCGCGCCCTTGCCGCAGGCCTCCGACTTCCCGCGCCCCGCCGCGGCGAACGCCGTGGTGGACAGGGAAGGCGCGAGCGTACGACTCGCCGGATGCTGTACGCCCGTGCCGCCCGACGAGGTGACCGCCTTCGCCGTGCGCGGCGGGGTCGTCACCGTGCACCGCGTCGAGTGTCCCGCCGTCGCGCGCATGAAGGAGGTGGGGCGTGCGGAGGTCGGAGTGCGCTGGGGGGACAGCGCGGAGTGCCGGGTCACGCTGATCGCCGAGTCGTTCGGGCGAGCGCATCTGCTGGCCGACCTCACCGAAGCCATCGCCATGGAGGGCGTCGAAGTCATGTCGGCGACCGTCGAGCCACCGAGCCAGCAGCGCGTGCGCCACACGTACACGCTGCAACTGCCGGACGCGGCCCGCCTGCCGGGGCTGATGCGCGCGATGCGTGCGGTGCCCGGGGTGTACGACGTCAGCCGTGCCCAGCACCCGGCGGCGGCGACTTCGTAGTTGACGGTTCTAGGGCGTCAGCGTCGCCTCGGCCCCCTGTCGGCGACTCGTTCGAGTGGCATGGCGCGCGCCGACACCGGTGCGGAAGGTCCGCGCTGATAGCGGTAGTTCATGCTGCTCACCCCCCGGGTCAAGGCCTCGCGGCCGAGGACTCTCCGCATCGCGACCGCGCTCCTGGCCGCGGCCACCTCCGCCACCCTTCTCGCCGCGAGCGCGCCGTCACCGGCCAGACCGCTCGGCATCGGCGACCGGCTCTTCCCGCACCTGGGCAATCCCGGGTACGACGTCATGGCGTACGACATCGCCTTCACGTACCACGGCGACAACAAGAAGCCGCTCGACGCCGTGACGGTGATCGACGCCCGTACGACCGCCCCGCTGAGGCGCGTCAACCTCGACTTCGCCCACGGCAAGGTCCGCTCCGTCGCCGTCAACGGCGCCCCCGCCCGCTACGAGACCACCGGTGAGGACCTGGTCGTCACGCCGTCACGGCCGCTGTACCGGGGCGACCAGATGCGGATCACCGTCCGGCACACCAGCGATCCCAGGCCCACGAAGAACAAGGACGGCGGCTGGGTGCCCACCGCCGACGGGCTCGCCATGGCCAACCAGGCCGACGCCGGGCACCGCGTGTTCCCGTCGAACGACCACCCCGCCGACAAGGCGCGGTTCACCTTCCGCGTCACCACCCCGAAGGGGCTCACCGCCGTCGCCAACGGCCTGCCCTTCGCGACGGCGCACACGGGGGCCACCACGACGCGGGCCTTCCGCACCCACCACCCCATGGCGACGGAACTGGCGCAGGTGTCCATCGGCCGCTCCACTGTGGTGCACCGCTCCGGGCCGCACGGCCTCCCCGTACGCGACGTCGTGCCCACCAAGGACCGCAAGGCGATGGAGCGCTGGCTGAAGAAGACGCCGGACCAGATCGGCTGGATGGAGGAGAAGGTCGGCCGCTACCCCTTCGAGACGTACGGCGTGCTGATGGCGCAGGCACAGACCGGCTTCGAACTTGAGACGCAGACCCTCTCCCTCTTCGAGAGCGACCTGTTCAAGCGGCCCGAGTTCCCCGAGTGGTACGTGGACTCGATCATGGTGCATGAGCTGGCGCACCAGTGGTTCGGCGACAGCGTGAGCCCGAGCTCCTGGTCCGATCTCTGGCTCAACGAAGGGCACGCCACCTGGTACGAGGCCCTCTTCGCCGAGGAGAAGTCGAAGAAGCCCCTCCAGAAGCGGATGCGTGAGGCCTACCGGCAGTCGGACAGCTGGCGCGCCGCGGGCGGACCGCCGGCCGCGCCGAAGGGTCCCGCGCCGGGCCAGAAGATCAGCATCTTCCGCCCGGTGGTGTATGACGGCAGCGCGCTGGTGCTCTACGCACTGCGGCAGGAGATCGGGCACGACAGCTTCGACCGCCTCGAGCGCGACTTCGTGCGCACCTACCGGGACGGGAACGCGACGACCGCGGACTTCGTGCGGCTCGCCTCGTCGACCGCGGGCCGCGATCTGAGCGGCTTCTTCGACGCCTGGCTGTACGGCGCGAAGACGCCGCCGATGCCGGGCCACCCGGACTGGCGTAAGGCGGCTCCCGCCCGGAAATAACCCACGTGACGAGACGGGCCGTTCCGTGCCACTATCTTCAGGTCGGCGCCGCCGCGGGTCCGGGAAAACCCCTCGGGGTGATCTCAGGGCCCCCGCAGGCCGGCCCGGGGAATCTCGGGGCGGCCCCGAGCGTTGAGCCCTATGAAGAATCCCATCGACGTAAGGATCCAATGACCTCCTCTTCTTCCCCTTCCCAGGACGCGCAGAGCCTCGCGCAGAACTACCCCGAAGGTCTTCGGGCCGATGCCCTGATGGAAGAGGACGTCGCCTGGAGCCACGGACTCGACGGAGAGCGGGACGGCGAACAGTTCGACCGCTCCGAGCGCGCGGCCCTGCGCCGCGTCGCCGGCCTCTCCACCGAGCTCGAGGACGTCACCGAAGTCGAGTACCGCCAGCTCCGTCTGGAGCGAGTGGTGCTGGTGGGCGTGTGGACCTCGGGCACAGTGCAGGACGCGGAGAACTCCGTCGCCGAGCTGGCCGCCCTCGCCGAGACGGCGGGCGCGCTCGTGCTGGACGGCGTCATTCAGCGCCGCGACAAGCCCGACCCGGCGACGTACATCGGATCCGGCAAGGCCCAGGAGCTGCGTGACATCGTCCTCGAGACCGGGGCCGACACCGTCGTGTGTGACGGTGAGCTGAGCCCTGGCCAGCTGATTCACCTCGAAGACGTCGTCAAGGTCAAGGTGGTCGACAGGACCGCCCTGATCCTCGACATCTTCGCCCAGCACGCCAAGTCCCGAGAGGGCAAGGCACAGGTCGCCCTTGCCCAGATGCAGTACATGCTCCCGCGCCTCCGAGGCTGGGGTCAGTCGCTCTCCCGTCAGATGGGCGGCGGTGGATCCAGCGGTGGCGGCGGCATGGCGACACGTGGTCCCGGTGAGACCAAGATCGAGACGGACCGCCGTCGGATCCGCGAGAAGATGGCGAAGATGCGCCGGGAGATCGCGGAGATGAAGACGGGCCGCGAGATCAAGCGCCAGGAGCGCAAGCGCAACAAGGTGCCTTCGGTCGCGATCGCCGGTTACACGAACGCGGGCAAGTCCTCCCTGCTCAACCGCCTCACGGGCGCGGGCGTCCTGGTGGAGAACGCCCTGTTCGCCACCCTCGACCCGACCGTGCGCCGGGCCGAGACGCCGAGCGGCCGGATCTACACCCTGGCCGACACCGTCGGGTTCGTACGGCATCTGCCGCACCACCTCGTCGAGGCGTTCCGCTCCACGATGGAGGAGGTCGGCGAGTCCGACCTGATCCTGCACGTGGTGGACGGTTCGCACCCGGTGCCGGAGGAGCAGCTGGCCGCCGTGCGCGAGGTGATCCGCGATGTGGGCGCGACCGACGTGCCCGAGATCGTGATCGTCAACAAGGCGGACGCGGCCGATCCGCTGGTCCTCCAGCGGCTGCTGCGCAACGAGAAGCACGCGATCGCGGTCTCCGCGCGCACGGGCGCGGGCATCGAAGAGCTGCTCGCGCTGATCGACGCCGAACTGCCGCGGCCCAAGGTCGAGATCGAGGCCCTCGTGCCGTACACGCAGGGCCAGCTCATCTCGCGGGCGCACGCCGAGGGCGAGGTGCTCTCCGAGGAGCACACCGCAGAGGGCACGCTGCTCAAGGCGCGGGTGCACGAGGAACTGGCGGCGGACCTCACGCCGTACGTCCCGGTCGCAGGCTGAACGCAGTACAGGACAGGCGTGGTTCACGCGGTTCAGTGATTCACGCGCTTCAGCGGATCACGCGGTCCACATGACGAAGGCCCGCCCCCTCTCGTAGGGGGTGGGCCTTCGCCGCGTCAGGTGCGAGGTGCGGGGATCGCCCGCCGTGCGGCTACTTGGAGCCGTACTTCTTGCTCATCATGTCGTAGACCTGCTCGGCGCCCTTGCCCAGCTGCGGTCCGGCCAGCCAGGTGTTCTCGGCCGGGCCGATCGAGGTGTTCGAGACCAGCTGGGTCTTGTCGCCCACCATCCGGAACCATCCGCCACCGGACGAACCGCCGGTCATGGTGCAGCCGATGCGGTACATCGTCGGCTGGGTGGAGGTCAGCGAGAGGCGGCCCGGCTTGTCGATGCACTTGTGCATGATCTGGCCGTTGTACGGGGGAGCGGCGGGGTAGCCCCAGGCGCCCATCGAGCTCACGCTCTGCGCCGCCGGAGTCGAGAAGTCGACCTCGAGCGCGTTGCCGACCGTCTCCTCGAGGGACTTGGAGCCCTGCTCCGGCTTCACGTGCATCACGGCGTAGTCGTACGGCGCACCGGCGCCGCCCGAAGCCGCGCCCTGGTCGATCCACTCGGCGGAGGTCGAGACCCAGTCGGCCCAGTACTGGCCGTAGGGGGCGACTTCCTGCGGGGCGGCGTTGCTCAGCTCGGCCTTGGACTTGCCGAGGTCGTTGTAGGCAGGCACGAAGGTGATGTTGCGGTACCAGCCACCGGCGGAACCGGCGTGCACGCAGTGGCCCGCGGTCCACACGAGGTTGGACTTGCCCGGGTTGCGCGGGTCCTTCACGACCGTGCCGGAGCAGACCATCGAACCCTCGGGGGCGTCGAAGAAGATCTTGCCGACCGGGGCGGCGTTCTCGTGGTACGGCGTCTTCTCACGCTTCGCCTGGACCGGCGACGGCTCGGGGTCCGTCGCGCCCTGGTCGGAGGGGGCGTCCTTCGCGGCGATGGTCTTCTTCGGGTCCTTGGCGTCCTTCATCCGCTCGGGCTTCCAGAGCCCTTCGATGACCGGGTTGACGAAGTCCTTGGCCTCGCGGAGCCATTCGTCCTTTTCGAAGTTCTTCCAGCCACCGTCCTTCCACTTGTCCGGGTCGATGCCGTGGTCCTTCAGCTTGTCGGCGAGGTCGCCGGGCAGCTTGGCATCGGAGCCGGTGTCGGTGTCGGAACCCTTGTCGGCGCCCTGAGAGGTGCCGGAATCAGCCTTGTCGCTGGCCTTGTCGTCGCTGGGACCGCAGGCCGTGGCGGTGAGTGCCAGAGTCGCGGCGAGCCCGGTGGCGGCGAGTGCGAGACGCCGCCCGCGACTGCGCGCGAAGGGCGCACGAGTGGAACGCATGGTGCTGTAACCCCCGAATTGAACGTGTGATTGCTGCACTTGATCGCTGCAATTGCCATGTACTTGTCATGTGTCGGCGTGGAGGCTCCGGGAGCGCCCCGCCGACGCAACACCTCACTATGCCTGTGTGTTTGGGGACGAATGACGGCGGGGTCGTGAAGATTTCAGGCGACCCCGCCGTCGTGCATCAAGCGACTTCTACTGGTCGTGCACCAAGCGCTTCTATTGGCGCTTCTACTGGTCGGCGAACTTCTTGCTCACCGCGCCGTAGATGCCCTTGGCTTCCTTGCCGAGCCGGGGTCCGGCCAGCCAGCCGGCCGTCACCGGGCCGATGGAGGTGTTGGAGACCAGGGAGGGCTCGCCGTCCGAGCCCTCGGCGACCCAGCCGCCGCCGGACGAACCGCCGGTCATGGTGCAGCCGATGCGGTACATCGTCGGGTCGGGCTTGCTGATCGAGAGCCGGCCCGGCTTGTCGGCGCACTGGAACGCCTTCTGGCCGTCGAACGGGGGAGCCGCCGGGTAGCCGGTCGCCGTCATGTCGGCGATCTGCGGCACGGCCGGGGCGTTGAAGTCCACCGGGAGCGCCGAACCGACCTGCTCCTCAAGGGACTTGCCCTCGCTGCCCTTCTCGGGCGTCACGTGGATGACCGCGAAGTCGTACGGCGCACCCTTGCCGCCCGTCGGGCCACCCTGCTCGATCCACTGGTCGGAGGTCTGCGCCCAGTCGCCCCACCAGACGCCGTGCGGAGCGACTTCTTCCTTGGGGGCGTTCTGCAGCTCGGCTGCCGACTTGCCACTGTTGTTGTACGAGGGCACGAAGGCGATGTTGCGGTACCAGCCGCCATCCGCTCCGGCGTGCACACAGTGACCCGCGGTCCACACCATGTTGGACTTGCCCGGGTGCGCCGGGTCCTTCACGACGGTGGCGGAGCAGACCATCGAGCCATCGGGGCCGTCGAAGAACAGCTTGCCCGACTCGGGAACGCTGGCGTCGTACGGCGTCTTCAGGGCCGCAGCTTCCACCGGCTCTGGCGTCGGGTCGGTCACGCCCTGGTCACCGGAGATGTCGTTGTCGTCGACACCGCGGTCGGGGTTCTTGTCGGCGTCGCGCATACGGTCCGAGTCCCACAGGCCCTCGATGATCGGGTTGACGTAGTCGCCGGCCTCGCGGAGCCAGTCGTCCTTGTCCCAGTTCTTCCAAGCCCCGCCCTTCCACTTGTCCAGGTCGATGCCGTGCTCCTTGAGCCGGTCCTGGATGTCCTGCGGAATCTCGACCTTGCCGTCGTCGTTGCCGCCGTTGCCGTCGTCCGCGGGCTGGGAGGCGGACGGATCGTCGCCCGCGTTGTCCTCGCTCGGACCACAGGCCGTCGCGGTCAGAACGAGCGCCGCGCCGATGGCGACAGCGGCCGCCACAGGGGAGGTTCTGCCGCGCGCGCTCCTCCCACGACGAGCGGTATTGAGCGGGCGTATGGGTCGCATAGAGAGATTCCCCCTGGGCTTCGAGATCGTTCACATGCCGGACACCGAGTGCCGCACGGCGCGTTGAGCACCGTACTTCCGTGGCGCTGCACACCCTGCTGCGGATGAACGGCACCTCACACTATGCCGGTGCCGTAGGGGACTGCCGACGGAACGGCAACGGTTCCGTCACGGCAAGGATCTTCCGATTACCCGTGTTCCCCCGCAGCCCCCGTCGTTGGTACGTACGGGGGACTGGCGGCCTGCGTTCATCTCCCCTGCCAACTCGTCGGCGCGCTAGCCCAGATCGAGTGGGAAGCGCCCATTCCCAGCGGGAGGACCAACAGTCGTGGCCGTGACCGAGCCGGCGCCCGCGGCGGTTTCCGCGGGGCACTCCGCAGCACACGAGGGGATCCTGCGACGCCAGTCGGCGCGCGAGTCGGCGGCGCGCACCTATGCGCGTGCCCTGCCGATCGTGCCGGTACGGGCGCGCGGCCTGACGATCGAGGGCGCCGACGGGCGGCGCTACCTCGACTGCCTCTCGGGTGCGGGGACCCTGGCCCTCGGGCACAACCATCCGGTCGTGCTCGAGGCGATCAGAAAGGTCCTCGACTCGGGGGCTCCGCTGCACGTCCTCGACCTGGCGACGCCGGTCAAGGACGCCTTCACCACCGAGCTGTTCCACACGCTGCCCCGTGAACTCGCCGACCGCGCGCGAATCCAGTTCTGCGGCCCCGCCGGCACGGACGCGGTGGAGGCCGCGCTCAAACTCGTGCGGACGGCGACCGGACGTGACGGCATGCTCGCCTTCACCGGCGCCTACCACGGGATGACGGCAGGGGCGCTCGAAGCATCCGGCGGCGCACCGGACGTACGCGTCGCGCGCCTGCCCTACCCGCAGGACTACCGCTGCCCGTTCGGCATCGGCGGTGCGGACGGGGCCGAACTCGCGGCCCGCTGGACCGAGAGTCTCCTCGACGACACCAAGTCGGGTGTGTCTCGACCGGCCGGGATGATCCTCGAACCGGTGCAGGGTGAGGGCGGCGTGATCCCCGCCCCCGACGACTGGCTGCGCCGGATGCGCGAGATCACCGCCGCACGCTCGATCCCGCTCATCGCGGACGAGGTCCAGACCGGCGTCGGGCGCACCGGCACCTTCTGGGCCGTCGAGCACAGCGGCGTGGTCCCGGACGTGATGGTGCTGTCCAAGGCCATCGGTGGCAGCCTGCCCCTGGCCGTCGTGATCTACCGCGACGACCTCGACGTCTGGCAGCCCGGCGCCCACGCGGGCACCTTCCGCGGCAACCAGCTCGCCATGGCAGCCGGCGCGGCCACCCTCGCGTACGTCCGAGAGAACGGCCTCGCGGAACGCGCGGGAGTCCTGGGCACCCGCATGCTTGCTCAGCTGCGGTCCCTCGCCGCCGAACACCCCTGTATCGGCGACGTACGCGGCAGAGGCCTGATGATCGGCGTCGAACTTGTGGACCCGGCAGCCGTGGACCCGGCCGCCGCGGACCCGGCGGTTGTCCGCTCCATGCCTGCCGGACCCCTGGCCCGGCCGCCGCGCCCGCTTCCCCCGGCGCCCGAACTCGCCGCAGCGGTGCAACGTGAATGCCTGCGCCGCGGCCTCATCGTCGAACTCGGCGGACGGCACTCCAGTGTCGTACGCCTCCTTCCTCCTCTCACCATCACGGACGAGCAGGCGGCCGCGATCCTCGACCGCCTCTCCGACGCGATCTCCGCGGCGGCGCGTCCGCACCACGGATAGCCACGCCGGATCCGGGCTGTCCTGCCGGACGGCCAAGAGACATCAGCACAGCTCCAGCCCGTCGCCCCGGAGCCCGAACGACTTCACAAGGAAGCCCTCTTGAACGCCACCCCCCCATCCGACGGCCCACCCCACCCCCACGTCCCAGGCGTGTGCGGCACACAATCCTCGCTGGTGGCGGAGCCCGGCACGGTCCCCCGGCAGAAGGGAGGCCGGCAGACCGAACAGCTGCGAGGCGCGACCGCCGACCTCCTGGACCACCCCGATCCGCACACCGCCGCGCAGATGGCCGCCATCGAGAACCTCCTGCGCTGCTGGGTACGCGAGAACGACTTCCCCGCCCCCGAGCAGGGCGCCCTGCGTATCCCGCTGGAGGCCAGCGGCACGGCCCTCCTCGTCCCCGTGTACTACTGGTCGGCCACCGGCTGGCACCGCTTCGGCCTCCCGTACCTGGAAGACGGCCCCCAGAGCGCACCCCCGGCCGACGCCGTCACCGTCGCCGCCCTGTTGGGCCGCGAGACCGGCCAACGCAGCGGAGCCGCCGCTCCGGACGAGCAGCCGGAGGAGTGGGCTGACGGGCGGGGAGGCCCCGGCGCGGACGACGAGCCCGACCGTACCGGCTCCGGCACTGGTACCGGCACTGGCACCGGCTCCGAGCCCGGATTCGCCACCGGCTCCGAATCCGGCCCCGGCAGCGATGGCGAGCGGGTCGAGGGAGGGGACCTCGTCGGCCGCGTCGCCGATTCGGTGCGGCGCACCGCCACCTTCATCGCCGATCGCCGGAACAACCCCGGAGACGAGCCCGACCTCTTCCTCGCCGCCGAACAATCCCTGCTCCTCGGCCACCCCCTGCACCCCACACCGAAGAGCCGCGAGGGACTCTCCGACACCGAATCCCGGCTCTACTCACCGGAGTTGCGCGGAGCCTTCGCCCTGCACTGGATCGCCGTCGGCCCGTCCGTACTCGCCGCGGACTCGGCCTGGACCGAGCGTGGCCGCACGCTCCCGGCCGAGCAGCTCACCGCACGCCTCGCCGGTCCGGACCTGCCACTGCCACAAGGCCACGCCGCCCTGCCCCTGCACCCGTGGCAGATGCGGGAGCTCAGGCACCGTCCCGCGACCGCCGCGCTCCTGGAAGCCGGCCTCCTCCAGGACCTCGGCCCCCACGGCGCACCGTGGTACCCGACCTCCTCCGTGCGCACCCTCTACCGCTCGGGCGCCCCGGCCATGCTGAAGCTCTCGCTCGGCCTGCGCATCACCAACTCCCGTCGTGAGAATCTCCGTAAGGAACTCCACCGCGGCGTCGAGGTCCATCGCCTGCTGCGCAGCGGCCTCGCCGAGCAGTGGCAGGCCGTTCACCCGCGCTTCGACGTGATCCGCGACCCGGCCTGGCTCGCCGTGACCAGCCCCGACGGCACGCCCGTCCCCGGGCTCGACGTCATGATCCGCCACAACCCCTTCGGCCCCGGTGACGACGCCACCTGCATCGCCGGACTCGTCTCGCCCAGGCCGTCACCGCACGCCACCGGCCACGGCCGTCCCTCGATGCGCTCCCGGCTCGGCGAGATCGTCACCCGCCTCGCCGGACGGACGGGCCGCCCCCGAGGAGCCGTCGCCACGGAGTGGTTCCTGCGCTACCTGGAGAACGTCGTACGCCCCGTGCTCTGGCTGGACAGCGAGGCAGGTGTCGCCCTGGAAGCCCACCAGCAGAACACGCTCCTGCTGCTCGACTCCGACGGCTGGCCCGTGGGCGGCCGCTACCGCGACAACCAGGGCTACTACTTCCGCGAGTCCCGACGCGCCGAACTCGACCGAAGGCTTCCCGGCATCGGCGAGAACAGCGACACCTTCGTGTCCGACGAGGTGGCGGACGAGCGCTTCGCCTACTACCTCGGCATCAACAACGTCCTTGGCCTCATCGGAGCCCTGGGCGCCCAACGACTGGCCGACGAGCAGCTGTTGCTCGCGGCGTTCCGCCGCTTCCTCGGCGACGTCGTCTCCGGCCCGGCTCCGCTGCGTACGCCGCTGCCCGCCCTGCTTCTCGACTCACCCGTGCTGCGGTGCAAGGCCAATCTGCTGACCCGTCTCCGCGGGCTCGACGAGCTCGTGGGCCCGGTCGACACCCAGTCCGTCTACGTCTCCATCACCAACCCCCTTCATTCCTGAGGAACATGACCCACCCTTTCTGAGAGGAGCGACGCCGTGCCTCCGCCTCCCCCCGATGCGAGCACCGACGCCGGAACCGAGTCCGCCACCGAACCAGCCACCGAGTCCTCCGCCGCCGACAGGGCAGACGTCCAGGACACCCTGGACCTGCGCCTCCCGGACGAACTCATCGCGCTGTTCGGCGCCAGCGGCGCGACCCAGCCGCAGGGTGCGTACGCAGGACGCATCGGAGCCGAGGCGGGCACGGCAGGCCGTGCCCCGGCACCGACGGCCACCTCGTCAGCAGACGATCTGCTCGACAATGTCGCCGACTGGGGCCCCGCGACCACGTCGGCCGGTGTCTTCCAACTCGTCCCCGTGCGTATCGAACGCGACCTCCCCCTCATCAGTCGGTGGATGAACGACCCCGCCGTGGCGGCGTTCTGGGAGCTGGCCGGCCCCGAAGCCGTCACGGAGGCGCATCTGCGCGCCCAGATCGACGGTGACGGACGCAGCGTCCCTTGCCTCGGTGTCCTGGACGGCACGCCGATGAGCTACTGGGAGGTCTACCGTGCGGACCTCGACGCCTTGGCCCGCCACTATCCGGCCCGCCCGCACGACACCGGTCTTCACCTCCTCATCGGCGGTGTCGCCGACCGTGGCCGAGGGCTCGGCACCTCTCTGCTGAGAGCCGTCGCCGACCTCGTGCTCGACCGTCGTGCCGCATGCGCACGCGTCATCGCAGAACCCGACCTGCGCAACACCCCTTCCGTGTCCGCATTTCTGAGCGCCGGTTTCCGCTTCGCCGCCGAGGTGGATCTCGCCGACAAGCGCGCGGCGCTCATGGTCCGTGACCGGGCCCTGCGCGCAGTGCTCTGACCCGCTCACTTTTAGTACACCGCTCGACCTGATCCGGTTCCCTCCCTGAGGAGTCCCCGTGCCGAATCCGTCCCTCCCCCCGACACCCCGAGAACCGACCGCTCTCCACGGTCCGTCCGCTCTCTACGATCCGCCCGAGCTGACCCCGGACAGGTGGGCGAGAGGCGGGCGCCGCCTCCTCGCCAAAATGGTCGGTGAGTTCGCCTACGAGGAGATCATCGAGCCCGTCCCCGCCGGACCGGGCGACACGGACAGCTACAGCCTCCGCCTCGACGGCGACGGCGCCGGCGATGACGATGGACATGGCGCCGACGTCAACGACGCTGGCGAGCGCAGCGAGGCCCGGCAACCGACAGCGACAGCGCCCCGCCTCCTCTTCCGCGCCCGCCGCGGCTCGTACGGCAGCTGGCACGTCGACCCGGCCAGCCTCGCCTTGACCGAGGGCGAGGGACCACCGCTCCCCTTCAGCGACCCCCTCCGCTTCCTCACCCGGGCCCGCCGCACCCTGGGAATCGACGGCGCCACCCTCGGCCACCTCATCCGCGAGCTGACCATCACGCTCTCCGCCGATGCCCGGCTCGACCAGACCGCCCTCCCCGCCGCGCGGCTTGCCGACCTCGGCTACGCCGAACTCGAAGGGCATCAGACCGGCCACCCCTGGCTCGTCCTCAACAAGGGCCGCATCGGTTTCTCCGCCAGTGACGCCGCCCGCTGGGCGCCCGAGGCCCGCCTCACGGCGGAGCTCCCTTGGATCGCGGTCCACACCGACCTCGCCGCCTACCGAGGCGTCGCCGGTCTGGACGCGGCGGAGAAGCTCTACACACGTGAACTCGCTCCCGCCACAAGGGAGTCCTTCGCAGACATACTCAGGGCACGCGGCCTCGACCCGCACGCCTATCTCTTCTTGCCGGTGCATCCGTGGCAGTGGGACGACATCGTCCTGCCCCTCTTCGCCCCCTCCGTCGCCGCGGGAGCGATCGTGCCCCTCCCCACCGACGGCGATCTGAGGCTGCCCCAGCAGTCCATTCGTACGTTCCTGAATCTGTCCCGGCCCGACCGGCACACCGTCAAGCTCCCGCTGTCGGTCCTCAACACCCTGGTGTGGCGCGGCCTCCCGACCGAGCGCACTCTGGCCGCTCCCGCCGTCACGGCATGGATGCACGCCCTGCGCGACGCCGACCCCTTCCTGCGCGACGAATGCCGGGTGATCCTGCTCGGCGAGGTCGCGTCGGTGACCGTCGAGCATCCGCTGTACGACGGCCTTCCCGAGGTCCCCTACCAATACAAAGAACTACTCGGTGCGATCTGGCGCGAACCGATCACCCGGTATCTCGCCCCCGATGAGCGCGCCCGCACCCTTGCTTCCTTGTTGCACACCGACCCGGACGGCAGGGCCTTCGTCGCCGAGCTTGTCGAGCGCTCGGGCCTTGCCCCCGAGGCCTGGCTGCGGCGCCTCTTCGGCGCCCTGCTGCCTCCCCTGCTGCAGTTCCTGTACCGGTACGGCACCGTGTTCTCCCCTCACGGGGAGAACGCCATCGTCGTCTTCGACGACAAGGACGTACCCGTCCGGCTCGCGGTGAAGGACTTCGTCGACGACATCAACGTCAGCGCCGAGGCCCTTCCCGAGCACGCGTCGATGCCGGACGACGTCCGCGACGTACTGCTCACCGAACGCCCTGACTTCCTCACGCAGTTCATCCATTCAGGGCTCTTCGTGGGCGTCTTCCGCTACCTCGCCCCGCTCTGCCACGAGCAGCTGGGCGTCCCGGAGAGCGCCTTCTGGTCCCTCGTCCGCGCCGAGATCCTCCGCCACCAGGCGCGCGCCCCGCAGCTCAAGGAGCGGTACGAGATGTTCGACCTGCTCGCCCCGCGCATCGAGCGGCTGTGCCTCAACCGGAACCGGCTCCACCTCGACGGGTACCGGGACCGCCCCGAGCGCCCGCACGCCGCCGTGCACGGGAGCGTGCCGAACCCTCTGCATCAGCCTTGATCCAACAAGCCTTGATCGAAGGATTGTCAGTGGAGCCCCGTAGGGTGGTCGTGCTATGACAAAGCCCTCCCTTCCCGAGCTCCTGCACGCCGCCGTCACCGCCGTCGGCGGCACAGAGCGCCCTGGCCAGGTGACGATGGCCGAGACCGTCGCCGAAGCGATCGACGACGGTTCCCATCTGCTGATCCAGGCCGGCACCGGCACGGGCAAGTCCCTCGGCTATCTGGTGCCCGCGCTAGCGCACGGTGAGCGCGTGGTGGTCGCTACGGCCACGCTCGCGCTGCAGCGTCAGCTCGTGGAGCGTGATCTGCCGCGGACCGTGGACGCCTTGCATCCGCTGCTGCGCCGCCGCCCCCAGTTCGCCATGCTGAAGGGCCGCTCGAACTACCTGTGCCTGCACCGCCTCCACGAAGGAGTGCCGCAGGAAGAGGAGGAGGGCCCGGGCCTCTTCGACCAGTTCGAGGCCGCCGCGCCCACCAGCAAGCTCGGCCAGGACCTGCTGCGGATGCGCGACTGGGCGGACGAGACCGAGACCGGTGACCGGGACGACCTCACCCCCGGGGTCTCCGACCGTGCCTGGTCCCAGGTGTCGGTCTCCTCGAGGGAGTGCCTGGGCGCGTCGAAGTGTGCGTACGGAGCGGAATGCTTCGCCGAGGCGGCGCGGGAGCGGGCCAAGCTCTCCGAGGTCGTCGTCACGAACCACGCGCTCCTCGCGATCGACGCCATCGAGGGCGCCCCCGTCCTTCCTCAGCACGAAGTGCTGATCGTGGACGAGGCCCATGAGCTGGTCTCCCGCGTGACCGGCGTCGCCACCGGCGAGCTCACCCCTGGCCAGGTCAACCGCGCCGTGCGCCGGGCCGCCAAGCTCGTCAACGAAAAGGCGGCAGACCAGCTCCAGACGGCGTCCGAAGGCTTCGAGCGGGTGATGGAGTTGGCGCTCCCCGGCCGCCTGGAGGAGGTCCCTGAGGACCTCGGATATGCGCTGATGGCCCTGCGTGACGCCGCCCGCACGGTCATCTCGGCCCTCGGCTCCACTCGCGACAAGTCCGTCCAGGACGAGGACGCCGTACGCAAACAGGCCCTCGCCTCCGTCGAGACGATCCACGACGTGGCGGAGCGCATCACGAACGGCTCCGAGTGGGACGTGGTCTGGTACGAACGGCACGACCGCTTCGGAGCTTCACTCCGGGTGGCGCCCATGTCTGTGTCGGGCCTGCTCCGCGAGAAGCTCTTCAGCGACCGTTCCGTGGTCCTCACGTCCGCAACGCTCAAGCTCGGCGGTGACTTCAACGGGGTGGGAGCCTCCCTGGGGCTTGCCCCCGAGGGCATCGAGTCCGAGGACGCCCCGGCCTGGAAGGGCCTCGACGTCGGCTCGCCCTTCGACTACCGCAAGCAGGGGATCCTCTACGTCGCCCAGCACCTGGCCCGGCCGGGCCGTGAAGGCACGCGCAGCGACATGATCGACGAGCTGGCCGAACTGATCGAGGCGGCAGGCGGCCGCACGCTGGGTCTGTTCTCGTCCATGCGCGCCGCTCAGAACGCCGCCGAGGAGCTCCGCGGCCGCCTCGACATGCCCATCCTGCTGCAGGGCGAGGAGACGCTGGGCGAGCTGATCAAGAACTTCGCGGCGGACACGCGGACCTGCCTGTTCGGGACTCTTTCCTTGTGGCAGGGCGTCGATGTGCCCGGCGCCAGCTGCCAGTTGGTGGTCATGGACAAGATCCCCTTCCCGCGCCCCGACGACCCCCTGATGAGCGCGCGCCAGAAGGCGGTGGACGAAGGCGGTGGCAACGGCTTCATGGCCATCGCCGCGACGCACGCGGCGCTCCTGATGGCGCAGGGCGCGGGGCGGCTCGTGAGGGCCTCCGCGGACCGTGGAGTCGTCGCCGTCCTGGACCCCCGGCTCGCGACGGCGCGCTACGGCAGCTATCTGCGGGCTTCGCTGCCCGACTTCTGGTACACGACGGACCGCAATCAGGTGCGCCGCTCCCTGGCCGCGATCGATGCGGCGGCCAAGGCGGATCCCAAGCCCAACCCCAAGCCCGATCCGAAGGCCAATCCCCAGACGGACGGCGAGGACGAGGCGGCGGTGGAGTAGAGGGCCCCGCTCCGGCGCCCTGGGCCCGGACGCCCCTAGACGCAGCAGGGCCCCGGAACCGGCGCAGTTGGTTCCGGGGCCCGGTCAGGGGCGGAGGCTCATACTCGCCGCAGCACCGCCACCACCTTGCCGAGGATCGTCGCCTCGTCACCGGGGATGGGCTGATACGCGGAGTTGTGAGGCAGCAACCACACGTGTCCGTCCTCGCGCTTGAACCGCTTCACCGTCGCTTCGCCGTCGAGCATGGCGGCGACGATGTCGCCGTTCTCCGCGACCGGCTGGCGGCGCACCGTCACCCAGTCCCCGTCGCAGATGGCGGCCTCGATCATCGAGTCACCGACGACCTTGAGGACGAACAGCTCACCGTCACCGACGAGCTGCCGGGGGAGCGGGAAGACGTCCTCCACCGACTCCTCGGCGAGGATCGGGCCACCGGCCGCGATGCGGCCGACCAGCGGGACGTACGAGGCGGCGGGCTTGCCTGCCGTGTCCGTGGGCTGGCTGCTGGGCTGGTCCGAGCCCCGCACCTCGTACGCCCGAGGGCGGTGCGGGTCGCGGCGGAGGAAGCCCTTGCGCTCCAGGGCCATCAGCTGGTGAGCGACCGACGACGTGCTGGAGAGGCCTACCGCCTGCCCGATCTCCCGCATGGACGGCGGGTACCCCCGCCGCTGCACCGAGTCCCTGATGACCTCGATGACGCGGCGCTGCCGGTCGGTGAGCCCCGAGCTGTCGGCGCGGATGCCCGGAGGTCGGCCTGGTAGGGAGCGTGTGGGCTTGGGGCCCTCCGGGTTCGTGGCGTCATTCATGGCATGCACCGGCTCGAGTCGGCTCTGGCGGTCCTGGGCAGTGATGGTGGCGCTGTCTGCGGTGGTGGTCACGTCGGTCGGCCCCTCTCGAGATTGTCTCCCTAGTTAGCCAACGGTAGTTGCTTTCGAAAGGTTGCGCCAAACACACGTTCGAGTGAAAAATCGCAGAATGCCTGCCGCGATCATGCGTCTGGGTGTATGGCTAACGTTCGAGCCGACTGGCATTTCGGTTCATTACGGTACGCTTCACCGCCAGGGTCGCGCCCCGCTCAGTGGGGCTCCCATACTGCCACTCGCAGCCCGGTCAACCCGGCACCGCCCCCTTCTTCGTGCGGCGCGCGAGGCGGGCTCGTACCCTTCCCGGCGAGCCGTGGGCACGCGACACGCGATGGGGGCGGATTTACGGCCAAACCCCAGATCTAGTGGTTGGATTGCAACCACGGCCCAGAAGTTGTGGTCCCCGGTCTTTTCAGGCCTTGGGCATCGCCTATGCTTGGGGCTGCTTCGAGGGCCTCATGGGCCTGTTGAGGCCTATGAGTCGTGTCTTGAAGGAGGGTTGGGAGTTCCATGCACTGCCCCTTCTGCAGGCACCCCGACAGTCGCGTCGTCGACAGTCGCACCACCGATGACGGCACGTCGATCCGCAGGCGCCGTCAGTGTCCCGATTGCTCCCGTCGTTTCACGACCGTGGAGACGTGTTCGCTGATGGTGGTCAAGCGCAGCGGCGTGACCGAGCCTTTCAGTCGTACGAAGGTGATCAACGGCGTACGCAAGGCGTGCCAGGGGCGGCCGGTGACCGAGGACGCCCTCGCCCAGCTCGGCCAGCGGGTCGAAGAGGCGGTGCGGGCCACCGGGAGTGCAGAACTGACCACGCACGACGTGGGTCTGGCCATACTCGGTCCGCTGCAGGAGCTGGACCTCGTGGCCTACCTGCGCTTCGCGTCCGTGTACCGGGCGTTCGATTCACTTGAGGACTTCGAGGCTGCCATCGGGGAGCTGAGGAACCAGCGGGAAACGCGGCTCGACGACGAGCCGCAGCGCGCCGGCGGCGAGAGCGGCGTGAAGAACTGCGGGCCCGGAGGGACTGTCGAAGTCCCGGTGCCCGCCACTGCCGCCGACTGACCGGCTGACCGGCCGACGGCGGCACACACAGACCCGTTGCGGGCGCCTTCGCGGGCTCCGCGGCACCAGACAACACCGTGTCACGGGAACATCGTGGCACTTCAGGGCGTTTTAGCCTGATACAGGGAGGCGGCATGACCGAGACGACGAGCGGCCCGGCACGAGGTTCCCGAGCCAAGGGATCCAAGGCCAGCAAGGGTCTGCGTATCGAGCGCATCCATACGACGCCCGGCGTGCATCCGTACGACGAGGTGGTCTGGGAGCGCCGAGACGTCGTCATGACCAACTGGCGCGACGGCTCGGTCAACTTCGAGCAGCGTGGCGTCGAGTTCCCCGACTTCTGGTCGGTGAACGCGGTCAACATCGTCACCAGTAAGTACTTCCGCGGGGCCGTTGGCACCCCGCAGCGCGAGACCGGCCTCAAGCAGCTGATCGACCGCATCGTGAAGACCTATCGGAAGGCCGGCGAGGACTACAGCTACTTCGCCTCGCCCGCCGACGCCGAGATCTTCGAGCACGAGCTGGCGTACGCCCTCCTGCACCAGATCTTCAGCTTCAACTCGCCGGTCTGGTTCAACGTCGGCACGCCCCAGCCGCAGCAGGTCTCCGCCTGCTTCATCCTGGCCGTCGACGACTCCATGGACTCGATCCTCGACTGGTACAAGGAAGAGGGGATGATCTTCAAGGGCGGCTCCGGCGCCGGCCTGAACCTCTCCCGTATCCGTTCCTCCAAGGAACTGCTGTCCTCCGGTGGCAACGCCTCGGGCCCCGTCTCCTTCATGCGCGGTGCCGACGCGTCCGCAGGAACGATCAAGTCGGGTGGTGCCACGCGCCGCGCGGCCAAGATGGTCATCCTCGACGTCGACCACCCCGACATCGAGGGCTTCATCGAGACCAAGGTGAAGGAAGAGGAGAAGATCCGCGCCCTGCGTGACGCGGGCTTCGACATGGACCTGGGCGGCGACGACATCACGTCCGTCCAGTACCAGAACGCCAACAACTCGGTCCGCGTGAACGACACGTTCATGAAGGCGGTCGAGGAAGGCGGCAAGTTCGGGCTGACCTCCCGCATGACGGGCGACGTCATCGAGGAGGTCGACGCCAAGTCGCTCTTCCGCAAGATGGCCGAGGCCGCCTGGGCCTGTGCCGACCCCGGCATCCAGTACGACGACACCATCAACGCCTGGCACACCTGCCCGGAGTCCGGCCGGATCAACGGCTCGAACCCGTGCAGCGAGTACATGCACCTGGACAACACGTCCTGCAACCTCGCCTCGCTGAACCTGATGAAGTTCCTCAAGGACGACGGCCTGGGCAACCAGTCCTTCGACGCCGAGCGCTTCTCCAAGGTCGTCGAGCTGGTCATCACCGCGATGGACATCTCGATCTGCTTCGCGGACTTCCCGACGCAGAAGATCGGCGAGAACACCCGCGCCTTCCGCCAGCTGGGCATCGGCTACGCCAACCTCGGCGCCCTGCTGATGGCCACCGGTCACGCGTACGACTCCGACGGCGGCCGCTCCCTGGCCGGCGCCATCACCTCCCTGATGACGGGTAGGTCGTACAAGCGTTCCGCCGAGCTCGCCGCGGTCGTCGGCCCCTACGACGGCTACGCCAAGAACGCCACGCCGCACAAGCGCGTCATGAAGCAGCACGCCGACGCCAACGCCACGGCGCCCCGTGTGGACGACCTGGACACGCCGATCTGGGCCGCCGCCACGGAGGCCTGGCAGGACGTGATCCGCCTCGGCGAGAAGAACGGTTTCCGTAACTCCCAGGCTTCCGTCATCGCCCCGACCGGCACCATCGGTCTCGCGATGTCCTGCGACACCACGGGCCTTGAGCCCGACCTCGCCCTGGTCAAGTTCAAGAAGCTCGTCGGCGGCGGCTCGATGCAGATCGTCAACGGCACCGTGCCGCAGGCCCTGCGTCGCCTGGGCTACCAGGAGGAGCAGATCGAGGCGATCGTCGCCCACATCGCCGACCACGGCAATGTGATCGACGCCCCCGGCCTGAAGACCGAGCACTACGAGGTCTTCGACTGCGCCATGGGCGAGCGTTCCATCTCCGCGATGGGCCACGTCCGGATGATGGCGGCCATCCAGCCGTGGATCTCCGGAGCGCTCTCCAAGACGGTCAACCTCCCGGAGACGGCCACCGTCGAGGACGTCGAAGAGGTCTACTACGAGGCCTGGAAGATGGGCGTCAAGGCGCTCGCCATCTACCGCGACAACTGCAAGGTCGGCCAGCCCCTCTCCGCCAAGAAGAAGGAGCAGGAGAAGGCCGAGGTCACCGAGAAGGCCGAGGACACGATCCGTGCCGCGGTCGAGAAGGTGGTCGAGTACCGCCCCGTCCGCAAGCGCCTTCCCAAGGGCCGCCCGGGGATCACCACCTCCTTCACCGTGGGTGGCGCCGAGGGCTACATGACCGCCAACTCCTACCCGGACGACGGTCTCGGTGAGGTCTTCCTGAAGATGTCCAAGCAGGGCTCGACCCTCGCGGGCATGATGGACGCCTTCTCGATCGCGGTCTCCGTGGGCCTGCAGTACGGCGTCCCGCTGGAGACGTACGTCTCGAAGTTCACGAACATGCGCTTCGAGCCGGCCGGCATGACGGACGACCCGGACGTACGGATGGCGCAGTCGATCGTCGACTACATCTTCCGCCGCCTGGCGCTGGACTTCCTGCCCTTCGAGACCCGCTCCGCGCTCGGCATCCACTCGGCCGAGGAGCGTCAGCGTCACCTGGAGACCGGTTCGTACGAGCCGTCCATGGACGATTCGGACGTCGACGTCGAGGGGCTGGCCCAGTCCGCCCCGCGGCAGCCCGAGGTCCTGAAGGCGGTCGCCGCGCCGAAGGTCGAGGCCGAGAAGCCCGCTCCGCAGCAGGCGCACACCAGCGCCGAGCTCGTCGAGATGCAGCTGGGCATCCAGGCCGACGCGCCGCTGTGCTTCTCCTGCGGGACGAAGATGCAGCGGGCCGGCTCCTGCTACATCTGCGAGGGCTGCGGCTCGACCAGCGGTTGCAGCTGATCGCTGACCTAGCCCGGTGAGGGGTTGGCGGAGCCGGAAGGCTCCGCCAACCCCTCACCGCGTTCTCAGAGCTCGCCGCCCATCAGCGCGGCGAAGGACGTTGGGTCGGCGTCGAACCCGCGGATGATCTCGCGGAAGGACCACGCGCCCGACTCGTCCCGGGTGAACTCGGCGACGGTGGCCGCCGTGGACCCGGCGACTCCGGAGAGGTCGCTCAGAGCGAGGTCGGTGTACCCGTGGCGGATCCGTACGGAGGTGTTCGGGATGTCGCCGAACACCTTCCGCTCCTCATGAGGCTGTATGGCCACACCGACCACCACGCGCGCGTACGTGGCCGCGAGCCGGTCGAGCTCCAGGGTCATGACCTCGTCGAAGCCGAAGCCCTGACCTGTCTGGCTGTCCCTGTTGAGGGTGATCGTCCCGTCGGGGGCGCGGCTGTCGAAATGCACCAGGTACGCGGGGCTGTCGTACGGAGCGCCCGCCGTGTAGGTCGCGGCGATGATGTCGAGATCGTGCGACGGCGAGCCCAGAGGGCTCGGATCCCACTTGAGCCCGACCTCGACCTTCTCAATTCCCTTGCTGACACTGCTCACCAGAGATCCCCCTCCTCGTAGTCCCCGCTGACGCCGGTGCTCTAGACATGTCCAACAGACACGCTACGACGCATGACTGACATCACTGAAGTTCGCCGGTCGGGAAGGTCGTTGGCTTGCGGGCACAGGCCTGTGGATCATTGGCCGCATGACATGGAACGGGGAAGAACTGGACATCGACGCCTATTTGGCCAGAGTCGGCCACGAAGGGGAGCCGAAGCCCGACTTCGACACCCTCCGTGCGCTCCACCGGGCCCATGTGGCGTCGATCCCCTTCGAGAACCTGGAGATGATGCTCGGCCGGCCCGTACCGCTGGACCTGGGGGCACTCCAGGACAAGCTGCTGCGGCAGCGCAGAGGCGGCTACTGCTACGAGCAGAACCTCCTGTTCGCCGCCGCGCTGGACCGGATCGGATTCGCCGTCACGGGACTCGGTGCCCGGGTCAGAGCGGGTGCCTCTTCGCGTCGCGCGGTGACACACATGCTCCTGAAGGTCGAGGCGGACGGCCGGCAGTGGCACTGTGACGTCGGTTTCGGTGCCGAAGGGCTGCTCGAACCGATCCCTCTGGGGGACGAGGGTGATGTACGGCAGGACGTGCGACAAGGAGAGTGGCGGTTCGGGATCGTCCAGGAGCCAAACGGTGCGCGGGTGTTGCGGACCGAGCACAAGGACGGCTGGTTCGATCTCTACGAATACACGCTGGAAGAACGCCTTCTCGTCGACTACGTAGTCATGAACCACTACACATCGACCCACTCCATGTCGTCGTTCATCCGCCGGCCGGTGATCCAGAGGGCCGCTCCGGAGGTGCGCCGAACCTTGGTCGGCGAGCACCTGACCGTGACGCGACCGGACGGCACATCGGACGAACGCGACGTATCCATCGAGGAGTTGGGGGATGTCCTCGACCGTGAGTTCGGTATTGAACTGAGCGCCGACGATCGTGCCGAGCTGATCCGGGCGCACTACGCCGGAGCGTGACCCGGGCCACGCTCGGCGCCGTACGATGGCGCGGTGCTGGTCAAGTGGATTCGCTGCACCGTGGTGGACCGACGGGGGTTCGAGCGGGGACAGCGGAAGTGGGCGGGGCTTCTGGGGGAGCCGGGGTTCCGGGGACAGGGCGGGGGGTGGAGTCGGGAGCGGCCTGGCGTGGCGCACGTCTTCGGCTTCTGGGAGAGCCGGGCCTTCTACGACTCCTTCATGGCACGCTCCCACGACCGGCTCGCCGCCGCGCAGTCAGGCACCTTCAAGGACATCCAGAGCAAGCTCTTCGACCACCGTTTCGACGTGAAGACGGGCTTCGAGCCGCGCTTCGCGGACGCCGACGTGGTGCGGGTGGCGCACTGCCGGGTCCATGAGGCGAGGGTGGAGCACTTCGCGCTCATGCAGGAGAAGGTCTGGAACCCGGCGATGGCGGGCTCTCCGGGGATGGTGCGCGGGCTCTTCGGCGAGGCGCCCGGGCACGAGTTCCTCGTCCTTTCGATGTGGCTGTCGGCCGCTGAGCACGGCAAGTACCGCAGGGAACGGGTGGAGCGCCTCTCGCTGCGGGCCCAGACGGAGGCCGATGTCGCGGCGCTGGCCGGTGACATCGTGGAACTCGAGCCGTCGTGGACGGTGTGACGTCGCGCGCGGCGACCTGCCGCGCGTGAGGGCGCGACGGGGGTCGCGGGCTGCGGCCGCATACGCCGGATGGAGCCCGGACGGCCGACCGGTTGAGCCACCGGGGAGGGCCCGATCTAGGGTTTCCATATGGCACGTCCGCAGCGCATCTTCCTTGTCCGGCACGGCGAGTCGGCCGGAAACGCCGACGACACCGTGTACGAACGCGAACCCGACCACGCGCTGGCGCTCACCGAGAAGGGGTGGCGCCAGGCGGACGAGACGGGCGAGCAGCTACGGGAGGCCATCGGCCAGGAGCGGGTGAGTGTGTACGTCTCGCCCTACCGCCGCACCCATGAGACCTTCCGGGCCCTGCGGCTCGACCCCGACCTCGTGCGGATCCGCGAGGAGCCGCGGTTGCGGGAGCAGGACTGGGGGAACTGGCAGGACAGGGACGACGTCAGACTGCAGAAGGCGTACCGCGACGCGTACGGGCACTTCTTCTACCGCTTCGCCCAGGGTGAGTCGGGGGCCGACGTGTACGACAGGGTGGGCGCGTTCCTGGAGAGCCTCTACCGGAGCTTCGAGGCTCCGGACCATCCGCCGAACGTTCTCCTCGTCACCCACGGCCTGACCATGCGGCTGTTCTGCATGCGCTGGTTCCACTGGTCGGTGGCGGAGTTCGAGTCGCTGTCGAACCCCGGGAACGGCGAGATGCGGACGCTGGTGCTCGGCGAGGACGGCAAGTACACACTGGACCGGCCGTTCGAACGCTGGCGCGAACCCGAACCGTACGGCGTCACTGGATAGAGCGGCGTCACCGGATAGAGTGGCAGAGCGATGACCGCTGACTCCTCTCCCGACCGGCGCCTGGCCCGCGCTCTGGCCAGCCTGCGTGGACTGGCGGTGGGGGACGCGCTGGGCTCTCAGTTCTTCGTGCCCGCGAACTACCCGCTGCTGAAGCGCCGGGAAGCGCCCCCAGGCCCCTGGCAGTGGACCGACGACACCGAGATGGCCTGCTCCGTGCTCACGGTCCTGGTCCGCCACGACCGGATCGACCAGGACGCGCTCGCCCTCTCCTTCGCCGAGCACCATGACTTCGACCGCGGCTACGGCCCCGCCGTGAACCGTCTGCTCAGGCAGGTCCGGGAAGGCGGGGACTGGCGGGAGCTGGCCTCCGCGCTGTTCAAGGGGCAGGGCTCCTGGGGCAACGGAGCTGCCATGCGGATCGCCCCGCTCGGCGCCTGGTACGCGGACGATCCCGAGCAGGCGACGCACCAGGCGGAGATCTCCGCGTACCCCACGCACCAGCACCGTGAGGCGGTCGTGGGAGCCATGGCGGTGGCCGCCGCGGCGGCACTGGCCGCCGACTCCGCTGGGCCGCCCGCTCCGAAGGCGCTGTTGGACGGTGTCATCGACCTCGTGCCCCGCAGCGCCGTGGGGGCGGGGCTCCGTCGCGCTCGGGACATGCTCGACTACGGAGACGCGGCCACTGTCGCCGCGGTCCTCGGCTGTGGCCGCCGCACGACGGCTCATGACACGGTGCCGTTCGCCCTGTGGTCGGCCGCCCGTGGCCTCGGCGCCTATGAGCGGGCCATCTGGTCGACCGCCCAGGTGGGCGGCGACATGGACACGACCTGCGCCATCGTGGGCGGAGTGGTCGCTTCCGGCGAGGGCGGGGAACCTTCGGGGGAGTGGCTGGAGCGGACCGAGGAGTTGCCCGGCTGGGTGCCGGTCACTACGGGCTGACTTAGGGATTCCGACCTAGGGGTTCAGACCTAGGGATTCCGGCGTGACTGTCACGGTCATGCCACAGCACGGCCGATGCGGGGGCCGGCGCCGGTCTCGCGGCTACTCTTGCCGGCAGGCCGCGAGTTGATCATGGCTTGCGTGTCCTCAACGAGATGCCGGTCGCCCGGCGGCCCCGCCACGCGTGCGTGCCGTCTGCTGCACATGTGCACATGCGGATGCTGCACGTGCGGATGCTGCATGTGCGGACCGGCCGGGAGGGGGTCCCGTGTCCGAAACAGCGTCCACGCCTGAGCCATCAGATCCTGAGCCATCAGATGTGGAACATTCACCAGCAGGTTCAGTAAAAGGTTCAGTAAGAGATTCAGCAGGAGCACCGCTGAGGGAGCCGCGAGCGGACGGCGGCTCAGGGCCTCATCCCGACTGGGCGTACCCGGGGGGCGGGTACAAGCACGAGCCGTTGCTGGCCGACCTGCGGGCCGATCCGCCCGCCCCGGTCCGGACGGGCACGCTCGGCGCGGTGCTCGCGACCGGCCTGCTGAGCATGCTGCTGCTCGGCGACGGGCTCGCGATCAACCTGCTGATCGTCGCCTTGCCGGCCGCGCTCGCCGCGTACTTCGCCGCCGAGCAGGCCGGTCGCAGGCCGCGCCCATGGACGCTGACCTGGGCGGCTGGTGGGCTCGCGCTGCTTGCGGTGCCCGCGCTGCGGGACGCGGGCTGGCCTTCGTTCCTTGCCATCGTCTCCGCCATCGCTCTGGGGTCGCTCGCGCTGCACGGCTGCCGTACCTGGCCCGGCGTGCTGCTCGGGCCGGTCGGTCTCTTCGAAGCGGTGCTCTCCGGCCTTGGCTGGGGCTGGCGCGGGGTGCGGAGCCGGGCGAGCGGGTCCCGGAGCGGTCCCGTGCTGCGGGCGGTCGCGGTGACCGCCGTGCTGCTACTGGTCTTCGGTGCGCTGTTCGCCGGGGCCGATGCCGCCTTCGCGGGGCTCCTGGGCGATCTGATGCCCGATGCCTCCGTTGCCGACGGGCCGTGGCGTCTGCTGCTCTTCGCGGTCGGCGTCGTTGGAGCGCTCGCCGCGGCGCACACCGCTGCCGCGCCCCTGCGCTGGGACCGGCTCGTCGTAGGCCCCGGCCGGGAGCGGGGCCGCGTCGAGTGGGCGCTGCCTTTGATCGTCCTGAACCTGCTGTTCGCGGCGTTCAACGCGGTGCAGCTGGCCGTGCTCTTCGGCGGGTACGACGCGGTCCTTGAGAAGACCGACCTCTCGTACTCCGCGTATGCGCGCCAGGGCTTCTGGCAGCTGCTCCTCGCCACGCTGCTCACCCTGGTCGTCATCGTCCTCGCCCTGCGCTGGGCGCCGCGGGCCGGCGCACGCGACCGAGGTCTGGTGCGGGCCGTGCTCGGCACGCTCTGCGCCCTCACACTCGTCGTCGTCGCGTCGGCGGTGCGGCGCATGGACATGTACGTCGAGGCATACGGCCTGACCAGACTGCGTATCTCCGTCGTGGCCGTGGAGCTCTGGCTCGGCGTGGTCATCGTGCTGATCATGGCGGCCGGGGTGTGGGGAGCCCGCTGGCTGCCGCGCGCCGTCGCCGCGAGTGCCGCGGCCGGTGTGCTGGCCTTCGGACTCCTCTCGCCCGACGGCCTCATCGCCGAGCGCAATGTCCAGCGCTACGAAGACACTGGGAAGTTCGACCTGGAGTACGCGCGCGGGCTGTCCGCCGATGCCGCCCCGGCCATCGACGGACTGCCGGAGCCATTGCGATCCTGCGCCCTTGAGGGCATCGCGAAGGGCCTCGGGTCCGAGCCTGGCCCTTGGCACGCCACCAGCCTCGGGGAGGCGCGGGCCAGGGAGATCATCGAGGACCGGCCGCCCACGACACCCTCGGCGGGCTGCGCACGCACCGGCGATGAGACCTCGTACCGCTGAGTCGCTAGTGGCCGGCCATGGCGGCGGAGGGGGCGGTGGCGAGCACCGGGCCGCCCCTCGCCGTCGTGGCCGACCCGGTAGGCACGCCACGGTGGACGACCCAGCACGCACGCACGTACGCCCCCGTCAGCCGCCCGCCGGGCCCGCCGCGCTCGCCGTGCCGGCCAACGCGTCCATGTCGCTCTTGCGCACCCGGACGAGCACCAGGGCGGTGACCAGGGCGAGCACGGCCATGGCGACGGCCGGTATGAAGGCCGTCGAGATGCCCTGGGACAGCACTTCGTGTCCCCAGGGCGCGGGCAGCTCGCCGGTCTTGGCGAAGACGGCCTTCTGTTCCGGCGAAGCGTTCGCCATGAAGTCCGCCATCTGTTCCTTGCCCTCGTCACGGCTCGCCGTGCCGAACACCGTGGTCAGGATGGACAGACCGAGTGAACCGCCCACCTGCTGCGTCGCGTTGAGCAGCCCTGATGCCGCGCCCGCCTCGTGTTGGGCCACTCCGGAGACGGCTGTCAGTGTCAGGGTCACGAAGTTCAGACCCATGCCGAAGCCGAACAGCAGCATCGGGCCGAGCACTCCGCCCACGTACGAACTGTCCGGGCTGATCAAGGTCTGCCAGCCGAGTCCGAGGGCGACGATGGCCGAGCCGGTCACCATGAACGGCTTGGGGCCGAGGACCGGAAGCAGCCGTTGGGAGATGCCCGCGCCCGCCACGATCGCGACCGTAACCGGCAGGAAGGCGAGGCCTGCCTCGATCGGTGTGTAGCTCAGTACGTTCTGGACGAAGAGCACGATGAAGAAGAACATCCCGAACATCGCCGCGGCCAGGCTCAGCATGATCACGTACGAGCCCGAGCGGTTGCGGTCGGCGAACATCTTCAGCGGAGTGATCGGTTCCTTCGCCCGGCTCTCGATCAGGGCGAAGGCAAGGAGCAGCACGATCGCCGCGCCGAACGACCCCAGGGTGAGGTTGTCGCGCCAGCCGTCCTCGGACGCCCGGATGAAGCCGTAGACCAGGGAGGCCATGCCGAGGGTCGACGTGAGGGCGCCCGCGATGTCGAAACGGCCCGGATGGCGCTTGGACTCGCTGATGTAGAGCGGGGTGAGGAAGGCGATCAGGATGCCGATGGGTACGTTCACGAACAGCACCCAGCGCCAGTCGAGCCACTCCGTGAGCATGCCGCCGGCCAGCAGTCCGATGGCGCCGCCGCCTGCGGAGACGGCCGCGAACACGCCGAACGCGCGGTTGCGCTCGGGGCCTTCGGGAAACGTCGTGGTGATGAGGGCCAGGGAGGTGGGCGACGCGATCGCGCCACCTACGCCTTGCAGGGCGCGCGCGGCCAGCAACTGCCAGGGTTCCTGAGCGAAGCCACCCAGGAGTGAAGCGAGGGTGAAGACCAGGATGCCGGTCATGAAGACCCGGCGGCGGCCGAGGATGTCACCGGCCCGGCCGCCGAGAAGTAGCAGGCCACCGAAGGTGAGTGTGTACGCGCTGACGACCCAAGTGAGGTCTGTGGTGGAGAATTTGAGCGCGTCCTGAATGTGCGGGAGCGCGATGTTCACAATCGTCGCGTCTAGGACCACCATGAGTTGGCAGGCCGCGATGACGGTCAAGGCGATACCGGGTCGGCCCTCTCGGCGGGCGGCGCCTGGATCTTGATCTTTGGCTAACTGAGAGGTTGTCACTATGGGTCCCCCACAAGTGCGTTAGTGAACGCCCCCGTTCACTGTTCCGTCTACGGTAGTGACTCCCCATCAGTGAACGCAACCGTTCACTGACACTGCCTCGTACTTCAAGTAGTCCAACCTCCACGTACTCCAACGGAGAGATATCGATGGTTACTTCGCGCTGGAGCGCCGCAGCCGCTCAAACGGCCTCCCTGCGCCGCCGGGGCCCCGTGCTGGAACGGGCGATCCTCGAGGCCACGCTCGAGCAGCTCAGCACCGTCGGCTGGAACGGCCTGACGATGGAAGGCGTGGCCGCGGGCGCCCAGACCGGCAAGGCCGCCGTCTATCGCCGCTGGCCCTCCAAAGAGGACCTCGTCGTGGACGCGTTGCAGGCCGGTCTTCCGAAACTCGTCTCCGCACCGGACTGCGGAGGGGTCAGGGAAGATCTCCTCCAGCTGTGCAGGCAGATGCGTGAGGCGATGTTCTCGCGGCCCGGATTCGCTCTCCGCTCGGTGCTTCACGAGTGCGACACGGTGTCGGCCGAGCGATTCCATGGAGTGATCTTCGACGGGGTCATCGGGCCGAGCGTGGAGCTGATCAAAGAGGTCGTACGCCGCGGAGTCGAGCGTGGTGAGGTGCGCGCGGAGGCCACGAACTCCTACGTATGCGATGTCATTCCGGCGATGATGATGTACCGCTCCAAGGTGTGCGGGAGCGAATGGGGGGACGAGGAGTTCGCCGAGCTGATCGACCAGGTCATGGTTCCGCTGCTTCGTCGGTAGGCATGGGCGGGCCTGGGTGTCGCGGGCGGTATGCGGCGGCGTAGGCTGATGGCGCCATGCCGTACGAACCACCCACCCACACTGTCGAGCGCTCCCTTCGCGCTACCACCGGAGCGAAGATCGTTGCCGGAGTCGACGAAGTCGGGCGCGGAGCGTGGGCGGGACCGGTCACCGTATGTGCGGCGATCACGGGACTGCGCAGGCCGCCCGAAGGGCTCACCGATTCCAAGCTGATCACTCCCAAGCGGCGCACCACGCTCGCCGTGGAGCTGGAGAGCTGGGTCACGGCCTATGCCCTGGGGCACTCCTCGCCCGAGGAGATCGACGACATGGGGATGACCGCCGCGCTGCGGCTCGCCGCCGGGCGCGCTCTGGAGGCACTCCCGGTGCGTCCGGAAGCGGTGATCCTCGATGGGAAGCACGACTATCTCGGGACTCCCTGGCAGGTTCGTACGGTGATCAAGGGCGACCAATCCTGTGTGGCCGTCGCCGCGGCGTCGGTGATCGCCAAGGTTCGGCGCGACAAAATGATGGCCGAACTGGGTATCGAACATGCAGACTTCGGTTTTGCGGCCAACGCCGGCTATCCGTCGCCGGTGCACAAGGCCGCGCTGGCGGAGCGGGGGCCCACCCCGTACCACCGGATGTCGTGGGCGTATCTTGATGCGCTGCCCCAGTGGCGGCACCTCAAGAAGGCCCGCAGCTGGGCGGATGGAAGCGTTCCGGAAATCGAGGGCCAGCTCGGCTTCGATTTCTGACACTTCCGGCAGTTCCACTCGCACTCATGTGCCACCCGCCGATGCCACGCGCACCGGCGTTTGATAGACAACAACGCATGCCTCTCAGTCCCGAGGAGCCTCAGATTCACGAGAGTGCCCAGGGTCCCCGCGTGACCCCGGCCAGTGGCCGCATCACGCCGACCCCCCGCCCCGTACCCGGCCCGCGTCCCGCGGCTGCGCCGCATCCTGGCCGACCGGGCCCCGCCCGGCCGACGCCGCCGGCGCAGCGCACGTCGCGTGAGCCGGCCGCCAAGCCCGGGCCGTCCGCCCCGGCTGCTTCCGGATCTTCCGCCGCTCCCGCTGGTCCCCCCGGGGGATCCGCCACGGACGCCGGTGCTTCGGTTCCGCAGATCCAGCTGATCCCGGCTTCCGTCGAGGGGGCGCTCGACGCCGCCGAGGAAGCCGTTGACCTGCTGCTCGACTCGGGCCGCGCTCCGGGTGAGGTGCTGGTGATCACCACCGGCGACCCGCACCCGTGGGCCACGCACGAGCTGTCGTTCGGCGAGACCTCCTACTGGGCTCAGCACGACGCGGGCGACGACGTCTTCTACGCCGACGCCGCCGCCCTGGACCGTGCCGTGTCCCGCCCCGTGGTCGTCGTCGCCATCAACGGCGGCAGCGAGGAGACCGCGGTCGGCGCACTGCCGACGGCGCTCACCCGGGCCGGAGCTCTGCTGATCGTCTGCGGTGACCCGCAGCGGATCAACGCGATGCTGGGCGCGGGCGTCTGACGTTCGCTGTCCGGCATCCGCGCTCCGGGCTCCGGCTGCGACTGCCTGATGTTCGAGGGCGGGTGGACGGAGCCGGGCGTGGAGCGGCCGGTGTCTGTGGCATGGCCGGGTGAGCTTCGAGCCGTGTGCGTCGTGTATCGCGCGACGCGGGCGGCGGACGCGCTCCGGTCCATGCCTGTGGCCCGCCTCGTGGCGGGTGGTGCGGCGGGCGCCTCAGCGTGCCGCGGCTCGGCGCAGTACGTCGGACGCGGCGCCGCCGGTGCGCGGTGGTGGCGGATCGGTGTCGGCGAAGGCCTCGGGGTTCGAGCCGGTGCTGGGCCGACGGCCGCCACGACCCTCGCCGAGCACCTGCCAGCCGTCACGCGTGAGCGTGATGTAGGCGCCGCACCGCAGCCCGTGCAGCGTGCACGCGTCCCGCAGCCCCCACATCCACGCCCCGTCCTCCTGTGTCCAACGCGCGTCTCCGTCACGGCAGTAGAGCAGGACGGCGGTGCGCACCGGAGAGCGGCGCCGCAGGTCGTGCGGGATGACCCGGCGCAGCTGTGCGAGCAGTGCGTTACGGAAGACCCAGCCGTCCGCCGTGCTCGGCCGCCGGGTGAACGAAGCGCTCGCCCGGAGCCGTTCCTCAGGATCGAGGACGGCGACGACGGCTGTCGCGGGCGTCGGGCGGTGGCGGGCGTGCAGGCCGCTGACGACCTCACGCGGATTGCGCAGCAGGGGAATTCCCGCGGCTGACCACTCCGCGGGTTCGAGCATCCGGGTCAGTCGGTTGGCGGAATCGGCGGACATCTCAGCCGACGTCGAAGACTCCGACATCGATGCCGCAGCGGACGGAGCGAATCCGAAGGTCACGGTCCTCCCTTCGGCTACGCGCCCAGAGGGCGGGGTCGGACTGGGGGAGCGCACCGCGGCACAGTGCTACCGGGCCACGGGGAGCCGCGCGGGGAGCGATACCAATTCTTCCCGTCGGACTGCCTTGCGGCAACGAGCAATTGGGACCGCCGGCCGGTATCTGGTGATGCGCCTGCTATATCCCTGCCCACCGCGCCCCGCATCGACGCTTGCGTCAGCCTTGCACGGCCAGGACCAGCGGCAACACCCCCTTGGCTCCGGCTCGGCGGAGCATGCGCGCGGCCACCGCCAGGGTCCAGCCGCTGTCCGTCAGATCGTCGACGAGCAGCACGGGACCACCCGCTTCCTGGAGCGCAGTGGCGAGTTCGGAAGGCACGGTCAGCGTCCCGTCGAGGGCGCGCAGGCGCTGGGCGCTGTTGGTCCTCGGCACATGCGCCGTATCGGCTCCGGCGGCGTACTCGATGGAGCCGAGGAGCGGCAGGCGGCCGATCTCGGCGATCCGCGCGCCCAGCGACTGGATCAGCTGGGGCCTGGTGTGCGAGGACATGGTCACGACGCCGGCCGGTCGTGGCGGGGCGTCGGTGCTGCCCGAGGCCCAGCCGCCGGGGCCCTTCGCCCAGTCGGCCAGGACGCCGACCACGGCCTTCGCGACGTCGTCGGGCACCGGCCCATCAGGGGCCTGCGGGGCGAGCATCGGCCGGAGCCGGTTGCCCCACCCGATGTCCGAGAGCCTTCCCAAAGCCCGGCCCTGGGAGGCCTGTTCCCCGGCGGGGATACGTCCCTTGAGGTCGACGCCGACCGCGGCGAGCCCGGTCGGCCACATCTTCCGGGGTTCCACATCCACGCCCGCGCGGACCAGTTCGCCCCGTGCGGTGTCGAGCGCCCCGGAGGACACGGCGTCGGTGAAGCGCGCTCCCGCGCAGTTGTCGCAGCGGCCGCAGGGCGCGGCCGCCTCGTCGTCCAGCTGCCGCCGCAGGAACTCCATCCGGCAGCCGGGAGTCGTGGCGTAGTCACGCATCGCCTGCTGCTCCGTCTGTCGCTGCTTGGCGACCCAGGCATAGCGCTCGGCGTCGTACGCCCAGGGCATTCCCGTGGAGGTCCAGCCGCCCTTGACGCGCCGGACCGCGCCGTCCACGTCGAGGACCTTGAGCATCGTCTCGAGGCGTGACCGGCGCAGCTCGACCAACGGCTCCAGGGCCGGCAGCGACAGCGGCCTGCCTGCTTGGGCCAGCACGTCCAGCGTGCGCCGGACCTGCTCCTCGGGCGGGAAGGCGAGCGAGGCGAAGTAGTTCCAGATCGCCTCGTCCTCCTTGCCCGGCAGGAGCAGCACCTCCGCGTGGTCCACACCGCGGCCCGCGCGGCCGACCTGCTGGTAGTACGCGATCGGGGAGGAGGGGGAGCCGAGATGCACCACGAAACCGAGGTCGGGCTTGTCGAAGCCCATCCCCAGGGCGGAGGTGGCGACCAGGGCCTTCACGCGGTTGGCGAGCAGATCCTCCTCGGCCTGCTGACGGTCCGCGTTCTCCGTCTTCCCGGTGTAGGAGGTGACGGTGTGCCCGCACTGCCGCAAGAAGGCGGTGATCTCCTCGGCTGCTGCGACGGTGAGCGTATAGATGATCCCTGAGCCAGGCAGCTCGTCCAGATGGTCGGCGAGCCACGCCAGCCGGTGTGCGGCGTTGGGAAGTTGGAGCACACTCAGGCTCAGGCTCTCCCGGTCCAGGGGCCCGCGCAGTACGAGCGCGTCCGAAGTGCCGCCGGTGCCCAGCTGCTCGGCCACGTCGGCCGTCACGCGCGCGTTGGCCGTCGCTGTGGTGGCCAGGACGGGGACGCCCGGCGGCAGGTCGGCGAGCATCGTGCGCAGCCGTCGGTAGTCGGGGCGGAAGTCATGGCCCCAGTCCGAGATGCAGTGCGCCTCGTCGACCACGAGCAGGCCGGTCGCCGCGGCGAGCTTGGGCAGGACCTGATCGCGGAAGTCCGGGTTGTTCAACCGCTCCGGACTGACGAGGAGGACGTCCACGTCGCCCGAGGCCACCTCGGCCTGGATGGTCTCCCACTCCTCCGTGTTGGAGGAATTGATCGTGCGGGCGCGGATCCCGGCTCGCGCAGCCGACTCCACCTGGTTGCGCATGAGCGCGAGCAGCGGGGAGACGATCACGGTGGGGCCGCTGCCCCGCTCCCGCAGCAGTGCGGTCGCGACGAAGTACACGGCGGACTTTCCCCAGCCCGTGCGCTGCACGACCAGCGCCCGGCGCTTTTCGGCGACGAGCGCTTCGATCGCGCGCCACTGGTCCTCACGCAGCCGTGGCCCGTCCGACGGTGGCACCTTGCCGCTTGCGGGCGCGGGACCGCCGACGAGGCGGGCGAGTACGGCATCGGCCGCCGTGCGCAGATCTTCGTTGCTCATGCCCCCATGCAACCCGATGGGTCTGACATTAGGCGAACGAGTCCGCCGAGCTGTGGATAACTCTTGGCGTGCCCCTGACCCTAGTTATCCACAGGGCAAACCGGAATCTGGTGATCCGCGGGAGAGTCGGCGCATGGCGAACCACAGCGAACAAAACGACCCGATCGACTCGACCAACTCCATCGACTCAACTGACTCCACCGATCCCACCCACGCCACCAACCCCGTCAACCCGATCAATCCCATCGATCCCATCGCTCCCATTGGTTCCATCGACGAGACGCTGGTCACCTTGCGCACCCCGGCCGAACTCGCGGACGCCCTGCCGTACTTGCTCGGGTTCAAGCCAGAGGAGAGCATCGTCCTCATCGCCCTGCACGGCGAGCGGGGGCGGTTCGGCGGCCGGGTGCGTCTCGGTATTCCCGGGCGCGAGGAGGACTGGCCGCCCATCGCGGAGCAGCTCGCCCAGTGCCTGGTGGGCGGCTGCGAGCGGCGCGGCGCCAGGCCCGACGGCATCGTGGCCTTCCTGTGCGCGGAACCGGTCGGCGCCGAATCCGGCCGGCAGGTCATGGAGCGCCTGCGACCGCTGGCGCAGGTGCTCCGCACCGCCTGCGGAAGCCTCGATGTCCCCGTGTTCGAGGTCGTGTGCATCTCGGCGGGCAGCTTCTGGACCTACTGCTGTCCGAACAAGCAGTGCTGCCCACCGGAGGGCGTGCCACTGCTGAGGCCCGGCACTTCGGTTCTGGCCGCGGCCACGGCCTACGCCGGCGTCCAAGTGGGCGTCACGCCCAGGGAGATGAGGGCGCGCCTCACCCCGTGGGAATCCGCCGCCGCGGTGGGCCAGGAGGCCGCACTCGACGCGGCGGGCATGGCGATCGTGCACCGGATCCTGGAGGAGGACGGGCACGCCGAGGTCTCCGCTGACACGCTTGACCTGGCCCGAAGGATCATGGCGCGCATGGTTGCCGCGCCGTCGGTCAGCGACAGGCTGGAGGCCGACCTCCAGGATGACGAACTCCTTGCGCACGACGAAGCCGCGGCACTGATCCTCGGTCTCCAGGACCGTACGACGCGCGATCGGGCTGCGGAGTGGATGGAAGGCGACGCCGCGGCACCGGCGCTTCGTCTCTGGAGGGCCCTGGCCCGTCGCTGCGTCGGCGCCTACGGGGAGCACGCCGCTGCGCCCCTGTCGCTGGCGGGCTGGGTCGCATGGTCCCTCGGCGACACCACCGAGGGACAGGAAGCCCTGGACATGGCGCTGTGTGCCGATCCGAGTTACACCTTCGCGCAGCTCCTGCACCATGCCTGCACCGGAGATCTGGACCCCGAGCCGATCCGTCGCTGCCTGCGCAGGGAGCGAACCGACCGTGGCACGAAGGGAGTTCAGACCGAACTTCCCCTGTCCGTGGAGCCTTCGGGCCCCGCAGGTGCGCCGGTGGGTGTTGCTCCACGACGCCGCCGCCCCGCACGCTCGAAGAGCGGCACTGATGCCCGGGCCACCGACAGGCCGACCACAGGGCCACAGAACCGCCGTCGCACCCTCCGGCGCGCGGCGAGGAACGACACGTGAACCCGGGGGCTCCGCGCCCGGGGGCAGGGACCCGAAGGGTGCAGTCCGGGGTGTCGTACGGGGAAGGCAGGGGCCGGGCGAGTGGCTTCCCCTCCCGTAGGCGTGACTTGGGGCAGGGCGGGTCCGTTCACCTGAGTGGCGGTACCTGTGCCTGGGTCGATCCGCCGTACGACCTCCGACTTCCCGTAGCGCGGACAGCGCAGAAGAGGCCACCTCATGCCCCTGCCCGCCCCGTCTCCTGTCTCCGGCAGAGAGGGTCCCCAGAAGCCTGCGCCGGGTTCACCGACTCCTCCCGGCGGACCCACGCAGGCTCCCTCGCCGCGTCGCCCCACGCAGTTGCCGCCCGCGCACGCGACGCTGATCTGTGTCGCCATGCCCGCCCTCGCGATCTCCACGGACCAGGGGCAGTTGACCGGCCGCGGACTCGAAGGGTTCTACCGCGCGGGGCGCAGGCTGCTGGCCCGCTGTCAGCTGCGAGTGGCGGGGCGCGAGCCGATCTCAGTGCAGGCACGGATGCTCGCGGCCGACCAGGCCCGATTCGTGGCGACGCTGCGCCCCTCCGCGGACGGCGGCCCCGACCCGGATGTGGTCGTCGAGCGGATCCGGTACGCGGACGGTACGGAGCGGATCATCCTGCGCAGTGCCGTCTGCCGGCACCTGCGGCTGCCCGTGGAGGTGTCGCTCGGCACGGATCTGGCGGAACTCGGAGCGGTCGCCTCCGGCAACACCGGTCCCGAACTGCCCGCAAGTGTCCACGACTCCGGAATGCGCTGGTCGTCGCCCGCGGGCACCTGTGTGGTCACCGCGCACCCGGCCCCCGCGGACGCGCTGGCCTCCGCGGGGCTGTTGCGCTGGGAGGTGGAGCTGCCGCCGGGCGGCACCTGGAGCCTGGAGCTGCGGGTGCGGCCGGAAGGCGCGGGCCCGGTGAGGGCGGTCGGGCACGGGGTGTCACGCTCCCTCGCCACGGCGCGGGCCGCGGGCGACGACCCCAGGGCCCGAACCCTGCTGGACCGATCCGTGGAGGATCTCCAGGCGTTGCTGCTGCGGGACCCCGAGCACCCGACCGACGTCCACCTGGCCGCGGGGGCGCCATGGCGCTGCGGTCTCGCTCCGGCCGAGGCGCTCGCGGCCGCCCGGATGGCCTTGCCGCTCGGCACGCGGATCGCCGCGGGGACGCTGCGTACGCTGGCCCGCCGTCAACTCACGGGCAAGGGGCCGAGGGTGGGCATGATCCCGGGGCCCTTGCGGAACGCGGGACCGCACCTGCCGCCCGGGTGCACAGGGGTCGAGGCGACGCTGCTCTTCCCGGTGCTGCTCGCGGAGGCATGGCGTTGGGGGCTGTCGGCGCAGGAGACGGAGGAGTTGCTGCCGGCGGCCGAGCGTTGCCTGCGGTGGCTGCTTGCCGCGGCGGGCGACGCAGGGCGCCTGCCGGACCCGTATCCGAATGGGCCCGCGCGCTGCGAGACCCAGGCCCATGCGCACCGGGCCGCGCTGCTCGGCGCCGACCTGCTCGACGCGCACGGCCGTCCGGGCGGTGCCGACCTGCGGCAGTGGGCGGAGCGGCTGCGGGGCAGGTTCCGGGAGGACTTCTGGGTGGACGACCGGACGGGTGGTCGGCCCGCCGCGGCCTGCCTGGCCGACGCCCGCCCCGTGCCCGTCCTCACCGGCGGAGCCGCGCACCTCCTCGACACGGGTCTGCTCGGGTCGGGCGTGCCGGCGCCAGGACTGCTGGACAAGGTGCGGACCGAGCAGCTCGCCCGGCTTCTGGGCGGGCCCGCCATGGACTCGGGGTGGGGGCTGCGGAGCCTTGGCGCCAAGGAAGCCGCGTACAACCCTTTCGGACATCGTGGCGGGGCGGTCCGTGTCCATGAGACGGCGGTGGCCTTCGCGGGTCTGGCCGCCGCAGGCTACGAGAAGGAGGCGAGCGCACTGCTGCGGGGGGTGATGGCGGCGGCGGAGACGTTCGGCCATCGGCTGCCTGAGATGTACGCGGGGGAGCAGCGCACGGAGGGCGGCGCTCCGTTGCCGCACCCTGCCGCCTGTCGCCCGGCGGCCACAGCAGCGGCTGCCGGGGTGCAGCTCCTCACGGCGCTCGCCGGGATCCGGCCCGACGCCCCGTCGGGCACGGTGACGCTGCGCCCCGTCCGCAGCGCGCCTCTGGGGGAGCTGGGGCTGACGGCGCTGCGGGTCGCGGGAGCCCCGTTCTCCGTGCGCGTCAGCAGGCTCGGCCTCGCCATGGTCGAGGAGGCGGCCGACGGACTGCAGCTGGGGGTGTGACCACTGTGGCTCACCTGCGGTGGGTGTGGCCTAAATCTGATGCGGGGCCCGGTGAATCCCGGCGGGATCAGATGCTGGAGGAGCTGTTTATCGTCAGGAAGACGACTATGATCGCGGCATGTCGCCCTACGACCCGTCGGCCTTCCCGCCCTTCGCTGTCACCGTCGATCTGGTCGTGCTGACCGTGCGTCGCCACGCGCTCTGCGCACTTGCCGTACGCCGGGGTGAGCCGCCGTTCCAGGGGCGTTGGGCACTCCCCGGCGGATTCGTGCGTGACGACGAGGACTTGTCGGCCGCCGCCGCGCGGGAGCTGGTCGAGGAGACGGGGCTGTGCGCCCACGAGCCGGACTCGCCGGCCCAGGCGAACGGCGCGCACCTGGAGCAGCTCGCCACGTACGGCGATCCCAAGCGCGATCCGCGGATGCGGGTCGTCAGCGTCGCCCATCTCGCACTCGCCCCCGACCTCCCCGCGCCGCGGGCCGGCGGCGACGCGAACAGTGCGCGCTGGGCGCCGGTAGAGGCACTGCTCAACCAGGGTGGATACGGCCGCGAGGGCGAGCAGGCGGCGCCGCTTGCCTTCGACCACGCGCAGATCCTGACGGACGGCGTGGAGCGCGCCCGTTCGAAGATCGAGTACTCCTCGCTGGCGACGGCCTTCTGCCCGCCCGAGTTCACCGTCGGTGAGCTGCGACGGGTGTACGAGGCCGTGTGGGGCGTCGTGCTCGACCCGCGCAACTTCCACCGCAAGGTGACCGGCACGCCGGGCTTCCTCGTCCCCACCGGCGGTACCACCACCCGCCAGGGCGGCCGCCCCGCCCAGCTCTTCCGCGCGGGCGGCGCGACGCTGCTCAACCCGCCGATGCTGCGCCCCGAGGTCTGAGGCTCGCGCGAGGTCGCTTCGCTGGTCATCTGTCGGTCTGGGCGCGTGATGAACACCCGCGGCCCACGACCTGACCGAAATGCCAGAAATATCGCGTTATCTTGCTGAAGTACCCACGGGGTTCGTCCGTCCCCGACCCGGCGGACGAACCCTGGCCGCCGAGCGGTCGCACATCCCGCGAGAGAAGCGATGATCCAGGCCATCGGACTGACAAGCAATCCCCGCCAGGAGCTGCCGCCCGCCGTCGACGACGTGTCCTTCGAGGCGCGAACAGGCCGTGTCACGGCACTGCTCGGCGCGCAGGGCGCCGGCAAGACGACGGCGCTGAGGCTCATGCTCGAAATCCAACAGGGCCGAGGAGTCACCTACTTCAGAGGGCGTCCGCTGCACCGCATCGCCCACCCGTCACGCGAGGTGGGCGTCCTTCTGGGCGAGGTCCCTGGGCACCCCGGCCGCACGGTCCGCGGTCAGCTGCGCATGCTGTGCGCGGCCGCCGGTGTGCCCGTCCAGCGCGCCGACGACGTACTCGAAGTCGTCGGTCTCGTCAGCCTTCGGGACCAGCGGCTAGGCACGCTCTCGCGTGGCATGGACCGCCGTCTCGGCCTGGCCTGCGCGCTGCTCGCCGATCCGCACACCCTCGTCCTCGACGGGCCCGCCGACGGGCTCTCGGCACGGGAGGGCGGCTGGCTGCACGGAATTCTGCGCACGCATGCCGACCAGGGCGGGACCGTCCTGTTCTCCACGGCCGACCCCAAGGAAGCCGCGCGGACCGCCGACCGCGTCGTCACGCTGGAAGCGGGCCGGTTGGTGGCCGACCAGGAAGCGGGGGGCTTCGCCCGCACCCGGCTGCGCCCCCGGGTCGCGGTGCGCAGTCCGCACGCGGCACGGCTCGGCGTGCTGCTGGCCAAGGAAGCCCGTGCCGGGCAACGCTCCATCGAGGTGGTGCGCGAGGACGGCAACCGGCTCTCGGTGTACGGCAGCAATTGTGCCGACGTCGGAGAGACGGCTTTCCGTCACGGAATCCTCGTCCATCAACTCGCCGACGAGATCGGGGACGCGGGGCCCGCGGCTGAGGCTGCTGTGCCCGTTCCCGAGCCCGCGTCTGCTTCCGGAATCCAGGCCTCCGAGGCAGCGGCTGCGGGCGATGCGGGAGGGACCCCGGCAGGAGGCGCCCCGGCGGCAGAGACGTCGGCCGCGTCAGCCGCCATGCTGGCCGGAGCCGGAGCCGGAGCCGGAGCCGGAGCCGGAGCCGGAGCCGGAGCCGGAGCCGTGGCGTCGGCCGAGGCTGAGGCTGAGGCCGTGGCTGAGGCCGTGGCGTCAGCAGGGAACCTCATCCCGCTCGCCACTGCGGACCCGCTCGCCGCGGACCAGATCGCTACCACGGGCCGTTCTGCCGCCACGGACCCGCTCGTCACCACCACCCAAGGCGCCCCCCTGCCGCCATCCCCCCTACCGCCCCCCATCTCCGTCCGCCCCGCCCGCAGCCCCCTCCGCCCCTTGCGCTACGAGCTGCGCCGTGCTGCCGGTGTCGGTACCGGCTACCTCACCACGGGCGTCGTACTCGCCGTCTCCGCCGTCCTCTGCGTCTTCCTCGCCAGGAGTGGTCACACGCCGCAGCCCCACCTGCTGGCCGCCTGGCCCCAGGAACTCCCCTTGCCGCCCGCGGCGCTTGGCGCCGGACTGCTCGGCGCTCTCGCCTTCGGAGAGGAATTCCGCCACCCCGCCCTGGCCGCCGACCGGGGCACCGTCCCCCGCCGCTTGGGGCTGCTCAGCGCGAAGTTGATCGTCGCGGCCGCCACCGCGCTCCTGCTGAGCCTGCTCGTCCTGGTCTCCGATGCCGCGCTCCTGCACCTGGTATACGGAGAAGAGGTCGCGAAAGTTCCCGCCGACTGGCTTCCGCTGAGCGCGAGTTGGGTGGCGCTGGTGGCGGGCTGCGCCTGGGCGGGGGTGCTCGCCGGAGGAGTCTTCCGGTCCACGACCGCCGGCCTCGCCGCGGTTCTCGCGGTCCCGATCGTCGTCGTACCCCTCGTACAGAAGGCCTTGGAGGGACCGTCTGTGCGATCGGCGGCGGGGCTCCCCGGGAGGCTGCGCGACCTCGCGCTGGTGCAGTGGCCGTTCGGTGTGGAGCGTTATCTGGCCGGCGGAGTCCGGATGGTCGCCCAACCTGTTGGCAGTGCGCTGATGTTGTCGCTGACCGCTCTGCTCTGCGCGTATCTGCTCACGGGCATGCGCGGCAGGGCTCGATAGCGGCCGTCCTTCGCTTCCGTTCCCGTGCTGCGCACAACTCCCCGGAGAACGCCCATTTCTTTCCGATAAGGCGTCAATTGCGGTGGGGTAAGCGATCACCCTTTCGTGTGCTTTTCACCAAAGACCTCAAGGGACTTGGGAGCCACGCCGACAAAGGTTCCGTGAGTACCCTTGCGCACACCATGATGACCGCCGCCCGCTCCGCAGACTCCGGCCTCGCCGGCCCGGGCGAACTCGACCGCTACCCCTACGCCGAGGCCCCGGGTGCCGACCGCGTCGTCGCTCCCTCGTGGGACAGCGCCGACCAGGACCTCGGCCGCGTGGGACGACGTACCGCCGGCAGCCGCGGCCGTGGGCTGCACGGCCAACTCGTCCAGCAGCTCGGCCAGATGATCGTCTCCGGCGACCTGGGAGCCGATCGCCCGCTGGTCCCCGAGGAGATCGGCCAGCGTTTCGAGGTCTCCCGCACCGTCGTCCGGGAATCGCTGCGTGTACTTGAAGCCAAGGGCCTGGTCAGCGCCAGGCCCAATGTCGGCACGCGCGTGCGGCCCGTCAGTGACTGGAACCTGCTCGATCCGGACATCATCGAGTGGCGCGCGTTCGGGCCGCAGCGCGACGACCAGCGCCGAGAACTCAGCGAGCTGCGCTGGACGATCGAGCCCCTCGCCGCCCGGCTCGCCGCGGGCCACGGCCGCGAGGAGGTGCAGCAGCGGCTCGCCGACATGGTCGAGATCATGGGACACGCCCTGAGCCAGGGCGACGGGATCACGTTCTCCCGCGCCGACGCGGAGTTCCACTCGCTGCTCATCCAGCTCGCGAGCAACCGCATGCTGGAGCACCTGTCGGGCATCGTCTCGGCCGCGCTCCAGGTCTCGGGCGGCCCGGTTACCGGCTGCGACCGCCCCACCGAGGCCTCCCTGGTGCACCACTCGCGCATCGTCGACGCCCTCGGGGCGGGCGACGGGCCCGGCGCCGAGGCCGCCATGCGCCAGCTGCTCACCGTCCACCCGGAGGTGGAGCGCGTCGTGCCTGCCCCCCGCGAGCACTGACGGCCGGGTCTGCGTCCGTACGGCCGGCTCATGCGCCTCGCGGCCCGACCTCATCACTCCGTTGGCGCGGTGGCGTCGCCGGGCCTCTGTGGGTTCCTCGGGGATCCGGCAGAGGCCCGGCGACGCGGTCGTTACTGTCCGGAGGGCCGTCAGGGCTCGGGTCTGGACGCCTCTGACCGTATCTGGCCGCTTTTGAGCGCTTACGGGGTGTGACTCGGGCCACGTAGATTGGGCGTAACGCTCCTCGGGGCAGCGCGATGACCTAAGAGGTGATAGCCGAGGAGGGAATACAGCAGTCGTTCGCGGCGCTGTGTAGCTCCCCGGCCCCGCCTGCGCCGTCGGCCCATCCCCAGTCGTCGGTCGTCGGTCCTGGTCCACAATGGACGGGGCCGGAAGCCGTTTTCCAACGTTCCGAGAGGTTGTTCGTGTCGGCCAGCACATCCCGTACGCTCCCGCCGGAGATCGCCGAATCCGTCTCTGTCATGGCGCTCATCGAGCGGGGAAAGGCTGATGGGCAGATCGCCGGCGATGACGTGCGTCGTGCCTTCGAAGCTGACCAGATTCCGGCCACTCAGTGGAAGAACGTTCTGCGCAGCCTCAACCAGATCCTCGAGGAAGAGGGTGTGACGCTGATGGTCAGTGCCGCGGAGCCGAAACGCCCCCGCAAGAGCGTCGCAGCAAAGAGCCCGGCCAAGCGCACCGCGACCAAGACTGTCGCGGCCAAGGCGGCCACGGCGAAGCAGGCCACCGCGACCGCCGCCCCCGAGGCGTCGGCCGTGGAAGTCGCAGCTGAGGACGCGCCCGCGAAGAAGGTCGCTGCCAAGAAGACGACGGCAAAGAAGGCCGTCGCCAAGAAGACCGTCGCCAAGAAGGCGACGGCAAAGAAGAGTGCGTCCAAGCAGGACGACGAGATCCTGGACGACGAGGCCACCGAGGAGACGCCCGCCAAGGGCAAGCCCGGTGAGGACGCCCCCGAGGAAGAGGGCGCCAAGGGCTTCGTGCTGTCCGACGAGGACGAGGACGACGCTCCGGCCCAGCAGGTCGCCGCGGCCGGTGCCACCGCCGACCCCGTCAAGGACTACCTGAAGCAGATCGGCAAGGTCCCGCTGCTCAACGCCGAGCAGGAGGTCGAGCTCGCCAAGCGCATCGAGGCCGGCCTGTTCGCCGAGGACAAGCTGGCGAACGCCGACAAGCTCGCCCCGAAGCTCAAGCGCGAGCTGGAGATCATCGCCGAGGACGGCCGCCGCGCCAAGAACCACCTCCTGGAGGCCAACCTCCGTCTGGTGGTCTCCCTGGCCAAGCGTTACACCGGCCGCGGCATGCTCTTCCTGGACCTCATCCAGGAGGGCAACCTCGGTCTGATCCGCGCGGTCGAGAAGTTCGACTACACCAAGGGCTACAAGTTCTCCACGTACGCCACCTGGTGGATCCGTCAGGCGATCACCCGCGCCATGGCCGACCAGGCCCGCACCATCCGTATCCCGGTGCACATGGTCGAGGTCATCAACAAGCTCGCGCGCGTGCAGCGTCAGATGCTCCAGGACCTGGGCCGTGAGCCCACCCCGGAGGAGCTGGCCAAGGAACTCGACATGACCCCGGAGAAGGTCATCGAGGTCCAGAAGTACGGCCGTGAGCCGATCTCCCTCCACACCCCCCTGGGTGAGGACGGCGACAGCGAGTTCGGTGACCTCATCGAGGACTCCGAAGCGGTCGTTCCGGCCGACGCGGTCAGCTTCACGCTCCTTCAGGAGCAGTTGCACTCCGTGCTCGACACCCTGTCCGAGCGTGAGGCGGGCGTGGTCTCCATGCGCTTCGGTCTCACGGACGGCCAGCCGAAGACGCTCGACGAGATCGGCAAGGTCTACGGGGTGACGCGTGAGCGCATCCGTCAGATCGAGTCGAAGACGATGTCGAAGCTGCGTCACCCGTCGCGTTCGCAGGTCCTGCGCGACTACCTCGACTAGTCACCAGCGCTCCTGAAGGAAGACCCGAGGCCTCACGCGAGGCCTCGGGTCTTCTGTTTGTGCGACGCGTCTTGTCCGATGCGCCTCCGGTGCGGACGCCCTGACGCGGGCGCCCTGACACGGACGCGCGTGGCGCGGGTGCGGGGTGTGCCGCACTGGATCACTGTGGGTGTTTCACGGCAACCCAGAGTGAGGAGATCGCATGCCTCGTCCTTTCGCCCGAACATTCACCGCGGCGTTGGCCCTTGTCGCCCCGGTGGTGGCGCTGCCGCTGGCCTCTCCGGCCCCCGCGGCCGCCGACAGCATCGTCATCGGGGGCAATCCGGTCCGGGTGGCCGACAGCCCGTGGGTGGTCGCGCTGTCCAGCCGTGACCGGTTCGGGGGTACGCGGTCGGGGCAGTTCTGCGGAGGCGTGGTGGTCGGGCGCTCGACTGTCCTCACCGCGGCGCACTGTCTGGGAGAGGAGGTCCTCGGAGTACGGCTGAGCGAGATGAGTGACCTGAAGGTGATCGCAGGCCGGGATGATCTGGGCGCGCCGGGAGGCCGCGAGATTCCGGTGCGCGAGACGACGGTCAATCCGGAGTACGACAGTTACTCGAACTCCGGCGATGTCGCGGTGCTGTCGCTGGCGAGCCCGCTGCCGCAGGGCTACGTGATTCCCATGGCGGGTAGGGGCGATCCGGCGTACGAACCCGGCACGCGCGCGGCGGTCTACGGGTGGGGTGACACGACGGGGTCGGGTGATTACGCGCGGACGTTGCACTCCGCGCGGGTGCGCGTGCTGCCCGACTCGACGTGCAGCGAGGCCTATCCGGGCAGTTCTGACGGAACGTACACGGCCGCATCCATGCTGTGTGCGGGGGAACTTGAAGGCGGGCGTGACGCCTGCCAGGGGGACAGCGGCGGTCCGCTGGTCGCGCGCGGGCGGCTGATCGGCCTGGTGTCGTGGGGGAGCGGCTGCGGGAAGGCCGGGAGTCCCGGGGTCTACACGCGCATCTCGGGCGTCGCGCGGGATATGCCTCTGCGCGGCTGAAAGTACGGGAGTTGTCCGCGCGGGGAGTCTGGAGTGCCGCGAGGGACCGCCGAGGAGGTGCCTGGGCGCCCGTGTAACGCGAGCGGGCGGCCGTCCCTGGGGTTGGCAGGGGCGGCCGCCCGGTCACCGGCCTGGCGTGCGCCGGATGGCTCGTCGTGGGTGCGAGGCGTCAGCGATCCTCGTCGGTGGTCTCCGGGACGGCCGTCAGCCGCTCCGTCTCGTCCTGTATCTCAGCGGCGATCTTCTTGAGTTCCGGCTCGAACTTGCGGCCATGGTGGGCGCAGAAGAGCAGTTCACCGCCGCTCAACAGGACGACGCGCAGGTATGCCTGGGCGCCGCAGCGGTCGCAGCGATCAGCGGCCGTCAGGGGGCTCGCGGGGGTCAGAACAGTAGTCACGTCGCCTCTTCTCTAGCTCGACGAGCTGTCGTACCAGGGTCAACATCCAACCAGGCCGAAAACGTTCCCGCTCGTGGCTTTTCCTCGAAGTTTTTTCCGAGGCGGCTGTCTGCTGCCGGTTGGCGGCGAATGTGCCGTATTACGTGTCTTACGTGTCGTACGGTTTCGCGCTGTCTGTCAGGTCGGTCGTCCGCCGGCTGGGTTGCCGGTTGTTCATGAGGACGTGCCCGGAGCCTAAATGGTTCATGCCTGGAAGGGAACGTGACGTGCGCTTCACTCAATCGAGGGATCGAACAAGCGTGCGGCCCTGGACTAGTGTGAGGTGAGACGAGGGTGGCGTTACAACGGCTCTACCAGGCCTCGGTACCCTCTGAGCGGCAACCGAAGCCGGGGCCTTACCCCAAGGGACCCCATTTGAAATTCAGCGAGGAGCGAACCGCGTGACCGCCGAGACGTCCGTGCCGTCCACAGCATTGCTGACCGGAGCAGACCGGGACGGTTCCAACTACACCGCGCGGCATCTGCTCGTCCTGGAGGGGCTCGAGGCCGTTCGCAAGCGTCCGGGCATGTACATCGGGTCGACGGACAGCCGCGGCCTGCTGCACTGCCTCTGGGAGATCATCGACAACTCCGTCGACGAGGCTCTGGGCGGCTACTGCGACCACATCGAAGTGATCCTCCACGACGACGCCTCCGTAGAGGTCCGCGACAACGGCCGAGGCATCCCGGTGGATGTCGAGCCCAAGACCGGCCTCTCCGGAGTCGAGGTCGTCATGACGAAGCTCCACGCAGGCGGAAAGTTCGGCGGTGGCGCCTACGCTGCCTCCGGCGGTCTGCACGGTGTGGGTGCCTCCGTGGTGAACGCCCTGTCCGCGCGCCTCGACGTGGAGGTGGACCTCCACGGGCACACCCACGCGATCAGCTTCCGTCGTGGCGTCCCCGGAGCCTTCGCCAAGCCGGGCCCCGACGCCGACTTCGACTCGTCGGCCAAGCTGCGCAAGGTCAAGAAGATCCCCAAGACGCGCACCGGCACGCGCGTGCGTTACTGGGCCGACCGCCAGATCTTCCTCAAGGACGCCAAGCTCAACCTCGAGACGCTGCACCAGCGCGCCCGGCAGACCGCGTTCCTCGTGCCGGGCCTGACCATCGTCGTCCGCGACGAGTACGGCCTCGGAGAGGGCGGTACGAAGGGCGAGGAATCCTTCCGCTTCGACGGCGGCATCAGCGAGTTCTGTGAGTACCTGGCCCAGGACAAGGCCGTCTGTGATGTCCTGCGCTTCACCGGGCAGGGCACCTTCAAGGAGACCGTCCCGGTCCTCGACGACCACGGCCAGATGACCCCCACCGAGGTCAACCGTGAGCTCGCCGTGGACGTCGCCCTTCGCTGGGGCACGGGTTACGACACGACGCTGCGGTCCTTCGTCAACATCATCGCCACCCCCAAGGGCGGCACCCATATGACGGGCTTCGAGCGTTCGCTCACCAAGACGATGAACGAGGTGCTGCGCACCCAGAAGGTGCTGCGTGTCGCCGAGGACGACATCGTCAAGGACGACGCCCTGGAGGGCCTTACCGCGGTCGTCACGGTCCGTCTCGCCGAGCCCCAGTTCGAGGGCCAGACCAAGGAGGTGCTCGGCACCTCGGCGGCCAACCGCATCGTCGCCAACGTCATCGCCAAGGAGCTCAAGGCGTTCCTGACGTCCACCAAGCGCGATGCCAAGGCGCAGGCGCGCGCCGTGATGGAGAAGGCCGTCGCCGCGGCCCGCACACGCATCGCGGCCCGGCAGCACAAGGACGCCCAACGCCGGAAGACGGCCCTGGAATCCTCCTCGCTGCCCGCGAAGCTCGCCGACTGCCGCAGTGACGACGTGGAGCGCAGCGAGCTCTTCATCGTCGAGGGCGACTCGGCGCTCGGCACCGCCAAGCTGGCGCGGAACTCCGAGTTCCAGGCCCTCCTGCCGATCCGCGGCAAGATTCTCAACGTTCAGAAGGCGTCCGTGACGGACATGCTGAAGAACGCCGAGTGCGGCGCGATCATCCAGGTCATAGGGGCAGGGTCCGGCCGGACCTTCGACATCGACGCGGCGCGCTACGGGAAGATCATTCTTCTCGTCGACGCCGATGTCGACGGCGCGCACATCCGGATCCTGCTGCTCACCCTCTTCCAGCGCTACATGCGCCCGATGGTGGAGGCGGGCCGGGTCTTCGCGGCCGTGCCGCCCCTGCACCGGATCGAGCTGGTGCAGCCGAAGAAGGGCCAGGACAAGTACGTCTACACGTACTCGGACAACGAGCTGCGCGAGACGCTCCTGGAGTACCAGCGCAAGGGGATCCGCTTCAAGGACTCCATCCAGCGCTACAAGGGCCTCGGCGAGATGGACGCGGATCAGCTCGCGGAGACCACCATGGACCCCCGCTACCGCACCCTGCGGCGGGTCAACATCGGCGACCTGGACGCCGCCGAGCAGGTCTTCGATCTGCTGATGGGCAACGACGTGGCGCCCCGCAAGGAGTTCATCACGAGCTCGGCGGCGACGCTGGACCGTTCGCGCATCGACGCGTAGAGCACTCCACCCATGGGGGTCACCCGTGGGGTCCACCCGTGGGGCACCGGGCTCGGGTCTTCGATGAGGCTCTTCACCTGATGGGGTGAAGAGCAGGGAGAGAAGAGTCAGGGATCTTCCCGTTCTGTCCATCCTTGGGCACGCGGCCGAACAAGGCTGCGGACAAGGAGAGTTCGGTGGAGAAGCACGACGGGCGCGATGCGGGGCAGGCGCGGACCGGTGATCCGAGGGATCCCTGGTACGACGCGCTTGCGTCCGGCTGGGGCGAGTTGGACGGCACGGGTGCGCCTGCGCCCGTGGTGCCGCCCCGAGCCGCGCCGGAGCGGATCGCGAGCGCGGCCGACATCTACCTGGAGGTCCAGCGCAGCGCTGCCTTCCAGGAGGTGCGCGGCCGGTATCGGCGGTTCGTCGTCCCCGGGGTGGCCGTCTTCTTCACCTGGTACATCGCGTACGTCGTGACGGCGACGACGGCCCCCGGGCTGATGGCGCGGCCCGTCGCCGGATCCGTGAACGTCGCGATGGTCGCCGGTCTCGGGCAGTTCCTCACGACCTTCCTGCTGACCTGGGCCTACGCCCGGCACGCCCGGCTGAGGAGGGATCACGCGGCGCTCGATCTGCGCTGGGCCGTGTTCGAGCAGAAGCGGGAGCAGGACCAGAAACGGGAGCAAGCCCAGAAGCGGGAGCAGGAGCCGGCCCGGGGGAGCGAGCGATGACCGGGGACCACCAGACGCTCGCGCTGCTGCTGTTCGGCGTGTTCGTGGCCGTCACGCTCGCCATCACGACGTGGGTGAGCCGGAACCGGCACGGCTCGGCGGAGGAGTTCTACGCGGGCGGGCGGCTCTTCTCGCCCATGGAGAATGGATTCGCCATCGCGGGCGACTACATGTCGGCCGCTTCCTTCCTCGGCATCTCCGGACTGATCGCGCTCTTCGGGTACGACGGGCTGCTCTACTCGGTGGGTTTCCTCGTCGCCTGGCTTGTCGTGCTGTTCCTGGTGGCCGAACTGGTGCGCAACTGCGGCCGGTTCACGCTCGCCGACGTCGTCGCCTCCCGGATGAGGGAGCGGCCCGTGCGCATTGCTGCGGGAACTTCCTCGGTGACCGTGTCCGTTCTCTATCTGGTGGCGCAGATGGTGGGGGCGGGCTCACTGGTGGCGCTGCTGCTCGGCGGGACGAGCGGGGCGGCGCAGGCCTGGACGGTGGTCGGCGTCGGTGCGCTCATGGTCATCTATGTGTCGTTGGGAGGGATGCGGGCCACCACCTGGATCCAGATCGTCAAGGCGGTCCTGCTGATGTGCGGCGCGATCGCGCTGACCGTGCTCGTACTGGTGCGTTTCCACGGCGACTTCGACCAGTTGCTGCGGACCGCGGCCGACCGCAGCGGACACGGCAGCCAGTTCCTCGCGCCCGGGTTGAAGTACGGCGGTGACTGGACCGCGCGCCTGGACTTCATCAGCCTCGGGCTCGCGCTCGTCCTCGGCACGGCCGGGCTTCCGCACATCCTCTCGCGCTTCTACACGGTGCCCACCGCGCGAGCCGCCCGTCGCTCCGTCGTCTGGTCCATCGGCCTAATCGGCAGCTTCTACCTGATGACGATCGTGCTCGGCTTCGGCGCCGCCGCGATCGTGGGCTCCGATGCCGTGCGGGGATCGAATGCCGCGGGGAACACGGCAGTTCCGCTTCTCGCGCTCGACCTGGGGGGCGGCGCGGACTCCACAGGAGGAACGGTTCTTTTCGCGATCGTCGCCGCGATCGCCTTCGCCACGATCCTCGCCGTCGTCGCCGGGATCACGCTCGCCTCATCGGCGTCCGTGGCCCACGACCTGTACGCGTCGCTGCGGCGCAAGCACGCGAAGCCACGCAGCGAGGTGGCGGTGGCGCGCCTCGCGGCTGCCGGGATCGGTGTGGTCGCGATCGGCCTCGGGCTGCTCGCCCGGGATCTCAACGTCGCGTTCCTGGTGGGCCTCGCCTTCGCGGTCGCCGCGTCCGCGAATCTGCCCGTGCTGCTCTATTCGCTGTTCTGGCGGAACTTCACCACGCGGGGAGCGATCTGGTCGGTCTACGGCGGCCTGGTGCCCTCCCTGGTGCTCGTTGTGCTCTCACCCGTGGTCTCCGGAGGGCCGAACTCCCTCTTCCCCGGGGTGGACTTCCAGTACTTCCCGCTGGAGAACCCGGGGCTCGTCTCCATCCCGCTGGGCTTCCTCGCCGGATGGCTGGGCACCGTCACCTCGCCGGAGCCGGCGGACGAGGCCAAGCACGCGGAGACCGAGGTGCGCTCGCTCACCGGGGCGGGGGCGGCGTAACCGCCCTTCAGGCACGCCACGCACGGTCAGGAGGCGCTGGACGCCCATTCGTAGCGGTGCTCCGGGCGGCCCGTGTCACCGTACTTGAGGCTGAGCCTGACCCGGCCCGAGCGCTCCAGGAGCTTCAGATAGCGCTGGGCCGTCTGACGGCTCAGCCGGGTTCGGTCGGCCAACTCCTGGGCGGACAGCGGCCCTTCCGCGCCCATCAAGGCCCTGCGGACCAGCTCGGCCGTGGTGGGTGAGTGCCCTTTGGGCAGCTCCGGTGCCGGTGTCGCCGAGAGCGCTCCGAAGATGCGGTCGACCTCGGCCTGTTCGGCCTCGCCCCCGCCGTCCAGCGTGCGGCGCAAGGTCGCGTACGCGTCGAGCTTGGCGCGAAGTCCCGCGTAGGAGAACGGCTTGACCAGGTACTGCAGGGCGCCGTGGCGCATCGCGGCCTGCACGGTGGCGACGTCGCGCGCGGCGGTCACCATGATCACGTCGGTCTGGTGGCCGCGCTCCCGCAGCGTACGGACCACCGCGAGACCCGTCTCGTCCGGCAGGTAGTGGTCGAGGAGCACCAGGTCGACGGGGAGCTCCTCGACGAGCCGCAGCGCCTCGGCCGCGCTGTGGGCCTTGGCGGCCACCCGGAAGCCGGGGATCTTCTCCACGTAGGCGGCGTTGACGTCCGCGACCCGGACGTCGTCGTCCACGACGAGCACCTCGATCATCGTGTCTCCTCCGTGGGGGCCAGATCGGACGTGGGGGCCAAGTCGGACGTCGGGGCCAGTTCGGGCTGGGCGAGGGCTTCGGGCAGGACGACGGTGAACTCGGCGCCCCCTTCGGGGGAGGCGTCGGCCTGGGCGCTGCCTCCCTGCCGCTCGGCGAGCCTGCGCACCAGGGCGAGCCCGATGCCGCGCTTGCCGTGCGCCGGAGGCTCCTTGGTGGACCAGCCCTCGGTGAAGATCGTCTCGCGTTGCTCGGGCGGTACGCCAGGGCCCGTGTCGCTCACCCGCAGGACGACGGCGCGTCCCTCGGTGCGCACATCGACCTCCACGCGCGCGTGCAGGGAGCCCGCCGCAGCGTCGAGCGCGTTGTCGACGAGATTGCCGACGATGGTGACCAGACCGCCCGGGTCGATGAGGCGGTCGGGCAGTGCGGTGTCGCGCGGGACGGCGAGGACGACTCCGCGCTCCGCGGCGACCGTGGCCTTGCCCACCAGGAGTGCGGCGAGCAGCGGATCGCCGATCTTCTCCGTGATCTGCTCGGCGGTGACCCGGTGCGCGCCCGCCACCTCGCCGACGAACTCCGCCGCCTCCTCGTACATCTCAAGCTCCAGGAGGCCGAGCAGTGTGTGCATGCGGTTGGCGTGTTCGTGGTCCTGGGCGCGCAGGGCGTCGATGAGGCCGCGGGTGGAGTCCAGTTCGCGGCCAAGCTGCTCGAGTTCGGTGCGGTCGCGCAGGGTGGCGACGGCGCCTCCGTCGTCCGTGGGCATGCGGTTGGCGACCAGGACGCGCTGGCCGCGGACGGTCAGGAGGTCGGTGCCGGTGACCCGTCCGGCGAGCACGTCGGTCGTACGTCCCGGGCCGAGCGCGGTGTCGAGCGGCTGCCCGATGGCTTCCGCTCCGAGGCCGAGGAGACGCTGGGCCTCGTCGTTGAGGAGCCGGACGCGTCCCGCGCGGTCCAGGGCCACCACGCCTTCGCGGATGCTGTGCAGCATGGCCTCGCGTTCCGCAAGGAGCGCCGAGATATCGGAGAAGGCCAGGTCACGGGTCTGCCGCTGCACCCTGCGCGAGATGAGATAGGCGGCTAGGGCGCCGACGGCGAGGGCCCCGCCCGCGTAGGCGAAGAGCCCGGGGATCGCGTGGATGAGGCGGGCGCGGACGCTGTCGTACTCGATGCCTACGGAGACGGCGCCCACGATGTCCCCGTCGATGTCCCGCAGCGGCACCTTGCCGCGGGCCGAGCGGCCCAGGGTGCCGTCGTCGATCTCCATGACCTCGTCCCCGGCGAGCGCCTCACTGGGGTCGGTCGAGACGACCTGGCCGACCTCGTCGTGGTCGGTGTGGGACCAGCGCACACCGTCCTTGTTCATGATCACGACGTACTCGGCGCCACTGGCGCGCCGGATCCGTTCCGCTTCCGCCTGCACGGGCCCGTCGACGGTCGGCTTCGAGGAGCTCAGGTCGTCGGCGATCTGCGGCTGGGCGGCCGTCGTCTGCGCGATGGCGAGCGCACGGCGCATGGCCTGATCGTCCAGCTGATCGCTGAGTGGCGCGAGGAAGAGCCCCGTGGCGAGCACGGCGACCCCCGCGGCGATCGCCAGCTGCATCAGCAGCACCTGCGAGAAGACGCGCCGCGGCAGGCCGAGGCGGAGTCGTCGCGCGGGGGAGGTCGGGCTCATGTGTACGAACGGTACGGCGAGCGGAGGGCTACTCCGAAGTCACTGTGGCGGGGATCTCCCGCGCGGCTCCGTACGCGATCGGCCGCACGGCCACGACATCCATGCGCGCCGGGGCCGCCAGGGCCGCGCCGCAGCTCTCCGGCCGCGGCGGGAGCGAGGCCCCCTGGACGACCGTCACGCGCCACTGCCGTCCGTCGGTGTGGGCCACCGTCACGTCCCAGCGGGGGGCTGTGCCGTCCGCTGGGACGGGGGCCGTGCCGGACGTGTGGACGACTCTCAGGGCGCCGGCGGCGTCCTCGCCCGTCGCGGTGCGCACCGCGAGCTCGGCGGCCTGTCCCGGGCGGTCCCAGGCGGAACTGCCCCGGCAGCCTTCGGTGACGACGCGGCCCGTACGCACCCCTTCGAGGATCGCCTTGACGGCGGCCTGACCGGAGCGGCCGTACGCGTAGCCGTAAGGCAGGACCAGCAGCGTGGGGGAGAAGCGGTGACCACCCAGATGAGTGACTTCCCAGACGCCCTGTTCACCTGACGTGGCGAGCTCGGCGGCGAGCGGCCTGCCCAGGACCGCGCAGCAGCGGTCACGCTTGCCGTTCGTGCAGACCAGGGCGAGCGGGTCGCCCGTGTGCGGGGTGCCGAATCCGCCGTGGTCACCCGCGCCGAGAGCCGCGAAGTCGAGGTCGAGCAACTCCTCCGGCCTGTCCGTGACATGGCCGCGCAGCCAGGTGTTGCCGGGCGCGGTGTGGGCCACGTACACCCGTCGGCGTGCCGAGGGATGGCTGTCGGCGTGACGGCCGGGGCGGCGGATGAGCGCGATGCGCACGCCGGTTCCCTCGGCGGCGGCCTCCAGGGCGCGGCCGACCTCTGGATCCAGGTGGCTCGAAGTGAGCGCTCTGGCGCCCCACGGACCCGGCTGTTCAAGCAGCAGCCAGGTCCTGGCGGTGGCCGCGGTCCCCGCGAGCGGCTCGTCCAGATCCCGCGAAGCGGTGGTGCAGGTACTCACAGAGGCGAGCCTAACCTGCGCCGGGTTCGGGGTGATTCATCCGCCCTCGGGTGCGGGCATCGGCTGGGGCGGACGCAGCCCTACGTACTGCCCGCTGGGGCGCATGCGCAGCGGGCGTTCCTCGTACTCCTCCAGGGCGTGCGCGATCCAGCCTGCCGTGCGCGCCACGGCGAAGATCGTCTCGCCCGCCTCCGCGGGCATTCCGGACGAGGCGGTCAGGACGGCGAGGGCCAGGTCGACATTGGCGTGCAGGTCCGTGTGGCGGGCCGTGGTGGCCACCACGTCGCGGGCCGCCGCCAGGGCGGGGCCGGCCTTGGGAATGACCTCCAGGAGGGCGAACAGGGCCTCCGCGCGCGGGTCGTCGCCGGGGTAGAGCCGGTGGCCGAGGCCGGGGACGCGGCGGCCCGCGCGGAGCTCGTCGGCCACCACGGGGGCCGCGCTGCCCCGGTCGAGCACGTCCAGGAGCATGCGGTGCGCGAGGCCGCTCGCCGCGCCGTGCAGGGGGCCCTCAAGGACGCCGAGGCCGGCCGACACCGCCGCGTACGGGTGGGCGCGGGCGGAGGCGGCGACGCGGACGGCGAGCGTCGACGCGGCGAGGTCGTGGTCGACGAGCAGGGCGAGCGCGGTGTCCAGGGCGTGCAGGGAGGCTTCGTGGGGCTGTTGGCCGCTGAGCCGTGCCCAGAGCCGGCGGGCCAGGGGGCCCTCGTCCCGGTGGGCGCGGCTGACCGGGGGCAGCGCCGCGACGAGGGTGGGGATGAGGGTGCGCGCGGTGCCGATGACGGCTTCTTCGGAGAGGTCGAAGCGGAGGGGGTCGGCTGCCGCGGCCGAGATGGCGGCCACGCGCAGGCGGTCGGTGGGGCCGCTGTGCTCGGGCAGGGCGTCGACGGCGCGGCGTGCGGCGTCCGCGGTCTCCTCGGGCGCGGTGAAGCGGATTCCGGGGCGCATGACGCCGGTCCACAGCCACTCGGCGACCTCTTCGTAGGAGTGCGCCAGGGACAGTTCCCTCGCGTCGACGCCGCGGTAGTAGTAGCGGTCCTTGTCGATGAGTGTGATGCGGGTGCGGACGGAGAGTTCGCTGCTCGCGGAGGTGGCCGCGGGTTCGCGGCGGTTCTTGCGGGCGAGCGACTCGACCTCCTTGGCGTCGAAGGTGCTGCCCCGGGAGCCGGGGCCGCGGCGGCTGGAGAGCTGACCGCGGCTCACGTACGCGTACACGGTCTCGGGCTTCACGCCGAGCAGTTCCGCGGCTTCCCGGGTGCTCAGGCGTCGGCCTTCTCGCGGGGCAGCCTCTTGATCCGTCATGGGCAACACCGTATCCATTCGGCCTTACATTGATTCAATCAATATTGACAGGAATTCAGTCAAGCATGGACAGTCGAATCAAGTCCAGGGAGGAAGTCGAGGAAGAACATGTCGATCAATGGCTCCACCACCACCCCCACCGCTCCCGTAGAGGTACCTCGCGGGCTCGCGGGCGTCGTCGTGACCGAGACCCGGCTCGGAGACGTCAGGGGATACGAGGGCTTCTACCACTACCGCCAGTACTCGGCCGTCGAGCTCGCGCAGACCCGTGGCTTCGAGGACGTCTGGCACCTGATGTTCCACGGCGCACTGCCGGATGCCGGACAGCGAGAGGCCTTCGCCGCGCGGACCGCGGCCCTGCGCCGGCTGCCCGACGAGGTGCGTGCCGCGCTGCCCGCCATAGCCCGCGCCAGCGCCCTTTCGGGGCCGCTCTCCGGACTGCGTACGGCGCTTTCGCTCTTCGGCGCGGCGAAGGGCTTCCGCCCGGTGTACGACATCGACGGCGACCGGCGCCGTGCCGACGCGCTCGCCGCCTCCGCTGTCGTGCCGACCCTGCTGACGGCGCTGTACCGGCTGGGCCAGGGCCTCGATCCCGTAGAGCCCCGCGATGACCTCTCGTACGCGGCCAACTACCTCTACATGCTGACGGGTTCGGAGCCGGACCCTGATCGTGCGAGGGCGATCGAGCAGTACTTGATCTCCACCATTGATCACGGATTCAACGCGTCAACGTTCACGGCCAGGGTGATCACCTCGACGGGTGCGGATGTCGCAGCGTGTCTCGTGGGTGCGGTGGGGGCCCTCTCGGGTCCGCTGCACGGCGGGGCGCCGAGCCGCGCGCTCGACACGCTCGACGCCATCGGCACGCCCGACCGCATCGACGGCTGGATCCGCGAGCGGGTGCTCGCGGGGGACCGGATCATGGGCTTCGGCCACCCCGTCTACCGCACGGAGGACCCGCGCTCGCGCATGCTGCGGGGCATCGCGCAGCAATTCGGCGGGCAAATGGTGGAGTTCGCGGTCGAGGTCGAGCGCCAGGTCGAGGCGATCCTCGCCGAACTGAAGCCGGGACGCGAGCTGCACACCAACGTCGAGTTCTACGCGGGCGTCGTCATGGAACTGTGCGGCCTGCCGCGCGAGATGTTCACGCCTACGTTCGCGGCGGCGAGGGTGGTGGGCTGGGGAGCCAACATCCTGGAGCAGGCGGAGGACTCGAAGATCATCCGGCCTGCGGCGCGGTATGTGGGGCCCGTTCCGCCGGTTCCGGTCCCCTCGGTCTGATCCCTGCTCACGTCGGCGACGGGGGCGTACGCCTTTGCCGATCGGCGAAGGCCTGCTCGAAGACATGAAACACACGCCCCTCGGCGCTCTCCGGAGGCAACTCGCCTTTGTGTGCCCGTGTGGCGTTCCAGTAGTGACGGAACGCGGGGCTGGCGAGCATGTTCCTGGCGTGGACGATGAGGTCGCTCTCGGAGTAACTGCCCCAACTGTGCGCCAGCACGAAGTGGTTGAAGAGGAGGTTGGCGAAGAGGTTCTGGCGGAGCGTGGTGTCGGATTCTCCCTGGAAGTCGTTCCAGACCTCGGCGAGAGACGGGTCGTCCATGGCCATCTGGGTCAGCTGCACATGGAGAGACCGCATGTCTGCTTCCGCGCTCCGGTGCAGCTCGTCCCGTGACGCGGCCAGCTCCTCGCGTTGAAGGGTGAGCTCTCGACGCTGCAACTGCAGTTCATGCTGCTGGAACAACAGCGTGATGACGAGCAGAAGCAGGGCCAGCCCCGAGAAGACGGCACTCACGCCACCGAAGTAGTTCCCGAGGGCGCTGCGTTCCTCCGCGGTCTGTCTGCTGCTGTTGGTCGCCTCGACGCCTCGTATGAGCCACCCGCTGACGGCAATGGACGCGGCGCCCACAAGAGCGATGCCCGCTGCGCCGGCCGCCGCCCATCCGGTGATCGAAAGCGCTGATCGCCATACGTGCTGACGCGCCATCCGTCCCTCCCCAGGGTCCGCGGGATTCTTCCCCGGGCCGCATTTGGGAAACGGGCTCGACCCCTGGCGGGGGTCGAGCCCGTGACACGGTCGCCGCTGCCGGACGCTACTGGTTGGGAATGTCGCGCTTGGCGCGAATGAGCGTCAGGCGGGTAATGACCACGATGCACCGATGTCGCGTACACCTGCAGTCAGGAAGCAGCTGCTGCCTGACTGCCTCGGCCATTTCGGTCCCGATGACGGCGAAGTTGCCGTCGCTGAGTTCAAAGATGTCGGGACACGTGGCGCCCGTGAGGCTTCCCCGCTGGCGCGGAGGGTCACCTATGCGGCGTGTTATCGACACTGTGCGTCCGAGATGAACAGCCATTCGGAAGCTCCTTGGGGGAGGGGAATGACGACGAGTGTGACCTAAAGCCAGTGATCGCTCACGGCTTGTGACGATGGCTCGGTGTGGAATGCCCGGTCGGGCATGACAGCGAGTTTCGGGCGACTCAGGTCTCGGGGATGTCGACCTTGGCCCGGATGAGGGTGTCCCGACTGATAACGACAATGCGCTCATAGTCGGCACGTGCAGCATCGGTCGGCAGTTCGCCGTCGAGCGCATCGGTCCTGTCCGTCCCGATGACGGCGAAGTTGCCGTCGCTGAGTTCAAAGATGTCGGGGCAGGTCTGGCCGGTTGCGCTGTCCCGCTCGCGGGGAGGCGCGCCGATGCGGCGCACGATCTTCAAGAGGATCCCGGTCCTTGGGCGATGGAGGATTAAGGGCGAGGACAGGTTAGCCCCTTGATGCTGCCTGAGCGGGTGCGTGTCATCCAACTGGACCTATTGGGTGGGTGGTTCGCCCACCACCCACCATTCGTCCGTGCCTGCTTCCCGCAATTCGCGGGCCAGGTGGTCCATCATCCGGCCCAGTTCCGCCTCCTCCGACGAGGCGGGCAGGCTGGCGCGATGGTGGCGGGTCGCTTCCCAGTACTCGCAGAAGATCGGGTTCTGGCACATCACCCGAAGGTGTCCACGCAGTTCTTTGCGGCTCATGGCGCCGATGCGATGGGCGTGCAGCGCATTGATGTAGAGCGCGTTGGCGAACAGATACTGGCGCTGCCGCTCTGGAGGTACGTCCTCCGCGTACGTATCCAGGACAGCGGACAGGGTGGAATCACCCATGGCCTTGCACAGGAGGTCGAAGTGGAGTCGGTGGTGCTCCGTGAGCGCCGCGTGCTTACGTTCCCTGGCGCCGAATGCAAATGTCCCCGTCGCGAAGGCGAGCCCAGCCACTGCGGCCGAGCTCAGCCTTCGTATCCAACAGTTCTGTGTGGCCATGTCAACCCCCGAATCAGGCGACCGTCCGCCGGTCGTCGTGTGCGGGTCGACAGGGAGCGGACCGGCGAGCGATGGGCGGTGCGCTTGCCGTCTCCCAGGGTGCCGAGCGGCTCTGATCGGCGGGGAGGCGGAGAGGAGGCGCACGGAAGGCATCGGTGGTCGCATGTCCCGGCGCCGTGCCCAATGTGTGCCCCGCCTGCGCCGCTAACAATCGTTCACTTCGCGGGCCTTCTACGCGCACATATCCTGGGGCGGTCTTCATTCGTCGTAAGGGATTCGGAGAGGTCGCACGTGAGCAAGCCGCAGATCCCCGTCGTCGTCCTCGCCGGGTTTCTCGGATCAGGCAAGACGACCCTGCTCAATCATCTGCTGCACCGCAGCGGCGGGAGCCGGATCGGGGCGATCGTCAATGACTTCGGATCCATCGAGATCGATGCCATGGCCGTTGCCGGGCAGCTCGGTGACTCCACCGTCTCGCTCGGCAACGGGTGTCTTTGCTGCGCCGTGGACGCCAGTGAGCTCGACGAGTATCTGGAGCGGCTTGCCCGGCCGTCCGCCCGGATCGACGTCATCGTCATCGAGGCCAGTGGGCTCGCCGAGCCGCAGGAGCTCGTGAAGATGGTGCTCGCCAGCGAGAATCCGCACATCGTGTACGGGGGGCTCGTCGAGGTAGTCGATGCCGCCGAGTTCGACTCCACGCGCGAGCGGCATCCCGAAGTCGACCGGCATCTGGGAATCGCCGATCTTGTCGTCGTCAACAAGGTCGACCGCGTCCCTGAGGGCGAGCGGGAGCGGATCCTCGGCGTGGTGCGGGGGTTCACCGATCGCGCGGCTGTCGTTCCCGCCTCCTACGGGCGCGTCGACGTCGAGTTGCTCCTCGACCGGAAGCCCGTGGGGGAGCGGGTCGGACAGCTGTCCTTCGACGACCTGCATCCCCATGAGTCTGAAGACGAGCACGACGGCCATCTGCACTCCGCCTACGAGAGCCTTTCCTTCTCCTCCGAAGTGCCCATGAGCCCCCGCCCGTTCATGGCACTCCTCGACAGTCGGCCCGAAGGGCTCTACCGCATCAAGGGGTACGTCGATTTCGGCGCCGCCGACCCGCGCAACAGGTACGCCGTGCACGCCGTGGGGCGGTTCCTGCGCTTCTACCCCGAGCCGTGGGCCCCGGGCGAGCCCCGGCTCACCCAGCTCGTCCTCATCGGCTCCGGCATCGACGTACCGGCTCTGGAGAAGGAGCTTGAGGCGTCTCGTGAGTACGCCCCACAGGGCAGTGCCGATGAGCACAGCATGTGGGGCGTACTTCGCTACGTGCAGGAACCCGAGCCGGAGCAGTAGCCGACTAGGCCGGGCCCGCCACCGCGGCCACCGGCTTCGCCAGCGAGACGCCCGAGCCGTCGCGGCGCGGGTCGATCTCCGGCAGCTCCGCGGGCAGACCACTGCGCTGGGCCGCGAGCGGCGGCGTCGGGCCCGCCCACGCGAAGCTCAGGCAGTCCTCGCCCTTCAGGAAGCGCTGGACCCGGACGCCACCCGTGGCCCGGCCCTTGCGGGGGTACTGGTCGAACGGCGTCACCTTGGCCGTCGTCTGCACCGAGTCGTCGAGCGTGCCGCGCGAGCCCGCCACCGTGAAGACCACGGCGTCCACGGCCGGGTCCACCGCCACGAAGGAGATGACCTTGACGCCGTCCGCGAGCTTGATGCCCGTCATGCCGCCCGCGGGACGGCCCTGCGGGCGCACCTGCGAAGCCTGATACCGGAGGAGCTGGGCGTCGTCCGTGATGAAGACCAGGTCCTCCTCGCCCGTGCGCAGCTCGGCCGCGCCGACGATCCGGTCACCGTCCTTGAGGGTGATGACCTCAAGTTCTTCCTTGTTGGACGGATAGTCCGGCACCACTCGCTTGACCACGCCCTGTTCGGTGCCGAGGGCGAGGCCCGGAGAGGACTCGTCCAGGGTCATCAGGCAGATCAGCTTCTCGTCCGCCTCCAGGGAGAGCAGTTCCGAAATCGGCGCTCCTCCGGAGAGGTTGGGAGCCGCGTGCGTCTCCGGGAGCTGCGGGAGATCCACCACGGAGAGGCGCAGAAGGCGACCCTCGGACGTCACCGCGCCCACCTCGCCCCGCGCGGTCGCGGGGACGGCGGAGACGATCACGTCGTGCTTGACGCGCTTGGTGTCGCTCTCGGCGAACGGCTCGCCATTGGCCGTACGGGCGAGGAGGCCCGTCGAGGAGAGGAGCACGCGGCACGGGTCGTCCGCCACCTGGAGCGACACCGTGGGCGCCGGGGTGCTCGCCGACTCCAGGAGGACCGTGCGCCGGTCGGTGCCGAACTTCTTGGCCACGGCCGCCAGTTCGGCGGAGACCAGCTTGCGCAGCTCCGCGTCGGACTCCAGGATCCGGGTCAGCTCCTCGATCTCGGCGTTGAGCTTGTCGCGCTCGGACTCCAGCTCGATGCGGTCGAACTTGGTGAGACGGCGCAGCGGCGTGTCGAGGATGTACTGCGTCTGGACCTCGCTCAGCGAGAAGCGCTCCATCAGGCGCTCCTTGGCCTGCGCGGAGTTGTCGCTGGAGCGGATGAGGCGGATGACCTCGTCGATGTCCAGGAGGGCGACCAGAAGCCCCTCGACCAGGTGCAGCCTCGCCTGCTTCTTGCCGCGGCGGAACTCGCTGCGGCGGCGCACGACGTCGAAGCGGTGGTCGAGATAGACCTCGAGCAGCTCCTTGAGGCCGAGCGTGAGCGGCTGGCCGTCCACCAGGGCTACGTTGTTGATGCCGAAGGACTCCTCCATCGGCGTCAGTTTGTACAGCTGCTCCAGGACGGCCTCCGGGACGAAGCCGTTCTTGATCTCGATGACGAGGCGCAGGCCGTGCGAGCGGTCCGTGAGGTCCTTGACGTCGGCGATGCCCTGCAGCTTCTTCGAGCCGACCAGGTCCTTGATCTTCGAGATGACCTTCTCGGGGCCTACGGAGAAGGGCAGTTCGGTCACGACCAGGCCCTTGCGGCGTGCGGTCACGTTCTCGACGGCCACCGTCGCGCGGATCTTGAAGCTGCCGCGTCCTGATTCGTACGCGTCCTTGACCCCGGACAGGCCGACGATGCGGCCGCCCGTGGGCAGGTCGGGACCCGGCACGAAACGCATCAGCGTCTCCAGGTCGGCCCCGGGGTGCTTGATCAGGTGGCGGGCGGCGGCGATGACCTCGCCGAGGTTGTGCGGCGGCATGTTCGTCGCCATGCCGACGGCGATGCCCGACGCGCCGTTGACCAGGAGGTTCGGATAGGCCGCCGGCAGGGTGACCGGCTCCTGCTCCTGACCGTCGTAGTTCGACTCGAAGTCGACCGTGTTCTCTTCGATCGACTCCGTCATCAGGGACGTCGCGTCGGCCATCTTGCATTCGGTGTACCGCATGGCGGCCGGCGGGTCGTCGTTGCCGAGCGATCCGAAGTTGCCGTGGCCGTCCACCAGCGGCAGACGCATGGAGAAGGGCTGGGCCATGCGCACCAGGGCGTCGTAGATCGACGCGTCGCCGTGCGGGTGCAACTTACCCATGACCTCGCCGACGACGCGGGCGCACTTCACATAGCCGCGGTCGGGGCGCAGGCCCATCTCGTTCATCTGATACACGATCCGGCGGTGCACCGGCTTCATGCCGTCGCGGGCGTCCGGCAGGGCGCGCGAGTAGATGACCGAATACGCGTACTCGAGGAAGGAGCCCTGCATCTCGTCGACGACGTCGATGTCGAGGATCTTCTCCTCGAACGACTCGTCGGGCTGCGGGGTCTTCGTGCTGCGGCGGGCCATCGCTGCTGCGGCTCCTTCACGGTGTCTGCCAGGGCATCAACAAGATCTGACGCCGACCATCAACGGGATCTGACGCCGACCATTGTGGACTGTCCCACTGACAACGCCGACCACGACCCGGACTTCGGGGCCGACTACGCCGAGCGCGGAGCGGGAACTTCACAGGTTGTCGGCACGCTTGCATACAGTGGCAGGACTGGCAGAATTTCCAGCTTTTCGCGATCGAAGGGACGTACATGCCCATGGGTCACACGGCCACAGCCGAGGCCGGTTCCGGCGGCCTGACAGCGACCGAGCACCGGCTGGCCAACGGCCTGCGTGTGGTGCTTTCCGAGGACCACCTGACCCCGGTCGCCGCGGTCTGCCTCTGGTACGACGTCGGCTCGCGCCACGAGGTCAAGGGGCGTACGGGCCTCGCGCACCTCTTCGAGCACCTCATGTTCCAGGGCTCGAAGCAGGTGCAGGGCAACGGCCACTTCGAGCTGGTGCAGGGCGCCGGCGGTTCGCTCAACGGCACCACGAGCTTCGAGCGCACCAACTACTTCGAGACCATGCCCACACACCAGCTCGAGCTGGCCCTGTGGCTGGAAGCCGACCGCATGGGCTCGCTGCTCTCCGCGCTCGACGAAGAATCCATGGAGAACCAGCGGGACGTCGTCAAGAACGAGCGCCGCCAGCGCTACGACAACGTCCCGTACGGCACGGCCTTCGAGAAGCTGACCTCCCTCTCGTACCCCGAGGGCCACCCCTACCACCACACCCCGATCGGCTCCATGGCCGACCTGGACGCGGCGACGCTGGAGGACGCGCGGCACTTCTTCCGTACGTACTACGCGCCCAACAACGCCGTCCTCTCCGTGGTCGGCGACATCGACCCGGAGCAGACCCTCGCCTGGGTCGAGAAGTACTTCGGGTCCATCCCCTCGCACGACGGCAAGCAGCCGCCGCGCGACGGCTCGCTGCCCGACATCATCGGCAAGGAGCTGCGCGAGGTCGTCGAGGAAGAGGTCCCGGCCCGCGCCCTGATGGCCGCCTACAGGCTGCCCGAAGACGGCACGCGCGCGTGTGACGCGGCCGACCTGGCGCTCACGGTCCTCGGCAGCGGCGAGTCGTCCCGCCTCTACAACCGCCTCGTGCGCCGCGACCGCACCGCCGTTGCGGCCGGATTCGGCCTGCTGCGGCTCGCCGGAGCCCCCTCGCTCGGCTGGCTCGACGTGAAGACGTCCGGCGACGTCGAGGTCCCCGTCATCGAGGCCGCCGTCGACGAGGAGCTCGCCCGCTTCGCGGAAGAGGGCCCCACCGAGGAGGAGATGGAGCGCGCCCAGGCACAGCTGGAGCGCGAGTGGCTCGACCGGCTCTCCACGGTGGCGGGCCGCGCGGACGAACTGTGCCGGTACGCCGTCCTGTTCGGCGACCCGCAGCTCGCCCTCACCGCCGTCGGGCGCGTCCTTGACGTCACCGCGGAAGAGGTCAAGGCGGCCGCGGCGGCCCGTCTGCGCCCCGACAACCGCGCGGTGCTCGTGTACGAGCCCATCGCCCCTGAGGCCGACGAAGCCACCGACGAGGACGAAGAGGAGGCCGCGAAGTGACCGAGGCCGCAACGATGCAGTTCCACCCGCAGCCCCAGGCGGGCACCGCACGGCCGTGGGCCTTCCCCGCGCCCGAGCGCGCCACCCTGGACAACGGCCTCACCGTGCTGCGCTGCCACCGCCCCGGCCAGCAGGTCGTCGCCGTGGAAGTCCACCTGGAGGCGCCGCTGGACGCCGAGCCCGAGGGCCTTGACGGCGTCGCGACGATCATGGCGAGGGCCTTCAACGAAGGCACGGACAAACACTCCGCCGAGGACTTCGCCGCCGAACTCGACCGCTGCGGCGCCACCATGGACGCGCACGCCGACCACCCCGGCGTCCGCGTCTCACTCGAAGTCCCGGTCTCCCGCCTCCCGAAGGCGCTCGGCCTGCTCTCCGACGCCCTGCGCGCCCCCGCCTTCGCGGACAGCGAGATCGAACGCCTCGTACGCAACCGCCTGGACGAGATCCCGCACGAGGCCGCGAACCCGGCGCGCCGCGCCGCCAAGGAGCTCTCCCGGCAGCTCTTCCCGGCGACCTCACGCATGTCGCGCCCCCGCCAGGGCACCGAGGAGACGGTCACGGCCATCGACTCGGCGGCGGTGCGCACCTTCTACGAGAAGCACGTGCGCCCCGCCACGGCGACCGCGGTCGTCGTGGGCGACCTGACCGGCATCGACCTGGACGCCGTCCTCGCCGACACCATCGGCGCCTGGACGGGCGGCACCGCCGAGCCGCGTCCGGTGCCCCCGGTGATCGCGGACGACACAGGCCGTGTCGTCATCGTGGACCGCCCTGGCGCCGTCCAGACGCAGTTGCTCATCGGCCGCGTGGGACCGGACCGGCACGACCGCGTCTGGCCCGCGCAGGTGCTCGGCACGTACTGCCTGGGCGGCACCCTCACCTCACGCCTGGACCGCGTCCTGCGCGAGGAGAAGGGATACACCTACGGCGTACGGGCGTTCGCCCAGGTCCTGCGTTCCGCCGCACCTTCTTCCCCGGAGGGGGCTACGGGAGCCGCGATGCTCGCCATCAGCGGCTCCGTGGACACCGAGTCCACGGGCCCGGCCCTCGACGACCTGTGGAAGGTCCTGCGCACCCTCGCGGCCGACGGCCTGACGGACGCCGAGCGCGATGTGGCTGTCCAGAACCTGGTGGGTGTGGCCCCGCTCAAGTACGAGATGGCGGCGTCCGTCGCGGCCACTCTCGCCGACCAGGTCGAGCAGCACCTGCCGGACGACTTCCAGGCCCAGCTGTACCGCCAGTTGGCCGCCACCGGAACCGTGGAGGCCACAGCCGCCGTGGTGAGCGCCTTCCCCGAGGACCGTCTCGTCACGGTGCTCGTCGGTGACGCCGCGCAGATCGAGGAGCCCGTCAGGGCGCTCGGCATCGGTGAAGTGAGTGTGGTCACGGGGTGAGCGCGGGGTGACTGCGAGCTGAGTGACAGTCAGGACATATCGGGACCCCAGTGGCGAGAAAATGCCACTGGGGTCCTCATATGTCCGAATTGCTATGGAGGTTACGTGTCTGACCTGTGGCGTGCGCTACAAAAGCTCTGATCCGTTTGTCGTTTGAAAGACGCCCCGCTTAGCGTCTGGTCCGGCTGTTCGTCATGCAGTACGCCGCACCCGCGGCACCGGACGGTCATCGCCGAGTCCCCGTACGGCGCGAGCCAGGGGAGCCGGGGACCCACATGTCCCCTTGGGGTGAATCGGGAACCTCGCCGTGAGGTGAGGGACTCGTAGGAGACCTTCCTGCTCCGAACCCGTCAGCTAACCCGGTAGGCGAGAAGGAAGGAAAGGATCAGCCGCTTCATGGCGTTCACCCGTGCCACCGGGAAGCACCGTCGCCCGAGCCGCCTCACGCGTACGACCGCGAACGTGGCGGGCGTCGCCGCCCTCACCACCACTGGTGTCATCGGAGGCCTGGCCGCTCCGGCGCTCGCCGCCGACGACGCGGCCCTTGAGCACACCGGCCTGACCCAGGCGATCTCCGTGGGCGACTCGCTCGCCCAGAGCATCGACGCGCAGGCCGCTGCCCAGCAGCAGGCCGCCGACGACGCCGCAGCCGCCAAGAAGGCCGAAGAGGCCGCCAAGAAGAAGGCCGCGGAGGCGAAGCGCAAGGCCGAGGCCGAGGCGAAGGCCAAGGCCAAGAAGGAGCGCGAGGCCAAGGAGCGTGCCGCTCGCGAGGCCGAGCGCAAGCGCCTCAACAGCTACGTGTCGCCGATCACCGGTTCGTCCATCTCCACGGGCTACCAGACCGGCGGCGCCATGTGGTCCTCCGGCAGCCACACCGGCGTCGACTTCCACGCCGCGTCCGGCACCTCGGTCCACGCGGTCGGCTCCGGTACCGTCGTCGAGGCCGGCTGGGGCGGCGCCTACGGCAACAACGTGGTCATCAAGATGAACGACGGCACGTACACCCAGTACGGCCACATGTCGTCCCTCGGTGTCACGGTCGGCCAGGCGGTCACCCCGGGCCAGCAGATAGGCCTCTCCGGCTCCACCGGCAACTCCAGCGGCCCGCACCTCCACTTCGAGGCCCGCACCGGCGCGGACTACGGCACGGACATCGACCCGGTCGCCTACCTCCGCTCGCACGGCGTCAACGTCTGATCCACGCCGATCCCGGGCGGTCGCGTGATCCACGCCGATCCAGGCGGACGCGCGAAGCGCACTGATTCAACGAAAGCCCCGGCTCGTCGAGAGCCGGGGCTTTCGCCGTTCCCGTATCTCCTTTGGCTAAAAGTATCCCTGGATTTCGGTCGACCGTCGGAAATTCAGCCGTTCTGCAATAGAGTCGCTGAACAGGCGTCGATCGACCGCGTTTCGCGGGGATTAAGGCGGAGGTCAGTCATGCGCATTCCCGCGCACTCGGTATGCACGGCCATCCGGGACGACATCGTCTCCGGTGTCTACGAACGGGGTGGCCGGCTCACCGAGGAACTGCTGGCGCGCCGCTATGGAGTCTCCCGCGTCCCCGTGCGCGAGGCCCTGCGCACCCTGGAGGCCGAGGGGTTCGTCGTCACGCGCAGGCACGCGGGCGCGTGCGTCGCGGAGCCCACCGAACAGGAGGCGGCCGACCTCCTGGAGATACGCGCGCTCCTGGAGCCGCTGGGCGCGGCCCGCGCCGCACAGCGCCGCACGGAGGCGCACCTGAAGGTCCTGCGCGGCCTCGTCAGGCTCGGCCAGGAGCGGTCGAGGCGCGGTCAGAGCGAGGATCTGCGCTCCCTGGGCGGCTGGTTCCACGAGACGCTCGCCCAGGCGTCCGGCAGCCAGGGCCTCACGGCACTGCTCACGCAGCTCCGGCACAAGATCGCCTGGATGTACGTGGTCGAGACGTCGGCCGCCCCCGCGGAGGCCTGGGCCGAGCACGCCGCGATCGTCGACGCCGTCGCTCGCGGGGACGCGGAAAGGGCCAGGTCGCTCACCGCCGCCCACACGGAACGGACGACGTCCGCGCACCGGCTGCGCTTCGGGCGCAATCTCTCGGCTGTGAGGGGTTCGCAACATTCCGTAAACACGGCGGGTCTGCGCCTTTAACAGAAGCGCCGTATACAAAGAAGTGCTATTCGACAGGGTATTCCGTCGGGGCATTATTTCCGCTGCCCGAAGCAGAAAAAAACACCGAAGGGCCCGCCCCTATTTCGGGCGGGCCCTTCGGTGTATGAGTATCAGTCTTTACTAGACGGTCTCGGGGAGTTCCTCGAGGCCGTCCGCGACCAGCTTCGCCAGACGGTCGAGAGCGGCGTCCGCGCCCTCGGCGTCGGAGGCGAGGGTGATCTCCTCGCCGCCCTGCGCGCCCAGACCGAGCACCGCGAGCATGGAGGCGGCGTTCACGGGGTTGCCGTCAGCCTTGGCGATCGTCACGGGGACGCCGGCGGCGGTGGCCGCGCGGACGAAGATGGAGGCGGGTCGGGCGTGAAGGCCCTCGGCCCAGCCGACGTTGACGCGGCGCTCAGCCATGTGTTGCTGCCCTTCCAGATGTCTCACACTTGTCTAGACCAGTGTCTCATGCCGTCACGAGTGCTCCGCCGGCCGTAGGTCCGTACCGTGCCGACCGATGGTCCGTGCTCCGTCGACCGTACGTCCTCGCGCCACGGGGCCCACGTCCCGCCCTTCGACGTCTCCTAGCCTGCCCCGGCCAAGGCGCCCCCGCGACCCGTACCCTGGGCCCATGCAGACCCCGTCGGACCGGCACGCATACCCCTCCCACTGGGAAGCCGATGTCGTCCTGCGTGACGGAGGCACCGCCCGGATCAGGCCGATCACGGCCGAGGACGCGGAGCGCCTGGTCAGCTTCTACGAACAGGTCTCCGACGAGTCGAAGTACTACCGCTTCTTCGCGCCCTACCCCCGCCTGTCCGCCAAGGACGTGCACCGCTTCACCCATCACGACCAGGTGGACCGGGTGGGTCTCGCGGCGACCGTGGGCGGCGAGTTCATCGCCACCGTGCGCTTCGACCGCATCGACGAGCGCGGCATGTCCGCCAGCGCGCCCGCCGACGAGGCCGAGGTCGCCTTCCTCGTGCAGGACGCGCATCAGGGCAGGGGTGTCGCCTCCACGCTCCTCGAACACATCGCCGCCGTCGCCAGGGAGCGCGGCATCCGCCGCTTCGCCGCCGAGGTGCTGCCCGCCAACACCAAGATGATCAAGGTCTTCACGGACGCGGGCTATCAGCAGAAGCGCAGCTTCGAGGACGGCGTCGTACGTCTCGAATTCGATCTGGAGCCGACGGACCGCTCCGTTGCCGTGCAGCGCGCCCGTGAGCAGCGGGCCGAGGCGCGGTCCGTGCAGCGGCTGCTCACGCCGAAGTCGGTCGCCGTGATCGGCGTCGGGCGCACGCCGGGGGGCGTGGGGCGCAGTGTGCTCCGGAACCTGCGCGAGGCGGGCTTCACGGGGCGGCTGTACGCGGTGAACAGTGCGTTCGACCAGGGCACCGAGGTGGACGGAGCGCCCGCGTACCGCTCCGTGCGGGACATCGACGAGACCGTCGAGCTCGCCGTCGTCACCGTGCCCGCCGAGCGGGTGCCGCAGGCCGTCGCGGAGTGCGGTGAGCGCGGGGTGCTCGGGCTCGTCGTGATCTCCGCCGGATACGCGGAGAGCGGTCCTGAAGGGCGGGAGCGGCAGCGCGAACTGGTGCGCCAGGCGCGGTCGTACGGCACGCGCATCCTCGGCCCGAACGCCTTCGGGGTCATCAATACGTCGCCGGATGTGCGGCTCAACGCGTCGCTCGCCCCGCATCCTCCCGAGCGCGGCCGGATCGGTCTCTTCACGCAGTCCGGCGCGATCGGCATCGCGCTGCTTTCCGGTCTGCACCGGCGTGGCGCGGGCCTCTCGACCTTCGTGAGCGCGGGCAACCGCGCGGATGTGTCCGGCAACGACGTCCTCCAGTACTGGTACGAGGACCCGGACACCGATGTCGCCCTGATGTACCTCGAATCCATCGGCAACCCGCGCAAGTTCACGCGCCTCGCCCGGCGCGCGGCGACGGCGAAGCCGCTGGTCGTGGTGCAGGGGGCGCGGCACAGCGGGATCGCGCCCACCGGGCACGCGGTGCAGGCCACGCGGCTTCCGCATGCCACGGTGTCGGCGCTGCTCCGCCAGGCGGGGGTGATCCGGGTCGACACCGTCACCGAGATGGTGGATGCGGGGCTGCTGCTCGCGGGGCAGCCGTTGCCTGCGGGGCCGCGGGTGGCGATTCTCGGCAACTCCGAGTCGCTCGGGCTTCTCACGTACGACGCGTGCGTCGCCGATGGGCTTCGGCCGATGCCGCCGGTGGATCTGACCACGGGGGCGACCCCCGGGGACTTCCGCGCCGCGTTGGCCGACGCGTTGTCTGACGACGCCTGCGATGCCGTGATCGTCACGGCGATCCCCTGGGTGGGGGAGGACGGCACCACGGCGTCCCCCGAGACGCTCGCCGGGGAGCTGCATGCCGCCGCTGTGGGGTGCCCCGCGAAGCCTGTAGCCGTGGTGCACGTGGAACTCGGCGGACTCGCCGAAGCGTTGGCCGCCGCGACCCGCACTCGCCCCGACGCAGCTGTAACTGTGCCCGGCAGCGAGGGCTGTGCCCACCCTTCCCCAAGCTCTCAACTGCGTTCGAGCAGGGGAGACCCCAATCGCCCTGCGGGACGCCTGCCCACAGCGGCGGCGCCCGTAGCCGCGGCCACGCACGCCCGGCCCGCAGCAGCGTCGGCGCCCCCGGTGGCAGCGGCGAGGGCGGGGGAGTCCGAGGTCCAGGACCGCCCGAGCCCGGCGCAGCCGTACCGCATCCCCGCCTACCCCGCCGCCGAGCGCGCCGTCCGGGCCCTCGCCGAAGCCGTGAAGTACGCGCAATGGCGGCGTGAGGCCAAGGAGCCGGGCAAGGTTCATGAGTACGAGGACATCGACGAGAGCGGGGCCGCCCGGCGGATCGATGAGCTGCTCGCCGCGCAGGACGACCCCCGCGGCGCCACCCTCGCCCAGGACGACGCCCGCGAGCTGCTCGGGCGGTACGGCATCGACGTACGGGACGCCCTGCCCGCGCCCGACCCGGACGCGGCCGTGGCGGCAGCCCGCGCGCTCGGCTACCCCGTGGCCCTCAAGACCACGGCCCCGCACCTGCGCCACCGTGCCGACCTCGGCGGCGTGCGGCTCGACCTGGCGGATGAGGAACAACTGCGCCGGGCCTACGCCGAGTTGACCGACGCCTTCGGCAAGCCCGCCGAGCTGCGGCCCGTCGTGCAGGCGATGGCCCCCCGCGGCGTCGACACCGTCGTCCGCGCGGTCATCGACCCGGCGGCCGGAGCGGTGCTCTCGTTCGGGCTCGCCGGCGCCGCGTCCGAGCTGCTCGGCGACACCGGGCACCGACTCGTCCCGGTGACCGAACGTGACGCGGGTTCCCTGGTCAGGTCCATCCGGACCGCCCCGCTCCTCTTCGGCTGGCGCGGCTCGGCGCCGGTCGACACCCCGGCCCTGGAGGAGCTGCTCCAGCGGGTCTCGCGCCTCGTGGACGATCACCCCGAGGTGGTCGCCGTGTCCCTGGAGCCCGTGGTCGTCGCCCAGCGGGGCCTCTCCGTGCTCGGCGCCTCCGTGCGGCTCGCGCCCCCGCCCGCCCGCAACGACCTCGGTCCGCGCGCCCTGCCCGGGTACTGAGGCGGCCAGTGGGGCACCGTGCCCCCTCCGCCGGGTCGTAGGATGGGCGGCATGGCAAAGACCGGTACGACGACCCAGGGGCTGCGCGCGGCGATCGAGCGCAGTGGCTACTACCCGGCCCTCGTGGCCGAGGCGGTGGAGGCCGCGATCGGCGGCGAGGCCATCGGGTCGTACCTGGTCCACCAGGAGACCACGTTCGACGCGAACGAAGTGCGCCGGCATGTGACGGTCCTCGTCCTGACCGGGACCCGCTTCATCGTCAGCCACACCGACGAGCAGGCGGCGGACAGCACATCCCCGACGCCGTACGCGACGACCTCCACGGAGTCCGTGAAAATCGGCCGGATCTCATCCGTCGTCGTCAGCCGCGTCGTCGCCAACCCCGAGAAGTACGTGCCGGGCTCGCTGCCCCGCGAGGTCGTCCTGACCATCGGCTGGGGCGCCGTGTCGCGCATCGACCTGGAGCCCGCAGCCTGCGGCGACCCCAACTGCGAGGCGGACCACGGCTACACCGGCAGCTCCACCGCCGACGACCTCAGCCTCCGGGTCAGCGAGGCGGGCGACGGCCCTGACGCCGTGCGCCAGACCCTGGCCTTCGCGCAGGCGCTGTCCGAGGCGACCGCGGACACCGCGCGCTGATGTCCCTGCCCGCCTGGGACGACGTGCAGCCGCTCGCCCTCGAAACCGCGCCCCTGCCCGAGTACGGCGCGGGTTCGCTCGCCGACCTGCTGCCCACGCTCGTCTCCCACCAGGGCGTCGACGGCTTCGCGCCCGTCATCCCGGAACTCGCCCCGGCCGACCGGAACTGCGTCTTCCTGATCGACGGCCTCGGCTGGGAGCAGCTCCGTGCCCACCCGGACGAGGCACCCTTCCTGACCTCGCTCATCAGTTCCTCACGTGGCGGTACGGGACGTCCGATCACCGCGGGCTTCCCCGCCACCACCGCGACCTCCCTCGCCTCGGTGGGCACGGGCCTGCCGCCCTCATCGCACGGGCTGCCGGGCTACACCGTGCGCAACCCCGCCACCGGCGAGCTGATGAACCAGCTCCGCTGGAACCCGTGGACCGACCCGCGCAAGTGGCAGCCGTACCCCACCGTCTTCCAGCAGGCCCACGCGGCGGGCGTGCACACCGCCCAGGTGTCGTCCCCGACGTTCGAGAACACCCCGCTCACCAAGATCGCGCTGAGCGGCGGCAGCTTCCGTGGCCGGCTCTCCGGTGAGGACCGCATGGACCTCGCGGCCGAGCAACTGGGCGCGGGCGACCGTTCGCTGGTCTACACGTACTACGCGGAGGTCGACGGCAAGGGCCACCGCTTCGGCGTCGACTCCGACGCCTGGCGCGGCCAGCTCATGTACGTCGACCGCCTCGTCCAGCGCCTGGCCGAGCAACTCCCGCCGCGCAGCGCCCTGTACGTCACCGCCGACCACGGCATGCTCGACATCCCCTTCGACGAGCAGTCCCGCATCGACTTCGACGAGGACTGGGAGCTGCGCGCGGGCGTCACCCTCCTCGGCGGCGAGGGCCGCGCCCGCCATGTGTACGCGGTGCCGGGCGCCGAGAACGACGTCCTGACCGTCTGGCGCGAGGTGCTCGGCGAGCAGTTCTGGGTGGCGAACCGGGACGAGGCGATCGCGGCGGGCTGGTTCGGCCCGCCCGGTGCCGTCGAGGAGCGGGTGTACGGACGCATCGGCGACGTCATCGCGGCGGCCCACGACGACGTGGCGATCATCGCCACCGAGAGGGAGCCGAAGGAGTCGGCCCTGGTCGGCATGCACGGCTCGATGACCGCCGTCGAGCAGCTCGTACCGCTCCTCGAAGTACGCTCCTGAACAGACCGCCGACCCGCAGCTGACCCGTACCGCCCCCGCACGTCCCGAAAGGCCTCAACTCCCCATGCCCGAGCTGGTGTTCTTCTCCGGAACGATGGACTGCGGAAAGAGCACCCTGGCTCTGCAGATCGAGCACAACCGCTCGGCCCGCGGTCTGAAGGGGATGATCTTCACCCGTGACGACCGCGCGGGCGAGGGCAAGCTCTCCTCGCGGCTCGGCCTCGTCACGGACGCGATCGAGGCCGCCGACGACTTCGACTTCTACGCCCATCTCGTCGACCACCTCTCGCAGGGCGGCCGCGCGGACTACGTGATCGTGGACGAGGCGCAGTTCCTCGCCCCCGGCCAGATCGACCAACTGGCCCGTGTCGTCGACGACCTGGGCCTCGACGTGTTCGCCTTCGGCATCACCACGGACTTCCGCTCCAAGCTCTTTCCGGGCTCGCAGCGGCTGGTCGAACTCGCCGACCGCGTCGAGGTGTTGCAGGTCGAGGCGCTGTGCTGGTGCGGCGCCCGTGCCACGCACAACGCGCGCACCATAGGCGGTGTGATGGTCGTCGAAGGTGCTCAGGTCGTCGTCGGCGACGTCAACCACGCGGCGGACGAGGTGGGTTACGAGGTGCTGTGCCGCCGTCACCACAGGCGCCGGATGACGAGCGCCACGGCGCATGCCGCGGCGCTCTCGCCCGATGTGCTGCCCGTCGCTTCCGCCTGACCGGCGCCTCAGCCCCCAGAGCGGGTCACTTCGCTCACTTCACCCCGAGCAGCTGCTCCAGCGGATCGATGGCGAAGTAGACGAGGAAGAGCGCCGCCGTGCCCCACAGCAGCCAGTGGACCTCGCGGGCCTTGCCCAGGCAGGCCTTGATGGCGACGTACGCGACGAAACCGGCGCCGATGCCGTTGGTGATGGAGTACGTGAACGGCATGACCGCGATGGTCAGGAACGCCGGTACCGCCAGTTCGTAGCGATCCCAGTCGATGTGCTTGACCTGGGTCATCATCAGGAATCCGACCGCGACGAGAGCGGGCGACGCGGCCTGCATGGGCACCATGGTCAGGACCGGGGTCAGGAACAGGGCGAGGCCGAAGAGGCCTCCGGTGACCAGGTTCGCGAAGCCGGTGCGGGCGCCTTCCCCGACTCCGGCCGCCGACTCGATGTACGTGGTGGCGGAGGACGACGAGGACGCGCCGCCCACGACGGCCGCCGCACCGTCGATGAGCAGGACCCGGCCCAGGCCGGGGACCTGGCCGCGCTCGTCAAGGAGTCCGGCCTCGGCCGTGACGCCGACGATGGTGCCCATCGTGTCGAAGAAGTCCGACAGGATGAGGGTGAAGACGAGCAGGACCACCGTGAGGACGCTCACCTGCCCGAAGGAGCCGAACAGGTCGAAGTCGCCGAGGAGGGCGAAGTCGGGGGCGGCGACGGGCTTGTCGGGCATCGACGGCGCGGTCAGGCCCCACGACTTGACGTCGGCGACCCCGTTGACGATCACGGCGAGGACCGTCGTCACCACGATGCTGATGAGGATGGCGCCCTTCACCTTGCGGGCGAGCAGTACGACCGTCAGGAGCACACCGAGGCAGAACACGAGCATCGGCCAGCCGGTCAGTGAGCCGGTGCCGAGCTGGACGGGAATGGTGCTGTTCGCGGCGTCCGGGACACGCGTGACGAACCCCGCGTCGACGAAGCCGATGAACGCGATGAACAGGCCGATCCCCACGCTGATGGCCTGCTTGAGCGGCTGTGGGATGGCGTGCATGATCGCCTCGCGCAGGCCGGTCATCACCAGGACGCAGATCAGCAGGCCTTCGAGCACGATGAGACCCATCGCGTCGTCCCAGCTCATCAGCGGCGCGATCTGGAACGCCACGACGGCATTGATGCCCAGGCCCGCGGCGAGTGCGAGCGGCAGATTGCCGCCGACGCCCATGATCAGGGTCATCACCGCGGCCACGAGAGCCGTGGCGGTGACCAGTTGGGCCGCGTCCAGCTGGTTGCCGAACTTGTCCTCGGCGCTGCCGAGGATGATCGGGTTGAGTACGAGGATGTACGCCATGGTGAAGAACGTGGCGAATCCGCCGCGTATCTCCCGGCCGTACGTCGAACCCCGTTCGGTGATGCGGAAGAACCGGTCGAGCGGGCCGCGGGGATACACCGGCGGCGCGTCGACGGTGCCTGGCTGGCCGAACGGCCCGGACGGGCCTGTCGCGCTGGTCGTCATGAACGTTTCTCCTGGACCGACAGATGGGGACGTGTGACGGAGGGGCACCGAGAGCATGCGAGCGGTATTTGGGGGAACACACATGCGGCGCCTCGCGAGCGGATCATACGGGGGGTCGTCACACCCTCAACTTCGGCCTCATTACCGGGCAGTAAAGGGCAAGGGAGCTCTTGTCGGTTCCTACGAACTTGACTGCGACGCTTACGCGAAAACCGAAACAAAGGCGACAGGTGACGTGGAGTTAACGGCCGTAACTCCATAGTGTCTGGCCCCGTGCACCCACCACCACCGTTCAACGCCCGGGCTGCCCGGATGCTCCGCGACAAGCTGGGAATGGCCCCCGGACACGTCGCCTACGGCATGCGTGTCTCGTACGGCCTGGAGTACGTGTCGCCGGAACATGTCACCGCATGGGAGCAGGGCAGGGCGGTACCCACGTCGAACGAGCTCGCCGCGCTTGCCGGTGCCTTGTGGTGCGCGCCCCATGAACTCATCGGCGCCCCGCGGACCCTGCGGGACCACCGTCTCGCGAGCGGGCTCGCCATCGAGGACGTCTCCCGGGCCACCGGCCTCGACGTGCGCGCCTACCAGCACATGGAAGAGACCAACACGTGGGCGGGAAACCGGCGCCAGTCGGCCCACCTCGGGGCCGTTCTGCAGCTGGGGCCACGGGATTTCGTGGCCGTCACCGGCCTGGAGGACGAACTCGCCCGGCTCCTCGGGGAGGCCGTCAACACACGGTGGCAGGCGCACATCCGCCCCATCGCCAAACTGCTCTCCATGGAGCGCCGCGCCCTGGAGGACCCCCTCAAGGCCATGCACCAGGAGTACCAGTCCCTCCTGACGGCCACCCTCGGCCGGGTCGGCAACGCCGCCGCGTCGGGCGAGACGGGGCGGCGTTACCTCGAAGACATCGTCGACCACTTCTGGTCCAGGTTCCCCGGCAGTGATCCCGGCGGAACGTGACCGTACGTACGGCAGGCTCGCGGAGTCAGTCCTCCGAGCGCACGAGCGTGAAGACCGCGCCCTCCGGGTCGGCGACCGTGGCCACCCGCCCATGGGCGCCCGCCTGCGCGGACTTGACGACGTGACCGCCGAGTTCGGTGACCCGCCGCACCGACTCGTCCACGTCGGCGACTTCGAAGTACGTCATCCAGTGCGCCCCCCGGTCCCGCGGCAGCGCCTGGCCCATGCCGTGCACCGAGGCCACCGGCCGTCCGTCGACCTGGAGTGTCACGTAGTCGAAGTCGGCCGAGACGACCGCCTCTTCCGTGTATCCGAAGACCGCTTGGTAGAACTTGACGACGCCCGCGGTCTCCTGGGTGACCAGTTCGTTCCAGGCCGGGGCTCCGGGCTCACCGACGAGGGCGGAGCCCAGATGCTCCGCTGCCTGCCAGATGCCGAACACCGCGCCCGCGGGGTCCACCGCGATGGCCATCCGCCCGGCCGGGCCCGCGTCCAGCGGGCCGACGCCGATCGTGCCGCAGCAGTGCCGCACCGCCTCGGCCGTCGCGTCCACGTCGTCCGACGCCAGGTACGGCGTCCAGGCGATCGGCAGATGGTGGTCGGGCGGCAGCTGCCCGATCCCGGCGACCTCATGGCCGTCGAGCAGCGCCCGTACGTAGGGCCCGAGCTGCTCCGGGCCAGGCCGGAACTCCCAGCCGAACAACGCTCCGTAGAACTCCTGGGTCGTGGCCAGGCCATGCACCATCAGGCTCACCCAGGTGGGTGTGCCGGGTGCGCGGCGGACGGCCCCCGAGCCGTCACGCTGACCCGTCGACCCCCGTGCCTCCGTCATCGTCACTCTCTCCTCGGCCCGTCATGGTGGCCGCTAGGCTCCGCTTTCGTACGCGCGTAGCGAGGATGCCCGGTTTGCCGTTCCTCATCCGTAAACGCGCGATTGCTCAGTGGTGTCGCTCGGCGGTACACGGTGTGCCCGGTTCCGTACACCGCGTGTTCGGCGGTCGTCCGGCGGCAGGGTAGCCGGACCTGGCCGACGCGGCCACCCCGTACGCAAGGATGGGGCCCATGAACGCCATCATCTCCGCAACCGAACTCGCGAGCGACCTGACGGGCGAGAACCCGCCAGTGCTCCTGGACATCCGCTGGCAGCTGAGCACCGCGAAGGCCGCGGGTGCCCCCGCCTTCGACGGGCGGGCCGAGTACGAGAAGGGGCACATCCCGGGCGCCGTCTTCGTCGACCTGGACGCGGATCTCGCGGGCCCTGCGGGCTCGGCCGGCCGGCATCCCCTGCCGGACGTGGAGCACTTCGGAGCGGTGATGCGGGCGGCCGGGGTCTCCGCGGACCGGGACGTGGTCGTGTACGACGGCGGGCAGGGCTGGGCCGCCGCACGCGCCTGGTGGCTGCTGCGCTGGACGGGGCACCCTTCCGTACGGGTGCTCGACGGCGGGCTCGCGGCGTGGGGCGGCCCGCTGGAGTCGGGCGACGAGCGTCCGGCGGCCGAGGGTTCGTTCGCCCCCGAGACGAACACCACGGATCTCCTGGACGCCGACGCGGCGGCGGCCCTGGCCCGCTCCGGGCTGCTTCTGGACGCCCGCGCGGCCGAGCGCTACCGCGGTGACGTCGAGCCGATCGACCGCGTCGGCGGCCACATCCCGGGTGCGGTCTCCGCCCCGACCACGGAGAACGTCACGGCGGACGGCACTTTCAGGCCGGCCGCCGACCTCGCGGAACGCTTCAACTCCCTGGGCGCGTCCGAGACTTCCGAGGTCGGCGTCTACTGCGGCTCAGGTGTGTCGGGCGCCCACGAGGTGCTCGCCCTCGCGGTGGCGGGCATCCCGGCGTCGCTGTACGTCGGCTCGTGGTCGGAGTGGTCGTCGGACGAGTCCCGTCCGGTGGCCAAGGGCCCGGATCCGCAGTAGCCCACGGAACGTGTCTGGGGCCCCGCACTGTGCGAGTGCGGGGCCCCGGCCGTTCGGACGACGTGCTACTCCTGCTTCTTGCGGCGCGTGCCGAAGACGATCTCGTCCCAGCTGGGCACCGCCGCGCGCCGCCCGGGGCGGACGCCGTCGGCCTCCGCCTGGCGGTCGGTGGTGCCGACGAGGCGGTCGCGGTGGCTGGCCACCGAGCGCGGCATCAGGACGTCCGCGTACGCGGCACCCGCGCCGGCCGACGCCGCGGGGGGCTCCTCCGCCTCCGGGTCCTGCTCGGGCTCCTCCACCGGCACCGGCACCGGCGGAAGATCCGTGGGCTGCGGCACGGGGCGCTCCGGCACGATCATGTCGCCGCGGAAGCTCGGCACCGCCTCCAGGAGGCTGGTGAGCGAGTCCCGCTCCGACTCGGAGACGGCGGCCGTCGCGCCGGTGGCCGCGGTCTCCTCCGAAGGCTCCGGGGACAGCGGCACGCTCGGGCGCTCCAACTGCCGGTCCAGGGCGCGGTCGAGGGGACGGTCGAGCGAGGGCCTGTCCCGGGGCAGCCGGGCGATGCGCGGCACGAACGGGAAGCTGGGCTCGGGCGCGGCGATGTCGTCCGTCTCACCGATCAGCGAGCGGGCCTCGTCGTCCACGGCCTGCACGAGCCGCCGCGGCGGGTCGTACGTCCAGCTCGCGGAGTGCGGTTCGGTCGCGACGCGGTAGACGAGCAGGACCTCCCAGGTGCCGTCGTCGCGGCGCCAGGAGTCCCACTGGACGGTTTCCTTGTCGGCGCCGCGCAGGAGCAGTCGCTCCGAGACGGCCTCGCCGAGCTGGGGTCCGGTGTTCTCGCCGGGACGGCGCACGGGGGTCTTCCGGGCCCGCTCGGCCATGAAGGCGCGCTCGGCGAGCACGGGTCCTTCGAAGCGGCGGACGCGATCGACGGGGATTCCGGCGAGAGAGGCGACTTCCTCCGCGCTGGCACCGGCACGTATACGCGCCTGGATGTCGCGGGGGCGGAGGTGGCTCTCCACCTCGATCTCGATCTGGCCGAGACGCGGGCGGTCGCCGCGCACCGCGGCGCGCAGCCGCTCGTCGATCGGAAGCGTGTACTCCGTGCTGTCCGCAGCTTTGAGCACCAGCCGTGTGCCGTCGTTGCTGACGGCCACGACACGCAGTTCGGGCATGGGGACCTCCCGGGTGGTGCCTGCCGACGTCACGTGCGTCGCTGCTTCCGCTAGTCGAGTGTGGCCTGCCCGGGTGCAGCCTGCCACAACCTTGCCGAGTTGCCCGGCGTGTCGGGCATGGGCCCAAGGTCGCCGTTATGGCACGGTTACCTCTTCGCAACTCTCAGTGACCATTTTGGTCACCCTGTGCAGCGAGCCCCCTCCCGGCGGTCCTGGAAGGCCCCGGGCACCCAGGTGGGAGACCGGACCCAGGGCTCGCAACAGTACTCCATTCGGGCCACGCGGGTGGTCCGCCGCGCCGCCGAAGTTCTCGCAGGGGACGGGAGTTGGCGCCCCGGGATACCCGGGCAGGGTGGTGCACGAGTGGCACACTTCACGGAAACTCCAGAAACGGAACTATCCACTTCACCCATACGTCCCTTTCTCGTGCAGTCAGTCGAGAAAGGCAGGCAAGGGTCGGAGATGCGTGAAAAGCCGGATTCCGACAAGGAGTCGAAGGGCCAGGCGGAGCCGGATGACTCGACGGAGCCGAAGGAGAAGCGGCGCCTCGATCTGAGTGTGCCGCAGGTGGCGGGGAGCGCGGTGGCCGCTGTGGTGGCGGCGAAGCTCGCATCGAGCTTCGGTGTCTACGGCACGATCCTCGGCGCCGGCGTGGTGAGTGCCGTCGCGACCTGCGGCGGCACGCTCTTCCAGCACTTCTTCCGTCGCACGGGCGAGCAGATACGTGACGTCACGGTGCAGGCCAAGCCGAGGGCGCGTCAGGTCCCGCTGACCGACGGCTCGGGCGCGCCTGTGGCGGAGACGTTCAGAGCACCGTCGTACACGAGTGCGGCGGCGCACACCGGGACGGGTCCGGTGACGACGACATGGGGGAGAACGGCCGAGCCGGACGCCACCTCGGTGCTGCCGCCCGCCGTTGACGCGGATCGCACGAGCGTGCTGCCGGTCGTGGGCGCGGACGCGGACGCCGATTCGGACCGTACGACCTTGCTGCCGGTGGCGGGCGCAGCCGCAGCCGCCGATTCCGACGCCGATGCCGAGAAGACGCAGATGCTCGGATCGGTCGATGCCACGCAGCTGGTGGCCCGGGACGACGCGACGCGCGTGCTGCGGCAGGCGGCCCCGGTCGTGCCGGGGGAGCCGGCGGTGCCACCGCTGCCCTCGGACGAGTTCACCCACGGCACCACGCATCGCACACAGGTCCGGAGTTGGAAGCGGCCGTTGATCGCGGCCGCGGTGGTCTTCGGCGTCGCCATGGCCGGCATCACGACGTACGAGATCGTCTCCGGCGAGGACTTCAGCGGGGGCCACGGCACCACGATCAGCAACAGCTTCTCGGGCAGGAACAGCTCGTCGGACGACCGGCCCACGCCCTCGACCGACCCCTCCGGGCAGCCGTCCGACGGTCCTTCCACGGGTACGGACGACGGTCCGCAGCAGGACGGCGGCGCGTCGCGGGAGCCGGACGGTACGAACTCGCAGACCCCGGACAACGGCAACGACTCGGACTCCGGTTCGAAGGACGACCCCGACAAGGGCTCCGGCTCCGGCACGGACTCCGGGGACGACGACGGTTCGAAGACGGACCCGACCCCGACGCCGACCCCCACCCCGACTCCGACGCCGACCCCGTCGAGCGGCGGCGACACCGGAGACGGGAACGACGCACAACAGGGACAGACCGCCACCCCGTAGGCGGCGGTCCTCAGGCGCCCAGGACGCGGCGCAAGTAGTCGTTGCCGAACATGCGGTCCGGGTCCAGGCGGTCGCGCAGCGCCGTGAACTCGGCGAAGCGCGGATAGGCCCCCGCGAAGTAGTCGGCGTCGCGGGTGTGGATCTTGCCCCAGTGAGGCCGGCCCTCGTGCGCGGTGAAGATCCGCTCGGCGGCGGTGAAGTACGCCTGGTAGGGCGTGCCCCGGTACATGTGGACGGCGATGTACGCGCTCTCCCGGCCCGAGGCCGTGGAGAGCGTGATGTCGTCCGCGGGGGCCGTGCGGACCTCCACGGGGAAGCTGATCCGCAGGTTGGAGCGCTCCACCATCGTCTTCAGCTCGCGCAGCGTCTCGACGAGGGCGGCCCGCGGGACGGCGTACTCCATCTCCATGAAGCGCACGCGGCGCGGGCTTGTGAAGACCTTGTAGGGGATGTCCGTGTAGGTGCGGGCGGAGAGCGCCTTGCTGGAGATCTTGGCGATGCCGGGGATCGTCGCGGGGACGGCCCTGCCGATCGTGTTGACCACCTGGAAGAGGCCGTTGGAGAGAATTTCGTCCTCTACGAAGGCGCTCACTTTGCCGGGCGGGGCGGCGGGGCCCGCGCTGCGGTTGTTGCGCTTGGTGGTGCAGTTGCCGGTGTGCGGGAACCAGTAGAACTCGAAGTGCTCGTTCTCCGCGTAGAGCGCGTCGAACTCGCTCGTGACCTTGTCGAAGGTCATCGGCTCCTCACGGGCGGTGAGGAAGAAGACGGGCTCCACGGCGAAGGTGATCGCGCTGATCACGCCGAGCGCGCCCAGGCCGATCCGGGCCGCCGCGAAGACGTCGGGATTCTCCTTCTCGGAGCAGGTGAGGACCGTGCCGTCCGCGGTGACCAGCTCAAGTGCCGTGATCTGTGCGGATATCGAGGCCGAGTCGCGGCCGGTGCCGTGCGTCCCGGTGCTGGTCGCGCCGGAGACCGTCTGCTCCATGATGTCGCCCATGTTCGTGAGCGACAGGCCCTCGCGGGCGAGCGCCGCGTTCAGGCGCTTCAGCGGTGTGCCCGCTTCCACCGTGACGGTGCCGGCCTCGCGGTCGATCTTCCGGATGCCGGTGAGGAGTTCGGGGCGTATCAGGAGGCCGTCGGTCGCCGCGGCCGCCGTGAAGGAGTGGCCGGTGCCGACCGGCTTCACCCTGAGGCCTTCGTCCCTGGCCTGACGCAGCGCTGCGGAGAGCTCGTCGACCGACGCGGGGGTGACCTCCCTGGCCGGGCGTGCGGTGACGTTGCCCGCCCAGTTACGCCACGCCGCTGTGCTCTTCCCGCTGCCCGTGCCCGATGCCGTGCTCATGGGTCCCTCCCCGTTGCAAAGCCGGCCTCTTCAGCCGGCGATACCCAAGGAACCCGACCGCCACCGCGGCGGCCCCGGAAAGTCCGGGGACCGCGTACCCGGCGTCCGATCCGGCCGCGTCGATGACCCAGCCGGCCGCTGAGGAGCCGAGCGCGACGCCGACCGCGAGTCCGGTACTCACCCAGGTCATGCCCTCGGTCAGCTTCGCGCGTGGTACGTGCTGTTCGACGAGGGCCATCGTCGTGATCATGGTCGGCGCTATGGAGAGGCCCGCGATGAACAACGCCACGGCCAGAAACGGAAGGTTCCCGACCAATTGAAGCGGGATCATACTCACGGCCGTCGTACAGACACCCAGCAGCCACCTCGGTGCGGGAGCGCCCTTGAAGTGGATGAGACCGAAGGCGGCTCCCGCCAGGCAGGAGCCGAGCGCGTAGACGGCGAGCACGAGGCTGGCCGCCGACTTGTGACCGTGGTCCTCGGCGTACGCGACGGTCACCACGTCGATGGACCCGAAGATCGCACCTGTCGCCACGAAGGTCGCGACCAGGACCTGGAGCCCTCCGGAGCGCAGCGCCGAGCCCTTGGTGTGGTGCTCACGGCCGTGCGGCACGGGCTCGGTGGCCCGCTGCGCCGTCAGCCAGAAGACACCCACGGCGAGGAAGACCCCGGCCAGGAGCGGACCGGCCTCCGGGAACCACACCGTGGAGAGCCCGATCGAGATGATCGGCCCGAAGATGAAGCAGATCTCGTCGACCACGGACTCGAAGGAGTACGCGGTGTGCAGCTGCGGAGTGTCCCGGTAGAGCACGGCCCAGCGCGCCCTGATCATCGAGCCCACGCTCGGCACGCAGCCGACGAGGGCGGCGAAGGCGAAGAGCGTCCAGTCCGGGAGTTCGTACTTCGCGCAGAGCAGGAGCCCGGCGACGGCGGCCAGGGACGCCAGGGTCGCGGGCCGCAGCACGCGGCGCTGGCCGTACCGGTCGACGAGCCGGGAGATCTGCGGGCCGATCGCGGCGGCGGAGAGCGCGACGGTCGCGGAGAGCGCGCCCGCGAGTCCGTACCGCCCGGTGAGCTGGGACACCATCGTCACGATGCCGATGCCCATCATCGACAGCGGCATCCGGCCGAGGAAGCCAGCCGTCGAGAACCCCTTGGTGCCGGGGGCGGCGAAGATGGCGCGGTAGGGGCTCGGCACGTGGGACTCCGGTAAGGCGTAAAGATGGCCGATACAGCTTACGGTCCCGACGGGGCCGAACGCACCGTGATTTTCCGGCTGTCAGTGGCGGGTGGCAGGATCGGATACATGTCCGATGCGCTCGATGCCTCTCCCTATGACGCCCTGCTGCTGCTCTCGTTCGGCGGCCCCGAAGGCCCCGACGACGTGGTCCCGTTCCTGGAGAACGTGACGCGGGGCCGTGGCATCCCCAAGGAGCGGCTCAAGGAGGTGGGGCAGCACTACTTCCTGTTCGGCGGGGTCAGCCCGATCAACGACCAGAACCGCGCCCTCCTGGACGCCCTGCGCAAGGACTTCGCGGAGCACGGCCTGGACCTGCCGGTCTACTGGGGCAATCGCAACTGGGCGCCCTATCTGACCGACACCCTGCGCGAGCTCGTCCAGGACGGCCACCGCCGCGTACTCGTCCTGGCGACCAGCGCGTACGCCTCGTACTCGGGCTGCCGCCAGTACCGGGAGAACCTGGCCGACTCCCTCGCCGTGCTCGCCTCCGAGGGCCTCGAAGTGCCGCGCGTCGACAAGCTCCGGCACTACTTCAACCACCCGGGCTTCGTCCGCCCCATGATCGACGGGGTCCTGAAGTCCCTGGCCGACCTTCCCGGTGACGTACGCGACGGGGCGCACCTGGCCTTCACGACGCACTCCATCCCGACCGCGGCCGCCGACACGTCGGGGCGCGTGGAGGACCACGGGGACGGTGGCGCGTACGTCGCGGAGCACCTGGACGTGGCCCGGCTCATCGCCGACGCCGTGCGTGAAGAGACCGGCGTCGAGCACCCCTGGGAGCTCGTCTACCAGTCCCGCAGCGGCGCCCCGCACATCCCGTGGCTGGAGCCGGACATCTGCGATCACCTGGAGGAGCGGCAGGCGGCGGGCGCGCCCGCCGTGGTGATGGTCCCGATCGGTTTCGTGTCGGACCACATGGAGGTGCTGTACGACCTCGACACCGAGGCCGAGGCCAAGGCCGCGGAGCTCGGCCTCCCGGTCCGCCGCTCGGCCACGGTCGGCGCCGACCCGCGGTTCGCCGCCGCGGTGCGCGAGCTCGTCCTGGAGCGCGCCGCCACGGAGAGCGGGCAGCCCGTCGCACCCTGCGCCCTGGGCGCGCTCGGCGCGAGCCACGACCTGTGCCCGGTGGGCTGCTGCCCGGCGCGCGCCCCGAAGCCCGCGGCCGCGGGTGCCGACAGCCCGTATGCGTAAGGACCCCGACGTGACCGACGTGACCGACCTCAAGGCAGAACTCCTCACCGTCGCCCTGGAGGCCGCGCACCGCGCCGGGGCCTTCCTGCGGGACGGGCGCCCGGACGACCTGGGCGTGGCCGCCACCAAGACCAGTGCGGTCGACGTCGTCACCGAGATGGACATCGCCTCCGAGAAGCTGATCACCGACTTCTTCGCCGAGCGCAGGCCGGACGACGGCGTGCTCGGCGAGGAGGGCGCGAGCGCCGAGGGCAGCAGCGGCGTCCAGTGGGTGATCGACCCGATCGACGGCACCGTCAACTACCTGTACGGCCGCCCGGACTGGTCCGTGTCCATCGCGGCCCGCAAGGACGGCGAGACGCTGGTCGGCGTGGTGCACGCCCCGATGCGTGGCGAGACCTACCGAGCCGTCCTCGGAGAGGGCGCCTTCGTCAACGACAAGCAGGCGCACACCCGCCCCGCACCCCCGATCGAACAAGCCCTCGTCGGCACGGGCTTCGGGTACATCACCGAGCGCCGCGTCCGCCAGGCCGAGGTGGCCAGGCAGCTGATCCCGCTGGTCAGGGACATCCGGCGCGGCGGCTCGGCGGCGATCGACCTGTGCGACGTCGCGCTCGGCCGCCTGGACGCGTACTACGAGCGCGGCCTCAACCCGTGGGACTTCGCCGCCGGTGAGCTCGTCGCGCGGGAGGCGGGCGCGCTGACCGGTGGACGCCCCGGAGAGGCTCCCACCGGGGAGCTGACCATCGCGGCCCCACCCGGCCTCTTCGAGGACCTGCAAGGCCGCCTGGAGGAGCTCGGCGCCTGGCACGACTGAGGCGGCGCGGGCAGCACACGGCACACGCGGAAGGGCCCCGGCATCTCGTCCACGGATGCCGGGGCCCCTCTGCTTGCGATGGATCAGGAGCGATGGATCAGGCGTGCAGCGCGCCGACCTCCACCCCGTGCTCGGCGGCCAGCCGGTGGAGATCTTCGAGTTCGGCCTGCTCGACCTCGGCAAGGAAGTCGTCGCCCGTCTCACGGGCCATCGTGAGGTCGGATTCCGTGGCCTTTATGCGCTGCAGCAGTCCTGCGGTAAAAGCGTCCATGGTTGCGCCCCCTCGGCTGGGTCGTGGGTCGATGGCACGGGGGTGTGCCCTCAAGAAGGGGCGATCACGTCTCAAGCCGCCCGCCCTGCGGCGAAGAGCGGGTTGTGGCGCGCCACATACAAAGCGTGATCGCGGGTGTGAGGTCGTCCTCCCCTGGCTCCCTTCCACGGAAACCTCAACCCTCGGAGAAAATCCCGCATTCCCCGGCCGGGAGGCCTCGGGGGACCGCCTTACAGCCGGTTTATGGCCGAAAGGGGCAGGATGGAGGCCACACCCACAACCACACCCACGAACAGACCTGCCCGCAGGGGCACAGAGGAAGGACAGCGCCGTGCGCGTACTCGTCGTCGAGGACGAGCAGCTGCTCGCCGATGCGGTGGCCACCGGACTGCGCCGGGAGGCCATGGCCGTCGACGTCGTGTACGACGGAGGGGCCGCCCTGGAACGCATCGGGGTCAATGACTACGACGTCGTGGTGCTCGACCGGGACCTCCCGCTCGTGCACGGCGACGACGTCTGCCGCAAGATCGTCGAGCTCGGCATGCCGACCCGCGTCCTGATGCTCACCGCGTCGGGCGACGTCAGCGATCGCGTCGAGGGCCTGGAGATCGGCGCCGACGACTATCTCCCCAAGCCCTTCGCGTTCAGCGAGCTCACGGCACGCGTGCGTGCCCTCGGCCGGCGTACGAGCGTCCCGCTCCCGCCCGTCCTGGAGCGCGCCGGGATCAAGCTCGACCCGAACCGCCGCGAGATCTTCCGCGACGGCAAGGAGATCCAGCTCGCGCCCAAGGAGTTCGCGGTCCTCGAAGTGCTGCTGCGCAGCGAGGGCGCCGTCGTCTCCGCCGAGCAGCTGCTCGAGAAGGCCTGGGACGAGAACACCGACCCGTTCACGAACGTGGTCCGGGTGACCGTCATGACCCTGCGGCGGAAGCTCGGCGAGCCCGCCGTCATCGTGACGGTGCCCGGCTCCGGCTACCGGATCTGATCCCCGGTGGCCGCGACCCCGGCGCCACCCGCCGCGCCCCCGAAACCCACCTGGGACCCCAGGAAGGCCGAACCGCCCTTCCCGTGGCTGCGCCCCACGATCCGCATACGGCTCACGTTGCTGTACGGCGGGATGTTCCTGATCGCGGGCATCCTGCTGCTCTCGATCATCTATCTGCTCGCCGCGCAGGCCCTGAACGTCGGCAGCGACCTGCCGTTCAAGATCGTCTCCGGCCAGGTGGCCAGCGACACGTGCAACTTCCCGAGCCAGCCGTCGGCGGGCGAGCTCAACAACGCCATGAACGCCTGCGTCAACGAACAGCGCCAGCACGCCCTGGACAACCTCCTGAGCCGCTCGCTGCTGGCCCTGCTCGGGCTCGCGGTGATCGCCTTCGCGTTCGGTTACGCGATGGCGGGCCGCGTCCTGTCCCCGCTGGGCCGCATCACGCGCACCGCGCGCAGGGTGGCCGGCACGGACCTGTCACGGCGCATCGAACTGGACGGTCCCGACGACGAGTTGAAGGAGCTCTCGGACACCTTCGACGAGATGCTCGACCGCCTGGAGCGGGCCTTCACCGCCCAGCAGCGGTTCGTCGGGAACGCCTCGCACGAACTGCGCACGCCCCTCGCGATCAACCGCACGCTCCTCGAGGTGCACCTCTCCGACCCCGGTGCGCCCCCCGAGCTCCACCAGCTCGGCAAGACGCTGCTCGCCACGAACGAGCGCAGTGAGCAGCTCGTGGAGGGCCTGCTGCTGCTCGCCCGCAGCGACAACCAGATCGTGGAGCGCAAGCCGGTCGACCTCGCCGAGGTCGCCGACCGTGCCGTCGACCAGGTGCGGAACGAGGCCGACGCGAAGGGCGTGGAGATCCGCGGGGAGCGGGGCCCGGCCGTCGTCCAGGGCAACGGCGTACTCCTGGAGCGGATCGCCCTGAACCTCGTCCAGAACGCCGTCAGGTACAACGTGCCGGACGAGGGCTGGGTCGAGGTCACCACGGAGGCCCAGCACGGCCAGGCGGTCCTCGTGGTGTCGAACACGGGTCCCGTGGTGCCCGCGTACGAGATCGACAACCTCTTCGAGCCGTTCCGGCGGCTCAGGACCGAGCGCACGGGCAGCGACAAGGGCGTGGGACTCGGCCTGTCGATCGCCCGGTCGGTGGCGCGGGCCCACGGGGGCCGTATCATCGCGGAGCCGCGCGAGGGGGGAGGGCTCGTGATGCGAGTCACCCTTCCTCTCTGAGATGCTGCCGCGGACTCGCCGCGATGTTCGCTTTGCGCGGAATTTTCTGGACCTGTTCCCGGAGATTTCGTGTGCGATCGATCACAGGGGCGAATTTTCGGCCATCTACTCTCCGTGATCGTGAAAGTCGTCGGAAAGCCGGGAAAATCCGGGTTTTCAGGGGTCTTGATCACGGGAAGTACACGGGGTGGCGCCTGTGAAGTGCGACATTCGGACCGTGTACGGTCCCGATCGCCATCCAAACCGATCACCTCTTCAGGGGTGCGGTTGGGTGTCGATTGAGTAACAGACCTTGATGTGAGGCAAAATCTCCGCCTCAGGTCGGGCACAAGTCCGGCCTCTCACGCGTTACGTGCGCTGAGACACCGCAGACACCCAGAGGGGGAGAGCGACATGGCAACGGACTACGACACCCCACGCAAGACCGACGATGACGTCAACGAGGACAGCATCGAGGAACTCAAGGCGCGGCGGAACGACAAGTCGACCTCGGCAGTGGACGTCGACGAGTTCGAGGCCGCAGAGGGCCTCGAACTGCCCGGCGCGGACCTGTCGAACGAGGAGCTCGCCGTTCGGGTGCTCCCGAAGCAGCAGGACGAGTTCACCTGCATGAGCTGCTTCCTGGTGCACCACCGCAGCCAGCTGGCCAGGGAGAAGAACGGCCAGCCGATCTGCCGCGACTGCGACTAGGGCAGGGTCGGCCGTGACAGGCTCGACCCCGCCGAGGAAGCGCCGCTTCCGCAAGCGCGGAGCGGACCAAGAGAGCGCCATCCCAGACGGCGTGCGTGACGACGAGCGGGGCTCTTCCCCCACAGGAACAGCCTCGCTCGGACCGGCGAACGCCCCAGTGGTGGCACACGACGAGACGGCGGCCGACAAGGCGTCCTGGACCGGTGGGTCCAAGGGCCGCGTTGCCGCCGTCACGGACGGAGTCAAGGCGGGCGTACGCAAGAGCGGACGCAGCGCCAAGGCCGGCATCGGCTATCTCGCCGACCGGATCATCGAGAACGCCCCGCGGGTCCCGGTCCGCGACCTGGGCACTCTCCGCAAACAGTTCCCGGGCCTCGACGCCGAGCGGCTCGCGGACAAACTCATCTCCGGCGCGGCCAACGCGACCTCGACGGTCGGTGCCGGAGTCGGCGCCGCCGCGATGATGCCCGTGCCGCCCGCGATGCCCGCGGAGATGGCCGCCGAGATCACCGGAGTCGCGGCGATCGAGCTGAAGCTGATCGCCGAACTCCACGAGGTCTACGGCCTGCGTCCGCCCGGCAACCTCAAGGAGCGCAGCTCCGCCTACCTCACCGCGTGGACCGAGGAGCGAGGCATCGACGTGGTGAAGCCCGCGTCGATCAACGCCGCGCTCGGCGGCCAGATGAAGCGCGAACTGCGCCAGCAGATCATGAAGCGCATGGTGCGGAACCTCCCGAACCTGATGCCCTTCATGGTGGGCGCCGCGGTCGGGGCGGTCATGAACCGCCGTGACACCAAGAAGCTCGCTGAGCGGGTCCGTGCGGACCTGCGGAGGGTGCAGGTGCCCTGGGACGCCCTGCCGGAGCTGCCGCCCCTTGAGCAGCCCGTGAAGCCCCTGGACCCCCTGCGTCCCGGCATGCCGCCCAAGGAGCTGGGGCGCTGACGCGGCGGATGCCGCGCAAGCCCCCGATGAGCAGTCCCTAAGAAGCCCGTACCGCCGTCAGCGCCGCCGCGAGCGCCTCGGGGTTCCGCGTCGACACGTACACGTACGGAGTCGGGTCCTCGGGGTCCGTGATCTCGACGCGCAGCGCCGTGGGGATGTAGGCGCGCAGCAGCATGAAGGCGCGCGGGTCGGCCTTCGGGCCGCGCCAGGCGCGCGCCTCTTCCGCGTCGAGTACCACCGGCTCGCCCAGGGCGGAGACCGGGATCTTCGCGTCGCCCGCGACGAGCGAGCCCGCCACCACGCGGATCCGGGGGGAGCCGTACGAACTGGTGACGACCGCGGCGACCGCCGTCCCGGCGACCAGGCCGCCGAGCAGCGGCAGGGTGCCGAAGGGGAGCATGATCAGCGCCATCGCGACGCCGACCAGGAGCGAGACAAGCCACCAGGAACGGGGCGCCGTCAGGCGTTCTTCGTAAGGCTGCATGTATGCAAGCTTGGCACGATGAGCTGAGTGAGCGGACTCGCGGGTAAGGTCTGCGCCTGTGAGTGGTACTTCAGCAGCTCTGACGCCCCCGGCCGACGCAATAGCGCCCGTCCGCCACCCCGACGCGCCCGCCCCCGGCGAGCTCATCGGAGCCCATTACGAGCACTGTTTCGGCTGCGGCGAAGGACAGGCCCACGGGCTGCACCTCGCTGCGTACGCCGGTGAAGGCGTGGGCGTCACCGCCGAGTTCACCGTCCGGGAGGCCCACCAGGGCGCTCCGGGCCTCGCCCACGGCGGAGTGCTCGCCACGGCGCTCGACGAGACGCTCGGCTCGCTGAACTGGCTGCTGCGGGTGATCGCCGTGACCGGACGGCTCGAGACCGACTTCGCGCTGCCCGTGCCGCTGGGCACCGTGCTCTTCCTCGAGGCCGAGGTGACCGCCGTCGCAGGGCGGAAGATCTACTCCCGGGCCACCGGGCGGATCGGCGGCCCCGAGGGGCCCGTCGCCGTCCGTGCCAAGGCTCTCTTCATCGAGGTCAAGGTCGACCACTTCGTCGAGAACGGCCGCCCGGAGGAGATCCGGGCCGCCATGGACGACCCGGACCAGCTCCGCCGCGCACGTGCCTTCGAGGTGAACCCGTGACCCCCGTATCCCGACCGGAGCTCGACGTGCTGATCCGCCGCGTCGACCCCGATGTACCGCTGCCGTCGTACGCGCAGCCCGGTGACGCCGGAGCGGATCTGCGGACCACCGAAGCGTGCGAACTCGCCCCGGGCGAGCGGACGGTACTGCCCACCGGGGTGTCTATCGCCCTGCCGGAGGGGTACGCGGCCTTCGTGCACCCGCGTTCCGGGCTCGCGGCCCGCTGCGGTGTCGCCCTGGTGAATGCCCCAGGGACGGTGGATGCCGGGTACCGTGGAGAGATCAAGGTGATCGTGGTGAATCTCGACCCGCGCGAACGCGTGCGGTTCGAGCGCTTCGACCGGATTGCCCAACTGGTCGTCCAGCAGGTCGAGAAGGTGCGCTTCCGCGAGGTGGCGGAGCTTCCCGACTCGGCGCGGGCCGAGGGGGGCTTCGGGTCCACCGGCGGCCATGCCGCCGTGGGCGCCGGCTCGGGTGAAAAAACGGGTGGGAATCGATACGCATCGGTCGTATCTGACCGGGAAGGACAGTGACGTGTTCGGACGTCGCAAGAAGGACAGTGCCGCCGAGGACGCGGCGGGCGAGGCCGAGCAGGTCGTCGAGGACACTGACCGTGCTGACAGTGATGACACGGCCGCGGCGTCGTCGCGCGTGAGGCTCGAGCCCGAGCCCCGCCCCGACGGTCCCTGGGACGTCTCGGAGGTCCGGGAGCCCGGCGAGGGCCGCGTGGACCTGGGCGGCCTCTTCGTGCCGGGTGTCGAGGGCATGGAGCTGCGCGTGGAGGTCGCCGGTGACGCGATCGTCGCCGCGACCGTCGTGCTCCAGGACAGCGCCATCCAGCTGCAGGGCTTCGCCGCCCCGAAGAAGCAGGGCATCTGGGGCGAGGTCCGCGAGGAGATCGCCTCCGGCATCACCCAGCAGGGCGGTGTCATCGACGAGGTCGAGGGCCCCCTCGGCTGGGAGCTGCGCGCGCAGGTGCCGGTGCAGCTGCCGGACGGCACGGGTGGCGTGCAGGTCGTGCGCTTCATCGGCGTGGACGGTCCGCGGTGGTTCCTGCGCGGGGTCATCTCCGGCCAGGGCGCGGTGCAGCCGCAGGCAGCGGGTCTCCTGGAGCAGATCTTCCGGGACACCGTCATCGTGCGCGGCGACGGCCCGATGGCGCCTCGCGACCCGATCGTCCTGAAGCTGCCGGACGACGCGCAGATGGTCGCCGAGGGCGGTGTCCAGCAGGAGCAGCAGGAGGGCTCGCGCTTCTCCGGCGGCATGGGCCAGCTCCAGCGGGGGCCTGAGATCACCGAGGTGCGCTAGCCGAGATCACCGAGGTGCGCCAGCGCCCCTGACGTACAGGCCGATGGGCCGCATTCCCTGACGGGAGTGCGGCCCATCGGCGTTTTCGCAGGTGGGAGCCGGGTTCGGGCAGGAGTGCGCAGGCAGACGTAAGAGAGTCGTCAATGGAGCGCCAACGGCCGTAAGGGAGCCGTCAACGGCGGTCGTTTCCGGCCATACAGGGGGTTTGCTCAAGGCGTCAGATCAATCGCATCTCATCTAGGAGCACACGATGGCCGACGTGGCCTTCGTCGTCACCACGATCGCGGTCTTCGCGCTGGTGGCGTTCATCGCCAAGGGGGTGGCGAAGCTGTGACTGCCGAGAACATCGTCGGTCTCGTCGTGGCCGTCGCCCTGCTGGGCTATCTCGTCCTCGCTCTCGTGTTCCCGGAGAGGTTCTGAGTACGGATATGAGCCCTGTTCTTGCTGGTGTGCTCCAGTTCCTTGCGCTGATCGTGGCGCTCGCCCTGGCATACCGTCCGCTCGGCGACCACATGGCCAAGGTCTACTCCTCCGAGAAGCATCTGGGCGTGGAGAAGTGGATCTACAAGGCCATCGGCGCCAACCCGAACGCCGAGATGCGCTGGACCGCCTATCTGCGCGGAGTGCTCGCCTTCTCCGCCGTGAGCGTGCTGTTCCTGTATCTGCTGCAGCGCCTCCAGGGCTCGCTGCCCGGGTCGCTCGGCTTCAAGGCCATCGATCCGGACCAGGCCTTCAACACCGCCGCGTCGTTCGTGGCGAACACCAACTGGCAGTCGTACTACGGCGAGCAGGCCATGGGCCACGTCGTGCAGACCGGCGGCCTCGCGGTGCAGAACTTCGTCTCCGCCGCCGTGGGCATCGCCGTCGCGGTGGCCCTGGTGCGGGGCTTCGCCCGGTCGCGGACGGGGGAGTTGGGGAACTTCTGGTCCGACCTGGTGCGCGGTGTCGTACGCATCCTGATCCCGATCTCGGTGATCGGCGCGGTCGTCCTCGTCGCCTGCGGCGCGATACAGAACTTCTCCGGCATCCACGGGGTCGGCCAGTTCCTGGGCGGCAGCCAGCAGTGGAACGGCGGTGCGGTCGCCTCGCAGGAGGTCATCAAGGAGCTGGGCACCAACGGAGGCGGCTACTTCAACGCCAACTCCGCCCACCCCTTCGAGAATCCGAACGGGCTCTCCAACCTGTTCGAGGTCTTCCTGATCCTGGTGATCCCGTTCGCGCTCACGAGGACCTTCGGGCGGATGGTCGGTTCCCTCAGGCAGGGGTACGCGATCCTCGCCACGATGGTGACCATCTGGGTCGGCTTCACCGCGCTGATGATGTGGACGGAGTTCCACCACGGCGCCCCCGCCTTCGACGTCGCGGGCGGCGCGATGGAGGGCAAGGAGACGCGGTTCGGGATCGCGGGGTCGGCGATCTTCTCGGTCGCCACGACGCTGACATCGACGGGCGCGGTCAACTCCTTCCACTCCTCCAACACCGGCTTCGGCGGCGGGCTCGACCTCCTCGGCATGCAGCTGGGCGAGATCGCACCCGGAGGCACGGGGTCGGGTCTGTACGGCATGCTGATCATGGCGATCATCGCGGTGTTCATCGCCGGTCTCATGGTGGGCCGTACGCCGGAGTACCTGGGCAAGAAGATCGGCACCCGCGAGATCAAGCTGGCGGCCTGCTACATCCTCATCACCCCCGCCCTCGTGCTCGGCTTCACGGCGGTGTCGATGGCGCTGCCGACGCCCAAGGACTCGATGCTCAACTCCGGGGCGCACGGCTTCTCCGAGATCCTCTACGCCTACACGTCGGGCGCCAACAACAACGGTTCGGCGTTCGCCGGTCTGAGCGCGGACACGAACTGGTTCAACACCACGATCGGTCTCGCGATGCTGCTCGGCCGGTTCCTGCCGATGGTGTTCGTCCTCGCGCTCGCGGGTTCGCTGGCCGAGCAGAAGCCGATCCCGGCGACGGCGGGCACCCTGCGCACCGAGAAGCCCCTGTTCACCGGGTTGCTGGTCGGCACCATCATGATCATCACCGGTCTGACCTACTTCCCGGCGCTCGCCCTCGGGCCGCTGGCCGAAGGGTTGGCGTCATGACCACCGGCACGAAGAAGCCAACCGGCGAGAAGAAGCCGACCGATACAGAGAAGCCAGAGGAGCCCGGCTCCATGTCCACCGCTACTCCCACCCGTGCGCCGCACCAGGACGTGCCCGGCGGGCACCAGGACGGCGGCGGCCGTGTCGGCGGGGGTCTGTTCGACCCCAAGCAGCTCCTGAAGTCCTTCCCGGACGCCGTGCGGAAGCTCGATCCGCGGGTGATGGTCAAGTCGCCCGTCATGTTCGTGGTGCTCGTCGGCTCGGTGATCACCACCGTCCTCGCGGTCAAGGACCCGGGGGACTGGTTCGGCTGGGCCATCGCGGTCTGGCTCTGGCTGACCACGATCTTCGCCAACCTGGCGGAGGCGGTGGCCGAGGGCCGCGGCAAGGCGCAGGCGGACACCCTGCGCAAGGCCAAGACCTCCACGGTCGCGCGCAGGCTGAACGGCACGACCGAGGAGCAGGTGCCCGGCACCGAGCTGCGCATCGGCGACCTCGTCGTCTGCGAGGCGGGCGACGTGATCCCCGGCGACGGCGATGTCGTCGACGGTGTCGCGAGCGTCGACGAGTCGGCGATCACCGGTGAATCGGCCCCCGTCATCCGGGAGTCGGGCGGTGACAGGTCCGCCGTCACCGGCGGCACGAAGGTCCTCTCCGACCGCATCGTCATCAAGATCACCACGAAGCCCGGCGAGACGTTCATCGACCGCATGATCAACCTGGTCGAGGGCGCGGCCCGGCAGAAGACGCCCAACGAGGTCGCGCTCAACATCCTTCTCGCGTCCCTCACCATCGTCTTCCTGCTCGCGGTCGTCACGCTCCAGCCGTTCGCCGTGTACGCCGGTGCCGAGCAGTCCATGATCGTCCTTGCCGCCCTCCTGGTGTGCCTGATCCCGACGACCATCGGCGCCCTGCTCTCCGCGATCGGCATCGCCGGCATGGACCGCCTGGTCCAGCGCAACGTCCTTGCCATGTCCGGGCGGGCCGTCGAGGCCGCCGGTGACGTCTCGACGCTGCTGCTCGACAAGACGGGCACCATCACGCTCGGCAACCGTCAGGCAGCCGAGTTCGTGCCGGTGCGCGGGACGACCGAGGCCGAGCTCGCGGACGCCGCCCAGCTCTCGTCGCTGGCCGACGAGACGCCCGAGGGCCGCTCCGTCGTCGTACTCGCGAAGGAGAAGTACGGGCTTCGCGAGCGCCACCAGGGGGAGTTGGAGGGGGCCGAGTGGATCGCCTTCACCGCGCAGACGCGGATGTCGGGCGTCGATCTCGTCGAGGGCGGCACCGGGCGCAAGGTGCGCAAGGGTGCGACCGGTTCGGTCGTCGCCTGGGTCACCGAGAACGGCGGCACCGTCTCCGACGACGCCCAGGCCCTGACCGACACGATCTCGCAGGCCGGTGGCACACCGCTCCTTGTCGCGGCGGAGGACGAGAAGGGCGCGCGGGTACTCGGCGTCATCCACCTGAAGGACGTCGTCAAGGAAGGCATGCGGGAGCGGTTCGACGAGCTGCGGCGCATGGGCATCAAGACGGTCATGATCACGGGTGACAACCCGCTGACCGCCAAGGCCATCGCGGACGAGGCGGGCGTGGACGACTTCCTCGCCGAGGCCACGCCCGAGGACAAGATGGCGCTGATCAAGCGGGAGCAGGCCGGCGGCAAGCTCGTCGCGATGACCGGTGACGGCACGAACGACGCGCCCGCGCTGGCCCAGGCGGACGTGGGTGTGGCGATGAACACCGGGACCTCGGCCGCCAAGGAGGCCGGGAACATGGTGGACCTGGACTCCAACCCCACCAAGCTCATCGAGATCGTCGAGATCGGCAAGCAACTCCTGATCACCCGGGGCGCGTTGACGACCTTCTCGATCGCCAACGACGTCGCGAAGTACTTCGCGATCATCCCCGCGATGTTCGCCGTGGTCTATCCGGGCCTCGACAAGCTCAACATCATGAACCTGTCGTCCCCGGAGTCGGCCATCCTGTCGGCCGTCGTCTTCAACGCGCTGATCATCGTCGCCCTGGTGCCGCTGGCCCTGAAGGGCGTGCGGTACCGGCCGATGAGCGCGGACCGGATGCTGCGGCGCAACCTCGGCGTCTACGGGCTCGGCGGCCTCGTCGCCCCGTTCATCGGCATCAAGATCATCGACATGATCATCTCCCTCATCCCCGGGCTGTAGTTCCTGAAAGCGTGCTGATCGTCATGAACAACTCCGTCGGAAGTACGGCACGGTTGCTGGGCGCGGGCCTGCGTGCCCTGCTCGTGCTGACCGTGATCTGCGGTGTCATCTATCCGCTCGCCGTCACCGGGGTCGCCCAGGGCCTGTTCCACGACAAGGCCAACGGCTCCGAGATCAAGAGCGAGGGCAAGGTCGTCGGCTCCGAACTCATCGGGCAGAGGTACGACCTGCCGCTGAAGAAGGGCCAGGAGACCGCCGAGCCCGATCTGAAGTGGTTCCAGCCCCGGCCGTCCAACGGCCTCGGATCCAACCAGGATTCGGGGGTGAACACCCAGTACGACCTGATCCTGTCGGGCGCGACGAACCTGTCCGGTGACAACAAGGACCTGATCGCGAACGTCAAGGCGGCCAAGGCCGCCGTGGTCAAGGACAACTCCACGGCCGGCTTCAAGGTCAAGCCGTCCGACGTGCCGGCCGAGGCCGTCACCTCGTCCGGATCGGGTCTGGACCCGCACATCTCCCCGGAGTACGCGGAGTTGCAGGCCCACCGGGTGGCCGAGAAGAACGGCCTCGACGTGAAGAGGGTCGAGAAGCTGGTCGACGAGCACACCGACGGGCGGATCCTCGGCTTCGTGGGCGAGCCCCGGGTCAACGTCCTTCAGCTCAACGTCGCGCTGAAGGGCCTTGTCGCCGACGGGAGCTGATCCTCAGTCAACTCCCTTGTGGCCCGCGGTGGTTCGGTCTTGCCGACCGAAGCATTGCGGGCCACATTCGCGTACGTCCATACTGTGCCGGTCACGCGGGGGGAGACCGGTGGTGAGCGGACGGCGCGTGCCCGCCGTGGTGCGGAGCGGCCGGTATCACGGGATGGTGCTCGGGGCGGCCGGGCTCGCCGTCCTGCTTGCGGCCACGGTGCTCGCCGCTCTTGCCGCGCTGACCGAGAGGGCCGTCGAAGGCGGGGTGCGGCAGCGGCTCGCCGCGGACCGCGAAGCCGTCGTCGAGGTGGCGGGGCGTTACGGCGCCGACAGCGTGCGGCGGCTCGACGCGGACGTACGGGCCGCCGTCGACCGCACCTATGGCGACGTGCCCCACCGGACGCGGCTCGCACTGCGGGCGCCCGCGGCACGCAACGACGAGCTCGCCGTGACCGAGGCCGGCGGGCAGCGGCGTGAGGACGCCACGGTGTCCGTGGTCGCGTTCGAAGGGGCCCGGTCCCATGCAGGCCTGGTGGCGGGCCGGTGGCCGCGCGGCGGCTCGGGCGGCTCTTCGCGTGGGGTTACGGAGACGGTGCTGACCAGGGCGTACGCCGCCGAACTCGCGGTGCGTACCGGTGACGATGTGGTCGTGCGCGGCGCCGGTGAGCGCCTTGTGCGGATGCGGGTCGTCGGGCTCTATGCGACCGAGGGGCGCGCGCCCGCGGTCTGGGCGGGCCTGAGCAGCACGTTCGGTACGGCCGACTCCATCGCGCTCGTGCCCCGCGGCGCCTTCACGGCGCGGCCGGGGCTCACGAAGGACGCGGGCGCGTTGTGGCTCGGCGTGCCCGAGGCGCGGGGGCTGCGGCTCGGTGACATCGCGCCGCTGGCCGAGCGTGCCCGGCGGTTCGGCGGCAGCGATGCCTCGCTGTCGGTGCTGCGGGGGAAGAACCCCGAGGCGGAGCTGACCGTGTCGGCGGGGCTGCGCAGGGCGCTCGACCGGCTCACCACGCCCATCGCCGTGGCCCGCGCCGGGCTCTACGTCCCCGCCACGCTGCTGGCCGCGCTCGCGGTCGCGGCCCTGGCGCTGACTGGGCGTCAGCTCGCCGAACACCGGCGCCCGGAGCTGGCGTTGCTGGCCGCTCGGGGTGCGGGGACGCGGCGGCTCGTGGGGTCGGCCGGGGTGCAGTGGGCGGTGGTCGCCCTTCCGGTGGGGATTGCCGCGCCCTTCCTCGCGGGGCCGCTGCTGGGGCTCCTTGAAGGGGCGGGGGTGCTGCACGGCGGGGTGCCGGACGCGGCCGCGATCGGTGCAGCCTGGGTGGCCGTCGCCTTCGCCGTCGTGGTGCACGGGTGCGCGGTGCTGGTGCCGACGGTGCGGGTGGTGCGGGACCGGCAGGCGGTGAGCCGCCTGCGCCTGCGGGTGGGGCGGTTCGCGGGGGCGCAGCGGGTCGGGGCCGATGTGGTCCTCGGGGCGGTGGCCGTCCTCGGGTGGTTGCAGTTGCGGCAGTACCGGTCGCCGGTGACCGGTGACGGTGTCGACCCGGTGCTGGTGTTCGCGCCGGTGGTGATGACCACCGCGGCCGCCCTGCTCGTGCTGCGCCTGCTGCCCTTCCTGACGCGGGCCGTCGATCCGCTCGCCCGGCGGGGCAGGGGGCTCGTGCTGCCGCTCGGCGGGTGGCAGATCGCCCGGCGCGCGGCGCGGCACGCAGGGCCCGCCCTGGTGGTGACGCTCGCCCTGGCCGTCGCGGCGCTGAGCAGCACCGCCCTCGCCATTCTCGACCGGGGGGACCGCGACCAGGCCGCCTTCCAGGTGGGCGCGGACCTGCGGATCGAACCGGGGGAGAGCGTGCCCGCCGGGGAGCGGCGTGCGACGTACGGTGCGCTGCCGGGGGTCGAGTCGGTCACTCCCGTGGTGACCACGGAGGGCTACATCGGGCAGGACGCTGTAGCCATCACCGGCATCAACACCGGGCGGGGTCCTGTGCCTTCACTTCGGGGCGACCTCGCGGAGCGGCCCGTGCGGGAGCTTGTCGCGCCGCTGGGGGAGGGGGTGCCGGCGCACGGGCTGACTGTCGGCGACGATCTTGCCGGTGGCGAACTCCCGCTCCGGGTGGGGCTGTCGGCCGATGGCCCCGGGCGTGCTGTGCCGGTCCGGCTGACGGTCTTCTTCGAGGACGAGGACGGCCTGGTCCACTCAAGTGCCGCCCTTCTTAAAGAAGGCGGCCGGCGGGTGGTACCGCTGAGGGTGCCGGTACGGAGCGGTGGCCTACGGATCCTCCAGATCGACCTGAGCATGGCGGGCGAGACGGTGCGGCGTACGTACCGTCTCCGGATCGACCGGGTGCCGGGGCTCACCCAGGAGGCCCGCTGGCGCGACCTGCGCGAGGACGCGCCGGACCGCTACGGGGCGGGGTGCCCCGGGGCCGAGCCGCCGCGGGGCGCGGTGGGGGAGGCGCCTGGACCGGTGCTCTGCCGTGACCGGCCCGGGGCCGGGGTGCTGCTCGACGCGGTGCTTCGGGGGCCAGACACGCGGCTCAAGTACCCGACGTGGAGCGTCCGTCTCGGTACGGACAACGCGAGGGGGCGCCCCGCGGCACCCGCTCTCGCCGATCGTGCGCTGCTGGACTCCGGGGCGGTGCGGGTGGGGGACGTCGTGACGGTGCGGCGGAGTACGGGCGGCAGCGTCCGGCTGAAGGTGACCGGGCGGATCGGGGCGGTGCCGGGCGAAGCGCGTGACCGCCCCCGGCTGCTGGCCGACTCACGGGCGGTGGCGGCCCAGTTGGTGCTGAGCGGGGCGTTGCCGGGGTCGGAGAGCGCGTGGTGGGCGGGGGCGGAGCGGGGTGACGCGGGCGCCGCATGGAAGGCGGTACGGGACAGCCCGTGGCTCGGAACCGCCGTGGACGTGCCGCACGCGCGCGTGGAGCTCGCCGAGGATCCGCTGCGGCGCGGGGCCCGAGGCGGCCTCTGGCTCTGCCTCGCCCTTGCACCGGCGTTCGCCGTCATCGCCTTCACGCTGCATACGGTGCTGGCGGCGCGGGCGAGGGGGCGGGAGTTCGCGCTGCTGCGGGCATTGGGGGTACGGCGGGGCCAACTCGCCGCGTATCTGTGGACGGAACAGCTGGCGCTGGCAGGGGTGGCGGCACTCCTGGGCACGGGTCTCGGAGCGGGCCTCGCGGCCGTGATCATGCCGGTGGTGACGGTGGACGCGGACGGCGAACCGGTCTTCCCCGGGTTGCTCACGGAGGTGCCGTGGGTGCGGGTCTGGCTGGTGGCGGGTGGAGTGACGGTGGTGATCTGCGGGGTGGTGAGTGGGGTGGCGCGGGTTTTGGGGCGGGTGGATCTGGGGCGGGTTTTGCGGGTGGGGGAGGACCGGTGAGGGGCCCTGCGGGGCTTGGGCGGGGCTGGGGTGGGGTGGGGCTTGGGGTCTGCCGAGGCCTGGCGGCCTCGGTCGGCACGCTGGGCTACTTCGGCGAGGGGTTCGCTGCCGGGTGCGGGTCGTCGTGCGTTGCTGCGGCTGTGGGGCTGCAGGCGGGCGCTGCCGTCTGCGGGTGCGTGGGCGGCGGTTCCGGTCTGTCTGTGGGTGCGGGGCCGCGCCGGTATGTCCGTCCTCGCTATCGTCCGGTGGCCGCGGGGCTACTGCGGCACCGGAGCCTCCGGGAACCGTGCTCCGGGCAGACATACCGGCACGTCCCCTTGCGTCCGCTGCCGTCTGCGGGTGCGCGCGTGCTGCGGGCGGACACCGACACGTCCCCTTGCGAGCGCTGCCGACTGCGGGTGTGGCGCTTTTTCTGGTGGGGGTCACTGCCCACCCGACGTGTACGGATCACCCCCGGCAGTACGTCCCCCTCCGCCCACCCATCCGTGCAACTTCCCACCTCCGGCGGTACGTTCTCGCCCACCCATTGGTGCAGCTTCCCACCTCCGGCGGTACGTTCTCGCCCACCCATTGGTGCAGCTTCCCACCTCCGGCGGTACGTTCTCGCCCACCCATTGGTGCAGCTTGCCACCTCCGGCGGTACGTTCTCGCCCACCCATTCGTGCAGCTTGCCACCTCCGGCGGTACGTTCTCGCCCACCCATTCGTGCAGCTTGCCACCTCCGGCGGTACGTTCTCGCCCACCCATTCGTGCAACTTGCCACCTCCGGCGGTACGTTCTCGCCCACCCATCCGTGCAACTTCCCACCCCCGGCAGCACGTCCACCACCCGCCCCAAAGTGCAACTTCCCACCTCCCTTATTCCGGCGGATCCCCCACCCACCCCCTGTCACCGCGGGGCAATCGGGTGGGTGGGTGGGAGAGCTTGTTCGGGCAGGGGTGGATGCGGGGTGATCGGGTGGGTGGGTGGGTGAGGAGAGGGGGGAAGTCGTGGGGGTGGCGTTCGGGCGAGGGAGGATTGTGAGGCGTGGGGAGTTGGGGCTTTGGGGGTGCCTTGCCTTGCTTGTTGCTGTGCTTAGTGGCCTGGCCGTCGCAGGGCCTGGGGTGTTGGAGCGCGCCGCCGGGCGTGCTCTGGGGGAACGGCTTGAGCAAGTGCAGCGGGACGCGCCCGGCATCACCCACCGGGTGCGGTTCGGCGCGGAGGGCGAGCGGGGCGGGGCGAAGAGCTCACTGGGCGCCGACCTGCGGCGGGTCTCCACCGCCGTCGAGAACGCCGCCCCCAACCCCCTCCGCGGCAAGCTGCTGCGCGACTCCACCCGGATCGCCCTGCCCGGCGTACGGACCCCCGACGGCACCCATCTCTCCCTCGTGTACGCCTCCGACGCCCCGCCCCGGTCCGCGTACGCCGCTGGAAGGCCCCCCGCCGCGCGGGGCCGCGTCGTGGAGATCGCCGTGTCCACCCATACCCGTGACGCCCTGAAGCTGCGCCTCGGGCAGGAACTCCGGCTCGGACGGGGCGCGTTGGAGATCGTGGACGCACCGGCCCGGGTCGTCGGGTTCTACGCCGCGGACGGCGAGCGGCGGCTCTGGCGCGAGCAGCCCCTGCTCGCGCGCACGGGACGGGACGCGCAGGGCGGTGCGGTGCGGTACGCAGGCGCCCTCCTCGCGCCGCGCGGCGTCGAACTGCTGCAGAGCCAGGCGGAGGCCGACCTCACCGTGATCTGGGGCATGCGCCTCGACCTCGGCGACGATGCCGCGCGCTTCGTCGGCGATCAGGGGCAGCGCGACTTCGAGCGCCTCATGCTCCGCTACCCGGACTCCGTGCGGGGCGTCACGTGCGACCTGGGCATGATCAGCGGCGGCATGCCCTGCGCTTTCGGTTCGCATCCGGCCGCCGAGTCCGAGACCGCCACCGAACTGCCGGACACCTTGGAGGAGTTCCAGGCACAGTGGCGGCAGGCCAGTGTCGTGATCTCCTTCGCGCTCGCCTCCGTGACGGCGGTCGGGCTGGCCGCCGTGTTCGTCGGCGCGCTGCTCTCCGTACGCCGTCGCCTCGACGCCCATCGGCTGCAACGCGCGCGTGGGGCATCGGCGCTGGGGATCGCCCTGGGACGTGCCGCGGCGACCGCACCGGCCGTGCTGCTGGGGTTCGTGGGCGGGTGCGTGGTCGCCTCGGTGCTGCCGGGGGCGTCGCCCGCGTACGGGCGAGGGCTGCTCGTCGCCGTGGGCGCGTGGCTGACGCTGCCCCTGCTGACCTGGTGGGCCGTCCGGGACCGCGCCCTGCTCCGGGACAAGGGGGGAAGCGGTGGGCGCCGCGTCGTCGCCGAGGTGGGGGTCGTGGTCGTCGCCTCGGCGGGCGTCCTCGCGCTGCGGGCCCGTGGGACCGCGGGCGGGGCGGGAAGCGATCCGCTGCTCGCCGCCGTGCCCGTGCTGCTCGGGCTCGCCACGGTCGTGGTGCTGGTGCGCCTCTACCCGTGGCCGGTACGCCTCGTCGCGCGCTGGGCCGCCCGTGGACGCGGAGCCGTGACCCTCATCGCGCTCTCCCGCGCCGCCAAGGAGGCTCCCGCTCGGGCGCTCGCGCTGCTCGTCCTGGTGGTGACGCTGGCCGGTGCCGTGTTCGGCGGTCTGGTCGCGGGGACGCTGACGGAGGGGCGGCGGGACGCCGCAGCCTGGCGGGTGGGCGCCGACGCCTCCTTCCTGGGAGCGGGACGCGACCCGGACACCGCGAAGCGCGTGGCACGCGCGCGTGGAGTGCGGGAGACGGTGGCGGTGCGGCAGCTGCGGGTCGATCCGGTGAGCGCGAAGGACGGCGGGCGGTACGGGATCGCGAGCCTGGTGGGCGTCGACGGCGCGAAACTGCGCTCGGCGGCGGGCAGTTCGGCCGCCGCCCGCGCACTGCGGGACGCCGGTCTCAGCGGAGGCACGGGCGGTGGCGGCAGCGGCCGTGACATCCGCGTACTCGCCGACGCCGCCGACGCGGGGGACCTGCTGACCATCACCGTCCACGGCAAGGAACGGCGCCTGCGCGTCGTGGGCACCCTCCCCGAAGCGGTGCGACGCGACCCCGCACTCGGCCCCGTAGGCGCCGCCACCGAGGCCAGGGACCACCTCCTGCTCGCCGACAACGGTGACCTCAAGGGCTTCGGCGCGAGCGAGTTCGAGGAGTCGGCCCTGCTCCTCTACGGCCCGCACCTGGACGTCGGTGAGCTGCGCTCGGTGGTCCCGCGCGCCGCGCCCGGAGGCGCCGCCGGAGAGCTGCGGATCCGTGCCGAGGAACAGGCCGAGGCCGACGAGGACGGTCTGATCGCGGCCCTGACCGCCGCGCACACCGCCTGCACCGCCCTGGCCGTGTTCCTCGCGCTGCTCGCCCTCGTGCTCGAACTCCTGCTGTCCGCCCCGGCACGCGGCAGCACCGCGGCCCGGCTGCGCACGCTGGGACTCGGAGGCCGCGCCACCGCCGGGCTGCATCTGCTCCAGCTGCTGCCCCTGGCGCTCGCGGCAGTGGCCGGCGGCGTCGCGCTCGGCCTGACGCTGCCCGGACTGCTCGGACCCGCCCTGGACCTGCGGGAGTTCACCGGCGGGCCCACCGAGCCGGCCCTGCGGACCGACGCGCTGTTCACCGTGGTTCTGGCGACCGGAACCGTCGCCCTGATGGCCGTCGCCGTGGGTGTGGAGACCTGGCTGGGGCGGCGGCGTGGTCTCGGAGCTGTGCTGCGACTGGGGAGGAACGATGACTGAGCTCGCCGATCTGGAGGCCCGCGCGAACGCCGCGCGCCGTCCCGCGGGGGACGAGGGCCTTGTCGTCTGCGACAACCTCGTACGCGTCTATCGCACCGACAAGGTGGAGGTGCAGGCCCTCCAGGGGCTCGACCTGGTGGTCGGGGAAGGGGAGTGCGTGGCCCTGGTGGGCGCGTCCGGCTCCGGCAAGTCCACCCTCCTGTCGATCCTCTCGGGGCTCGATCTGCCGACCGCGGGACGGGCCCGGGTCGCCGGGCACGACCTGCTCTCCATGGGGCGCCGCGAACGCCTGGGCTACCGCAGGAACACCGTCGGGTTCGTATGGCAGCAGACCGGGCGCAATCTGCTCCCGTACCTCACGGCTGCCGAGAACGTGGCGCTGCCGATGAAGTACGCGCGCGTGCCCCGTCGCGAGCGCACGGCGCGGGCCGTCGAACTGCTCGGCGTGCTCGGTGTCGCGTACTGCGGCGACCGGCGGCCCGCCGAGCTGTCCGGCGGTGAGCAGCAGCGCGTCGCCGTGGCGGTCGCCACCGCCAACGCCCCGCAGGTGCTGCTCGCCGACGAGCCCACCGGGGAGCTGGACACGGCCAGTGGCGAGGAGGTGTTCGCCGCCCTTCGCCGCGCGAATGAGGAGCTCGGGGCGACCGTCCTGGTGGTCACGCACGATCCGCTCGTCTCCGGTCAGGTCCGCCGCACGGTGCGCATCCGGGACGGCCGTACGGCCACGGAGACGCTGCGTGAACAGGGCGGTGCGGGCGAGGAGTTCACGGTTCTGGACAGGGCGGGGCGGTTGCAGCTGCCGCGCGACTACGTGGAGCGCTACGGGCTGCGCGGACGCGTGCGGCTCACGGAGGAGCCGGACCACATCGGGGTCTGGGGCGCGGGCCCGGACGACTTCACACCTTGACGGAAGTCAGGTCCGTACCTATGGTCACGGCCCAACACGCGTGTTCAGAAAGGCACTTGACGTTCACATACGAGAATGGATGGCCCTTCGCATGGCTGACACCCCCACACCCGTGCGCCACCACCGCAGACCCCGCACGGCAGTCCTCGCGACCCTCGCCTCCGTGGTGACCGCCCTGGTCGCCGCCCTCCTCGCCTGGCCCGGCGCCGAACGCGCCGACGCCGCGCCCAGCACCTTCACCCACCCCGGAGTCACCGTCTCCCGCGGGCAGTTGGACTTCGCCAGGGAGAAGGTCAACGCCGGCGCCCAGCCCTGGAAGGGCGCCTATGACCAGATGATGGGGAGTAAGTACGCCTCCCTCTCGCGCACGCCCAAGCCCCGCGCGGTCGTCGAGTGCGGCTCCTATTCCGACCCCAACCACGGCTGCACCGACGAGCGCGAGGACGCGATAGCCGCGTACACCACGGCACTCGCCTGGTACATCACCCGCGACGACCGCTACGCGAAGAAGTCCATCGAGCTGATGGACGCCTGGTCCGGCACCATCAAGGACCACACCAACAGCAACGCCCCCCTGCAGACCGGCTGGGCGGGATCGTCCTGGCCCAGGGCCGCCGAGATCATCAAGCACACGTACAACGGCAGTTGGGGCAACTCGGGCCGCTTCGCGACCATGCTGCGCAACGTCTACCTGCCCGAGATCATCAACGGCTCCAACTCCAACGGCAACTGGGAGCTGTCGATGATGGAGGCCGCTATCGGCATCTCCGTCTTCATCGAGGACAAGGGGTCGTACGACAAGGCGATGGCGAAGTTCCGCACACGTACCGCCGCGTACGTCTATCTCGCCTCCGACGGTGAGCTGCCGAAGACCGTGCCGAGCCAGAACCTCGACACCCGCGCGAAGATCGTCAAGTACTGGCAGGGGCAGGGCACCTTCACCACCGGGCTCACCCAGGAGACGTGCCGCGACTTCACCCACACCGGGTACGGACTCTCCGCGATCTCCCATGTCGCCGAGACCAGCCGCATCCAGGGCGAGGACCTCTACAGGACGGACGTCGGCGAGCGGCTGCGCCAGGGCCTCGGTTTCCAGGCCAAGTACGAACTGGGCGAGGCCCCGCCGAGCTCGCTCTGCGGCGGCTCGGTCCACCGGGGCCTCGGGCCGGTCACCGAGGTCGGCTACAACGCGCTCCACAACCGCCTCGGCCACGCCATGACCAACACCCAGAAGCTCACCGAGCAGAAGCGCCCGGCGGGTTCCAACAACCTGTTCGTCGCCTGGGAGACCCTGACCCACGCCGACAACCCCAGCTGAAACGGCCCTTGTTCGGCCGGGCGCGCGGTGACCATACTGGCGCCCGGCCGGGCAGGACCGTACGGGGGAGTGGACATGACCGAGAGCGCGGTCGTCGTCGAGGACCTGCACCGCACCTACGGCAGTGGCGCGTCCGCCGTGCACGCCCTGCGCGGCGTCTCCTTCACCGTCCCGCGCGGTGAACTGGTCGCCCTCAAGGGGCGCTCGGGATCCGGCAAGACCACGCTGCTCAACCTCGTCGGCGGACTCGACACCCCCGACACGGGGAAGATCACCGTCGAAGGGCTGGAACTCGCGGGACTCGGCGAGGACGGCCTCCTGGAACTGCGCCGCGACCACGTCGGCTTCATCTTCCAGTCCTTCGGCCTCATCCCGATCCTCACCGCCGCCGAGAACGTCGGCGTACCCCTTCGGCTCCGGAAGACCGATCCCCGCGCGCGTGAGGAGCGCGTCGCGCTGCTGCTCGCACTCGTCGGCCTCGCCGACCACGCCGAGCAGCGGCCCGGCGAGCTCTCCGGAGGACAGCAGCAGCGCGTGGCGATCGCCCGCGCGCTCGCCAACAAGCCCTCCTTGCTCATCGCGGACGAGCCCACCGGACAGCTGGACGCCGAGACCGGGCTCGCCGTGATGGAGCTGCTGCGTGCCGTCGTCCGCGGCGAGGGCGTCACCGCACTGGTCGCGACGCACGACGCGGCACTGCTGGACCTCGCCGACCGGGTCCTGGAGCTGAGCGACGGCGAGATCGTCGAACGCTGACCCCCGCGGCCCGCCCCGTCGTCGAACGCTGCCCCCCCGCGGCCCGCCCCATCAGGGTTGCGTCAAAGAGCGCCCTCCCGCGCACCCTCGCCCGATATGCGGGAAATGTTGGCCGTAAGGTCGACGCTGCGTACACAGCAGTTTCGGGAAGACAATGGGGCCATGGCACGCGGCAAGCTTCGGATATACCTCGGTTCGGCACCGGGCGTCGGCAAGACGTACGCGATGCTGTCCGAGGCGCACCGCCGCATCGAGCGCGGCACCGACTGCGTCGTGGCCTTCGTGGAACACCACGACAGGCCGCGCACCGAGGTGATGCTGCATGGCCTGGAGCAGGTGTCCCGCAAGGAGCTCGACTACCGCGGCACCCTCTTCACCGAGATGGATGTCGACGCCGTCCTGGAGCGCGCCCCCGCCGTCGCCCTCGTGGACGAACTGGCGCACACGAACGTCCCCGGCTCCCGCAACGCCAAGCGCTGGCAGGACGTCGAGGAGCTACTCGCCGCCGGCATCGACGTCGTATCGACCGTGAACATCCAGCACCTGGAGTCCCTCGGCGACGTCGTCGAGTCGATCACCGGCGTACGCCAGCGCGAGACCGTGCCGGACGAAGTGGTGCGGCGCGCGGACCAGATCGAGCTCGTCGACATGTCGCCGCAGGCGCTGCGCCGCCGCATGGCGCACGGCAACATCTACAAGCCCGACCGGGTCGACGCGGCCCTGTCCAACTACTTCCGGCCCGGCAACCTCACCGCCCTGCGCGAGCTCGCGCTGCTGTGGGTCGCCGACCGGGTCGACGAGTACCTCCAGCAGTACCGCGGCGAGCACGACATCCGCTCCACCTGGCAGGCCCGTGAGCGCATCGCCGTCGGCCTCACCGGCGGCCCCGAGGGCCGCACGCTGATCCGCCGTGCGTCGCGGATGGCCGCCAAGGGCTCCGGCAGCGAGATCCTCGCCGTCTACATTGCCCGCAGCGACGGCCTGACCGCCGCCTCGCCGAAGGAACTCGCGGTCCAGCGCACCCTCGTGGAGGACCTGGGTGGCACCTTCCACCACGTCATCGGTGACGACATACCGGCCGCGCTGCTCGACTTCGCCCGCGGCGTGAACGCCACCCAGATCGTCCTCGGCTCCTCGCGCCGCAAGACCTGGCAGTACGTCTTCGGGCCCGGCGTCGGCGCGACGGTGGCCCGCGATTCGGGACCCGACCTGGACGTCCACATCGTCACGCATGACGAGGTCGCCAAGGGCCGCGGCCTGCCCGTGGCGCGCGGGGCACGGCTCGGGCGGTCCCGGAGCATCTGGGGCTGGCTGGTGGGCGTGGGCGGCCCGGCGCTCCTGACGCTCCTCCTGACCCATGTCGACGCGGACCTGGGGCTCGCCAACGACATGCTGCTGTTCCTGACGCTCACCGTCGCCGCCGCACTGCTCGGCGGTCTCCTTCCGGCCCTTGCGTCGGCGGCGTTCGGCTCGCTGCTCCTGAACTACTACTTCACGCCGCCGCTGCACCTGTGGACGATCTCCGACTCCAAGAACATCGTGGCGATCATCGTCTTCGTGGGCGTCGCCATCTCCGTCGCCTCCGTCGTGGATCTCGCCGCCCGCCGCACCCACCAGGCCGCCAGGCTGCGCGCGGAGTCGGAGATACTCTCCTTCCTCGCCGGCAGCGTGCTGCGCGGCGAGACCTCGCTCGACGCGCTCCTGGAACGGGTGCGCGAGACCTTCAGCATGGACTCGGTGGCCCTCCTGGAGCGGGCGAGCGACGTCGCCCCCTGGACCTGCGCGGGCCGGGTCGGCGAGGGCCGCATGCTCGACCGCCCCGAGGACGCGGACGTGGACATGCCGGTCGGCGACCACATGGCGCTCGCCCTGTCCGGCCGGGTGCTGCCCGCGGAGGACCGCCGAGTGCTCGCCGCGTTCGCCGCGCAGGCCGCCGTGGTCCTGGACCGCCAGCGCCTGCGGGACGAGGCACAGCAGGCCCGCACCCTCGCCGAGGGCAACCGCATCCGTACCGCGCTGCTCGCCGCCGTCAGCCATGACCTGCGTACGCCACTCGCGGGCATCAAGGCCGCCGTCTCGTCCCTGCGCTCCGACGACGTGGCCTGGTCGGAGGAGGACCAGGCCGAGCTCCTCGAAGGCATCGAGGACGGCGCCGACCGCCTCGACCACCTGGTCGGCAACCTCCTGGACATGTCCCGCCTGCAGACCGGCACCGTCACCCCGCTGATCCGCGCGATCGACCTCGACGAGGTCGTCCCGATGGCCCTCGGCGGCGTCCCCGACGGCAGCGCGGACCTCGACATCCCCGAGACGCTGCCCATGGTCTCCGTCGACAAGGGCCTCCTGGAGCGCGCGGTCGCCAACATCGTCGAGAACGCGGTCAAGTACAGCCTCGACGCCGAACCGGTCCTGGTCTCCGCGAGCACGCTCGGTGACCGCGTCGAACTGCGCGTCGTGGACCGCGGCCCCGGCGTCCCGGATGGAGCCAAGGACCGCATCTTCGAACCGTTTCAGCGCTACGGTGACGCTCCGCGCGGCGCGGGCGTGGGCCTCGGCCTCGCGGTCGCACGCGGCTTCGTCGAGTCCATGGGCGGCACGCTGGAGGCCGAGGACACCCCCGGCGGCGGCCTCACCATGGTCCTCACCCTGCGGGCGGCGGCGGGCGGACCGCAGGCCCTGCCGGACCTCTCCGCCCAGGCCGCCTCATGACCACCGAGACGGCCACAACTGACAAGCCCGAAAGGCAGGTACGCATGACCCGGGTGCTCGTGGTCGACGACGAGCCGCAGATCGTACGCGCCCTCGTGATCAACCTGAAGGCGCGCAAGTACGACGTGGACGCGGCCCCGGACGGGGCCACCGCGCTCCAGCTCGCCGCCGCTCGCCACCCCGACGTGATCGTGCTCGACCTCGGCCTGCCCGACATGGACGGAGTCGAGGTCATCAGGGGCCTGCGCGGCTGGACGCGCGTCCCGATCCTGGTGCTCTCCGCGCGGCACAGCTCGGACGAGAAGGTCGAGGCGCTCGACGCGGGCGCCGACGACTACGTCACCAAGCCCTTCGGCATGGACGAGCTCCTGGCCCGGCTCCGGGCCTCCATCCGCAGGGCGGAGCCCACCGGAGCGGGGGAGGACGACGTGATGGTGGACACGGAGCACTTCACGGTCGACCTGGCCGCCAAGAAGGTCAACCGCGACGGGCGCGACGTACGCCTGACGCCCACCGAGTGGCATCTCCTCGAAGTCCTGGTGCGCAACACCGGGCGACTGGTCAGCCAGAAGCAGCTGCTCCAGGAGGTGTGGGGCCCTTCGTACGGTACGGAGACGAACTACCTGCGCGTCTACATGGCGCAGCTGCGCCGCAAGCTGGAGGCGGACCCGGCGCATCCGCGGCACTTCATCACCGAGCCGGGAATGGGTTACAGGTTCGAGCGATGAGTCAAGGGTCGGGGTCGGGCTGAGCGGGCATAAGCACAGATGAGCGCACCCATTGCGGCGCTGTCGGCGACCCCCGGTACGCTTCCTGTATGAGTGCTGTTCCTGGTTCCGAGAAGCCGGCAGGCCGTTTCCGGCGCATGCTCGACCGGCTGTCCTCCTCCCAGGAGGATCTGGAGTCGGAGGAGCTGCGCGAGGACGCCGAGACGGCGGGGTGCACCCGCATCGGAGACTGCCACGACCGCCAGATAGTCACGGTTACTGGTACCTTGCGCACGGTCACCCTGCGACCACGCGCCGGCGTCCCCGCCCTGGAGGCGGAGCTGTTCGACGGCTCCGCGGCACTGGACGTGGTGTGGCTCGGCCGGCGCTCCATCGTGGGGATAGAGCCGGGGCGCAGACTGATCGCGTCCGGCCGGGTCTCGATGAGCCGGGGCCGCCGGGTGCTCTTCAACCCGAAATACGAACTCAGACCCCTCGGACGGGAGTAGCCGGTGACGTCCCTCGACAAGCCGACGGACCAGGGAACCACGGATCAGGAAGACGATTCCAGGGCCGTGACCGAGGCCGCGCTCTTCGAGGCCTTCGGCGGCGTGCGGGGTCTGGTGGAGACCGTTCTGCCCGGCCTGCTCTTCGTGACCATCTTCACGATCAACAAGGACCTGCACATGTCGGCCATCGCGGCCCTCGTGGTGTCCCTGGTGCTCGTGGCGGTCCGCCTGGTCATGAAGGACACCGTCAAGCACGCCTTCAGCGGCGTCTTCGGTGTCGCCTTCGGCGTGGTCTTCGCGATGATGACCGGCAACGCCAAGGACTTCTATCTGCCGGGCATGCTCTACACCCTGGGCCTCGCCCTCGCCTACATCATCACGGCCGTCGCGGGTGTCCCGCTGATCGGCCTGATCCTCGGCCCGGTCTTCAAGGAGAACCTCTCCTGGCGGACCCGCAACCCGGGCCGCAAGAAGGCGTACACAAAGGCCAGTTGGGCCTGGGGCCTGATCCTGCTCGCCAAGTGCGCGATCCTCTTCCCGCTCTACTGGTGGGCCGACACGACCCAGTTCGGCTGGGTCCTGATCGCCCTGAAGATCCCGCCGTTCCTGCTCGCCGTCTGGCTGACCTGGGTCTTCCTCGCGAAGGCTCCGCCGCCCATCGACGTGTTCGCCGAGATGGAGGCCGCGGAGAAGGCCGAGGAAGAGCGCAAGGCCGCCGCCAGTCGCGAGGTCTAGCAGCCCGATAGGGGCTCAGCAGCCCGATGGGGGCGCCCGGGACATCCCGGGCGCCCCCATCGGCGTACAAGCAGCGCGCGTCAGCCCGCCACGTCCTCCCTGCGGACCGACAGCAGGTCCTCCAGCTGCTCCTCGCGCGCCTGCGCCGCCACGAAGAGGAGCTCGTCACCCGCCTCCAGGGAATCGTCGGGCGTCGGCGCCAGCACCCGCGTGCCGCGGATGATCGTCACCAGCGAGGTGTCCTCGGGCCACTGGACGTCGCCGACCTGCGTGCCCGCGAGCGCCGACTCGGGCGGCAGGGTCAGCTCGACGAGGTTCGCGTCACCGTGACTGAAGCGCAGCAGGCGTACGAGATCACCGACGCTGACGGCCTCCTCGACGAGCGCGGACATCAGACGGGGGGTGGAGACCGCGACGTCGACGCCCCAGGACTCGTTGAAGAGCCATTCGTTCTTGGGGTTGTTCACGCGGGCGACGACCCGCGGGACGCCGTACTCGGTCTTCGCGAGCAGCGAGACGACGAGGTTGACCTTGTCGTCGCCGGTCGCGGCGATCACCACGTTGCAGCGCTGGAGCGCCGCCTCGTCGAGCGAGGTGATCTCGCAGGCGTCGGCGAGCAGCCACTCGGCCTGCGGCACGCGCTCGACCGAGATGGCGGTCGGCGCCTTGTCGATGAGCAGAATCTCGTGCCCGTTCTCCAGGAGCTCACCGGCGATGGAACGTCCCACCGCGCCTGCTCCGGCAATGGCGACCCTCATCAGTGACCGCCTTCCTCGGGGCCTTCGGCGAACGCCGCTTCGACCTTCTCGACCTCGTCGGTGCGCATCATCACGTGCACCAGGTCGCCCTCCTGGAGCACCGTCTGCGAGGTCGGAAGGACCGCCTCGCCCAGCCGGGTGAGGAAGGCCACGCGCACGCCGGTCTCCTCCTGGAGCTCACTGATCTTGTGGCCGATCCAGGACGCGGACGCGTGCACCTCGGCGAGCTGTACGCCGCCGGTGGGGTCGCGCCACAGCGGCTCGGCCCCGGAGGGCAGCAGCCTGCGCAGCATCTGGTCGGCGGTCCAGCGGACCGTGGCGACGGTGGGGATGCCGAGGCGCTGGTAGACCTCGGCGCGACGCGGGTCGTAGATGCGGGCCGCGACGTTCTCGATGCCGAACATCTCGCGGGCCACCCGGGCGGCGATGATGTTCGAGTTGTCGCCGCTACTGACCGCGGCGAAGGCGCCCGCTTCCTCGATGCCGGCCTCGCGCAGGGTGTCCTGGTCGAAGCCGATGCCGGTGACGCGACGGCCGCCGAAGCCGGAGCCCAGACGGCGGAAGGCGGTGGGGTCCTGGTCGATCACGGCGACCGTGTGCCCCTGTTGTTCCAGGGTTTGCGCGAGAGCGGATCCGACTCTCCCGCAGCCCATGATGACGATGTGCACGCCCGTCCTTCCGGCTGTGTCAATACTTTTTGCTCAGGCTGAACGGTAAAAGCGTCTCAGACCGACGCCCAAGCTACACACGCACGGTCCGCGGATGGCACCCCCGTGCACCTACCGGTGCACGGACCCGGCACGGGCTCAGTCCACGCTGCGCAGCAGGCTCTCGACGGACTTGAGCCGGTAGTCCATCTCGACGAGCTGCAGCCGCGCCGCCTCCTGCTCCGACCTGGCGCGCTCGACGACCTCGCGGTACTGCTCCATCGCCTCGGCCCACTGGCGGTCGCGCTCGCGGTTGCGCTGCGACTGGAAGTAGGCGACGGCCACGACCGCGCCCGCGAGTATCAGGAAGAAGGCGACCGGGATGATCACGTCGTCCATTAAGACCCCTCTGGTGAGTGCTGTCCGCCTTCGCCGGACGCGTCCTGCCGGACGGCCGCGAGGATCGTGTCCACGTTCAATCGCACGTCGAACGGCGTCAGTTCGAAGTACTTGAGTGCCTTGCCGTCATCGGAGAGTTCCAGGCGGCCGACGACGAGACCGGCCTTCTCCAGACGGTCGAGGTGCATGTAGAGCAAGGGCCGGGAGACGCCGAGCCGCCGCGCGAGTTCGCTGACGTACAGCTGTCCCGGGGCGAGCTCGGTGATGATCCGGATCCGCTGGGCGTGGCCGACGGCGGAGAGGAAGGCGAGCAGCTCTTCGCTGTCCATGGCCCGCCTTCGCGCTGGTCCCGAAACCTGTCAGCCAAAACTTACGCATGACGGGAAACGGCGTCAATCTGCCTCCCTTCCCTTCGAATGACAGTTGACGGCCTGCTCCTACACCTGTCAGCCTCCACTTACACATGAAGGACGAAGGGGTGGGGACGGTATGAGTAAGGGATCGGTAACGGTGCGGGTGGCGAGATGGAGCGCGCTGCATCCAGGGCGCGCGGTCATCGGCTGGCTGGTGTTCGTGGTGCTCTGCCTGGGGGGCGGTATAGCCGCCGGCATGAACAGCGCGACGTCGGAGGACTTCCGCGTCGGGGAGGCCGGCCGCGCCGAGGCCCTGGCGACCGAGGGCGGTGTCCAGCTGCGGCCCACGGAACAGGTGCTGATCCGCGCCGAGTCGGGGCCGCTCGACGCGAAGGCCGCCGATGCCGCCGTCAAGGACATCACCGCCCGGATGAAGTCGCTGCCGGAGGTCGCCTCGGTGGCGGCGCCGGTGCCGTCCGCCGACGGGCGGGTCCTGCGGGTCCAGGTGGAGCTCAACGGCTCCGAGCAGGAGGACCAGGAGACGGTGCCCCCGCTCCAGGCCCAGACCGAGGAGGCCGCGAAGGCTCACCCGGGCCTGGTGATCGAGGAGACCGGTGACGCCTCCGTGAGCAAGGGCGTCGACGACCAGCGCAACAAGGACCTGCAGTTCTCCGAGGCGATCACGCTGCCCATCACGCTGATCACGCTCGCCGTGGTCTTCGGCTCGGTCGTCATGGTCGGCGTACCGCTGCTGCTCGCCGTCACCTCGATCATGGCGACGATGGGCCTCGCGATGCTGGCCTCGCACCTGCTGCCCGACACCGGCGTCGGGATGAGCATGATCCTGCTCATCGGCATGGCCGTCGGCGTCGACTACACGCTCTTCTACCTCAAGCGCGAACGGGAGGAGCGGGCCCGCGCGGGCGGCCGCCTCACCTCCGAGGCCCTGGTCGAGGCTGCCGCCGCGACGGCTGGCCGCGCCATCGTGGTCTCCGGCCTCGCCGTGATCGTCTCCACCACCGCGCTCTTCCTGGCGCGTGACGTGATCTTCGACTCCCTCGCCACCGGCACCATCCTGGTGGTCGCCGTGGCCGTGGTCAGCTCCGTGACCGTACTGCCCGCGCTCCTCGTCAAGCTCGGCCGCCGCAGTGAGCGCCGCGCCGCCAAGCGTCTCGCGCAGGGCAAGACGGTCCGCAGGACGTACGGCGAGAAGGAGCCGGGCCGCGCCTGGAACGCCCTGCTCGCGCCCGCCCGCAAGCGCCCCGCGCTCACCCTGTGCCTCGCGGTCCTCGCCATGGTGGGACTCGCCCTGCCCGCACTGGACATGAACCTCAAGAACCCGGCGCGTGACAGCTTCTCGCGCGAGATCGAGGCGATGAAGGGGTACGACAGGCTGCTCGAAGCCTTCCCGGAGCAGCGCGTCCGGCACCTGGTCGTCGTACGGGCCGAGGCCTCGCAGGCCGCCGAAGTGCGCGATGCCCTGCGGGATCTTGACCGCCAGGCGCAGACCGACCCGCTCTTCTCGCACCCCTCAGGTGCGCCGATCCTGCGCTCCTCGGAGGACCGGAGGACCACCACCCTGGAGCTCAACACCCCGCACCCGACGTACTCCGAGAAGGCCGAAGCCTCGCTCGACCACCTCCGCCACGACCATCTCCCCGCGACCGTCGGCAAGCTGCCCGGCGTCGAGACGGCCGTCACCGGCGAGGTGCCGCGCGGCACCGACTACGTGGAGCACCAGAACCAGAAGCTGCCGCTCGTCCTCGGCTTCCTGCTCCTCATGACCTTCGCCATGACGGTCTTCGCGTTCCGCTCGATCGTCCTCGGACTGCTCGGCATCGTGCTCAACCTGCTCTCCGCCGCGTCCGCGCTCGGACTGCTCGTCCTGGTCTTCCAGGGGAAGTGGGCCGAGGAACTGCTCTCGTTCATCTCGCTCGGCGGGATCTCGTCGCGGGTGCCGCTCTTCCTCTTCGTGATCCTCTTCGGGCTCTCGATGGACTACCAGGTGTTCGTGGTCAGCCGGATCCGGGAGGCCGCGCTGAACGGCGTACCCACCCGGCAGGCCGTCATCGAGGGCATCAGCTCGTCGGCCAAGGTCGTCACCAGCGCCGCGATCGTCATGGTCACCGTCTTCGCGAGCTTCGTGATGCTGCACATCCTGGAGATGAAGCAGATGGGCTTCGTCCTCGCGGCGGCCGTCCTGCTCGACGCGTTCGTGATCCGCATCATGATCCTGCCGGCGGCGCTGCTGCTCCTCGGGCGCGCCACCTGGTGGCCGTCCCGCGCGATCCGCCGCGCCGAGCAGCGGGTGGCCGAGCGGTACGGCACGCACGGGGCCCGGGACGTACCGGAAGCACCGCTGGCCGCCGACGGGCGTCCGCTTTCCGGGCATTGGGCGGAGCCCGGGGCGGCGCGTCGTGGCTAACCGGCGCGCTTAGGGGGTGGTGGGTGGGCGGGCACCCATTCGAACGCTTACGATCCTCTGCGTGTCCAAACTGACCGACGTGCCCAAACGGATCCTCATCGGGCGCGCACTGCGCAGCGACCGGCTCGGAGAAACCCTCCTGCCGAAGCGCATCGCTCTACCCGTGTTCGCGTCCGACCCGCTCTCCTCCGTGGCCTATGCGCCGGGGGAAGTGCTCCTAGTCCTCTCGATCGCGGGTGTGTCGGCGTACCACTTCAGCCCTTGGATCGCCGTCGCGGTCGTCGTGCTGATGTTCACCGTCGTCGCGTCGTACCGGCAGAACGTGCACGCCTACCCGAGTGGTGGCGGCGACTACGAGGTCGCCAACACCAACCTCGGCCCCAAGGCCGGGCTCACCGTCGCGAGCGCGCTGCTCGTCGACTACGTCCTGACCGTGGCGGTGTCGATCTCCTCGGGCATCGAGAACCTCGGCTCGGCGATCCCGTTCGTCGTCGAGCACAAGGTGCTCTGTGCGGTCGCCGTCATCGTGCTCCTGACGCTGATGAACCTGCGCGGCGTGAAGGAGTCCGGGAAGCTCTTCGCCATCCCGACGTACGTCTTCGTGGTCGGCGTCTTCCTCATGATCGCGTGGGGTGCCTTCCGGGGCATCGTCCTCGACGAGACGATGAAGGCGCCCACCGCGGACTACGAGATCAAGCCCGAGCACCAGGGCCTCGCGGGCTTCGCCCTGGTCTTCCTGCTCCTGAGGGCCTTCTCCTCCGGCTGTGCCGCGCTGACCGGCGTCGAGGCGATCAGCAACGGCGTCCCGGCCTTCCGCAAGCCCAAGAGCAAGAACGCGGCGAGCACCCTGGCCCTGATGGGCGCCCTCGCCGTCACCATGTTCTGCGGCATCATCGCGCTCGCCATGCTGACCAAGGTCAGGATGGCCGAGAACCCGGCCAAGGACCTCTTCCACAACGGTGCGTCGGTCGGCGCCGACTACGTCCAGAACCCGGTGATCTCCCAGGTCGCCGAGGCCGTCTTCGGCAGCGGCAGCTTCCTCTTCATCGTCCTGGCCGCCGCCACCGCGCTTGTCCTGTTCCTCGCGGCCAACACGGCGTACAACGGCTTCCCGCTGCTCGGCTCGATCCTCGCGCAGGACCGCTACCTGCCGCGCCAGCTGCACACCCGCGGCGACCGGCTCGCCTTCTCCAACGGGATCGTGCTGCTGGCGGGCGCCGCGGCCCTGCTCGTCGGGATCTACGGCGCGGACTCGACGAAGCTGATCCAGCTCTACATCGTCGGCGTCTTCGTCTCGTTCACGCTCAGCCAGATCGGCATGGTCCGGCACTGGAACCGCCATCTGAGCAAGGAGAAGGACCAGGCCAAGCGGCGCCACATGCTCCGCTCGCGGGCGATCAACACCTTCGGCGCCTTCTTCACGGGCCTCGTCCTGATCGTCGTACTCGTCACGAAGTTCACGCACGGCGCGTGGGTCGCGCTGCTCGGCATGGTGATCTTCTACGCGACGATGTCGGCGATCCGCCGTCACTACGACCGCGTGGCCGAGGAGATCGCCGCCCCGGAGACCCCCTCCGACGACAGCGTGCGCCCCTCGCGCGTGCACTCCATCGTCCTGGTCTCCAAGATCCACCGGCCGACGCTGCGCGCCCTTGCCTACGCCAAGCTGATGCGCTCGGACACGCTCGAAGCGCTGAGCATCAACGTCGACCCGGCGGAGACCAAGGCCCTCAGAGCCGAGTGGGAGCGGCGCGGCCTGACCGTCCCGCTGAAGATCCTCGACTCGCCCTACCGCGAGATCACCCGGCCGATCATCGAGTACGTGAAGAACCTGCGCCGGGAGAGCCCGCGCGACGTGGTCAGTGTGATCATCCCGGAGTACGTGGTGGGCCACTGGTACGAGCACCTGCTGCACAACCAGAGCGCGCTGCGCCTCAAGGGCCGGCTGCTCTTCACCCCCGGCGTGATGGTGACGTCCGTCCCCTACCAGCTCGACTCCTCCGAGGCCGCGAAGAAGCGGGCACGGAAGCGCTCGGAGTGGAACGCGCCGGGTGCGGTGCGGCGGGGCCCGGTGGAAAAGCGCCAGAAGGAACCGAGCAACAAGGGCTAGCCCCCGACGGTTGGTGAGCGGCCGGACAACACCCACGTAGACTGGTGGGCTGTTGTCCGGCCGTTTCCTTTCGGCCGATGCCCCCTTACGTAGTGGAGTCACCCCGCCATGCAGGCAGAACCGAAGAAATCGCAGGCGGGGAACTCGAAGGAGGACTCGCGCTCGAAGGACGCGCAGGCGGCCTCCCTCATCGGGCAGGAGTACGAGGTCGAGGTGGGCCCGGTCGCGCACGGCGGCCACTGCGTAGCGCGAACGGCCGAGGGCCGCGTCCTCTTCGTCCGCCACACCCTCCCCGGCGAGAAGGTCATCGCGCGCGTGACGGAGGGCGACGAGGACAGCCGCTTCCTGCGCGCGGACGCGGTGACGGTCCTCGACCCGTCCAAGGACCGCGTCGAGGCCCCCTGCCCGTACGCCGGCCCCGGCCGCTGCGGCGGCTGCGACTGGCAGCACGCGAAGCCGGGCGCGCAGCGCCGCCTCAAGGGCGAGGTCATCACCGAGCAGCTCCAGCGCCTCGCGGGCCTGACTCCGGAGGAGGCGGGCTGGGACGGCACGGTCGTCCCGGCCGAGGGTGACAAGCTCCCCTCGGGTGAGGTCCCGGCCTGGCGCACCCGCGTCCAGTACGCGGTGGACCCCGACGGCAACGCGGGTCTGCGCCGCCACCGCTCGCACGAGGTGGAGCCCGTCGAGCACTGCATGATCGCGGCGCCCGGGGTCTCCGAGCTGGGCATCGAGAAGCACGACTGGTCCGGCATGGCGTCCGTCGAGGCGATCGCGGCGACGGGCTCCCAGGACCGCCAGGTCATCCTGGAGCCGAAGCCGGGCGCGCGCCTCCCCCTGGTCGAACTGGACAAGCCGGTCTCGGTCCTCCGCATCGCCGAACAGGACGGCGGCGTCCACCGCGTCCACGGCCGCCCCTTCGTCCGCGAGCGCGCCGACAACCGCACGTACCGCGTCGGCAACGGCGGCTTCTGGCAGGTCCACCCGAAGGCGGCGGAGACGCTGATGCTCGCGGTCATGCAGGGCCTGACGCCCCGCAAGGGCGAGACGGCGCTCGACCTCTACTGCGGGGTGGGCCTGTTCGCCGGCGCGATCGCCGACCGGGTCGGGGACCAGGGCGCGGTGCTCGGCATCGAGTCCGGCAAGCGAGCGGTCGAGGACGCCCGCCACAACCTCGCCGCCTTCGACCGCGTCCGCATCGAACAGGGCAAGGTCGAGGCGGCCCTGCCGCGCACCGGCATCACAGAGGTCGACCTGATCGTCCTGGACCCGCCGCGCGCGGGCGCGGGCAAGCAGACGGTGAAGCACCTGACGAAGCTGGGCGCACGCCGAATCGCGTACGTGGCTTGCGACCCGGCGGCGCTGGCGCGGGACTTGGGGTACTTCCGGGATGGGGGGTATCGGGTGCGGTCGTTGAGGGCGTTCGACCTGTTTCCGATGACGCATCATGTGGAATGCGTGGCGATTTTGGAGCCTGCGGCCAAGGCTTCCTCGACGAGCAGCCAGGGCGCCCGGTCGTAACTGCCGCTCAGGCTTCACCGGCGGTGCGGGGCCGGGCGGGTGGCGGTCCTTGGTCTCAGTCTTGGCGCCGCCTTCGCTCGCCCAGGGCCATGAGCCCGCCGACGCCGCCGTCAGGCCGGAGCCAGGCCGACCAACCGGGCGCTGTCCTCCCACAACGCCTGTGCCACCTCGCCCCTGCGCGCCAGCTCCGACAGGGCCGGCCAGGTGAGTTGTCCCCTTCGTAGGGAGGCGAGTACGTGGCCGGTCGGTGGCTTGGTGGTGCCTAGAGCCACTTCTGCCAGGGTATTTCCCGCCGCCGCGCGGGTGTTGAAGTGCGGGTTGAGTCTGCGCAGCGGGCGGCCGAGTAGTGGTGTGCCGAGGAGTGTCCAGGCTGTGCGGAGGGGGAGTGGGAGGTCCTTGGCCAGGCCTGTTCCGAAGACCTGGCCCGGATCGTAGGCGAGTGCGGTGAGGTGGCGGGCGGGGAGCCCGGACAGGGTGCGGGCGGTGAGTACGGCGCACAGCTTGGACGCCGTGTACGCGTGCTCGCCCGCCTTGCGTGGGCGGGGGTCGCGGCCGGGGCCCTGATCGGGGTGGGCGAGCAGGTCCGCTTCCGCGTGGCGCGGGGGTGTCAACCCGGCCTAGGTGGCCGGGTCGTAGGTACCGCTCGTGGTCAGTACGACGAGTGCCCCGTCCCGCAGGGCGGGCAGCAGCAGGCGTACCAGGAGTAGTGCGCGAGGTGGTTGACCGCGAATGTCGTCTCGAAGCCGTCCATCGTCCTGCCGGTCACGTCGGGGCGGACCACACCGGCGTTGAGGACCAAGGCGTCGACGCGAGTCCCGCCCAGCCGTTCGCGGACCGACGCCGCTAAAGCACGCACCGAGTCGAGCTCGGTCAGGTCGAGTGGGAGTGAGTCGCCGTCGCCGAGTGCCGGGCGGCGACAGCCGGGTCTTGCCCGAGCGGGTCAGTCGTTCGGCGGCGATCGCTCCGAAGCCGGAAGTGCCGCCGGTCATCACCATCGTTGACACGCTGCCCCCTCGGGAGCCGCCGGTCCGGGGCGTCTTCGAGCGTAGCGAAAGGAATCCTCCCGACAAGTGGTCGGCGACTGTTCCGATCACGCGAGAGGAAGTCCTATTCTCGGCTGAGGAGTTAGGACGCAGCTCCGTGGCCACGCCGGTAGCCGTCCTGCGCCTCCTGCCCGGTCGGCACCGAGTGGACACTTTCTGCAGGGCCAGCAGGAGCCGCATCGCCGACGACACGGCTCCTGCCAGAGCCCTTCGTGGTGGGAATTCCCGCATCTCACCCATGAAGGGCACTGCGCGAGGAAGCGACGAGGGGGAGCCTCGTTCCTCGCGCCCCGGGCGGCCGTCGCCACCCAGTGCGCGGCGGCCGCCGTCAATCAGCCGCTCCTATCGCACAGTTACGACTTTACTGCGCCCTTCCTTCACCGTCTGCACACAAGTGCGGAGTTGGTGGGATTCAGGGGAAGGAGACCACCGTGGACGGCACCGTGTTGGAGCCCGAAGTGGGAGCACCCGTCGCGTTGATGACGTGCGCGTACTGGCCCTTGCCGCCGAGCGAGACGACGAGCAGGTGGTGGAACTTCACCCCCGGCTTGTTCGGTGCCGCGAAGCCGTGTTCCTGCACGATGGTCGGGTCGACGTTGTAGTAGCAGTAGCTGCCGAGCCCCCAGCCCTCGTGGGTGTTGACGGAGTCGGCGACCTTGTACGCGGCGAAGCCACGGATGCTGCCGTTCTGGATGGCGGCCTGGTTGGGGGCGTCGTACGCCTTCTCGTTCTGGTAGAAGATCGTGCGCCCGCGCTCGCCGTTCCACTGCACGTCGTACTTGTTGAAGTGCTCCACGAACAGGCCGGTGGCCAGCACGTCCGCACCGTTGACGACGACGCCGTAGTCGGCCCGGTTGGTCTCCCAGCCGACGCCGTCGCCGTGGTCGGCGCGCCAGACCCAGGTGTGGTCGACGATGGTGTGGCGGCTGTTCACCACCATGCTGGTGGTGGCCTTGCCCGCGCCCGCGCCGCCGATGCGGATGAACACGTCCTGGACGGTGGTCGGGTTGCCGACGTGCGAGGCGCTCGCGCCCTGCGGGCCGACCTCGACGAGCGTCCGGGAGTTCTGCGGCCCCGCGTCGACCAGGAACCCGGCGAGCCGTACCCCGTCCACGTCGGCGGTCTTGAGTGCGGTGACGCCGTTGGCCGGAATGAGGGTGGCGTAACCGATGCCGAGGACGACGGTGTTCGCCCGCTTGACCTCGATCGGGCGGTCGAGGTGGTAGATGCCGGGGGTGAGCAGGAGGTGCAGCCCCCGGTCGAGGGCGGCGTTGAGGGTGGCCGCGCTGTCGCCCGGCTTGGCGAGGTAGAAGGCGGAGAGCGAGAGGGACTGGCCCTGTGGGGTGCCGCGGCCCCAGCTGGTGCCGCGGGCGTTGGTGCGCAGGGCGGGCAGGAAGACCTTGTACTCCGCGCCGTCCAGGTAGAGGAACGGCTTCTCACGGGAGTACGGGGTGTTGTTCAGGGTGGTGTAGGGCGGGTTGGGGAAGGTGTCGCCGGGGGCGCCCTCGACCCCGGAGAAGACCATGTTCCACACCGCGTTGAGCCAGCCGCCGATCGAGCTGTCGCGGGTGTACCACTGCTGCTGGGAGTACGGCTGGACGGTGCCGTCGATGCGGCTGTCGGCGATGTAGCCGCCGCTGGCCCAGCCGTAGCCGTTGGGCGCGAGGTTCAGGTCGCCGCGTATGTGCATGCGGCGGAACGGGGCGGCTTGGGAGACCGCCCAGCGGTTGGCGCCGCTGACCGGGGAGAGGGAGAGGTTCTCCGCCGAGCGCCAGAAGTTCTGCGTAGCGTTTCCGTTGAACCAGCCCGCGTCGACGGTGACGTCGCCGTTGAAGTGGGTGTCGTCGGGGGAGAGGCCCAGGCCCATGATCGAGGTGTAGAACCCGATCTGGGCGTTGAGGCCGCTGTAGGTGCCGGGCTTGAACAGCAGGGCGTAGCGGGCCGTGCCGAACTGCGCCGACTCCTGCTTCTTGAAGATCTCGTCCAGTTTCGCCTGGATGCCGCCGGTGGACGGGTCGAAGACGATGACGTTCGGTCCGAAGTCGGGAGCGAGGGCGTTCGCCGGCTGCGGGCGGCGGGCGGCGGGGCCCTGCGCCGGGGGCGCGTCGGGGGCGGCGACGGCCTGGGAGGCGAGCAGGCCGGTGGCCGGGACGGCTAGAGCGGCGGCCAGGGCGGAGCGGCGGGAGAGGGGGGATAGGGGGGAATGGGGGGATCTCGGGGTGGGGGAAGGCTGGTGCTCAGGCATGGCAAGTCCTTCTGGCAGCTGGGTGATTGGGGTGGCGGGGTGCTGGTGGTGGGGGGAGGTGCGTAAGTTCAGAACCTGAACAGTGATCGCTGAGAGAGCGCTCTCTCGCGTTGGATAGTTGTGTCTGGGGCAAGGTGCGTCAAGGGGGTGCGCACGATGTCGCGGTTACTCGGTGGGGAGAAGTCAACTAGGTGATGCTGTGGGCGAGTTGGCGTGCATCGCATGTACGGGGATGAAATGTCCGGCGGCGTGACGACATGAACAACCTGCTGGAGCCGGAGTCGAATTGACGCTGCATCAGGCATGCAGATCCGAACGCTCGCCCAGCTCGACCGCTGCCCCGGTTGCTATAAAGACCTCGTGACCACCGACGCCCTGCGCCCCGCCCGCCCCGTAACCCTGGAGGACGTGGCCCGGACGGCCGGGGTGTCGCGCGCCACCGTCTCCCGGGTCGTGAACGGCGCGCCCACCGTCGACCCGATGCTGCGCCGCAAGGTCGAGGAGGCGGTCGAGGCCATCGGTTACGTCCCCAACCGGGCCGCCCGCTCCCTGGTGACCCAGCGGACAGACTCCATGGCGCTGGTGGTGTCCGAGCGGGAGCGTCGGGCGGTCGAGGCCCCCTTCGTCGGCCGGATGTTCAGCGACCCCCACTTCGGGCGGGTGGTCGGCGGTCTCCTGGACGTGCTGCGCCCGGCCGGGGTCCAGATGGTCCTGATGCTGGTGGACGACGAGATCTCGCGCCGGCAGTTGCTCTCGTATCTGCGCCAGGGTCACGTGGACGGCGCGGTGCTCGTCTCCTCGCACGCCTCCGATCCGCTGCCCAGGCTGCTCGCGGAGACCGGCCTGCCCGCCGTGCTCGCGGGGCGCCCGGCGGGGACGGTTCCGCTGCCGTACGTGGAGGTGGACCAGCGAGCGGGGGCGCGGATGGCCGTCGACCGCCTGGTCTCCGGGGGCCGCCGCAGGATCGGCACCGTCGCCGGACCGCAGGACATGCCGGCCGCCCGGGAACGCCTCCAAGGCTTCCGTGACGCGCTGGCCGCACACGGCCTCACCGAAGCGCCCTGGGTGGAGGCGGACTTCACGCGGGTGGGCGGGGCCGAGGCGACGCGGCGGCTGCTGGCCGAACGCCCGGACCTGGATGGCCTGTTCGTCGCGTCGGACCTGATGGCGCAAGGAGCGCTGCAGACGCTGCTGCGGGCGGGCAGGCGGTTGCCGCAGGACGTGGCGGTGGTCGGCTTCGACGACAGCGAAGCCGCCAGGGCCTGCGAGCCCGCGCTGACCACGGTCAGGCAGCCGGTGGAGGAGATGGCCGCCGAGATGGCCCGCCTGCTGCTCGGGCGAATAAAGCAGCCAGGAGAGGCACCACTGTCGACGGTATTCAGCCCGACGCTGATCGAACGGGCGTCGGCGTGAGGGGCGCAGCTTGCCCCTGGCCCCCTGGCCCCCTGGCCCCCTCAAGACAACAGCGCCACCAACGTCACCGTCGTCCCCGACCCGCAGGCCCTGACGTCGAAGTGGTCCGTGAGGGCCTGGGCCAGCCATAGGCCCCGGCCGTTCTCGGCCTCCTCGGTCTCGGGGAGGGTGGTCGATGTGCACGGATTCGCCAGGGGGAGGCCCGTGCCGTTGTCCGCGATCACGCAGCGCAACCCCTCCGCCGTGTACGTGAGATGGATGCGGCCCTTGCCGCCCCCGTGCACGACGGCGTTGCTCGCGACCTCGTGCACGGCGAGCACGAAGTCGCTGAGCCGGGGGTCGCAGAGCCCCGCGTCCTCGGCGCGGCGGGTGACCTGGAGGCGCAGTCGCGCCAAGTCGGCCATGGTGAAGGGGAGTTCGAGGAGGGCCGCCTCGCCCGGTGTGGGGGCGAGGGCGGCGTCGATGGGCGCCCGGTGCGGGGCCGGGTCACCGCCGTTGTCGTCGTTGCCGATGCCGCGGTTGAGGATCACTTCGCGGATCACCCTTCGCCCAGGACGAGTTGAGGCACTTCGACGGCTCCGCAGAGCCGTATCACTTTGTCCTGCTCGGGCCGGGAGCGGACCGCGAGGAGGTGGTCGCAGGGCAGCCCGTTCGCGAGCCGCACCAGCGTCGATGCGGCGTGTACGTCCATGAAGCACAGCTCGGACAGATCGAGCACGCTGGGACGGTCCGGGCCGGACAAGGCCTGCGCCAGCGCCGAGTCGAACTCCTCGCGCGTGGCGAGGTCGACGTCTCCGGCGACCCGGAGTTCGGTTCCGGCCCGGGTGATGTCCAGGGCGCCGATGCGCCGCAGAACCTGCTTGGGATGGGCGCGGTGGACCCGGCCCATGAGGTCGTCGCCGAACTTCCGCCGGTCGTACTCGCAGATGGCGGTGAACCCGATCTCGGCGAAGAGCGGCGAGAGCCCGGTCTCGTACTCGACCAGGAGATCCTGGTCGACGCCCGGTTCGGCGGCCCATCCCATGTCGCCGACCACCCGGATGCCGGAGAAGCCGTCGTAGCGGGCCTTGTCGGTCAACTCCACCCAGGTGCTGGCCCGTTCGGCAGGGTCGAAGCCGGCGGCCGGGTCGTATCCGGGGACTTCGTTGACCACGACAAGACGTCCGTCCATGAGTGCGGGCCCCAGCGGGAAGCCGCCGGCGCTCAGCTGCTCGGCCGCGAAGGCCGCGGTGGTGGCCCGGTCGGTGAAGAACACCACCTGCTCGCCGCGCGACAGACCGATGTCGGCGTACGCGGCACGGAGTTCCCAACGGGTTTCGTCGTCGTCGAATCCGAGGCAGGCGTGGTCCCCGGAATTCATACGGGTGACGGAGACCGTCCTGGTCACAGAACTGGCATCCATGGGGCAGAGCCTAGAGTCCGCGTGGGGCGCCGCGGCCGCGGTGATCACTGTTGACTGAAGTCGTTCCAATCGCTCGACAACTCGATAATTCGTTGCACGGCACGATCGCGTGAGGCGAAGATCCCCGTATGGTTCCGACTCCTCCTGAGGGTCCAACTCCTCCTGCGGTTCCGACCCCTCCCATCGTTCCGGCTGCTCCTGACGGCCGCGCCGGCATCGACGCCGCCCTGGTGAAGCGTCTGGTCGCCGCGCAGTTCCCGCAGTGGCGCGACCTGCCCGTCAGGCCGGTGGAGGTCGACGGCTGGGACAACCGCACGTACCGCCTGGGCGACGCCCTGACGGCCCGGCTGCCCACCGCCCCCGGTTATGTCCCCGCGGTGGCCAAGGAGAACGAATGGCTGCCCCGGCTCGCGCCGTCCCTGCCGTACGCCGTCCCGCGGGTCCTGGGCGAGGGCGTCCCGGGCGAGGGCTACCCCTTCCCTTGGTCCGTCCGCGGCTGGCTCGACGGTGAGACGGCCGCTCGCGGACACATCGACGACATGGCGCAGTTCGCGGCCTCCGTGGCCGAGTTCATCCTCGCCCTCCAGCGCTGCGACACCACTGGAGGTCCGCTCGCGGGTGAGCACAGCTGGTACCGAGGGGCGTCCCCGGCGTACTACGACGAGGAGACCCGGCGGTGCCTCGCCGCGCTCGACGGCCGTGTCGACACGGCCGGGGCGGCGGCCGTCTGGGATGCCGCCATCGCCGCGGAGTCGGAATGGCACGGGGCGCCCGTGTGGTTCCACGGCGACATCGCGTCGGGCAACCTCCTTGTCGCCGACGGCAAGTTGACCGCTGTCATCGACTTCGGCACGTCGGGCGTCGGGGACCCGGCCTGCGATCTGGTGATCGCGTGGGGGATGTTCTCGGGTGAGAGCCGGGAGGTGTTCCGGCGCGCGGTCGGCCAGGACGAGGGCACCTGGGCGCGGGCCCGCGGCTGGCTGCTGTGGAAGTGCCTGCTGACCCTGAGCGGTTACATCGACTCCGATCCGGTACGGGCGGCCGTCGACCAGCGGCTGATCGCCGACGTCCTGGCCGACCACGAGCTCTTCGGCTGACGTCGCGCGCGCGGCCCGCACGTCTCAGACGTGGCGCGCGCGGCCCGCACGTCTCAGAATTCTGAAGCGCACGCGGCCCGCACGTCTCAGGTGGGCACGACCGTCGCCTCCGTCGCCTTCACGCTGGTCCACACCGACGTCCCGTCGGCGAGGCCGAGTTCGGCGGCCGCCTGCGGGGTGATCTCGGCCACCAGGTCGGGGGCCTGCGGCGAGGTGATCAGGAGGCGGAGCCGGCTGCCGCTGGTGGTGATCTCGCGGATGGTGCCCGGCCAGACGTTGCGGGGGCTGCCGGTGGGCCTGTCGCGGTGGACGGAGACCGCCTCCGGGGCGATGATCGCCAGCGCCTCGGTGCCCGGCGGGAGCGGGTCCGCGATCACGAGGGTCCCGCCGCCGGGCAGGGCGAGCCCCTCGGGCCCCGCGGTGCCGGGCCAGGCGTTGCGGCCCAGCATCCTGGCCACCCACGGAGAGCGGGGGTGCCGGGTCACCTCGGCGGGCGCCTCGTCCTGGAGGGCGAGCCCCTGGTCGAGTACGAGAACCCGGTCGGCGAGGGAGACGGCCTCGACGGGGTCGTGCGTGACGATCAGGCAGACGCCGCCGAAGGTGTCCAGGTGCGTACGCAGGGTGTGGCGCACGTGGGCCCGGGTCGTCTGGTCGAGCGCGGCGAGCGGTTCGTCAAGGAGGAGCAGCCGGGGGCGGGCCGCCAACGCCCGTGCGAGCGCCACCCGTTGGGCCTGACCGCCGGAGAGCTGGGCCGGTCGGCGGTGCGCGAGGTGGCCGACGCCGAGCCGGTCGAGCCACTCCTGCGCGCGCCGCCGGGCCTCGGCCCGCGGGACACCCAGCGCACGCGGCCCGTACGCCGTGTTGGCGAGGGCGCTCATGTGCGGGAACAGGGCGCCGTCCTGCGGGACCCAGGCGACGTGGCGCCGGTGCGGAGGCAGGCCGGTGACGTCGGTGTCGCCGAGCCGGAGTTCGGCGTGGGCGCGCGGGGTGAGGCCGAGAAGTGCGCGCAGCAGCGTGGTCTTGCCCGCGCCGTTGGGCCCGACGACGGCGATGGTGGTGCCCGGTTCGGCGTCCAGGGTGAGCTGGTTGAAGCCGGTGACGTCGGCGTGCAGGGACCAGCGCTCCGAGGGCGGCGCGGGCTCGGCGGCTCCGTACTTACCCGCGCCGTACGCACCCGCAGCGGACTCACCCGCGCCGTGCTCACCCGCGCCGTACTCACCCGCGCCGGACTCGGGAAGCGAGGGCGAAACCGCCTCGTCCGGTAGCCGCTCGGCCCGCACCGGCCGCCCCTGGTCCCGCCCGCCCGGAGCGCTCATCCAGCGGCCGCGCAGCGCGACGAGCACCGCCATGGCGATGGCGAGCAGCAGCAGCGACACGGACGTCGCGGCCTCGGGGGAGTCCTGGAGCAGCAGGTACACCTGGAGGGGCAGGGTCTGTGTGGTGCCGGGGAGGTTGCCCGCGAAGGTGATGGTCGCGCCGAACTCACCCAGGGCCCGCGCCCAGGTCAGGGCCGCTCCGGCGATGAGCCCGGGGGCGACCATGGGCAGCGTGACCGTACAGAACACCCGTACCGGAGAAGCCCCCAGGGACGCCGCGGTCTCCTCGTAACGGGGGCGGAGACCGCCGAGCGCGCCTTCGAGACTGATGACGAGGAACGGCATCGCCACGAAGGTCGCCGCGATCACCGCGCCGGACGTCTGGAACGGCAGGGTGATCCCGAACGTGTCCTCAAGCCAGGGGCCGAGCAGTCCGCGCCGCCCGAAGGCGAGCAGCAGGGCGACGCCGCCCACGGTGGGCGGAAGCACCATCGGCAGCAGCACGAGGGAACGTACGACCGCCTTGCCGGGAAAGTCGACGCGGGCGAGCAGCCAGGCCAGCGGCACCCCGAGCAGTAGGGAGAGGCCAAGCGCCCAGAAGGAGACGACCAGGGAGAGCTGTAGCGCCTCGGTCGTTCCTTCGGTGGTCAGATGGGCCCCGAGCTCGCCCCACTCCGTACGGACGAGGATCCCGAGCAGCGGCAGCGTCAGGAACGCGATGGCGAGCAGCGCGGGGATCGCGAGGGCGATCGGGGTGCGGGGGCCGGTGGTGCGGCCGCGCAGGCGTTTCATCGTGGTCCCTGGGGTGCGCGCGGGGTGGTTCGCGAGGTGAGGGGGCGTACGGGGCGTTCCGGGGGACGGCCCGGAGTGCCCCGACCGGGGAGGCGGTCGGCCCCCTCACCTCGGCGTGTGCGGGCTACGGCTTCTCGAAGCCCGCGTCCTGGAGGATCTTCTGCGCTGCGGGCGTGGACAGCCACTTCACGAAGGCGTTCGCGGCCTCCGCGTGCTTCGACGTCTTCAAGGTGGCCGCAGGGTACTCGGCGATCGCGTTCTGGCTGTCGGGGATCTTGACCGCGTCGACCTTCTTGGGGGAGGTGGCGGCGTCGGTCTTGTAGACGAGCCCGGCGTCCGCCTCGCCCAGTTCGACCTTGCTCAGGACCGCGCGGACGTTGGGCTCCTGCGAGACCGGCTTCACGTCGATCTTCTGGTCGTCCAGGATCTGCTTGCTGTAGCGGCCGACCGGCACCTCGGGCGCGGCGAGCACGACCTTCAGCTTGCTGTCGTTGCTGCCGGAGAGGTCCTTCAGCGCGGCGACCTTCTTCGGATTGCCCTCGCCGACCGCGATGACCAGGCGGTTCTTGGCGATGACGGACGGCTTCCCGGTGTCGGCCTTCAGCCCGTCCATGGTCTTGGTGTCGGCGGTGACCAGGGCGTCGGCCGGGGCGCCCTGCTTGACCTGCGCGGCCAGCTCCTGGGAACCGGCGAAGGAGAAGTTGACCTTCGTCCCCGGGTTCTCCTTCTCGTACGCGGCGCCCGCGGTCTCGAAGACGTCGGTCAGGGAAGAGGCGGCGAGCACCGTCAGGTCGGCCTTCGGGGCGGCGGCGCCCGCGGGCTGCTTGCCGGTGTCGTCCTTGCTGTCGTCGTTGCCGCAGGCGGCGAGCGGGACGAGCAGGGCGGCCGTGAGCACGGCGGCGGCGGTGCGGCGTCGGGCCGGGGTGGTGCGGCGTCGGGCGGGGGCGAGAGGGAGGGACATGAGCGTGGAACTCCTAGGTCAGGTGCGGTCGATGTGGACGCTGGTGGACTTCACGCGGGCGGTTGCCTGCATGCCGACCTCCAGGCCCAACTCCTCCACGGCCTCTCGGGTCAGGAGGGAGACGAGCCGGTGCGGACCTGCCTGGATCTCGACCTGGGCCGCGACGTCGCCGAGCTTCACGGCGGTGACGATGCCGGGAAAGGCGTTGCGGGCGGAGGTGTAGGGGACGTCGTCCTCGCTGTTGCCCCCCTGTGCCTGCCCCTGCGCGACCTCGACGGAGAACGCGGCGAGATCGCGGCCGTCGATGAGCCGACGGCCGCCTTCGTCCCGGTGGGTGGCGACCCGTCCGGCGTCCGCCCAGCGACGAGCGGTGTCGGGGCTGACGCCGAGCAGGCGTGCCGCCTGTCCGATGGTGTAGGACTGCATGCGCGAAACGATATGCCGCTTCACCTGGCATTTACAACACTTCTGGGTCTTTCTCCATGGCAGATGCCACCCCCCTTGGAGGAAAGGTCAAGAGGTGGCGCCTGCCCCGAAGACCACGGTCTCCTTCACCTGCGGCACCTGCTCCAGGGTGATGCCGAAGTGCGTGGCGTACGCGTCGAGCACCTCGGCGTCCGTGGCCAGTTCGGTGGTGTGGCGCTCGCCGCCCGTCGTCGTGGTGAGGGTGCGGCCGCTGAGGGTGATCCGCCCGGTCCCGGTGAGCATCGAGCAGACCAGTGACCGAGTGAAGTGGGACCGGGGCGAGGTGCGGTGCCACCAGGCGCCGGACGTGAAGTCGCCGAGGGCGCGCGGGCGTCGGTCGATCACGTACTGCGCCTTGCCGTCCCTGCTGACGTCCAGATCGCGCTCGGACAGATCGCCCTCGGACAGATCCCCCGCAGGGGTCTCGTCGATACGGAAGGTGCCGCCGGGGTCCGGCTGGTCGCCGCGTTCGCCGAGGGCCAGCGGAAAGTGGCTGTGGGTGCCGAAGCCGACGTCCGCGAGCCAGTCGCCGCCGTCGGAGGTGCGCACGTGCAGGGCCAGGTGGTCGTACGGGATTCCCGGTTGCCCTGCGGCGTCGTACACACGGGCCTGTAGCAGGGTGACCTCGAAGCCGAGCGCGGTGAGCAGCGCGGCGAAGGACCCGTTGAGTTCGTAGCAGAACCCGCCGCGGCGGGCGCCGACGACCTTGGCTACCAAGGAGTCCTCGGTGAGTTCGATGTTCTCGCCGAGGTGGATCGAGAGGTTCTCGAAGGGGACGGCGCGCAGGTGGGCGAGGTGCAGGTCGTGCAGGGCCCGCGTGGTGGGAGCGGCGGGACGCTCGGCGCCGATGCGACGCAGGTAGTCCTCTGTCTGATCAAAATCCATGGCCAGATTCTTACGCCTCGTCCATCGTGCGCCTCGGCCATCGTGGGCCTGGACTTTTCCGCGACTGCTGTGACTTAGGTTAGGCTTAGCTAAGTTGATGTTGTTGTGTGCTGGACCAGGAAGGCGGGGAACGATGCGGGTCCTCTTCGTGTGCGGATGAGTGTCACCACGGGGGTGCTCGCGGCCGACGCGGCGCCCCGCAGGATCGCGGGCGCCGTGCCTCGCGTCGAGCGCGTGGCCGCCCGCGCCGCCGACGCCACCGAAGCTGAACGTGCCGTCATCCTGGAGGAGTTCTGGGCGGATGCCGCCCGCCGCGGCACCCCCCAGATCGAGGCGCTCGACGGCGACCCCGACCACTGCGCCGTGACGTTCCTCTGGCGCGGCCACCGTGCGACCCGGCAGGTCCTCCTGCTCGCCGAGGGCATCGCGGACCGCGCCGACCTCGCGGCATCCCGGCTCAGCCCGCTGCCCGGCACGGACATCTGGCACCTCACCTACCGGCTGCGCGCCGACCACCGCGGCTCGTACCGCATGGCCGCCGACATCTCGCCGGGCGAACCGCCCGCCTCCGCCGAACTCCTCCAGCGGCGGCTGCTCTCCCTGTCCGCGCACGCCGCGCCCGACCCGCTCAACCACCTCCGGATGCGCGGCCGTTGGCCGGACCACGACACCTCCGTCATCGAACTTCCGCAGGCGCCCGGACGGCCATGGGGCGAGCGGCGCGCGGGAGCGCCCCGGGGTCGGGTCGAGCGGCACCGGCTGCCCGCCGGGGTGCTCGGTGCCGAGCGGGACGTGTGGGCGTACCTCCCGCCCGGTGGCAGGGTGGCCGAGCTGCCGGTGCTCGTGCTGAACGACGGCGACATGTGGTTCGGGCGGCTGGCCTTCCAGGACACGCTGGACGCCCTCATCGCCGACGGAGCCGTGCCGCCGCTCGCGGTCCTCGCCCCGGACGCCGTCGACAGGGCCACGCGCAGCCGGGAGCTGAGCGCGCACGACAGCCATGTGCGCTTCCTCGCCGACGAACTGCTGCCGTGGGCGGCCGGCCGCTGGCCCCTCACCACCGACCCCGCGCGCACACTCGTCGCGGGCCAGGGCCTCGCCGGACTGACCTCCCTGTACGCGGGTCTCCGGCGGCCGGAACGGTTCGGCAACGTCCTGGCCCAGTCCGTCCCCGTCTCGCGCCTCGAAGCAGGCGACTTCCGGCCCGTCACCGTGCGCCTCGACGTCGGACTGCGTGAGGAGGCGATTCTCGGCCACCATCGCGATCTGTACGAGATCCTGCGCTCGCGCGGCTGCCCGGTGACCCTGAACGAGTACAACGGCGGTCATGACTGGGCCTGTTGGCGCGCCTGCCTCACTGAAGGGCTTGTGGGACTCCTGGGACACTGACCCGCCGGCCCTGGCACACTGGTCCGCCCACCCCGTGTCGCTGTTGGGCTGAACGGGTGAGGTCGCGTAAGAATGAGCCAGTGCAGATATCGAGTGCGAGCCAGGACGGGGTGGAGCGTTGAACAGCCACGACGTCACCGATGAACAGTGGGAAGGGCTCGCCCAGGTCGTACCGCTGCGCAGCCGCAACGAATGGCCGTCCTGGCCCGGCCACCGCGCGATGCCCGACGCGGAGACCGAGGCGCGGCGGCGTTTTGTGGTGATGCGGGTGAACATTTTCGCGGACGCCCGCGAGGTCGCCGAGACCGTGATGGCGCAGATTCCGGTCCTCCTCGACCTGACCGGGGCGGAGACGGAAGTCGCCAAGCGCGTCCTGGACTTCAGCAGCGGCGTGGTCCTCGGCCTCGGCTGCGGAATGCACCGCGTCGACAAGAACGTCTTCCTGCTCGCGCCGCCCGGCACCGAGGTGCAGGGGCTCGTCGCGGCCGCGCAGTCGTAGGCGGTGCGGGAGTAGCTCCTCTGGGAATCCGGGAACCCCCGAGAACCCCCGGGAATCCCTCATTCGTAGGAAGGTCACTTGGGCGGAACGGTTCACCAGATCCGTCGCCGCCTACCGTCCGGACATGACTGTGCACCTCCCGGAGCCGGGCGCCGGGCCACCACCGGGTCCGGACCGGAGCCGCGTCACCGAACTGCGGCTCTCGGCTTACGCCTCGCACCGGGGCGCCGTGTTCCCGCTCGGTCCGCTGACCCTCGTCGCGGGGCCGAGCGGGAGCGGCAAGTCCACCGCGCTCGCCGCGTACGAGGCGCTGGCGAGGCTCGGCGCGGGCGAGGAACTCGTCGACGTCTTCGCCGATCCCGTGGCCTGCGTGCCCGATCGCGCCCGCGGTGACGAGCAGCGGCGGCGCGGGTTCCGCATCGGCTGCACGGTCGACGGCCCCGTCGGAGCGGTGCGGCTCGACGTCGCCGTACAGGCCGAGCCCGAACTGCGCGTCGTGGGTGAGCGGCTGACCCGGGGCGGGCTCATCCTCCTGGAGACGGCGTTACGCGACCCAGGGCGGCGCACGGTGCAGGCCGCCTGGCACACGGCGGGCATGACGCCGGTGACGCGCGGCCCCCTGCCGGACGACCGGCTCGGCACGGCGCTGCTCCCGCTGCGCGTCGCGGGCAAGACCGCGGGACAGCGCCTGGTGCTCGCCGCGGCCGAGCAGGTCGTGGTCGCGTTGCGCTCGGTGTTCCCGTGCGCTCCCCGGCCTGGGCTCATGCGGCTGCCCGTGCCCCCTGGACTGATCGGCGCGGGGCGCCTGTTGACCGGCTGCGACAACGTCGCCGAGGTCCTTCTCCGTACGAGGGAGGAGTGCGGCCACCGTCATGCGCGTCTGGTGGCCGCGGTGCGGGCGGGGTGTGCGGGGCCGGTCGCCGACGTGTTCGCGGAGGTGGCCGATGACGGGTCGGTCCAGGCGCTCATCGACCGGGGCGGCGGGATCAGATCGCCCGTCGGGCGGCTCGGGGACGGCGAGTTGAGGTATCTGGCGCTCGCCCTGGTGCTGCTCACCGGACCCGGAGTGCTGGAGGTCGACCCGGTGGCCGAGGTGCCGTCGGCCTACCAGAACCTCACCGTGCTCGCCGACGGCCTCGACCACTTCCTCGACCCGCGACAGAAACGCGCACTCGCCGAACTGGCGGCGGACACCTGCCAACGCGGCCACATCCGCCTGGTCGGGACGGTGAGCGACGCGTCGTGGGCCGCCCAGGTGGGCGGGGCCGCGATGGTAGACCTGGGGTCGTGACTGAACTTGATGTAGCGGGACTGCAGCGCAGGCTGGCCGACTTCGCGGCGAAGCGGGACTGGGAGCAGTACCACACGCCGAAGAACCTGGCCGCCGCGCTGAGCGTGGAGGCGTCCGAACTGGTGGAGATCTTCCAGTGGTTGACCCCCGACGAGTCGGCACGGGTGATGGACGACCCGGACTCGGCGCATCGGGTGACGGACGAGGTCGCCGACGTGCTCGCCTACCTGCTGCAGTTCTGCGAGGTGCTCGGCATCGACGCGCTTGCGGCGCTGGCCGCGAAGATCGACCGGAACGAACAGCGCTTTCCGGCGAAGTGAGTTCGGGGAACCTCTTGTCCGTAGATTCGTCACTCTCCGGAGTGGACACGTTGTCCACAGTCGATAGCTTGTCCACAGATTTCCGAGTTGCTCTGGCTTTTCGTCCCGCTGGCGCTCACTCTAGGTAGTGGGCAAGGGAGTTCGGGCGACGTGCGACGGTTGCGCGCGGGATGGATGGGGGTGCGCATGGAGGCAATGCGGCTCATCGAGGCGAGCAGGCACGCTCTGGCGCGGAGCCAGGAGCCGTCGGACATCGTTGCCGAGGTGTGGCAGTCCCAGGCCCTCGCGCAGGCGATCGGCAGCCGGTTCGCGATTGCGGGACCTCCGGAGTTACGGGGCGAGGCGCTAGGCCTGAGCGAGGTCGGCGGCAGAGGCTGCGGGGCTCTGACCACCCCGGGCCTCGGGATGGAGGGGATACGGGCCTCGCGGTTGACAGGCATCGGCCAGGTGTACGAGGTGCTGCGAGGGCTCGACGAACTGCTCGGCGAGGTCGGCATCGCGCTGGTCGCCGTGGCCATGGGCGCTGACGACGAGGGGGTGTACTGGCAGTGCATGGAAGCGATCGACGCCGCCGACGAGTCGAGGGACCGGGTGCTCGAAATGCTGCGCAGACTCGCGGTGCGCGAACAGAGCCTGCCCGAGCCCGACTCGGCGGCGGGGACGCCATGATCGGGCGCTGTGCCGGGGGCCGTGGACAGCCGGGTGGCACAGGCGCCGGGGGAGTGCCGGCGCCGTCAGAAGCGGGTGGGCTCGTCGCCGGCGGAGGGACGAGGGGCGGGGGTGGCGGTGTCGGCGGCCGTCGTGGACTGCTGCAGATCCGCGTCGAGCTGAGTCAGATCCGCGTTGAGCGCGGCCATCAGCTCCTCCATCTGCTGGAGCAGGCCCTTGGGTGGGCCCTTCTGCTCGGGCACGGACGGTTCGCGCGCGGCCTCCTGCTCGGGTACGGCTTCCTGGGACATGGCGGCCTCCTCGGCCCTCGCCCTCCCGGTGCTGGAGGGCAGCTGATGCAAGCGACGCACCAGCAGCGGCCGCCGGCGCGGGTGCCGGGCGGTCCGGCTCCGCCCGAGCCAACGATCACCTGCGGCGGCGGGTCACTGGGGCGGAGCCGCACCGGATGCCGGGTTGACGGAATTTCACCCGGCCGGGGCGGCGCGGGACCGACTCCACCGGGGTCGGCCCCACCGGGGGCGGTTGCGTCGCCGTCAGGTAAGCGGCAGCCAGCCCAACTGCCGTCAGCTCAGCTGCGACATGACCTGCGAGGAGATCAGCTCCAGGTGGTCGAGGTCGTCCAGGTCGAGGATCTGGAGGTACATGCGCTGCGAGCCGACGGCCTGGTAAGCGGCGATCCTCTCGACGACCTCCGCGGGGGAGCCGGCGAGTCCGTTCGCCTTCAGGTCCTCCACCTCGCGCCCGATCGCGTCGGCACGGCGCTTCACCTCCGCGTCCGTCTTGCCGACGCAGGCCACCAGGGCGTTGGAGTAGGTGAGGTCGTCGCCCTTGCGGCCGACCTCCTCCGCGGCGGCGCGCACGCGCTTGAACTGCTGCTCGGTATCGGAAAGAGAGGCAAAGGGAATGTTGAACTCGCTCGCGTAGCGGGCCGCGAGGGCGGGCGTCCGCTTGGCGCCGTGCCCACCGATGAGGACGGGCACCTTGGGCTGCGCGGGCTTGGGAAGGGCGGGGGAATCGGAGAGTTGGTAGTAGGTGCCGTCAAAGGTGAAGCGTTCACCGACCGGGGTCTCCCACAGGCCGGTGACAATGGCGAGTTGCTCTTCCAGGCGCCCGAACTTCTCCTTTGGGAAGGGAATTCCGTACGCGGAGTGCTCCGCCTCGTACCACCCCGAGCCGAGGCCGAGTTCGATGCGGCCGCCCGACATCTGGTCGACCTGCGCGACCTGGATCGCGAGGACGCCGGGCAGCCGGAAGGTGCCTGCGGTCATCAGGGTGCCGAGCCGGATCCGCTGGGTCTCACGGGCGAGGCCGGCGAGGGTGATCCAGGCGTCCGTGGGGCCGGGAAGGCCGTCGGAGGAGCCCATCACGAGATAGTGGTCGGAGCGGAAGAAGGCGCTGTAGCCGAGGTCCTCGGTGGCCTTGGCGACGCGGAGGAGCGTCTCGTAGGTCGCACCCTGCTGCGGTTCGGTGAAGATTCGAAGGTCCATGCAGCTATCTTGCCCGGATGCCGGATCCAGTTTCAGTCCCGCGCAGGCCGTGTTGCCGCCGCTCGCGGTCGGGACGCGAGGGGCCGCTCGGCCGTGCGGTGCCGGGGTCCGGAGGTTAGGCTTCGGCACTGGCTGTCCGGGCGAGGGGCCCGGAGATGGTGTAGGGGTAGGGGTCGAGATGGTTGCTGGCAGGGTTGTCCGGTTCGACGGCGCGCGGGGGTACGGGTTCATCGCCCCGGAGCATGGTGGGGAAGACGTGTTCCTGCACGCCAACGACCTGCTGATTCCGGAGCCTCTGGTGTATACGGGGGCGCGGGTCGAGTTCGAGATCGAGGAGGGCGAGCGCGGCCCCAAGGCATCGTCCGTCCGTCTCCCCAAGGGTGCGCAGGCGCCGACGGCACCGCCGTTCGCGGGCGGCAGGGCTCAGGTGCCTCCGTCGATCCAGGCGTCCGCCGCGGGGTTCGACGACGGTGAGGAGCCCACCTGCGATGTGCTCAGCGTCGCGGAGTACTCGTTCGAGGTGACCGAGCTGCTGCTCGGCGCGGCTCCGTGGATGACCGGTGAGCAGATCAAGCAGCTCCGCGAGCAACTGGTGCAACACGGCAAGAGCCACGGCTGGGTTGAGGGCTGAGCCGGATCCCGGGGAGACCCAGAGGGAGATCCAGGGGGAGCGAAAACCCCTGAGTGACTCAGGGGTGTTCGCTGTACGGTCTAAAGGCGCGCTGGAGCCGCAACCGTAAGTTTCCGCAGTTCAGATGGCGTTTCGAGGCATACCCGTGTTCCTGACGATCAGTACCTCCGGTACCCCTGACAGCCCCGCGACCGACCTCGGGTTCCTGCTGCACAAGCACCCCGACAAGGCGCAGGAGTTCTCCACGTCCTACGGCACCGCGCACGTCCTCTACCCCGAGGCGTCCGTGGAGCGTTGCACCGCCGCGCTGCTGCTCGAGGTGGACCCCGTGGCGCTGGTGCGGCGGGGGAAGGGGAAGGGCCGGGGTGGGGCGCCCGACGCGGCGCTCGCGCAGTATGTGAACGACCGGCCCTACGCCGCTTCGTCGCTGCTCGCCGTGGCGCTGAGCGCGGTGTTCTCCAGCGCGATGCGCGGGGTGTGCAACGCGCGGCCCGAGCGGGCGGGGCAGCCGCTGCCGCTGCGTATCGAGGTGCCGGCGCTGCCCGCGCGTGGCGGTGCGGAGCTGGTGCGCAAGCTGTTCGAGCCGCTGGGCTGGACGGCCACGGTGACGCGGATTCCGCTGGACGAACAGTTCCCGGAGTGGGGCGAATCGCGGTACGTCCACCTCGTACTCGAAGTCCCGGACGGAAAGTTGACGCTGGGCGAGGCGCTTCGGCACCTCTATGTCCTCCTCCCCGTGCTCGACGACGCCAAGCACTACTGGGTCTCGCCGGACGAGGTCGACAAGCTGCTGCGTGCCGGTGAGGGCTGGCTCGCGGACCACCCGGAGCAGAAGGTCATCACCAGCCGCTATCTGGCGCGGCGCTGGTCGCTGACCAGGGAGGCCATGCAGCGCCTTGAACTGGTGCGGCTCGCCGACGCGGACGACACGGACGTCGACGACCTCGACAACGCGGTCGACGAGGAGAGCGACACGGAGGAGAAGCCCGTGCCGCTCGCCGTGCTGCGGCGTGAGGCGATTCTCGCGGCGCTGACCGGCGCCGGTGCCGGGCGCGTGCTCGATCTCGGCTGCGGGCAGGGCCAGTTGGTGCAGGCGCTGCTCAAGGACACGCGGTTCACCGAGATCGCCGGTGTCGATGTGTCGATGCGGGCGCTGACCATCGCGTCGCGGCGGCTGAAGCTCGACCGCATGGGCGAGCGGCAGGCCGAGCGCGTCAAGCTCTTCCAGGGCTCGCTCGCGTACACGGACAAGCGGCTCAAGGGGTACGACGCAGCAGTGCTCAGCGAGGTCATCGAGCACCTCGACGAGGAGCGGCTGCCCGCCCTGGAGTACGCGGTGTTCGGCTCCGCGCGGCCCCGCACCGTGCTCGTGACGACGCCGAACGTCGAGTACAACGTCCGCTGGGAGACGCTCCCCGCCGGGCACGTCCGGCACGGTGACCACCGGTTCGAGTGGACGCGCGAGGAGTTCCGCGGCTGGGCCGGGCAGGTGGCCGAACGGCACGGGTACGGCGTGGAGTTCGTGCCTGTGGGCGACGACGACCCCGAGGTGGGGCCGCCGACCCAGATGGCCGTGTTCACGCAGGCCGACAAGAGCGACAAAAACGACAAGAGCGACCAGAACGACGCGAATCTCAAGACCACGAAGGAGGTGCAGGCAGCATGACGCAGGAAACCGGCACCAGTACCGAAGCCATACGCGCGGGACGCGTGCTGCCCGTCACCGACCTCTCCCTCGTCGTCCTCGTCGGCGCCACCGGCTCCGGCAAGTCCACCTTCGGCCGCAAGCACTTCAAGCCCACCGAAGTACTCTCCAGCGACTTCTGCCGCGGCCTCGTCGCCGACGACGAGAACGACCAGGCCGCGAGCCGCGACGCCTTCGACGTGCTGCACTACATCGCGGGCAAGCGCCTCGCCGCGGGCCGCCGCACCGTCGTCGACGCGACCAACGTGCAGAGCGAGAGCCGCAAGCAGCTGATCGAGCTTGCGAGACAGTACGACGTGCTGCCCATCGCCATCGTCCTCGACGTACCCGAAGAGGTCTGTGCCGCGCGCAACGCCCAGCGCGCCGACCGGGCCGGCATGCCGCGCCGCGTCATCCAGCGCCACCAGCGTGAACTGCGGCGCTCACTCAAGCACTTGGAGCGCGAGGGCTTCAGGAAGGTCCACGTCCTCAAGGGCGTGGAGGAGGTCGACAACGCCACCATCGCCACCGAGAAGCGCTACAACGACCTCTCGCACCTCACGGGCCCCTTCGACATCATCGGCGACATCCACGGCTGCGCCGCCGAGCTGGAGACGCTGCTCGGCAAGCTCGGTTACGTCGACGGCGCGCACCCCGAAGGGCGTACGGCCGTGTTCGTGGGCGACCTCGTCGACCGCGGCCCCGACTCCCCGGGCGTCCTGCGCCGCGTGATGTCGATGGTCGCCGACGGCACAGCACTCTGCGTACCGGGCAACCACGAGAACAAGCTCGGCCGTTACCTCAAGGGCCGCAAGGTCCAGCACAGCCACGGACTCGCCGAGACGATCGAGCAGTTGGGCGCCGAGAGCGACGAATTCCGGGCGAGCGTGCGGGAGTTCGTGGACGGCCTCGTCTCGCACTACGTCCTCGACGGCGGCAAGCTCGTCGTCTGCCACGCGGGTCTGCCCGAGAAGTACCACGGGCGTACGTCGGGGCGGGTGCGCTCACACGCGCTGTACGGCGACACGACCGGCGAGACCGACGAGTTCGGCCTGCCCGTGCGCTACCCGTGGGCGGAGGACTACCGTGGCAGCGCCGCCGTGGTCTACGGCCACACTCCCGTGCCGACCGCGACCTGGCTGAACAACACCATCTGCCTGGACACCGGCGCCGTGTTCGGCGGCAGGCTCACCGCACTGCGCTGGCCGGAGCGCGAGCTGGTCGACGTACCGGCGGAGCAGGTCTGGTACGAGCCGGCCAGGCCGCTGCGCACGGAGGCGCCCGGCGGTCACGACGGACGGCCGCTCGACCTGAACGACGTGCACGGCCGCCGCGCCGTGGAGACCGGCCACGCCGGCCGCGTCGCCGTGCGCGAGGAGAACGCGGCGGCGGCCCTTGAGGTCATGAGCCGCTTCGCGGTCGACCCGCGGTTGCTTCCGTACCTCCCGCCGACGATGGCGCCCACCGCGACTTCGCAGCGCGAGGGCTACTTGGAGCACCCGGCCGAGGCCTTCGCGTCGTACGCCAAGGACGGGGTCGCCCGGGTCGTGTGCGAGGAGAAGCACATGGGCTCGCGCGCCGTGGCCCTGGTGTGCCGTGACGCGGACGTGGCCCGCGAGCGCTTCGGCGTGGACGGGCCGACCGGCTCGCTCTGCACCCGTACGGGCCGCCCCTTCTTCGACGACCCGGAGGTCACCGAGGAGATACTGGGCCGCGTGCGCACCGCCGTCACCGAGGCGGGCCTGTGGCAGGAGCTCGACACGGACTGGCTGCTGCTCGACGCGGAGTTGATGCCCTGGTCGCTGAAGGCGTCCGGCCTGCTCCGCTCGCAGTACGCGGCCGTGGGCGCCGCGTCGGCGGCCGTCTTCCCCGGCGCGATAGCCGCCCTGGAAGCGGCCACGGCGCGCGGTGTGGACACCGGGGGCCTGCTGGCCAAGCAGCGCGAACGCGCCGTGGACGCCGCCGCGTTCACGGACGCCTACCGCCGTTACTGCTGGCCGACCGAGGGCCTGGAGGGCGTGCGTCTCGCGCCGTTCCAGATCCTGGCCGTCCAGGGCCGCAGCCTTGCCGCGCTTCCGCACGACGGACAGCTCGCCCTGATCGACCGCATGGTGGAGCACGACGGCACCGGCCTGCTCCAGACCACCCGGCGGCTCTATGTCGACACGGGCGACGAGGCGTCGGTTCAGGCGGGCATCGACTGGTGGCTGGAGATGACGAGCCGCGGCGGCGAAGGCATGGTCGTCAAGCCGGTCGAGGCGCTGGTCAGGGACGGCAAGGGCCGGATCGTGCAGCCCGGCATCAAGTGCCGCGGACGCGAGTACCTCCGGATCATCTACGGCCCGGAGTACACCCGCCCCGACCACCTCGACAAGCTGCGCGGCCGCTTCCTCGGCCACAAGCGCTCGCTCGCGATCCGTGAGTACGCGCTCGGGCTCGAAGCCCTTGACCGTCTCGCGGCGGGCGAGCCGCTGTGGCGGGTGCACGAGGCGGTCTTCGCGGTCCTGGCCCTGGAGTCGGAGCCGGTGGACCCCAGGCTGTAGGCGAGAGCGACGGCTTTGGGCAACAGCGGGCGTCGGCCGTCCGGCAGGGGAAAGATGGACTCCATGGGATTCCATGTCGACTCCGAGGCCGGGCGGCTGCGCCGCGTGATACTGCACCGCCCCGATCTGGAGCTCAAGCGGCTCACCCCGTCCAACAAGGACGCGTTGCTCTTCGACGACGTCCTGTGGGTCCGCAGGGCGCGCCAGGAACATGACGGATTCGCCGACGTACTGCGCGACCGCGGGGTGGTCGTGCACCTCTTCGGCGACCTGCTGACCGAGGCCATGGACGTGCCCGGCGCGCGCCTTCTCGTCCTCGACCGGGTCTTCGACGAGAAGGAGTACGGTCCGCTGGCGACGGACCACCTGCGGGCCGCGTTCGAGACCATGCCGTCGGCCGAGCTCGCCGACGCGCTGATCGGCGGGATGACCAAGCGGGAGTACCTGGAGCGCCACCCCGAGCCCACGTCCGTGCGCTTCCACTGCATGGACCTGGACGACTTCCTGCTCGGCCCGCTGCCCAACCACCTCTTCACCCGCGACACCTCCGCGTGGATCTACGACGGCGTCTCCATCAACGCGATGCGCTGGCCGGCGCGGCAGCGCGAGACCGTGCACTTCGAGGCGATCTACCAGCACCACCCCCTCTTCCGGGCCGAGGAATTCCACATGTGGTCCCAGGGGCAGTCGGACTACCCCTCCACCATCGAGGGCGGCGACGTCCTGGTGATCGGCAGGGGCGCGGTCCTGATCGGCATGAGCGAGCGCACCACGCCGCAGGCCGTCGAGATGCTCGCGCACAAGCTCTTCGCCGCGGGCTCCGCGCAGACGATCGTGGCCCTCGACATGCCGAAGAGACGCGCGTTCATGCATCTCGACACGGTGATGACGATGGTCGACGCCGACACCTTCACGCAGTACGCGGGCCTGGGCATGCTCCGCTCGTACACCATCGAACCCGGCGACGACGGGCGGGAGTTGAAGGTCACCGACCATCCGCCCGAGCACATGCACCGGGCGATCGCGGCGGCCCTCGGGCTGCCCGGGATCCGGGTCCTCACGGCCACCCAGGACGTGCACGCGGCCGAGCGCGAGCAGTGGGACGACGGCTGCAACGTGCTCGCGGTCGAGCCGGGCGTCGTGGTGGCGTACGAACGGAACTCGACCACGAACACACATCTGCGCAAGGAGGGCATCGAGGTGATCGAGATCCTGGGCAGCGAGCTGGGGCGGGGCCGTGGCGGTCCGCGGTGCATGAGCTGTCCGGTGCAGCGGGATGCCGTCGACTGAACAGTGAGGGACGACTGAGCCAGTGCGGGACGGCCGGGCCTGCGCGAGAATGGGCCTGTATAGAAATGTGTAGCGTCGTATACACTTCCAGTGTCCCCGTATGCGTACCCCTGGAGCGCCATCATGGCCATCGACCTCACCGGCCGCCACTTCCTCAAGGAGCTGGACTTCACCGCCGAGGAGTTCCGCGGCCTGATCGAGCTCGCCGCCGAGCTGAAGGCGGCCAAGAAGGCGGGGACGGAGACGCAGCGTCTGCGCGGCAAGAACATCGCGCTGATCTTCGAGAAGTCCTCCACGCGGACGCGCTGCTCCTTCGAGGTCGCGGCCGCCGACCAGGGTGCGTCGACGACGTACATAGACCCGGCCGGATCGCACATCGGCAGCAAGGAGTCCGCGAAGGACACCGCACGGGTGCTCGGCCGGATGTTCGACGCCATCGAGTTCCGCGGCGCCGCCCAGTCGACGGTCGAGGAGCTCGGCGCCCACGCGGGCGTTCCCGTCTACAACGGCCTGACCGACGACTGGCACCCCACCCAGATGCTTGCCGACGTGCTCACGATGACCGAGCACAGCGCGAAGCCCCTCACCGAGATCGCCTTCGCCTATCTCGGTGACGCCCGCTACAACATGGGCAACTCGTACCTGATCACCGCCGCGCTCCTCGGCGTGGACGTACGCATGGTCGCGCCCAAGGCCTACTGGCCCGCCGACGAGATCGTCGCCCGGGCGCGCGAGCTCGCCGAGAGCAGCGGTGCCCGGATCACGCTCAGCGAGGACGTCACCGAGGCCGTCGCGGGCGTCGACTTCGTCGTGACCGACGTCTGGGTCTCCATGGGCGAGCCCAAGGAGGTCTGGGACGAGCGCATAGCGGCGCTCGCGCCGTACGCCGTGACCATGGACGTCCTGCGCGCCACGGGCAACGCCGACGTGAAGTTCCTGCACTGCCTCCCGGCCTTCCACGACCTGGGCACGCAGGTCGGCCGCGAGATCCACGCCCGGCACGGTCTAAGCTCTCTCGAGGTCACCGACGAGGTCTTCGAGTCGGCGCACTCCGTCGTCTTCGACGAGGCCGAGAACCGCCTGCACACCATCAAGGCGATCCTCGTCGCCACGCTCGCCTGACACCTGGAAGCTCACACGGGCGGGGCCGGGGAACACCTTCCCCCGGCCCCGCCTCTTTGCGGCCCACCCCGCCGCTCGCACAGCACCACCGAAATGAGAACCACCGCATGCGCACGACCGGTCCGGCAGGACTCCGCATCAAGTCCCCCGAACTCCTCGTCGCCGAATCGGGCGCCGACCTCGAAGGCCACGGCCTGAAGCGCACCATGGGCCTGTTCCAGCTCGTGTGCTTCGGCGTCGGCGCGATCGTCGGCACCGGCATCTTCGTCGGCCTCTCCGACAGCGTCGCCGAGGCGGGCCCCGCGGTCGCCGTCTCGTACTTCCTGGCCGCCGTCACCTGCATCTTCACCGCGTTCTCGTTCGCCGAGCTCGGTGGTGCGATCCCGGTCTCCGGCAGCTCGTACTCCTTCGCGTACGCCTCGCTCGGCGAGCGCACCGCGTTCCTCGTCGGGTGGTGCCTGCTCCTGGAGTACGGCGTCTCCGTCTCCGCCGTGGCGGTCGGCTGGAGCCAGTACCTGAACGAGCTGCTCGAAAGCCTCACCGGCTGGCACCTGCCCGACGCGCTCTCCGCCGGTCCGGGCGAGGGCGGCGTCGTGAACCTGCCCGCCGTGGTCGTGATCCTCCTTGCCGCGGTCCTCCTCGTACGCGGTATCCGCGAGAGCGCGCGGGCGACGGCCGCCATGGCCATGCTCAAGATCGGGATCCTGCTGCTGTTCCTCGCGATCGCGTTCACCGCGTTCAAGGCCGGCAACCTCAGCCCCTTCGCGGGCGCCGGAGCCTCCGGCATCACCGCGGGCGCCTCGCTCGCCTTCTTCTCGTTCATCGGCTTCGACGCGATCACCACGGCGGGCGAAGAGGTCAAGAACCCCCGGCGGAACATCCCCATCGCCATCCTGATCTGCATCGGCGTCGCCACACTGCTGTACGTCGCCGTCGCCCTCGGAGCGATCGGCGCGCTGGGCGCGGACGCGGTCGCCGACAAGCCCGCCGCGCTCTCGCTGGTCGTCAACCAGGTCACCGACTCGTCCGTGGGCGGCGGCATCATCGCCTTCGGCGCGGTCGTGGCCATCGCATCCGTCGTGCTCGCCGTGATGTACGGCCAGACCCGCATCCTGATGTCGATGTCCCGCGACGGGCTCATCCCGCGCGTCTTCGAGCGCGTCTCGCCGAAGACGTCTACGCCGGTCGCCAACACCTGGATCGTCGCCGCGGTCTTCGCCGTCCCCGCCGCCTTCTCGTCGCTCGACGTGGTGGTCAACCTGACGACGATCGGCACGCTGGCGATCATGGTCGTGGTGAATGTCGCGGTGCTCGCGCTGCGCCGCTCGGCGCCGGAGCTGAAGCGCAGTTTCCGGGTGCCGCTGTACCCGGTGACCCCGGTCCTGGGCGTGGGCTTCTGCCTCTACCTGATCTGGGGCACGGGCTGGACGACGTGGGTGCAGTTCGCGGTGTTCCTGGTCGTGGGTTCCCTGGTGTACGCGCTGTACGGGCGCCGTCACTCCCGGCTCGGCAAGGCCGCGGAGGCCGATTCGCCTACGCCGCGGGGAGTGTGAACCAGACCGCCTTGCCGGAGTCGGTGGGGCGGTGACCGCAGGACGAGCTGAGGGTGCGGATCAGGAGCAGGCCGCGCCCGTGCTCCTGCCAGGGGTCCGGCTCGCTCATCGGCGCCGGGTCGGTGAGATCGCCGGGCGGCATCGGGTTCGAGTCGTGGACCTCGACCTGGCAGCCGGTCGGCAGGAGCTCGATGACGAGCTCTATCGGGTCCTGCCCCGAGGTGTGCTCCACCGCGTTGGCCACCAGCTCCGCCGTGAGCAGCTCGGCGGTATCGGTGTCGGCGGACGACTCGATATCCATGAGCGCTGTACGCACCAGTGCGCGGGCGATCGGTACGGCCGCTGTGGTGTGCGGCAGCGCGATGCGCCACGAGGCAGGAGCGGGAGGTTCGTGCAAGGCGGGTCCGTTCAGGGCAGCAGGCGATCCTGCTTTCAACCGTACGAATCTTAAGCGTTATGTCGACAGGGTCGACGGTCGGGCATTTCCGGGACGTCCGGCCCTTGGTGGAGCTGGGCTGTGAAGCGGGCCTATCGGGTGGTCTATCGCGCGCTCGTGACGACAGTCACGGATGAGTGATAGCTTCGAAAGGCAGAGAGAACCTCACGAGGCAGCAAGACGTAGCAAGAGGCAGACCGCCGCCGCCCCACCGAGGAGGCCGCACGTCGTCATGAGTCCCTTCACCGGCTCCGCCCCCCGCACCCCCGACTGGCAGCACCTCCGCTTCGAGGTGGACGACGGGGTCGCCACGGTCACCCTCGCCCGCCCCGACAAACTGAACGCGCTCACCTTCGGCGCCTACGCCGACCTGCGCGATCTCCTCGCCGAGCTGTCCCGCGACAAGTCCGTACGCGCCCTGGTGCTCGGCGGGGAGGGGCGCGGCTTCTGCTCGGGCGGTGACGTCGACGAGATCATCGGCGCGACCCTCGGCATGGACACCGCCCAGCTGCTCGACTTCAACCGCATGACGGGACAGGTCGTACGGGCCATCCGCGAGTGCCCCTTCCCGGTGATCACCGCCGTGCACGGGGTGGCCGCGGGCGCGGGCGCCGTGCTCGCCCTCGCCTCGGACTTCCGCGTGGCGGACCCCTCGGCGCGGTTCTCCTTCCTCTTCACGCGGGTCGGTCTGTCGGGCGGCGACATGGGCGCGGCGTACCTCCTGCCCCGCGTCGTAGGCCTCGGCCACGCCACCCGCATCCTCATGCTGGGCGACCCGGTGCGCGCCCCCGAGGCCGAACGGATCGGCCTCATCAGCGAGTTGACGGACGAGGGTAAGGCCCCCGAGGCCGCACAGTCCCTGGCCCGCCGCCTCGCCGAAGGACCCGCCCTCGCGTATGCGCAGACCAAGGCGCTGCTCACCTCCGAACTCGACATGCCGCTCGCCGCCTCGGTGGAGCTGGACGCGGCGACCCAGGCACTCCTGATGACCGGCGAGGACTACAAGGAATTCCACGCGGCGTTCACGGAAAAGCGCCCGCCCAAGTGGCAGGGGCGATGAGCATGGGTGAGACGCAAGGGAGCGGGCTGCCGATGCGGGGCGAGGGGCCGCCGCCCGCCACGCGGTCCGCGCACGGCGGGCCGGGCAGCTCCGCCGAGGTGGCCGGGGCCGCCCGGATGCCCATGCCGCCCACGCCGCCCGAGGCGCACCGCATCGCCGTCATCGGCGGTGGCCCCGGCGGGCTCTACGCCGCGGCCCTCCTCAAGCGGCTCGACCCGGAGCGCGAGATCACCGTCTGGGAGCGCAACGCCCCGGACGACACCTTCGGCTTCGGAGTCGTCCTCTCGGACGAGACGCTCGGCGGCATCGAGCACGCCGACCCTGTCGTCTATGCCGCGCTCCAGGCGGAGTTCGTGCGCTGGGACGACATCGACATCGTGCACCGGGGGAGCCGGCACACCTCCGGCGGGCACGGCTTCGCGGCACTCGGGCGGCGCAGGCTGCTCGGCATCCTGCACGAGCGGTGCCGGGAGCTCGGGGTCGACCTGCGCTTCCGTGCCGAGGCGCCCCCCGCCGCCGAGCTTTCCACCGCGTACGATCTGGTGATCGCGGCGGACGGCGTGCACAGTCTCACGCGCGAGGCGCACGCCGAAGCCTTCGGGCCGAGCGTCGAGACGCACCGCTGCCGCTACATCTGGCTCGCCGCCGACTTCGCCTTCGAGGCCTTCCGCTTCGAGATCGCCGAGACCGAGCACGGCGTGATGCAGCTGCACGGCTATCCGTTCTCGATTGCTGGGAGGGGCGAGTCCACCGTCATCGTCGAGATGCGCGAAGAGGTGTGGGAGGCGGCCGGGTTCGCGGAGCTCGACGAGCGCGATGCGACCGAGCGCTGCGCCAAGATCTTCGCCGACGCCCTCGGCGGCCGGACCCTGCGCGGCAACAAATCCGCCTGGATCAACTTCCGCACGGTCGTCAACAAGCGCTGGTCGCACGGAAATACGGTGCTTCTCGGCGACGCGGCGCACACCGCCCACTTCTCCATCGGCTCCGGCACGAAGCTCGCCGTCGAGGACGCCCTCGCGCTCGCCGCCTGCCTGGAGGAACAGCCCGGCATCCCCGAAGCGCTCGCCGCGTACGAGACGGAGCGCCGCCCCGTCGTCGAGTCCACGCAGCGCGCGGCCCGCGCGAGCCTGGAGTGGTTCGAGCGGCTTCCGGACTACCTCGGCCAGCCGGCGCGCCAGTTCGCGTTCAACCTCCTCACCCGCAGCCGCCGCGTCACCCACGACAACCTCCGCCTGCGCGACGCCCACTTCACCGAGTCCGTCGAGCGTGACTTCGGCTGCCCGGACGGTACGCCGCCGATGTTCACGCCCTTCCGGCTGCGCGAACTCACCCTGCGCAACCGCGTGGTCGTGTCCCCCATGGACATGTACTCCGCGGTGGACGGCGTCCCCGGCGACTTCCACCTCGTCCATCTGGGCGCGCGGGCACTCGGCGGCGCGGGCCTGGTCATGACCGAGATGGTGTGCGTCAGCGAGCGGGGCCGCATCACGCCGGGCTGCGCCGGGCTCTACACCGAAGGACAGGCCGACGCCTGGCGCCGGATCACCGACTTCGCGCACGCGCAGGCGCCCGGCACCGCGATCGGCGTCCAGCTCGGCCACTCGGGCCGCAAGGGCTCGACTAAGCTGATGTGGGAGGGCATCGACGACCCCCTCGACGACGGCAACTGGCCGCTGGTGGCGCCGTCGCCCCTCCCGTACAAGGAGAACAGCCAGCGCCCGCACGAGCTGGACAGGGCCGGACTCGACGAGATCCGCGAGCAGTTCGTCTCGGCGGCCCGCCGGGCCGAGCACAGCGGATTCGACCTCCTCGAACTGCACTGCGCGCACGGCTATCTGCTCTCCGGTTTCCTCTCGCCGCTGACCAACCGCAGGACGGACGAGTACGGCGGCTCACTGACGAACCGTCTGCGCTTCCCCCTCGAAGTCTTCGACGCGATAAGGGAGTTGTGGCCGGACGGCAAACCCATGACCGTCCGCATCTCCGCCACCGACTGGGCCGACGGCGGCACCACCGCGGACGACGCCGTCGAGATGGCCCGCGCCTTCGCCGCGCACGGAGCCGACGCGATCGACGTCTCGACGGGCCAGGTCATCTCCGACGAGCGCCCCGCGTACGGCCGCTCCTACCAGACGCCGTTCGCCGACCGCATCCGCAACGAAACCGGCGTCCCCGTCCTCACGGTCGGCGCCATCTCCTCCTGGGACGACGTCAACTCCCTGATCCTGGCGGGCCGTACGGACCTGTGCGCGCTCGCGCGCCCGCACCTGTACGACCCGCACTGGACGCTGCACGCGGCGGCCGAGCAGGGGTACGCGGGACCGGGCGTCGCCTGGCCCCAGCAGTACGGGGCAGGCAGCCGCCGCCCGCAGACGGGACGCACGGACGCGCCCAAGCCCCGCCTAAAGCTGAGGAGTTGACGTCTCAGGCGCTGTCCGGCGTCACGAAGCGCGCCCCCGCGTCCCGCAGCCGTCCGTCGAGGGCCGTGAACACCTCGGCGGACCGGTCGCCGGGCCACCCCTCCGGCAGGAGTTCCCCCGGCAGCCCCGGGTCCGCGTACGGCAGCCGGCGCCAGGAGTCCAGGGCGAGGAGATAGTCGCGGTACGCCTCCTCCGGCGGGGTCCGTGTCCGCCCCTGCCAGGCCCTGAGCACCGGCTCGTGCCGGTCGAGGAACACTTCGTGCTCCTTGGCGATGGAGGACAGGTCCCACCAGCGGGCCACCGCGTCCGCCGTCGCCGCGAAGCCCAGGTGCTCGCCCCGGAACAGGTCGACGTACGAGGCGAGTTGGAGGCGCTCCAGGGTGTGCCGGGTCTCTTCGTAGAGGTGCGCCGGGGCGATCCACACCCCCGGAGCGGCCGTACCGAAGCCCAGTCCGGCGAGACGGGAGCGCAGCACGTGCCGCTTCTGGCGCTCGGACTCCGGCACGGAGAAGACGGCGAGCACCCAGCCGCCGCCCTGCCGCGCGGCCGGGGGAGAGGCGTAGATGCGCCGGTCGCCGTCCTCCAGGAGCTGGCGCGCGTCCGGCGACAGGGCGTACCCCGCCGCGCCCGCGGCCGTCCGCGCCGGGACGAGCAGCCCGCGCCGCTTGAGCCGGGACACGGACGAGCGCACGGACGGGGCGTCCACGCCGACCGGGGCGAGGAGCCTGACCAGCTCGGCGACGGGCACCGGGCCGGGGGCCGCGCGCCCGTAGGCGCCGTAGAAGGTGACGATCAGGGACCGTGGAGTGTGCTGCTCGGACACGTGATCACTCTACGGGCCCGGGCTCCCGCAGCCGGAACCGTTGCAGTTTGCCTGTCGCGGTGCGTGGCAGTGCGTCCAGATAGACGATCTCGCGCGGGCACTTGTACGGCACCAGCTCACCCTTCACGAACTCGCGCAGCCGGTCGGGATCCCGCTCGGTGCCGGGGCGCTGGACGACGTACGCGACCACCGTCTGCCCGCGCAGCTCGTCGGGGCGCCCCACGACGGCGGTTTCCAGGACGTCGGGATGGCGCATGAGGGCTTCCTCGACCTCCGGGCCCGCGATGTTGTAACCGGCCGAGATGATCATGTCGTCCGCGCGGGCCACGTAGGTGAAATAGCCGTCGGCGTCGCGCACGTAGGTGTCGCCGGTGACGTTCCAGCCGTGGCGTACGTACTGGAGCTGCCGCTCGTCGCCCAGATACCGGCAGCCGACAGGGCCGCGCACGGCGAGCAGGCCGGGCTCGCCGTCCGGCACCGGGGCGCCCGAATCGTCGACCACGCGCGCGTGCCACCCCGGAACGGGGCGGCCCGTGGTGCCGGGCTTGATCGCCTCGTCGGCGGCGGAGATGAAGATGTGCAGCAGCTCGGTCGCGCCGATGCCGTTGATGATGCGGTGGCCGGTGCGCTCGTGCCAGGCCTGCCAGGTGGCGGCGGGCAGGTTCTCGCCCGCGGAGACGCACCGCCGCAGCGTGGAGACGTCGTGCGCGTCCGGCTTGCTCAGCTCGTCGAGCATGGCGCGGTAGGCGGTCGGCGCCGTGAAGAGCACCGTCACGCCGTGCTCGGCGATGGCGGGCAACAGCTGCTTGGGGCCCGCCTGTTCGAGCAGGAGCGAGGAGGCGCCGACCCGCAGCGGGAAGATGACGAGCCCGCCGAGCCCGAAGGTGAAACCGAGCGGAGGGCTGCCCGCGAACACGTCGTCGGGCCCCGGCTTCAGGACGTGGCGCGCGAAGGTGTCGGCGATGGCGAGCACGTCACGATGGAAGTGCATGCAGCCCTTGGGGCGGCCCGTGGTGCCGGACGTGAAGGCGATGAGGGCGACGTCGTCGGCGGAGGTGTCGACGGGTTCGTAGACCTCGGGCTGCCGGGCGGCGCGCGCCAGCAGGTCGTCGTCCGCTTCCCCGCCGAAGGTGGTGACGTCGAGCCCGGGAATCCCGGCCTTGATCAGGTCGTCCACGGCTCGGGCGTCGCACAGTGCGTGGCCGACCTCGGCGATCTCGCAGATCGTGGCCAGTTCGTTCGGGCGCTGCTGGGCCAGGACGGTGACCGCGACGGCGCCCGCCTTCATCACCGCGAGCCAGCAGGCCGCGAGCCAGGGGGTGGTGGGGCCGCGCAGCAGGACGCGCTGCCCGGGCCGTACGCCGAGTTCGCCGGTCAGGACGTGCGCGATCCGGTCGACGTGCCGCCGCAGCTCGCCGTACGTCCACACCTCGCCGGAGCCCGCGCGGAACGCGGGCCGCTCGCCGCCGAGCCGTTCCACCGTCCGGTCCAGGAGCTCGGAGCCGCAGTTGAGGCGATCGGCGTAATGCAGCTCGGGCCGGTCGTGGACGAACGCGGGCCACTGCTCCGGCGGCGGGAGATGATCCCGGGCGAAGGTGTCCACGTGGGCCGATGGGTGGAGTCGCAGTGCACTCTTGGCGTCCACAGCGGGTCGCCCCCTTGCCGTTCGGGCTTGTGGTGAGCTCGCGCAACGAGCGTATCGTGATGGTGACGACAGTCAACGGTGCGCGATAGAGGAGGGGCCCGTCATGACGGCATTCTCGCTCAATCCAGAACAAATCGCCTGGTGTGCGGAGCTGCGGACCCTCGCCGACGAGCGGCTGCGCCCGCTGGCGGAGAAGGGTGAGCCGGGCCGCGTGAACCGCCCGCTGGTGGAGACGCTGGGGGAACTGGGGCTCCTTGACCGGCTGTTCGCGGGGGAGGGGCCGGGCGTCAGGACCGGCGGCGCCACATCGGGCGCCCTGGGTCTCTGCCTCCTGCGCGAGTCCCTCGCCTACGCCTGTACGGAGGCCGAGACCGCGCTCGCCCTGCAAGGCCTCGGGGCGCACCCCGTCGCCGCGTACGGCTCCGCGCGGCAGCGCGAACAGTGGCTCGCGCCCGCCCGCGCGGGGCACGCCGTCGCCGCCTTCGCGCTATCCGAACCCGGGGCGGGTTCGGACGCCGCGGCGCTTTCGCTGAGCGCAGCGCCGGACGGTCCGTCCGCCTGGCGGCTCACCGGCGAGAAGTGCTGGATCTCGAACGCTCCCGAAGCCGACTTCTACACCGTCTTCGCCCGTACGACCCCGGGGGCCGGAGCCCGGGGCGTCACCGCCTTCCTCGTGCCGGCCGACCGGGCGGGGCTCACGGGCACGCCCCTGGACATGCTCTCCCCGCACCCGATCGGCGCCCTCGCCTTTGACGGCGTGACTGTCACCGGGGAGGACGTCCTCGGTGAAGTCGACCGCGGCTTCCGCGTCGCCATGACGACCCTCAACCGGTTCCGGCCCAGCGTCGGTGCCTTCGCGGTGGGTATGGCGTCAGCGGCGCTCGACGCGGCGCTCGCGCATACCGCTCAACGGGACGCGTTCGGCGGCAAGTTGAAGGATCTCCAGGCGGTGGCCCACCAGGTCGCGGAGATGGCCACCCGGACGGAGGCGGCCCGCCTCATGGTGCATGCGGCGGCTGCGGCGTACGACCGCGGCGAGCCGGACATCGCCCGGCGCGCGGCCATGGCGAAGCTGCTGGCTACTGAGGCGGCGCAGTACGTCGTGGATGCGGCGGTCCAGTTGCATGGGGCGTGCGCCTTGCAGCGGGGGCATCTGCTTGAGCACCTCTACCGGGAGGTGCGGGCGCCTCGGATTTATGAGGGGGCGAGTGAGGTTCAACGGTCCATCATTGCCAAGGAGTTGTACTCGGGCCCGAGCGGGTGATTTTTCCCCAACCCCGCCCCTTCCCGAAAACCCGCTCGGCGCGGGGGCCTGGCTGGAGCTCCGCCCCAGACCCCGACAAGATGGCCTCAAACGCCGGCCGGGCTGAACTACCAGCCCGTCCGGCGTTTGAGGACGAACTCGGCGAAGCCGGTGATCAAGGGCACGCAAGGCCCCCGCGCCAGAGCGGGTTTTCGGGAAGGGGCGGGGTTGGGGACAAGCCCGCCGCAGGCGCAACGGACCCGCACACAAAGGAGAAACCCCATGCCCCTCAACCGCCTCAACCCCGTCGACCTCTCCCCACCCACCGGCTTCTCCCACGCCGTCACCGCGACCGGCAGCCGCCTCGTCTTCCTCGCGGGGCAGACCGCGCTCGACGTCGAAGGCAAAGTCACCGGCACCACCCTCCCCGAGCAGTTCGAGCAGGCGCTGACCAACCTCCTCACAGCCCTGCGCCACGCAGGAGGCACCCCCGCCGACCTCGCCCGCGTCACCGTCTACGCCACGGACGTCGCCGACTACCGCGAGCAGGCCCCGCAACTCGGGCGCATCTGGCGAAAGTTGGTCGGCCGCGACTACCCCGCCATGGCCGTGATCGGCGCGGTCCGCCTCTGGGACGAGCAGTGCCTGGTGGAGCTGGACGGGGTGGCGGTCCTCGACTGACTCGGTGGCGGTCCTCGACTGATTCAGCCGCGCCCCGCGAACCTCGTCGTGGCGAACGCCGTCTTGTCCCGCCGCGTCGTGCCGTCCGTGATCCACCAGTGCGTGGGGTCCTGCCCGTTCCGGCTCCAGCCCAGGATCAGCTCCTCCTTGCCGTCGGCGTCGAAATCGGCGGCGGCGTACGGACGCGCCTGCCGGCCTCGCAGGATCTTCGTCCGCTTCTCGCCCTCGCCGTCGATCAGCAGCGCGCCGTCGTCCGTGGCGACGAGGATGCCGTCCTTGCCGTCGCCGTCCGGGTCCGCGGATGCGTAGTCGCCGGGGCCGTAGTAGGAGTTCTCGCGGCTCTTCGGGATCTTGTACGTGGTCGGCGCACCGCCCTTGCCGGGGTAGACCGCGAGCGAGGTCACCTTCGGCCCCTCCACACTCGCGTCCGGCTCGTTGTTGCGGCTGCCGTTGTCGCCGATGGCCACATCGCCGGTGCCGTCACCGTCGTAGTCGCCGAACGCCACCGCGTTGCCCTCGCGCAGCTTGATGGAGGTGCGGGAGAGACCGCTGCCGTCGCGCGCCGGGTAGAGGACCGCGCCCGTCTGCTCGCCGTCGTCGCCCTCGTGGACGAGGAGACCGGTCGCGTGCGGCTCGCCCGACGGATCGATGTCGTCCGCGGCGAGCCAGCTGCCCCTGCCGGGACGGGTGTCGGTGCGGGCCGCGGCACCGGAGCGGGTGAACGGGCCGTACAGCAGGACCACGGAACCGTCCTGCCGGAGCGCCGCGATGTCGTGGTGCCCGTCCCCGTCGAAGTCGCCCCGCTCGGGGGCGGTCAGATCCACGCCGGGGCCGCCTGCCGGTATCTGGATCCGGGTCGCCTCAGCACCCGTCCCCGGCCCGCCCGGACCACCCCAGTTCACGACCGGCCGCTGCCGATCCGTGTACCAGCCGTTCTTGGACTCCTCCTCCGGCACCTTCTCGGTGATCATGGTGACGAAGTCGGGATAGCCGTCGCCGTCCAGGTCGGCGGTGGTGACGGTGCCCGCGGCGTAGTCGTACACGGCGTGCGTCGACGGGTCGAGCCCCTTCGCGGAGCCGAAGACGACGCCGGTACGACCGTCTTCGGTCTGGCTGCGGGAGGGCAGCGGGACGAGCAGATCGCGGTGTCCGTCGCCGTTGATGTCGTCCGGGTCCTTGGAGCCCTTGCCGTCCGAGGGCACGGGACGCGAAGCGGTCGGGGTCGACACCGGGTTGCCGCCGCCCTTGGACGAGGACGACGGCGACGGCTTCTCGTGGTCGGCCTGCTCGCCGCACCCCGTCGCGAGCAGGGCCAGCGAGGCACAGAACACGACGAGGGCGCGCGTGCCGGGGACGGGGGTGCGATCTGCCATGCGCCCACCCCAACACCGCGCCCTCGCCCAGCTCCAGGGGCGACCGGTGATCGTTGCCCAGTCGTAGCGGGACGGCCGGGCAGCCGGGCTCGCTCTAGATGTCCCGGAACGTCTCGATCTGCGCGCCCACGGAGTTGAGCCGCTCGGCCAGTTCCTCGTAGCCACGGTTGATCACGTACACGTTGCGCAGGACGGACGTGCCCTCGGCGGCCATCATCGCGAGCAGCACGACCACGGCGGGCCGCAGCGCGGGCGGGCACATCATCTCGGCGGCGCGCCAGCGGGTCGGTCCCTCCACAAGGACCCGGTGCGGGTCGAGGAGTTGGAGGCGTCCGCCGAGGCGGTTCAGGTCGGTCAGATAGATCGCCCGGTTGTCGTAGACCCAGTCGTGGATCAGCGTCTTGCCCTGCGCCGCCGCCGCGATGGCCGCGAAGAAGGGGACGTTGTCGATGTTGAGGCCGGGGAACGGCATCGGGTGGATCTTGTCGATCGGCGCCTCCAGCTTGGAGGGCCGGACGGTGAGGTCGATCAGGCGCGTACGGCCGTTGTCGGCGAAGTACTCCGCCGTGCGGTCGTGGTCGAGACCCATCTCCTCCAGGACCGCGAGCTCGATCTCCAGGAACTCGATCGGGACGCGGTTCACGGTCAGTTCGGACTCCGTGACGACCGCCGCGGCGAGCAGGCTCATCGCCTCGACCGGGTCCTCGGAGGGCGAGTAGTCCACGTCGACGTCGATGTCCGGGACGCCGTGCACCGTGAGGGTCGTCGTGCCGATGCCCTCGACCTTGACACCGAGCGCCTCCAGGAAGAAGCACAGGTCCTGGACCATGTAGTTCGACGAGGCGTTGCGGATGACGGTCGTGCAGTCGCTGCGCGCCGCGGCGAGCAGGGCGTTCTCCGTCACGGTGTCGCCGCGCTCGGTCAGCACGATCGGGCGGTCGGGGACGACGTCACGCGCGACCTCCGCGTGGTAGAGCCCCTCGGTCGCGGCGATGTCGAGCCCGAAGCGGCGCAGCGCGATCATGTGCGGCTCGATCGTGCGGGTGCCGAGGTCACAACCGCCCGCGTACGGCAGCTTGAAGCGGTCCATGCGGTGCAGCAGCGGACCCAGGAACATGATGATCGAGCGGGTGCGGATCGCCGCCTCGGAGTCGATCGCCTCCATGTCGAGCTTGGCCGGCGGCACGATCTCCAGGTCGACGCCGTCGTTGATCCAACGGGTGCGGACGCCGATCGAGCCGAGCACTTCGAGGAGGCGGTAGACCTCCTCGATGCGCGCCACGCGGCGCAGCACCGTGCGTCCCTTGTTGAGCAGGGAGGCACAGAGCAGCGCCACGCAGGCGTTCTTGCTCGTCTTGACGTCGATGGAGCCGGAGAGCCGGCGATTGCCGACCACTCGCAGATGCATGGGCCCCGCGTACCCGAGCGAGACGATTTCACTGTCGAGAGCCTCGCCGATACGGGCGATCATCTCAAGGCTGATGTTCTGGTTGCCGCGCTCGATGCGGTTCACGGCGCTCTGACTTGTGCTGAGCGCCTCGGCAAGCTGCGACTGCGTCCAGCCCCTGTGTTGACGGGCGTCGCGGATGAGCTTGCCGATACGTACGAGGTAATCGTCTGCCATGTTCCGCAGGTTATCTCAGATATGAGATGACGCATGCGCTGGGGTAGGCCATACGGGAAATGACCGATTCGGTACGGAAGTTCCCGTACGCCGTCCGTACGCCACGTGCCCGTACCCGGTCAGCCGCATCCGCACGAGGCGTGCCGCCCACCGTGCACCGCTGCCTGCGCCGTGGGCCGCGGCCCGGCCGCCGCGCGCGTCACCCGGGCGGCCGCCGCGCGCCCGGCCGACGAGTCGGCGTCATGCACCACTGTGCCTCCGGTCAACGTCAGACGCACTTCGGAGGAGCTGATATCAGCCACCGGACACCGCGTCACATCGCGGTCGAGCAGCACCAGATCGGCCGACTTTCCCGTTTCGACGGTCCCGGTGAGATGGTCCATACGGAGTTGACGCGCCGTCCCGAGGGTGTGCATGAGCAGGGCGGACGAGCGGCTGAGACCTTCCTCGTCGCGGTACAGATCGCCCTCGCCCTCGAACCCGAACCGGTCGACGGCGGTACGCACCTGATTCCACACCTGGAGCGGATCGACAGGCCAGTCCGAGCCACCGGAGAGCAGCGCCCCGTGCCGCTCCAGGCTGCGCGCCGGGTACTGCCAACGGTGGCGCCCGGCACCGATGTAGGGCAGCAGGGCGTCCATCGTCCAGGTGTTGCGGGCGGCCCACTGGAGCTGCATGCAGGGGATGACGCCGAGCTGGGCGAAGCGGGGCAGGTCGGCGGGGTCGACGAGTTGGAGATGGGCGGTCGTGTTGCGCAGGCCACGCGCTCCCGTCGCGCGCAGGGCGTACGCGTACCCGTCGAGGGAGGTGCGGACGGCGCGGTCGCCGATGGCGTGCGCGTGCATCTGCCAGCCGGCCTTGTTGAAGGCGGCCGTCAGCCGGCCGTAGTCCGCCGCCGACACGTACAGGTCGCCGCGGTGGTCGGTGGGCCTGCCGTCCTTGTCGAGATAGGGCTTCAGGAGCGCCGCGGTCTGCGCCGGGTACTCGATGACTCCGTCGAGGAACACCTTGACGGTGCCGAAGCGGAGTCCTCGTACGCCGTCGAAGTCGGCACGCAGCCCGCGCGCGTATGCGAGGGCCGCCGCCGGGTCCTTCGCCAGATCCGAGTCGATCCGCAGCGCGGGCACGATGCGCTGTGGCAGAGCGCCGCGTTCGGCGAGCGCCTGATAGACGCTCAGCTCGCTCTTGCCGACGATCGCTTCCATGAACGTGGTGATCCCGGACGCGGCGGCCTCGGCGAAGGTTTTCGCGGCGGCGGCGACGAGCTGCTCGCGATCCGGCGCGGGGATGTGCCGGGTCACCAGGGGCTGTGCGTCGTCCTTGAGTACACCGCTGGGCTTGCCGTCGGCGTCCTTGACGATCTTTCCGCCGGCCGGGTCCGGGGTGGACGCGGTGATGCCCGCGATGTCGAGGGCGCGCTGGTTGACCCAGATGTTGTGCCCGTCGCCGCCGACCAGGGCGACGGGCCGCCGGGTCGGCAGGGCGTCGAGCATCGAGTGGTGCGGCGCGGTCCCGTGCGGCAGGAGTCCCACCGGATTCCAGTCCTCCACGACGAGCCACCCGCCGGGCTCCTCGTCGTTGGAGTCCTTCAGGAACCCCGTGAGCGTCTTTTGCAGCTCCTCGACGGTCTGCTCGGCATGCGCGAGCGACGGCTTCAGTGAACGGTCGGCGGCGCCCATCGGGTGGGCGTGCCCGTCGTGAATCCCGCTCATGAGGGTGCCGCCCCGCGCGTCCACGACGTCGGTGTCCCGCCCGATGAACCGCTTCAGCGAGGAGTCGCTCCCGACGGCAAGAATCTTCCCGTCCCGCCCGACGGCGACGGCCCGCGCGTGGTCGTGCTTACGAGTGCCGGTGAAGACACGGGCGTTGTGTACGACGAGGGCGGCGGACCGGCGGGGTGTGGCAACAGCGGGCGCCCCTACGGCGGTGAGCAGCCCGGCGGCCCCGGCAGAAGCGAGGAGTCCACGGCGGGAGAGGGGAGGAAGTATCGGAGACGGCATAGGACACTCCGGGCAATCGGGATGGGGGTCCCCCCTGCTCCTTAAGAGCTAGGGGGAGGGTGGGAGAGATCTGTCGCGAAGCGGCGGCGCAACGACTCGCGGCGGCACAAAGACTCCGTGAGTAAGCCGTTAACCAGAACCCCTGGCTACGACGGATTCCGCATCCGTACGATGTGCCGCGTGCCAAGGCCAACCCTCGCCGACGTAGCCCGCGCGGCGGAGGTATCGACCGCGACGGTCTCGCACGCCCTGAACGGCACGGGCCGCCTGGGCGACGCCACCCGCCGCAGGGTGAGGGAGACCGCCACCGCCCTCGGCTACGCCACCCCCCGCACCGCCCCGCGCACGCGAACCCTCGGCGTAGCCGTCACCACGTACCCGAGAGCCTGGAACTACGCCGAGGTCGCCTACTTCTCCCGCGCCCTCACCGCGGCGACCTCCGCGGCCCACGCGCGCGGCTACGCCCTCACCACGCTGCCCGCCGACCGCGCTGCGGACGACGCGTGGCACAGCCTCGCCGTCGACGGCATGCTGATCATGGACAGCCCGCGCGGTGACCCGATGGTCCAGGCGCTGCGCGCCCGTGGCGTCCCGCTCGTCTTCGACGGCGTACCGGGCGACCCCCGCCCCGGCGACCACTGGGTCGACAACGACCACGACGCGACCACCCGCGAGGTCCTCGACCACCTCGCCGCCTCCGGCGCCCGCCGCGTCGCCCTCCAGTCCGGCGACGGCGACGAGCACTACGCGCGCGCGGTGACGGAGGCGTATGCCGCGTGGTGCGCGGAGCGCGGCGCCGATCCGCTGGTGGTGACCTTCGACGTGGCGGACGCTCAAGGGCGGGCGTTCGACGCGTTGTTGCGGGGTCCGGACCGCGCCGACGCCGTCTACGCGGCGTACGACCCGGGCGGCCGCCAGCTCCTGGCCGCCGCGGCCCGGCTCGGCCTGCGCGTCCCGGACGAGCTGCGGGTGGTGTGTGCGAGCGAGGACCCCGGGTACGCGGTGACACAGCCACCCGTGACCACGGTGACCCTCGACCCGGAGCGGACGGCACGCGCCGCCGTCGGCCTCCTCGTCGACCTGATCGAGGGCGGGGACGCGCCGACGCCGGGCCCGGTCGTCGTACCGGCCGCCCTCCTCGTACGTGCCTCGACACGCTGAGGCCCGCCGAGCGGGTGGCCTTCGTCCGACGACGTGCCGGCACGCCCGAAGGAGGGCATGCCGGACTGTGAGCGGGCGCACTTCGTCGTCACGCCGGGCCATGTACTAGAGTTATCTCGACATCGAGATATCTGCCGAGGCGCACCAGAAGCCGCCACTCGGTAAGGGTTACCTAACTAAGCCTTACCTTAGCGGATCGACGAGGAGTCGTGGCGGCAGGATGTGACGGAAACGCGCACATATATGAAGGAGACTGTCGTGTCGGCGAACAGCTTCGACGCCCGCAGCACGCTGCGCGTGGGCGACGAGTCGTACGAGATCTTCAAGCTGGACAAGGTAGAGGGCTCCGCGCGGCTGCCCTACAGCCTGAAGGTCCTCCTTGAGAACCTGCTCCGTACCGAGGACGGCGCGAACATCACCGCCGACCACATCCGCGCGATCGGCGGCTGGGACTCCCAGGCCCAGCCCTCGCAGGAGATCCAGTTCACGCCGGCTCGCGTGATCATGCAGGACTTCACCGGCGTGCCCTGCGTCGTGGACCTCGCCACGATGCGTGAGGCCGTCAAGGAGCTCGGCGGCGACGCGGACAAGGTCAACCCGCTCTCCCCGGCCGAGCTGGTCATCGACCACTCCGTCATCGCCGACAAGTTCGGCACGGCGGACGCCTTCGGCCAGAACGTCGAGCTGGAGTACGGCCGCAACAAGGAGCGCTACCAGTTCCTGCGCTGGGGCCAGACCGCCTTCGACGACTTCAAGGTCGTCCCCCCGGGCACCGGCATCGTCCACCAGGTGAACATCGAGAAGCTGGCCCGTACGGTCATGGTCCGTAACGGCCAGGCCTACCCCGACACGCTGGTCGGCACCGACTCGCACACCACCATGGTCAACGGCCTCGGTGTGCTCGGCTGGGGCGTCGGCGGCATCGAGGCCGAGGCCGCGATGCTCGGCCAGCCGGTCTCCATGCTCATCCCGCGCGTCGTCGGCTTCAAGCTGACCGGTGAGCTGCCGGCCGGCACCACCGCCACCGACCTCGTGCTCACGATCACCGAGATGCTGCGCAAGCACGGCGTCGTCGGCAAGTTCGTCGAGTTCTACGGTGAGGGTGTGGCGGCCACGAGCCTCGCCAACCGCGCCACCATCGGCAACATGTCGCCGGAGTTCGGCTCCACCGCCGCGATCTTCCCGATCGACGACGAGACGCTGAAGTACCTGCGCCTGACCGGCCGTGACGAGCAGCAGGTCGCGCTCGTCGAGGCGTACGCCAAGGAGCAGGGCCTCTGGCTCGACCCGGCCGCCGAGCCCGACTTCTCCGAGAAGCTGGAGCTCGACCTCTCCACGGTCGTCCCCTCCATCGCCGGTCCCAAGCGCCCGCAGGACCGCATCGTCCTCGCCAACGCCGCGCAGCAGTTCGCGCTCGACGTACGCAACTACGTCGAGGACGACGACGAGGCGGGCAAGGAGTCCTTCCCGGCCTCCGACGCCCCGGCCTCCACGAACGGCGTTCCCACGCGTCCGACCACAGTCACCGCCCCCGACGGCTCGACGTACGAGATCGACCACGGCGCCGTCACCGTCGCCGCGATCACCTCCTGCACCAACACCTCGAACCCGTACGTGATGGTCGCCGCCGCGCTCGTCGCGAAGAAGGCCGTCGAGAAGGGCCTGACCCGCAAGCCGTGGGTAAAGACCACCCTCGCCCCGGGTTCCAAGGTCGTCACCGACTACTTCGACAAGGCGGGGCTCACCCCCTACCTCGACAAGGTCGGCTTCAACCTCGTCGGCTACGGCTGCACCACCTGCATCGGCAACTCGGGCCCGCTGCCCGAGGAGGTCTCCAAGGCGGTCAACGAGCACGACCTGGCCGTGACGTCCGTCCTCTCCGGTAACCGGAACTTCGAGGGCCGCATCAACCCCGACGTCAAGATGAACTACCTGGCCTCCCCGCCGCTGGTCGTCGCGTACGCCATCGCGGGGTCGATGAAGGTGGACATCACCAAGGACGCGCTCGGCGCGGACCAGGACGGCAACCCCGTCTTCCTGAAGGACATCTGGCCGTCCGAGGCCGAGGTGAACGACGTCGTCGCCAACTCCATCGGCGAGGACATGTTCAACAAGTCCTACCAGGACGTCTTCGCGGGCGACGCCCAGTGGCAGGCCCTGTCGATCCCGACCGGCAACACCTTCGAGTGGGACCCGCAGTCGACCTACGTCCGCAAGCCCCCTTACTTCGAGGGCATGACGATGGAGACCACCCCGGTCCAGGACATCGTCGGCGCGCGCGTCCTCGCCAAGCTGGGCGACTCGGTCACCACCGACCACATCTCCCCGGCCGGTGCGATCAAGGCCGACACCCCGGCCGGTAAGTACCTCACGGAGCACGGCGTCGAGCGCCGCGACTTCAACTCCTACGGCTCGCGCCGTGGCAACCACGAGGTCATGATCCGCGGCACGTTCGCCAACATCCGCCTGCGCAACCAGATCGCGCCGGGCACCGAGGGCGGCTTCACGCGTGACTTCACGAAGGAGGACGGCCCCGTCTCCTTCATCTACGACGCCTCGCAGAACTACCAGGCGGCCGGCACCCCGCTCGCGATCCTCGCGGGCAAGGAGTACGGCTCGGGCTCGTCCCGCGACTGGGCCGCCAAGGGCACCGCGCTCCTCGGCGTCAAGGCCGTCATCGCCGAGTCGTACGAGCGCATCCACCGCTCGAACCTCATCGGCATGGGCGTCCTGCCGCTCCAGTTCCCGGAGGGCCTGTCCGCCGAGTCCCTCGGCCTGACCGGCGAGGAGTCCTTCTCCTTCACCGGCGTGACCGAGCTGAACGAGGGCCGTACGCCGAGCACGGTCAAGGTCACGACCGACACGGGCGTGGAGTTCGACGCGGTCGTCCGCATCGACACCCCCGGTGAGGCTGACTACTACCGCAACGGCGGCATCATGCAGTACGTGCTGCGCCAACTTGTCGGTTGATGAGCTGATCGGCTCGGATGTCAGAGGATCTGGTCGCTGACCCGCTGCCAACGGCCGTCGCACCAGAGCCTCGCACCAGCGCCCCGCCAGGCTTCGGCCTGGCGGGGCGCTTGTTCATGCTGCTTGCGTAGTGGTCCGTACACGGTCCAATGACGCAAGTTGCTCTGGCTCGCGACTGCCCGCCTCGGCCTTGTGCTGCTGGGCTGTGTGCCGCTCGTCGTCGCGGCGACCCGCCACGCCCAGCACGTCGCGACGCTCTCGCTTATCTCGTTCAGGTCCGGGACACGGACACCCGGGCACGCCCTGGAAAGAACAAACCCCGGCGACATCGCTCCAGCGAGCGAGGGGTCATCCCTTCCCGAAGTCACCGCCCTGCTGCCCTCCTCCCTCTGCGGACGTGTAGACGTGTCGCTCGCCAGGTCCTGCCGACCACGCCATGACGATCTGTAACTCATCCAGCAGAGCAGGATCCACCCGTTAGAGTGACGAGATCGACACTCTTGACGAGGAGCGGCGCAATGAGCGTGGTGCAGGTCCGGCACGTCCAGAAGGTGCTCACCGAGCGCTTCACCGACCTCATCACCCTCGACGATCAGTCCTGGCCGTCGGAGAAGCACAGGACCGACGCCCGGCTGAGCCGCAGCCTGGCCGCCCTCGCCACTCTGATCGAGCATCCCAGCAGCGACTCGGTAGCCGCCAGCGCCGTGTTCGACGGCCGTGACGACGGCGGACTCGACGCCATCGCTGTGGAGTTGAGGGGCACACAGCCGCGCGTCTCGCTGGTGCAGGCGAAGTGGAACTACCAGGGCAGGGCCAAGTTCACCAAGAACGACGTCCACGGCATGCTGGAGGGGCTGGACTGGATCCTGAATCGCGACTTCCACAAGTTCAACAGCCGCTTCCAACCTCACGTCACCTCGATCGAGCGTGCCTTCGAAACCCCGACCGGCACTCCGAAAATCACCTTGGTGCTCGCCCTCCTACGGACGGAGCCGCTCAGCACAGAGGTACGCGATCTGCTGGAGAGCAGCATCGACAAGAGGTACAACCAGGTCGTGGACATGGTCGACTACAAGGTCCTCGACCTGCGCGACGCCCATCGCGAGATCCTCGGTAGTGCGGCGTTCCCCAGGATCGACACCCGTGTACGGCTCGAAGGGTTCGGCCACGAGGCGATGCCGTACCAGGCCATGTACGGGACCATGGCCGTCGCCGACATCGCAGCCTTGTACTCCGAGCACCGCCGCGGACTGTTCGCCCGGAACATCCGCGACGCACTCGACTTGACCGACGTGAACGTCAAGATCCGGAACACCCTGCTCGAGCACCCGGAGAACTTCTGGTATTTCAGCAACGGCATCACCATGCTGTGCGAGAGCGTCAAGCCCGTCGGCACCTCGGTGGTACCCGGCGGAGTGGGAGAGTTCCACCTCACCGGCGCGAGTGTGGTCAACGGCGCACAGACCGTGAGCGCCATCCACAAGGCACACACGACCGACGCCTCAAAGGCTTCCCGGGGACGAGTCCTCGTGCGGTTGATCTCGCTGGAGAACTGCCCGCCCGGCTTCGGCGATCAGGTCACCACAAGCACCAACACGCAGAACCCCATCGAGGACCGCGACTTCAAGTCGCTCGACAAGCGCCAGTCCGACCTCCGCGACGAGTTCGCGCTTTCCCTCCGCCTCAGCTACGTCATCAAACGCGGCGAGCCCACACCCGACCACGAGCACGGATGCTCGATCATCGAGGCCGCTGAGGCGCTCGCAGCGGCGCATCCGAACGCCGAGTACGCCGCTCTCGCCAAACGTGACCTCGACGCCCTCTGGACCGAGGACGTCTACGAGGAGATCTTCGGCCTGGCGCCCGAGGCGTACCGGGTCTGGCGGTCTGTCCTGCTGCTCCGCGCGGTCCGTGACCGTCTGGCCGTACTCCGTGACGGACTCCGTTCGCGCGCCGAGGCCGCGGCGAGCTACGGCGACTTGCTGATCACTCATGTCGTGTACCGCCAGCTGGGCACCAGCGCCATCCAGGAGCCCGAGACCGACTGGGACGCGCAACTCGCCCGGGTACCCGCACTCGTCGATGACGCTCTCGGCTGGTCGTTGCAGGCGACGGACAAGGAGTACGGCCCCACCAGCCACCTCATCGCCGCCGTACGGAACACCGAGCGCATCCAGCGAGTGGTCCGCACCGTCCTGCGGGGTATGACCGCCGGCACCCCCGCACCGGGTCTGGACGCGGAGTACCAGGTGCCGGACAGCGAGGAACCACGAGGACGCCAGGTCGACGCGGTCAAGACACTGCTGAGCGCCAAGCGTATTTCGGATGGGACCATTCTCGAGTTTCGCCCGAGCAGCAGGCCGCAGCGGCGCGAGATGACGGAATGGCTCGCGGCCGAGCCGACCCGGGGACTGGCCGTCTGGCGGAATTCCGCTGCAAAGCAATTGCAGTGGCAGGCGGACAAGGAGTGGTACTCACCGAGCGGCCTGGTCCGGCACATGCGCTTCCTGGCCTCGGGCAAGGACCAGGCCGCTCAGGGACCGGAGCACTGGTACATCCCCGACCAGGGCTCTCTGAGCGTCCTCGCCGAAGCGGTACGGGTCGAGCAGGGGCTTGTGATGGGCGACGAGAAGATCGATGAGTAGTCGCCTTCCCCGGTGCACGATGCCTGCGCACCGGCGGTATACGGCACCTTCTCAGTGTGGAATTCCTTCTTGGATTATGACGGGTGGGCGCTGTCAGCGGCCGGCAGTAGGCTGCCCGCCGTGAGATCAGGCCGTTCCCGCGGCCGTAGGATCACAAGGCCGACTGGGCGGTACGAGCTGATCGATCCGTACCGGTGGAACGTGTGTCACACACCACGACCGAGTGCAAGGAAGAAGCAGCACACCGATGGAAGAACAGACCTTGGACATGGATTTTCCGCAGCAGCCCGGGGACGGTGCCGGCCCGGAGGCGGAGGAGGCCACGCCACAGGTCACCGCGCTGGAAGACGGGTACACCGTCGACTACATCACCGGTGAGGCGATCAAGGAGACCCCGAAGGAGAAGGTCCGGCAGCGCATCGTGCGCGCGCTTGTCCACGAGCACGGGATCGACCCTGCCGACATGAAGCGTGACTTTTCGGTCACGGTCAGCGAGGAGGGGGCACCGCGGAAGCGGAGCAGGAAGGCCGATATCGCGATCTTCGAGCCGGGCAGCAAGCAGATCACGGCCAATCTGCGGCGTGTAGTGGTCTGCAAGCCGGAGCCCAAGCGCGGAAAGCACGTGGTCAAGCTCCGCGAGCCGGACCAGGTCCGGAAGGACCTGGAGGAGCTCGAGGACCTCCTCGGCAACGAGAACCGCCCGCTGTGTACGGACGGCATGTGGACGGACGGTGTCGACTTCTTCTTCCTGAAGAAGATCGTCGGTGACTTCGGCGTGCACTGTGAGGACCGCAGCGACTGGGAGGTCGAGGACGGGACGGTCGGCAGCCGGACCGTTGCCTCGCACCAGCGCCTGCGCACGGCTGATCCCGAGCGGCTGAAGGTCGCCTTCCAGCGGTGTCATAACTACATCCACGGCAACGAGGGCATGCCGAAGGACGCCGCCTTCTGGCAGTTCCTCTATCTGCTCTTCACGAAGATGTACGACGAGCGGGTCAGCCGGGGCACCGGGCGCGGCCGGTTCCGCGTCGGTCTGAAGGAGAAGTTCAAGGCCGAGGGCCGGGCCGAGATCAGCGCCCGGGTCCGGTCTCTCTTCGAGGAGGTCAAGCGCGAGTACGCGGATGTCTTCAAGGACACGGACGAGATCACCCTCTCCGACCGGGCGCTCGCCTTCATCGTCAGCGAGCTCGCGCCCTACGACCTGAGCGGCACCGATGTCGACGCCAAGGGCCTCGCCTACCAGGAGCTCGTCGGCACCAATCTGCGGGGCGACCGCGGGCAGTACTTCACCCCGCGCGGCGCGGTCAACCTGATGGTAGAGATCCTCGACCCCCAGGTGGACGAAACCGTCCTCGACCCGACCTGCGGCACTGGCGGCTTCCTGCAGGCCACCCTCAAGCACCTCCATCAGAGCTGGAAGAAGGAAGCGAAGACCCTCGGTCATCCCGACACCGCCGAGGAGCGGGAGCGGTACGGCGAGAAGCTCAAGAAGTACGCGGAGACTCGCCTCATGGGCGCGGACTTCGACAAGTCCCTGGTCCGCACGACGAGCATGGCGATCATGACGCTCGCCCAGACGACCGGGAACATCTTCTACATGGACTCGCTCGGTTTCCCGCTCGGGCATCTGCCCGGCGTCGAGAAAGCGAAAGAGAAGATCCCGCTCGGGAGCGTCGATGTACTGCTGACGAACCCGCCGTTCGGAGTCGACATCCCGGTCAGCGACGAGTCGGTCCTCGACCTGTACCGCGACGGCATCGCACAGTCCTGGGCTCGGGACAAGGTGACTGGCAAGGTCGTGGCGAGCACCATCAGCACGCCGAAGAGCATGGCGCCCGAGCAGCTGTTCATCCAGCGTGCCATCGAGTGGGTCAAGCCCGGCGGTCGGATCGGCATCGTCCTGCCCAACGGCATCCTGTCTAACCCGGGGCCGACCGACGAGGCGATCCGCCGCTACATCCTGGAGCACTGCTGGGTGCTGGCGAGCGTCGAGCTGCCGGTGGAGACCTTCATCGTCGATGCCAACGTCAACATCCTCACCACGCTGCTCTTCCTGAAGCGGAAGACCGACCAAGAGGTACGCAACCAGCGGCTGGGTACGGAGGAGCCGTACCCCGTCTTCATGGCCGTCGCCGAGAAGGTCGGCTTCGACCGTCGAGGCAACGAGCTCTACAAGCGGGAACCCAATGGGGAGATCGTGGTGGAGCCGGAGACTGTGATCGAGCGGATCCGTATCCGCGGCAAGGAAATCGAGCGGACCCTGACCCGGAGCAAGAAGGTCGTCGACAACGACCTGCCGGTGATTGCGAAGAAGTACCGGGAGTTTCGGGCCAAGCACCCGGTGCCCGGCGCGGACCCGCGCAAGGATGCGGAGGCCGGCGCGTGAAGGTCACCAGCCGCACCCATCCGGTGATGTCCGACTGGTTCGACGGTCAGGGGCTGAGGCTCGACGCGTCGCCGTACGTCTCGGGCGCGCTGGAGGACAAGAAGGCGCTTGAGCGACTGAAGGACACGGTGCCGCTGGCGAGTCTGACCGTCGGCCACAACGGAGGGATCTTCAACGGTCCCATGTTCCGGCGGGTCTACCTCACCGATCCTGATCACAGCGTGCCGTTCCTCGGGACGAAGGACATGATGGCAGCAGACCTCACAGGGCTGCCGCGGCTGCGGAAGTCCGACGCGGAGTCGGCGACGCTGTCCTACCTGCGGCTCAAGCCGGGGATGACGCTGATCTCTTGCTCGGGCTTCAACGCTGGACGGAGAGCGTATGTCCGTCCCGACATGGGCGAGTGCTGGTCTTCGCAGGACACGCTCAAGGTTGAGCCCGACCCCAAGCAGATCAAGTCCGGCTATCTGTACGCCTTCCTGCTCAGCCGGTTCGGTGAGTCGCTGGTGCGGGGGTCGGTCTACGGGTCGGCTGTTAAGCACATTGAGCCGCATCACATCGCCGGGCTGCCCGTGCCGCGGTTCGATGCGGAGCTGGAGGGGCGGATTCATCTGCTGATCCAGCAGAGCGCGCGGCTGAGAGCCTGTCATCAGTCGGCGCTGGTGGCGGCCACGACGGACTTCTTCGACAGCAATGGGCTGTCCGAGCTGAACAAGGTCGGGTGGCATCAGCAGGAGCGGGATCTCGGGTTCGAGGTCGAGAGCGTGGGGCCGGTGTCGCTGCGGGCGTTGAATTTCACGCCGCGGGCGCGGCGGCTCATCGAAGAGCTTTCGTTGGTTCCGGGGGCTACGCTCGGTGAAATCTGTGCTGGGGGATCACTGCGGACCGGTTCGCGTTTCAAGCGAATTGACGCCGATCCTTCGCATGGAGTGCGTCTTATTGGCCAGCGGCAGTCGTTCTGGATCCGTCCCGAAGGGCGATGGATCAGCGCAGATCAGGCCCCGGAGGATATTCGTTTGCAGGACGAGACGATCCTCGTGGCTGCGCGTGGAACCTTCGGCGAGAACGAGGTATACAGCCGCTCGGTCTTCATCACCGGAACGTGGCTTGAACACGCGTACAGCCAGGACTTCGTGCGACTTGTGAGCGGCGACGAAGAGGTCTCCGGCGCGTACCTGTTTGCCTTCTTCCGGTCGGATGTGGCCTTCCGGATTCTGCGTTCGCTCAGCGTCGGTGGGAAGCAGCAGGAATACCATCCTCGCCTGCTCAGGGAAGTCCCGATCCCCCTCGCACCCCCCGCCGACCGCACCCGGATCGCCGACACCGTTCGTTACGCCTACAAGTGCCGCGACCGAGCCGACATCCTCGAGGACAAGGCCCTCGCGCTGCTGACCACCGCCATCGAGGAGGCCGCTGGCTGATGGGTGCCAGGATCGTTGCTGTTGGGGAGGCCGTCAACGATGCCGAGCGGAGGGTGATCGCGCACCTGCGTGATCACGCTCCCGACGACTGGACGGTCCTGCACACCATTGAAATCCCGCAACAGGACCGCCTGTTTGAGGTGGATCTCGTAGTGGTCACCGGTCACGCGGTGTACGTCATCGATGTGAAGGGCACCCGGGGCCGGATCGAGGCCGACGGGCGGAAGTGGTATCCGGCGAACCGGGCTCCGTTCCGCAGTCCGGTGCCCAAGCTCCAGAGTCATGCCAAGCAGCTCAAGACGATCCTGGAAACGGCCCACCCGCCGCTGTCGCGCCTCTGGACCGACGCCTTGCTCGTCCTCCCGGCACCGGACGCCTTACTAACGGACTCCACCGCCCAACAGCGTGACGCGAAGGCGACCGTCTCACTGCCCGACCTGATCGGCCGACTGGCCGATGCCGGGCGGGTACCGGTGTCCAACGGATGGTTCGACACCGACATCTCCGGGCACCACGAGCTGATCGTGCGGACGGTTCAGGGATCATCCCGCCCGCCTTCCGGTCCGCTCCGGTTCGGTAATTGGGAGGTGATCGAGCGACTCAGCGAGTACCAACACGCGACGGGCATCGAGGTCCTTGCCGAGTACCGGGCGAAGAACTCCATGGCGGTGCAGGGTTCCGGCACCGTCCGCCTCCAGGTCCGCAAGGCCGACCCGTACGCGCCGGAGGTCGACCGGTTGATGGAGCGCAAACGGATCGGCATTGCCTATGAGGCGCTCGGGAAGCTGCCCGCGCATCCGAACGTCGTCGGCGTGCGGGACTTCTTTGCCGGTGATGACGAGGACGTCTACGTCACCGTCTTCGACGACGTCCCCGGGCACGCCCTGCGGCTGCACCTGACCGGGGCGGCGGACCCGCTGACCGCCGACGCCAAACTGCGCACGATCCGTGACGTCCTGCAGGGCCTCGTGCACGCCCAGAGCCGCCGGATCGCACACCGGGAGCTGAACCCGTCGACGATCCTGATCGCACAGGACGGGCGGGCCCTGCTGACGGGCTTCGAGTACGCCAGGACCGCACAGCGCCGCGCGCACACCCTGGGCGACGAGGCGCGTCTGGCCGCCGATCCGGCGTACCTGGCGCCCGAATGCCACGCCGCCCCCTCCGCCATGGGAGCGGCCTCGGACATCTACGCGGTCGGTGTCATCGGCTATCAGCTGCTCACCGGGGAACTTCCCTTCGCCAACGCCACCGAACAGGCTGGTGCAGCCGGGCAGTTGCCTGCCTCGGGTCTGGAGAACGCTGGCGTACGGGTGGAGTTGGCGCACTGGCTCCAGATGCTGTGCGCGACTGATCCGGCCGCACGTCCCACCGCCGTGGAGGCGCTGCGCCGCCTCGACCTCGCCGTGGGCGCGGGCCGGGCCCCGTCCCGGCGTATTGGCTCCTCCTCTGTGCGACGAGTCGAACAGCCCGCCGCGGACCCGGCCATCGCGGACACCCCGCGCGGGCCAGACTTCTACCGGAACTTGCCAGCCGACTTCCAGCTCGGTACGAAATATCTGGTGCGGCACCGGCTGGGGCGACCCGGATCGTTCGGGGTGGCCTACCGGGTGTACGACACGATAAGGAGCCGCGACCGGGCGGTGAAGCTGGTCCTGCGAGACCGGGACTCCACCCTGGAGCGGCTGCGCCGGGAGTACGACGTACTGGCCCGGATGGAGAGCGCCCCGCACCCCAACGTGGTGTCGATGGTGGACGCGGACCGGCTGCCGTCCCCGGACGAGTACCCGTATCTGGTCTTCGAGTTCGTCGACGGCAAGGACGTCGCCGAGGTGATCCGGGGCGGGCGGATGGGCGCGGCGGACGTTCTGCGGCTCGCCGTCGACACCGCACGCGGCCTGCGGCACATCCATGAACTCGGTGTGTGGCACTGCGACATCAAGCCGAGTAATCTTCTGTGGACCGACGACGGCGTCAAGCTGATCGACTTCGGGATCGCGAAGACCGCCGACTCCTCCGAGGGGCACACCTACACCAGCCCGCGCTACTCCCCGCCCGACCTCGACGAGGTGCCGGCCGATGCCACCGGCTACACCGACCGTGACCTGTTCGGGCTCGGCGTCACCTTGTACGAGGCGCTCACCGACGGGCAGTACCCGTGGGACGCCAACTGGCCATTGCCTGGAGAGCGGCCCACTGACCCGCGGGTCGCCTACAGCGGCTTCGGGGACCTGACGCCGGGCTTCGCCGAGACCATTCTGCGGGCGATCTCGCCGCACCGGGGCGAGCGGTTCGGTACGGCCGAGGAACTGCTGCGGGCGCTGGAGGACCTGGGCTCGGCCCGCCAAGCGCCCGGCACCGGTACTTCGCCGCGGGCGGGGCGCACCGAGCTGCCGCCGGTCCCACCAGTCGGCGAAGACGGCGGGGCAGAGACCTCTCCGGACCCGAACCAGAACCCGTTCGTCGCCCACCTCCAGACGTTGTACAGCCAGAGCCGCCGCAGCAACCGCGGCACCCGGGGCCTGGACCCGCACGCCGTGTCGGTCTACATCGAGACCGCTCTGGACCGGGAGCTCGCCCCCGCGCTCCGGCAGGGCAGGCACGCGCTCGTGGTGGTCACCGGCAACGCGGGCGATGGCAAGACGGCCTTCCTGGAGAGCTTCGAGCGCGAGGCCCGCGAGGTAGGCGCGGACTTCGGCCCGTACCGTCCCAACGGCAGTGACTTCATCCTGGCCGGTCACCGTTTCCGCACCAACCACGACGGCAGTCAGGACGAGGGTGACACCGGCGGCGACGAGGTCCTTGAGGAGTTCTTCGCCCCGTTCGCGGGGACGTCCGAGGACGACTGGAGCGGCATCGGCGGTGAGACCCGTCTGATCGCGATCAACGAGGGACGGTTGATCGACTTCCTCAGCCACCGCCATGACCGCTACCGCCACCTCGCCAAGATCGTCAATCTGGGGCTGTGCGGCCAGGACACCGGCCAGACCGTCGCCGTCGTCAACCTCAACGCGCGCGATGTGTCCGCCCGGCCGGTCGGCACCGACAACATCCCGCAGGAGGGCGAATCGCTCCTGGAACGGATGCTCGCCCGGATGACGCACGAACGGTTCTGGGAGGACTGCGCTGACTGCGACCTGGTTTCCACCTGCTACGCCCGGCACAACGCCCAGACCTTCCAGCACCCGGCGGCAGGACCGCAGGTGGCACGTCGACTGCGCCAGGTCTACGAGCTCACCCAGCTGCGCGGCAAGCTCCACATCACCCTGCGCGACCTGCGCTCGGCGCTCGCCTTCACCCTCACCTCCGGCCGCGACTGCGCCGAGATCCACCAGCTGTACGCGGACGGCGACGCCCAGCAGATCCTCGACAGCTTCTACTTCTCCGCCCACCTGGGCACCCCGCCCGCCGAGGACGGGACGGTGCGGGAGCGCGACCGGCTGCTCTCGCTGCTCCGCGAGGCCGATGTCGCCACCGCGCCCCGGCCCCGGCTCGACCGGCGCCTGGACCACACCGGTCTCCTGGAGGACCGGGCACTGGTCACCGTGGACGGGCGCGGCGACCGCGACCGTGTCCTGCTGGGCCGGCAGTTCGAGGAACTCGGGCAGATGGGCACCACGGACGGCGGACGGGTCACCCTACACCGCCGCTATCTGGACGCCGCTCGCCGTCTTCTCTACTTCGAACTCCACGACGAGGACCGCGCGCAGCTGATGCTGCCCTTCCCCTCCGTGCTTCGCTTCATGGAGCTGCTCGCCACCGAACCCGCCGGCGTTGCCCGGGAACGCGACTCCGTGCTGCGCGCGCTCAACCGGGGCGAGGGCATGACGGCCCCCGAACGCGTGGGCAGCGCACTCGCGCTGAAGGTGCGCGACGTGCCAGGAGGCACCATCCGCAGCTTCCGCCGCTTCCCCGCCGAAGGCTTCCGCCTCGAACCCGGAACCGTCCCCGCTTCCCCCTACGTCGAGTCCGCCCGCACCTCGTTGCGCCTCAGCTACACGGACCCCGCCGGCCACCAGGGCGGAACGGCCGAACTCGACATCCGGCTCGACCTCTACGAGCTGCTCCAGCGATTCGAGCAGGGCTACCGGCCGTCGGTCGCCGACCTCCAGGGACAGCAATTGGCCCTCGCGGTCTTCAAGAACCGGCTGTCCGCCGTCCCGTACCAAGAGATCCTGCTGACCGCCCACGGACACGATCTGCGGCGAATCCACCGGACCGATGACCGTGTCCTGCACATGGAAGAGGTCACAGGCGTGGCCACAGGCGAACTGTCCGACCAGGACGCCACCGGCGAGGAGGAGACGACATGGCGCTGACTGGATCGCTCGGTACCTTCCACCACCCCGGCGTCAGCAGGGTCGACTACAAGCCCCTCGACATGGACCGGGTCCTCACCGCATTGCTCGCGCGGCTGTGGCACCACGGCATGCCCAGCAAGATCAAACGGGACAAGACGCTCGAAGTCGAGGCGTTCGTCAAACTGTTCCAGGACCATCCCGAGGTGTTCGACGGCTTCGAGAGGGAGACCACCTCGCGCTGGATCTCCACCCATCTCCTGGACCTGGTCAACCGGGGACGGGCCGACGAAGCCGTGGCGGGACCACGGCCCCTGCACGGCTTCACCTACCGGTTCCGCAACAGCCGCAAGTCCCGCCCCTACGGGGCCGACGAGCAGCTTTACGAGATGCTCGCCACCGACGAGGGCGCCCTGAAGGGCCTGCGGGAGTTCTTCTTCTCCGACGTGGACCGTGCCACCGGCACGATCACCCCCGGCCGGGACACGGACGTGGAGACCCAGGCGCTGCTCCACCTCGTGGAACTGGCCGGGAGCCAGATGCAGGACCGCGCGGACACCGGAAACCCCCGCACCCCGCAGCCGCCGCTGTGCGCCGAACCCGCCCAGTTGCTCTGCCAGGACGTCATGCTGCTGCTTTACCACCAGAACCACATGCCACGCACCGTCCTCGTGGACCACCTCAAGACGCTGTTCGCGTTCCACTTGGCGCTCTACCACTTGCGCATGGTCAACCTGCTGCCGGCTGCCGTCCGGAACGCCACCGCCCCGGCCGCCTGCCGCAAGGGACACACCGGACGGACAGCCGCTGACCGCTGCCCCCATCAGGTGCGGCTCTTCCTCGACGTGGAAGGAAACCCGGGGACCCCGGCCGCCGCCCTGGCCGGACAGAGCGCGAAAATCTGGTACGGACGCATTCCCCGCTTCATCCACGCGACGTACCAGGTCAAAAAGCTCGACGAATTCGCCGGTCACCGGGCGACCAAGACCACCGCAGCTGGCCGGACGGGCTCTACGAAGTACTCCACCATCGAGGACGCGTTGCGATTGCTCGGCAACTCCCACCGCAAGGAACGCGACGCCTTCTTCCTCCAGCGGGCCACCCGGGTCCGGGACGAGGAGGACGAGCTGCCCGCGGAGTTGAAGCAGGTCACCCAGCTCGGGCTCGACCCCTTCGAGGAGTACACCGAGATGCTCATGCACTACCGAGGGCGCTACTACCGCGGCCAGTTCGTGAAATGCCTCGACTCGATGCTACTCAAGCACCGCCCCGGCGCCCTCATCGCCCAGCCCCGTGGGAACAACAGCATGGGCTCCGAGGGATCGTCGCGCCGCTTCGTCCTGGATGCACGGCTCCTCGAAGTTCTCCTCCAGGTGTCGCTGCTCCGTGCGGCGGGGGACGGATCCGGTGATCTCGCGACTTCCCCGATGCGGGTGGACGAGTTCCTCGCCCTCCTTCGGAACCGCTACGGGTTGTACGTAGACCGGCTTCCCGAAGGCGACGGCTTCACCGGTGCCGACCTCGACGACCAGGCCGCGCTGCGCGACAACTCCGCCGCGTTCCTCAACCGGCTCCGGGAGATCGGCTACTACCAGGACATGTCCGACGCCTACCTGACGCAGACCATTACCCCCCGGTACGCCATCGGCACCGCGGCACGGACGGGAGCCCTCGCCTGATGAGTACGACAGGGACGACAGGGATGTCGGAGACGACCCCCAAGGATCTGCGCGAGGCTCTGGAGAGCGTCCTCGTTCCCCGGCTCACGGCACTCGTCGGACAGCGGAGCGCCGGGCACTGCATGCGGGTCACGGAGGCGGACACCGAACTCGCGGCGTCACTGGTGCGCCGTCTGCGCGGGCCCCTCGGCCCCGACGCCACCGTCTGTCTACTCCGGCCCGCCGACGAACTCGGCCCGGACGGGGAGTTCCACGACGTGGGGGTCACCAGCACCAAACTGGTCGAACTCCGCAACCGCAGCGAGGGCGAGGGCGTTCTACCCGGCCCGCTCCTGGTCTTCGTGCCCCCGGGCACGAAGGTGAGCGCCGAGGACTCCTTCGGCACCGCGACCTTCGAGGACGTGTCCCTCTCCGACGCCTACACCCACCTCGCGGACCATCTGCTCGACCAGGTACCACAGCGCCTGCGCCCCGGTGTCGACACCCTGATCGCCGCGCTGAAGAAGCGTCCCGAGGGCCGGGTCGGTGACCGTGCGGTCGCCCAGTACCTCCTCACCCTCCAGGTCAACGACCACCGCGATCAGGTCGCCGGAGCCGCGGTGTACCTCTTCGGGCTCGTCCCCGACTTCGACCTGTTCTCCGACCCGACCCTGGTGCACGAGCGGGTCACGAAGAACCGCACGCTGGTAGAGAAGCTGACCACCTCGCCCCGCTCCGAGCGTCAGCGCGTCCTTGACCTCGGCCTGAGCGACGGAGACTTCGCCGCGCGCCTCGCTAGCTTCGCCACCCGGTGCGGCCTGGAGGATCCCTCCGTCTGGACCCGTCGCATCGTGGTCGAGCGGGAGAACTGGGGGCTGTCTTTCGGGAACTGGCGCATCGACGAGCGACAGCGTGCCACCGTCGCCATCGACGTACGCGAACTCGGACTTCCCCTCGCAGGCGACAACGCCGAGGACGTGAACAACCATCCCGCGCTCGCGGCCATCTCCGGCCAGGCATACCTCCTTGCGGGCGAGAAGGGCGTGCGCGAGATCACCGCACGGTTCGCGGTGGAGCCCGACCCCCGCAAAGTGGAGGGACTCGACCGGTTCCGGGTGGAGATCGTCACCGAGAACGGTGATCCGATCGGCCGCTCCCTGCACAAGGGCAAGGGGACCCGCAGGACGCCCGAGTACCAGGCCACGCTACAACGCCTCAACAAGATCGACTGGGAGGAGGGGTGGCACCACATCCGGGTCGTTCCGCTCGACGAGACCGGTGAGCCGCTCCTCGTCGCACGCGGCGCCCATGACCTTCCCGGCGGCGAGAGCGAACGCTTCTACGTGATCCCCGACGGTGAGAGTGAGGAGCCCCCGGAACGCAGCGCCGGACGCTATGCGGGCGTCGTCCAGGCGCTACGGGCCCTGCAGTTCGACGCACTTGCCGCCGGTGAGGATCCCTCCCGGGTGCTCGCGACCGACATCCGCTGGCGGCCGATCACCACGCGAAGCCCGTACAAGATTCTCAATGTCAAGGTCCGGTCCACAGGAAGTGCCGAAGTCAGACTCTCACCCTTGCTTGTACAGACTCAGCAGGACCTTCTCGCACGCCCCGAGGACGTCACCCTGCGTCGGCTTCTGCTCCGTCCCGACGGGACCGCCACGATGCACCCCGGCGCGGACGAAGACCTGCGACACCAGCTGGCCGGGCGGGCAGCCGAGGCGTACGACACTTTCCTCGGTGCCCGGCACGCCTACTTCACCACCGTCCGCGGCGCACACCGGGATGCGGGCGATCAGGAGACCGATCCGTCCGACCTCCTGACTAGCGAGGCGGTCGACTTCGAGGACGTCCGAAACGAACTGGTCGGCTACGTGGAGGCGTACGCGGAACTCCTCGACGCTCAGTCGCTCCATGTCGAACGGGCCGGTGATACCGGTCGTGGCGGCGCGCTGGCCGCGCTGGCCCGGCTCCAGCAGATCGACTGTGCGGCCGCGACCCTCACCGACGGCCTCGGCCGCAGGGACACCGTCCTGCTCGTCTCTCCCACCCACCCGCTGCGCGCACTCTGGCTGGCCACCTGGTCCGCATTGGGCCTGGACTGGACCAGGCGGCTCGCAGTCGGGGACAAGCGGGCCGTGCTCACCGCCAAGGACTCTCTCCTGGAGTCCCTGGCACCGCTCGGCTTCCCCTTCGCCGTTCCCCGTCAGGACGGCCGGCTGATGGCCGCCGCCGACAACCTCACGCCGTACTGGGGCGCCTACCTGCCCAGCGAGACCGCCGACCCCCGCGGTCTGCTCGGTCGGCTCGCCACTGCACTGCGCCTGCCCACCGCTGCCGCTCGCTCCGGCAACGGCACCGGTGCACTGTCCGGGACCGCCCTGGCCGACCGCATCGAGCGGTACGTCCGGCTGCACCCGTACGTCCGCACCCTCATCCTCAACGTCGTCAACGCGGGCCGCGGAGAGATCGTCGCCGACGCCCTCCTCGAACTGCAGCGCCGCGACCCCACTCGCGACCTCACGTACGACATCCGCCTGTGTGTGGCCGACCCTGAGGCCCCGGAGGCCGGTGCGGCCCTGGCCGAACTGCAGAGCGCGCAGAGCGAGATCTCCTCCGCCGAAGCCGAGGCGTTCCTTCACACGGCAGGCCCAGCACGTACACCCAAGCTCGTCCACTCCGTCCGCTCGGTGGAGGAGTTCACCCGCCGGCCCGCAGAGTTCGACGCCCACCTCACCGTCCTCATCGACGCCTTCGGCGGCGAACAGCACGCCTCCACCGCACGCCAGGGCATTGCCCATGCCCCCGTCCACGGTCTGGTGCAGGCGACCGCTGCCACCTACCGGGACGACGAGCAGCAGATCGTCTGGCGCACCGCACCACGGCACGGGGTCACGCGGACCATAGAGGACTCCGAAGACCTGGCGACACTGATGAGCCGCCTTCCCGGACTCCTCGCCACCGCGTCCGCCAGCGTGGCCACGTCCGGGCAGGCGCCCCGGAACGTCCCCTGCACTGTCCTCTCCCTGGACACCGCGGATCGCGCACTGCTCTACCAGGCACACCAGACCGGGGACTGGGTCGTCACCATCGACCGCACTCTCGGCCTGGAGTACTTCGACCACGCAGGCGAACACGGCAGGCCGGAGTACGTCATCGACTACGCGCCCTCAGTGGCAAGCGGGCTCGGACACCAGATCATGGTGAGCTCGAACTCCGTCGACGAGCTGCGCGGCCTGTTCGGCCCCACTGCCCGGCAGCACGGTCTCGATGTCGCGGAACGCCATCTCAACACCTTCTTCGACCAGCTCCGGCTGCTCTCCGGCAATCTCGCCTTCAAGCTCGCCTCCACCGCCCCCAACCAGCGCACCGAAGTCCTCGGACTGTCCCTGGCCCGCCTGTACCTGGACTACCAAGACGTTCTGCGCGACCAGATCGTGGTTCCACTCGATGCTCACCCCGAGCTGTACGCGGAAGCCCGCTGGCGGGCCCGCGAACTGGGAGACGCGCTCTCCTTCCAGCGCAGCGACCTCGCGCTGTTCCATGTGGACGCACAGCGGCGCACTGTCACCTGCCGTCTCGTCGAAGTGAAGTGCTACACCGCGCTCGACGACGTCAGCGCGTACCGGCGGCTGAAGAGCAAGATTGTCCAACAGCTGGGGCGCAGCCAGACCGTACTTGCCGAATCCTTCGACCCGGCCCTGCACACGACCGACCGCGTCGACCGGCCAGTCAAGAACCTCGCCCTCAGTTCCATGCTCCGCTTCTACTTGGAGCGCGCCACCCGCCACGGCACCATGGATCAGGCCGCCCGCACTGGCGCACATCAGCTGCTCGACAGCCTCGACGGCGGCTACCAGCTTCGCTTCACCCAAAGCGGGCTCATCTTCGACCTCGCCCGGACCGGTACGGACCGGGAGGTCGACGACGGCGTGGAATTCCACCGGATCGGCAGCGATCTGATCGATGAACTGATCCAGGCCATTCCCACCGTGCCCCCCGGCCTGGGTGCCGTTCCAGTGCCTGGCGCCGCCAGCGCCGCCGGGAGCGAGGTCTTCCCGTTGGACGATGTATCCGATGCGGCTGGATCCGCTACCGCACCGACTCTGGCGCTGCTTCAGCTTTCCGTGCCTCACCTCGCCGACGCGAACTTCCGCGCGGAACCGGCGACCACGACGATCGACACGCCGGAGAGCGGCGCTACCAGGGACATCGAGGAGGAGCCGTCCGCAGAAGAATCCGATCAGGCCAAGGCACGAGTTCCCCAGCCTCCGATGTCGGATGGCGAGCGGTCTCCGTCCCAGGAGCATCAGGGGTCGGAACCGCCCGCCCCGTCTACAGGGGTGTCGCCCCCTGAAGGGGAACTGAAGGAGCAGACAGCGCCGCGTACCAGCGCACCGAGTGCTGCCACCTCCCCGATCGCGCCAGCGGATGGCTCGCCGCAGCGGTCGGCCACAGTGCTCGAACCGCAGAGCTTCCACGAGGCACCGACCGTCGACACCGCTGACCCCGCCGTGACTCCGGTGCACCCGTCCTCTGTCGGTACGACAGCACCGGATGTCTTCCTTGGAGTGATACGCCCGTCGCCTCAGCACGGGGTTCTCGGGGAAGCCGTCGGCCGGAAGGTCGCCCTAGATCTCCACGAGACGCACACGATCAGCCTCTTCGGGGTCCAGGGCGGCGGTAAGAGCTACACCCTCGGCAGCGTCATCGAAGCCGCCTCACTGCCCGCACCGCCGGTCAACGCGCTGCCACACCCGCTGGCCACCGTGGTCTTCCACTACAGCCAGACCATGGACTACGCGCCCGAGTTCACCTCCATGGCAGCGGCCAACGACGACGAGGCACAGCTCGCCGTGCTCAAGGAGCGCTACGGAGCAGACCCTCGGGCACTCGAAGATGTCCTGCTTCTGGCACCCGCCGACCAGGTCGTGGAGCGGCGGCGCGAGTTCCCCGACATCGAGGTACAGCCCCTGGCCTTCGCGTCCAGTGAACTCCAGGCAGCCCACTGGCGCTTCCTCATGGGAGCAGTCGGCAACCAGTCCACCTACATCCGGCAGCTGACCCGCATCATGCGCACCCACCGCAACGACCTGAGCATCGACGTGATCCGCCAAGGTGTCGCCGACTCCGGGATGCCCGACCATGTGAAGCAGCTGGCCCACGAACGGCTGAACCTAGCCGACGACTATATTGATGACAGCGTACGGCTTAGCGCGCACATCCGACCCGGACGTCTGATCATCGTCGACCTCAGGGACGAGTTCATCGAGAAGGACGAGGCACTGGGGCTCTTCGTCGTCCTGATGCAGCTCTTCTCCGAGGCTCGTGTCGATGGTGATCACTTCAACAAGCTGGTCGTGTTCGACGAGGCACACAAGTACATCGACAGTCCCGACCTCGTGGCCGGACTCGTCGAATCCGTCCGCGAAATGCGACATAAGGGCATGAGCATCCTGGTCGCCAGCCAGGACCCGCCCTCCGTACCGATCTCCCTGATCGAACTGTCCGACCACGTCATCCTGCACAAGTTCACCTCACCGGCCTGGCTGAAGCACCTACAGAAGGCGAACACCGCCTTCGCGGGCCTCCGCGCGGAGCAACTGGCACAGCTCCAGCCCGGCGAGGCGTACGTGTGGGCGAGCAAGGCCACCGACCCCGCGTTCACCCACGGGGCGGTGCGGGTACGGTGCCGTCCGCGGGTGACAAAACACGGTGGCGGAACAAAAACTGCGAGCGGGAATTGACCGGTTGAACGGGGTTCTACCTGCGGATCGGGCGTCCCGTGGTCGTTGGTGCTGGCCACTTGGGGCTCGACTCTCCGCCCTCGACTCACTGGATCATCCAGTATGTCTGGCTTGCATCACATTGGCAGAGAGGGTTTCGGCTGCGGGCGGTGGCCGCGTTGGTGGCGGGCCGGACCCGCGAGGATGTCGCGGCGGTGTTCCAGGGCTCGCTCAAAGCGGTGGACAACTGGTGGGCGAAGTGGCTGGCAGGCGGGCGCGAGGCGCTGGTGGCCCGGCCGTGCGGGCGCCGAGTCGGCGATCATCAGCTTCTCGATGCGGTCGAGCAGCAGGCGGTCCGTCAGGCCGTGCTGGATCACCGTCCCTGTGATCTGGGGCTGGCCGGACAGCTATGGACGCGCGTCGGAGGGGCGATCTGATCGCGAAGCTTTACCAGGTGCGGCAGGGGGTGGGCAAGTATCTGCGCCGGTGGGGGCTGTCGTTCCAGCGGCCGGACAAGCGGGCCGTGGAGCAGGACGCGGAGTTGGTGCGCGTCTGGCGGGAGGAGACCTGGCCGGCGATCCGGGCCAGGGCGAAGGTTGAGGGCGCCGAGGTGCTGTTCGCCGACCAGGTCAGCATCCGGTCCGACCAGGTCACCGGTCGTACTGGGGTGCACCCCTGTCATACGCCGCACGGGCAACAGGTTCTCGGTGAACGCGATGTCCGCGATCAGCACCAAGGGGCGGATGCACTTTGTGGTGTTCACCGAGACCTGCGACGCCGAGGTCATGCGCCGCATCCTGGACCGGCTCGTCGGCCACTTCGAACGCAAGGTGCACCTCGTCGTGGACGGTCACTCCACGCATCGCTCCCGCAAGATCCGCGCCTGTCTGGCCGATCATGTCCCTGTCGAGAATCTCGTCCGTGCAGGTCGGCCCGCATGCTGGTACTCGTGGAGGGTGCCGCCGAGGCGGTCGCGTCGTCGTATGTCGAGGTGGGTGATGGCGTCGGGTCGGCGATCGGCGGTGGCAGGGGGTGCAGCGGGCGGGCGTCTGCGACGCCTTGGTGGGGCCGGTGGGAGTTGGAGTGCTGTTCGAACCCGCGCAGGGTGTGGAGCAGATGGCGCTGGTTCCAGACCAGGGTGCGGTCCAGCAGTTCGCGTCGGCAGGTTTGCACCCAGCGTTCCATGAGCGCGTTCATCCGCGGCATCCGGATCCCGCTGAGTACGACCTCGATCCCCGCATCCTCAAGGACGGTGTCGCACAAGGCGGGGTACTTCCCGTCGCGGTCGCGGATCATGAACCGGGCCCGGCAGCAGTCGGCATCCTCGAGATCCATGACGAGGTTCCTGGCCGCCTGTGCCACCCAGGAGGCGGTCGGGTGCGCCGTCGCGCCCAGGATGCGGATGCGCCGGCCGGCGTGCCAGTGCAGCACTGTGTCCGGGCGCACCAGCAGCCATGCCCGGCGCAGCACACCGCGCGGGAGTCGGTGCAGTAGCGCGGCCAGGAACACCCGGTCACTCGGGGCGAACCGCACCCGATCCCGGCCGAGCTGGCGTTCCAGCACGGTGATCTGATGACGCAGCGCGAGGATCTCCGTGTCCTTGTCCTGGTTGCTCACCGGCAGCAGCCGCAGCAGGGCGAACACGTTCGCCACACCCAGATAGGCAAGTCGAAGCAGCACGACAGATCATCCTGCCGGGGCACTCACCAGGTGCCCAGAGCACCCGCCCAAGCGCCCGCGCTCGACACCACCCGTACACCAGCCCCCACCAGGACGGGTGAGTTTTTCGGCAGGCGCAAGGTAAGCAGCTCTGTAAGTGCGCGCCCCATCTCGACGATCGACCGGCTGTGAGTTCGGGTCTGACTCAAGCATCAAGGAAGGCTGAGATCTGACATCGGACCGCATCCGGAGGTCGAGTCCGGCGCATGCGCTCCGCAGCCTCCACTGGACTTCCGAATACGTTCCGAATACTATGGATCCATGACCATCGCAGCAGACCTCCCCGTGGCGACTCGGCGCTCCTCGGACCTGAGCAAGCACTCCGCCGAGGTCTTCGCCGAGGCCGAGGACCACCCCGTGACGGTGACCCGGCGCGACGGCGAGGCTCTGGTCCTGATGTCGCAGCGCGAGGCCGAGGGTCGTGCGCGCTTGCTGAAATTTGCCGCGCAGCTCATCACCGTCACCCTCGACGACCGCGGCTCGCTCGCCGAGCGGATGTCCAAGGCCTTCCCTTGGATGCTCGCGCTGTCGCCGGCCGACCGGGAGTCCTGCGCGCAGGACCTCGTCGATGCGGCGCGCGCGTCGTTCTCCACCGACCAGCCGCACCTTGCGATCGCAGAGCTGACCTCCTGGAAGGAGACGGCCACCGCCGTCGCGGCCGGGCTCGGCAGCGCCGGTCTGGAGTGGTTCGACGACGATGAGACCGTGGAGCGTCCGTAGCCGTGGCGGCCACCAGGAAGGGCGAGCTGGTTCCTCGCCCTCCGAAGAAGATCGAGTACGAGATCCGTTTCGCCACAGCCGACGCGCAGAAGGGATGGCGCGACCTCGTCGCGACGATCCGCAATCCCATGACGGAGACCTGGGACTTCCTCACGCGGACGCCACTGTCCACGACGCCGACGAACTATCGGCTCAAGGGTGAGCTCGGCGTCATCGAGCGTGGCGGTGCGACCCATGAGCGGTGGCAGCACAAACCGACTGCGAAGGGCACCGCGCGCATCTGGTTCTACGTCCACGAGCGCACGGTCTTCCTGGAGCAGGTGCACACGAGCCACCCGAACGAGACGAAGTAGGCGGGCTTCGCAGCGTCGCACATCGTCGGTGAGCGCGCATCCGATGGGGATGATCGCTGTGTGGCTGCCGCGACCGGGGACTTTGGCTTCATTCGAGGGCGGCGCGGCCTTGGGAAAGGGCGACTCGATCTCCCCGATCACTCTGTGGAGGGGAAGTCTCTGCCCGAAGCCGAGGGCGATCACCAGCATCGCCGGTGCCATCCCGGTCCAGTGGTCCGTCTCGGTCGCGATCAGGGAGGACCAGACCAGCGGGCTCGCGCTGCGGCACTGGGTGAGCGCGAACGCGAGAAGAGCGTGACCGCACCCCGTGCCGCCGGCGCCGAGTACCGCTCCCACGGCCCCCAGGTCCGGTGGGGCGCTCCGCGTCCACGACGTGCACTGGCCTGAGAGCCTGCCTGGCGCAGGATGGCGACGATCCGGTCGACTTGCGCCTGTGACAGAGGAGGCGCACCCTCGGCCTTGGCGGCTCCCGCCTTCCGGAGGTTCTCGAGTACGACCGGAGAGGCCGGGTGGCGCGGCCATCGTGTTCGCGAGGCGCTCTGATTGTCGGCGTGCTCTACGCTCACGGTCGTACGTGCCGAGCGTCGAACTGGCCGTGGTATATCGCTGCTGTTCTCGGCTGTGTCGCCTGCTGCAGCTGATGAACCCAACAGTTGCCTCCTTTTGGCCAGGTCCATCTGCCACAGGTGCATCGGCGCCTCACGCTGCCACGGGCGGTACTTGCGCGGATGCTGCTGTTCCTGGGCGCGGACCAGGCCATTGCGGGACAGCACCCGGTGGACCGTGGCCCGCGACGGCGCCGACTCTAGCCCGCGGCCGGACAGCTTGTGGGAGATCCGGCGGGCACCCCACCGGGGATGCCGGCGGCGCAGCTCGCAGATCTCGGCCTCAACCTCGGCGGACAGGCGCGTGGGACTGTTCCGCGGCCGGCGGGAGCGATCCAGCAGACCGGGCATGCCCTCCTGCTCGAACCGCCGCCGCCAGCTGTGCAGGGTCTGGCGCGAGGTGCCGTACCGGGCCGCGACCTCACCGATCGGAGACCCGCCAAGCACTTCGCGGACAGCCCGGTAGCGGTACTCGGCCAACTGCTGTACATCCACGACTCCGACGGAAGCACCCCTGCCGCACCGGCAGTTGGGGGATAGCGGACGTTCAGCCGAACGTGTCAACCATGTCCAGAGCGCAAAAAACGGTTAAGCATCTCCTGAGACCTCACACCGACAGCCTCCTTCCTCACGTACGAGCCGCTCTCGACTCGTCAGCCGAACGCGTCGGTTTCGCTCAGGACGACTGGTCTTCGCCTGCTCGCAGCAGCGCTGCCATGCCCACCCATGACCGACGAAGCCGGTGCCAAGCGCGGAAGCTCGGCTCGGATCGCGGGTCGATCGCAACGTCGGATTTCAGGGGAGGTGGCGATCTCAAGCACCGCAACCGAAGCATGTGAACTGAGGTGCTTCACCAACTGCGAGTTAGTGCCTATTTGTATCCCTCGGCACGCCTCTGACCAGGCGTTTTGTGCGGTTGGTCGAGAGTTAGGCCGAACGGCGGCGGTGAATAGGGTTAAGAACGGCAATCGAAGCATGCCTCAGTACGTGCTGCGCTCGCTGATCCGGAAGTAGGCCTCAGCAGCCAGCAGTTGAGGGCCGCACTCCCCGTCTTGCGGGGGGTGCGGCCCTCGGTGCGTCTAGCCGCCGTACGGCACGGTGATGATCTCCATCGCGTGGCCCGACGGATCCAGGAAGTAGACGCCCCGGCCGCCGTCGTTCGTGTTGAACTCGCCCGGCAGCTTCTGCTGCGGATCGGCCCAGTGCTCGATGCCCCGTGCCTTGATCTTCTCGTACGCCGCCTCGAACTCCTCCTCGGAGACGAGGAAGGCGTAGTGCTGCGGGGTGATCTTGTCCGCGGGGATGGTGGCGAAGTCCAGGGTGATGGAGTTGCTCAGTTGCACCGCGATGAACGGGCCCCATTCCGAGGTGATTTCGAGGCCCAGCAGGTCCGTGAAGAATTCAGCGGACTCCCGGTTGTCCCGGGCGTGGATGATCGTGTGGTTCAGCTCGACTGACAAGGAATGCCTCCAGAAGGCATCTCCCGACACCTCCATGCCTCACCCAGCCGGTGACCGGCACGCGATGTCGCCGTGGATCTTAGGCACGGCGACATCACGCTGTCGAGCCATTACCGCCCTTACCCTTCTTCCCAGCCCACACTGCCGACACCCGTGCCGCCGAAGCAGCGGGCGCTCGACACGTCGGAGGCGCCCGGCTTCAGGGTCTTCCACTCTCCGGTGGTGTCCGGCCACTCCCCGCAGACCACCGTGACACGGAAGGCCGTCACGACCCCGGTGTTGTTGGTGCAGTGCGCGTGACCCCAGTAACCGTCCGTGTCCGTCGTGCAGTTGAGTACGACGGCGGCGCCGGCCGGTGCCTGTTCCGCCGCCGTCGCGCCCGTCGTGACGGCGAGCACCGGCAGGGTGGCGACCGCCAGTCCCGCGAGCTTGAGGGTGAGGCCGGAAAAACCGCGAGGTTTGTTCATGCGTCGGTCTCCTTTGGATCTCTGGTGGATCTCTGTCGCGGTGCACCGGATGTGCACCGCCGTCCCACTGCTCTGATGTTTCCGAGCGGCCCTCTCACGCCGGTCACTCGATAGTCACTCGACACTCACCCCGCGTGCTGGAAAGATGACGCTAGGTAACGGGGGTGAGGATCACGGAGTTCGAGTACAGGCTTCTGGGGCCGCTTGAAGTGCTGTTCGACGGCAGGCCCGTGGCGATGCGGGCAGCCAAACAGCGAGCCCTTCTGGCATCGCTCCTGGTGGACGCGAACAAGGTCGTCCCCACCGACACGCTGATCGACAGACTGTGGGACGAACCCCCGGACGGCGCCCGCAACGCCCTCCAGAACTACGTCCTGCGCCTACGCCGCACCCTGAGCGGCCCGTCCGGCGGACCGATCCGCACCTGCCCGGACGGCTATCTCATCGCCGTGCCCGAAGACGCCCTGGACCTGCACCGGTTCGACGCCCTGGTCGCCCGGGCCCGGACCGCGGGTGCGGCGCGGTCGACGGAGCGGGCCTCGGCCCTGCTGGGGGAGGCGCTCGCCCTGTGGCGAGGGGAGCCGTTCTCGGACGTGCCGTCGGAGCGGCTGCGCCTTGAGATCGCCCCCGCCCTGAACGAACGCCGCCTCGGCGCCCTGGAGTTGCGTACCGACGCGGACTTCCAGCTGGGACGGCACACGGACGTACTGCCGCGCCTGCGCGAACTCACCGCCGCTCACCCTCTGCAGGAGCGCTTCTGGGCACAGCGCATGCTGGCCCTCTACCGCTCGGGCCGCCAGGGCGAGGCCCTGGACTGCTACCGCACCATCAGCGCGCTGCTGCTCGACGAGTTGGGCGTCGACCCCGGAGCGGAGCTGTGGCAACTCCATCAGCGGGTGCTCACCGCCGACCCCTCCCTGACCGCACCGGTGTCACCGGACGGCCCACGGGCCGCGGGAAACCTGCCCGCCGAGACGACGACCTTCGTCGGCCGGGAGAGCATGCTCCGCAAGACGCGGAAGCTCCTGGAGAGCGCCCGGCTCGTCACGCTCACCGGGCCCGGCGGAGTCGGCAAGACGCGCCTCGGGCTGCGCGCCGCCGCCGAGGCCTCCTGGGCGTTCCCGCACGGGGCATGGCTCGCCGACCTCGCGCCGCTGACCGAGCCGCGGCTCCTGGACCGTGCGGTCGCCGAGGCACTCGGCATCCCCGACCAGTCCCTGCGCCCCGGTACGCAGGTGCTCGTCGAGCACCTGCGGGATCGGCAGTTGCTGCTGGTGCTCGACAACTGCGAGCACGTCGCCGAGGAAGCAGGCCACCTCCTCAGTACGCTGCTCGCCGCGGCCCCCGGCCTGCGTGTCCTCGCCACGAGCCGCCAGGGACTGCGCGTCCCGGGGGAGTACCTGCTGCCCGTACCGCCGCTGGCCGTCCCCCAGGACCGGGGCGCGCCATCGACACTGACGCGGTGTGAAGCCGTGCGGCTCCTTGCCGACCGCGCCGAGGCCTGCGCCCCGCACTTCCGGATCACCGCACACAACGAAGAAGCCGTGGGCCGCCTGTGCCGTCGCCTGGACGGCATCCCCCTGGCGATCGAACTGGCCGCGGTGCGACTCGGCACGCTCTCGGCCGAGGAGATCCTGGAGCGCCTCGACGACCGGTTCCGGCTCCTCTCCGACACCGGGGCGCGCATCGGCCCCCGGCACCAGCGCACCCTGCGCGGCGTCGTCGACTGGAGCCACGACCTGTGCGACGAGCGCGAGAAGAGGCTGTGGGCAGGGGTGTCGGTGTTCGCGGGCGGCTTCGACCTCGCGGCGGCAGAGGCGGTGTGCCCGGGCGAGGACACCACCCGCGATGACATCGTGGACGTCCTCGCCGCCCTGGCCCACAAGTCGGTGCTCACCGTCGACACGACCGGCCCCCGGGCCCGGTACAGAATGCTGGAGACCCTGCGCCAGTACGGGCAGTGCAGACTCCGGGAACTCGGCCAGGACACCTCGACGCGGCGGCGCCACTGCGTTCACTACACGGACATGACCGCGCGGGCGGCGGAGCGGTGGTTCGGGCCGGACGAGGTCGCGTGGCTCTCCCGGCTGCGCCTGGAGTCACCGAACCTGCGGGCGGCCCTGGACTTCTGCGTCACCGGAGAGGGCGACGCCACGGCCGGCCTCGCGATCGCCGCCAGCCTCACCCGTACCCGGTACTGGTTCTTCAGCAGCTCGCTCGGGGAGGGCAGGCACTGGCTGACCCGCGCGCTCGACCTCGCCCCGCACGCGCCCGCACCGCTGCGCGCCGGCTGTCTGGCGCTCGCCGCCTGGATCGCGCTGTGCCAGGGGGACCAGTCGGCAGGCGAGCGGTTCCTGGCCCAGGCCGTGCGGCTCGGTGACGCCACCACGGACGGTGAACCGCTGTGCGTGCTCTCGTACATGGAGGCAGCCTTCGCCTTCCTCGTCGACGCCGACGCACGGTCCATCGAGCTCCTGGCGCGGGCCAGGGAACGCTTCCGGGCCGACGGCCAGGTGGGCGACGCCCATATGGCCACCATGCTCTGGGCCATGGCGATCGCCTTCTTCGGTGAGCGGGAACCCGCCCTGGCGGCCGGGCGCGAGTACGTGACCGAGGCCGACACCCACGGCGCGGGCTGGGCCCACTCCTGGGGCCTCTGGGGCATGGCACTCGCGGAACTCCGGCACGGCGACCCGCACCGGGCGGTGGATCTGTTCCGCGACTCCCTGCGCAGACAGCGGGCCATCGGTGACCGCTGGGGGATCGTGTGGGGAGTGGAAGCCCTGGCCTGGGCGGTCGCCGCCACAGGCGATCACGGCCGAGCCGCCCGGCTGATAGGGGCGGCGGCCCGACTCCTACGGACGACGGGCGTCGCGCTGACGGGCCTGCGCCCGCTCCACGAAGCCCACATCGAGACCGAACGCGCGGTACGCCACATCCTTGGCGAGCGGGCCTATGCGGCGGCGTTCGCGGAAGGAGCGGGGACCCGGGACCCTTTGAGGCTGGCACTGGGTGGGCCCACCCAGGCCCCGCCCGCCCGGTGAGCTTCCGTGCCTTAGGCCTGGGGGAGGGCCAGGAAGGCGCTCCAGGCGTCCGGCGCCACGGTGAGTTGCGGGCCGCCGTCCGAGTTCTTGGAGTCGCGGATGTGTACGGCGGTGGGGTGGGCGGCGATTTCGAGGCAGTTGCCGCCGTCGCTGCCGCTGTAGCTGGACTTGCGCCAGGCGTAGGCGACTTCGAGGCATTGGCCGCCTTCATCGCCGCTGTAGCTGGACTTGAACCACTCAAGCGCGGTGCTGCCGCTCATTGCTCTCCTAGCAGTTGGTCCAACAAGCCCATGGTGTCCTCCGAGTTGAGGGCCTGTGTCCGCAGCATCGCATATTTCTGGGTAAGGATCGCCACCTCGTGAGGGTCAGAGATCAGTTGGCTTCCGCGCTGGGTCTCCGTGTAGGCGAGCCTCTGGTGGTCAGGTGTTTCCAGCAGGACGAAGGGCCCGTTGAGGCCAGCGTGTGCGGTGCGTCCGAGTGGCAGAACCTGCAAGGCGAGACCTGGGAGTTCAGCGTACTCACGCAGATGACGGAGTTGCTTGGAATACACGTCTTGGCCGCCGAGCCGATCTCGCAGCGCTGCTTCCCAGATCACGAAGCTGGTCGTCGGCGGGACCTTGCGATGCAACAGTGTCTGTCGCTCGATACGAGTGGCGACGAGTTGCTCGATCTCGTCCTCGTCGTACACCGGAACGCGACTCCGAAATACTGCCCGCGCATAACACTCGGTCTGTAGTTGACCGGGGACGAGCAGGCTCTCGTACACGGAGATGGCAATAGCCTCCCGCTCACAGTCCAAATACTCCTCCGCCCACCGAGGAACCAGATCCACCTCCGGCATGTTGTCGACGGCCGTCTCCAACGTCCGGTTAGTACCCAGGAGTTCGTCCAGTTGGATCGCCAGGTCCATCTTGAGAGGCCGCCGCCCCTGCTCAATAGAAGCGATGGCCTCCTCGCCGACGACGAACCGCTCGGCCAGCGACCTCTGCGTGTAGCCCGCCGCCTCGCGGTGGACGGCGAGCAACGCCCCCACCATCCGCATGGCTGAGGCGTTCCTTCGTGACCGTCGCTTGGGACTGCTCATGCCGTCCAACTCCCCATCAGAAGCCCCGCATTCACGCAGCGAACCCGTACAGCCCAGCCGTACGGGTTCACGTACTGCTTCATGATGACCACGGAGCGTGACTCTCGTCACGTGAACGACGAAACTCCACGCGAACGCTTCTACCGGCGTGAACGCCAGTCCGTCCCCGCCGCCCGCGCCTTCGTGAGCGCCGCGCTTGCCGACTGGGGAGTCGGTGAACGTGCGTACGACATCGCCCTCTGTGTCAGCGAGTTGACGACAAACGCCCTGCTGTACGGGGTCCCGCCCGGCCGAGGGTTCCGGCTCCACCTCCGTTACGCGGGCGACGTACTGCGCGTGGAAGTGCACGACAGTGGCGGCGGGTGGCCCCGGCTGGGCGACGGCGGCGACGCCGACGAGTCGGGGCGGGGCCTGCTGCTCGTGGCGGCTCTGTCCGACAAGTGGGGTGTCGCGGAACGCGACCCCGGCAAGATCGTCTGGTGCGAGTTCGTTCAGGCCGCCGTCGGTGCCCCGCTCACAGCTTCCTCTCGGCGTGGCTGCCCTGGTCCTTGCTGATGTGCGGGACGTTCGATCTATGCGTAACGTACCTTCTCGATTGATCTGTACCAATCGGGCCCCGGATGACCGGGGTCCGTCTTTTTGTGGGGGAACACCACCGTGAGTGACGCTCTACCCGTCGGTCGACGAGAACGGCTTCCACGGCGAGCACCAGCTCGCCGCCCCGCCGCGCTCCTGTCCGCGGCAGCCCTCTGCCTCGCCCTGACGGCGTGCGACACGAAGACCGCGGGCCACCCCGACGACGCCCCCGTACGCGAGTCCCACCACCGCCTCCTGGAGCAGTTCCGCTCCTGGGCCCGTGACACCGGAGAGTCCCGCACCGCACGCCACGCGCAGGCCCTGCACACGGTCGAACTCACCGATTCCGATTCCGATTCCGATTCAGATTCCTACGACGTCGAGGTGCAGACTGACCTCTCCGCGAAGTCGGCCGAGGCCAAGCAGTTCGCCGAACTCTTCCGCACCTGGTGGGACGGCGACGACGGCGACGGCACCGTGCGGGACTTCGTCGTGCTCGACGCACGCGGGAATCGCGTCGACGACCACCTGTTCCCGACGCTCGGCAACGGCGGCTACGACGTCACGCACTACGCCCTGACCCTCGACTACACCCCGGACAGCAACCACCTGACCGGCACCGCGGTGATCACCGCGCGGGCGACCCGGGACCTCTCCCGCTTCAGCCTCGACCTCGCGGGCCTGCGCGTGCGCCATGCCGAGACCGACGGCTCCGAGGCACGCGTCAGCAGGGAGCGGAAGAACAAGCTGACGCTCACCCCCGCCCGTCCCATCAGCAAGGGGAAAACCTTCAAGACCACGGTCCGGTACGCCGGTACGCCCCGGATGCTCACGGCGAGCGACGGCGGCGACGAGGGCTGGATCGAGACGGACGACGGCGTGGCGGCGCTCGGCCAGCCCACCGGCTCCATGACCTGGTTCCCCGGCAACCACCACCCGTCCGACAAGGCGACGTACGACATCGACGTCACCGTGCCGTCCGACTACACCGCGGTCAGCAACGGAACCCTGCGCGAGACGCGGCAGCGCGGCAAGCGCACCACCTTCCGCTGGCACAACCCCGAGCCCATGGCGAGCTACGCCGCGTCCGTCGTCACCGGCGTCTTCGACGTCTCCACAAGCACGACGGACGACGGCCTGCCCGTCTACACGGCCGTCGACCCGGACGAGGCGGACGGCCCCGTCGACGTCCCCGAGCTCGTGCCCGAGGTCGTCGACTGGGCCAGTGACCGCTTCGGCCCCTACCCCTTCTCCTCGACCGGCGCCGTCGTCGACCACCTCCCCGACCTCGGCTACGCCCTGGAGACGCAGACCAAGCCCTACTTCGAGGAAGCGCCGGACGCACGCCTGGTCGTCCACGAACTGGCCCACCAGTGGTTCGGCAACTCCGTCACGCCCCGAGCCTGGCAGGACATGTGGCTGAACGAGGGCTTCGCCACCTACGCCGAGTGGCTGTGGGACGAGGAGCACGGACACCGCAGCGCCCAGGAAACCTTCGACTCCTTCTACGACGGCACGCACCCGGAGAGCGAGGGCATCTGGGACTTCCCGGCCGCCGACCCGCCGAACGCGACGAGGGTCTCCGACTCACCGGTGTACGGCAGGGGCGCCATGACGCTGCATCAGCTCCGCAAGGCCGTGGGCGACGACACCTTCTTCGCCGTCCTGCGCACCTGGACGCGCGAGCACCGGCACGGGAACGCCGACACCGAGCAGTTCATCGCGCTGTGCGAGAAGAAGTCGGGGAAGGATCTGTCGGGCCTGTTCGATACGTGGCTCTTCTCGGCGGACAAGCCCTAGGGGCGGCGGACAAGCCCTAGGGGCGGTCGAGGTCCCGGCACGTGTGCTCGTCCGGAAGCAGGGGCCTGAACGCGACCGCATAGAGCGTTCCTCCGCTGCGCCAGCGGGTGTTCTGCCTTGACTCCAGGGCGAGTTGACGGGCGCGTACGAGATCCTCGCCCGTCACCACCTCGCACCGGCCGGCAATCGGCCGCAGTGGCCACGGTCGCGCCGTGGCGTCGTCGGCGCCGACCCCGCCGGTGGCGAGAATCGCAAGGGCGGCCGGGCGGTAGGCGGCGGCCCCCGGCGGGGGAGTGTCCGAAGGCGCGGGCGGGACCCGGGTGCGTACGAAGTCCAGGACGCGGCCCCGGTCGCCTTCGCCCCCTGCTTCGGGCGCGGTGACGCGCGTGCTGCGAAGGCCGTCCGGGGTGCGGTGGGTGACCGTCAGGAGGGAGGCGTCCGTGGACGTGGTGTCCTCGTGGCGCCGGGCGTGAGCGAGGCCCGCCGCGTGGGCCGCGTCGGTGAGATCGCGGTAACGGGCGGGCGTCAGGCGGTACTTGACGGCCGTGCGCAGCGCGCCCTGGGTCCGGGCGGGGGCGATCACGTGGCCGCCTCCGTAGAGCGAGAAGCGGGGCAGGTCGCCGCGGTCCCAGGGGCGTGGCGAGCTGTGGAGCTCCTGGACGCGCAGGACGAGCGTCCTGGGGTCCGAGGGCGGGGCGGGCGCCGGCGTGTCCCCGGCCTCCGTGCCGCAGGCGGTCACGGCCACGAGCAGGAGCGGGAGGAGGGGGAGCAGGGAGCCGCGCACGCGGGTGGGACAAGGGGGTGCCCCCGCCGGTTCCACTCGCATACACGGCTCCCTGCCGACCACGAGGCTAGGACTCGGTCACGGTGTACGTGCCGGACCCTGCCTTGTTGACGAGGACGACTCCGTAACAGCCGCCCTGCGAGGTGAACTTGAACGACTCGGCCTGGCCGGGACCGTTCGCGGTTCCCGACGCGGTCGCCGCGTAGCGCCCGCGGACCGCCGTGCTGGGGTTTGCCGGGTCGGAGTCCATCAGGAACAGCTCCGCGTCCTGGCTCGCGTCGGACGGTGTCGCCGTGATGGTGACCTCGGTGCCTGCGGCCGGGCACGTGTCCCAGACGGCCGTCACGTCGTCGGCGCCGTTCATCACCTTGGTGTCGGACCCGATGAGCAGCTTGCCGCTGTCGGCGACCTCGATCCGGTAGTCACCTGTACCCGTGCCGCCGAGCGGACGCTTGACGACCGGGTAATAGTCGCCGGGCCCCCGCGCGTTGGAGTCCACGGCGATGAAGTCGACGGTGTCCCCGGTGGCCAGGCTGACGTCGAGCCGCTGCTGGAGCGCCTGGTCGTCGTACAGGTCGAGGTCGTAGTCGACGCCCGCCGGGGGCCGCAGGGCCACGACCGACCAGAAGCGGAAGGTGGTGTCGTAGCGGTAGTTGTGCTGCGGGTCCGGTGTGGGCAGCGTCTTGGACTGTCCGTCGGTGAGCTGGTTGCGGAAGCCGTAGTCGATGCCGTTCTGGTAGAGCGCGCCGCCGGGGCCCGAGCCCACGTCGTGGCCCTCCTGGCCGCGGTGGGTCCAGAAGTCCTGGAAGGTGTTCGACCGGCGGTCGAGCAGGGTGTCCCAGATGGCGTTCTTCGCGGACTCCTGGTGGTAGTCCCAGTAGCGCTCGCCGGACGGGTCCATGAGGTCCCACAGGGATCCGGTGACCCGGCCCTCGGTGTCGTCACCGCTGTCGTACGACGTGGTGTCCTCGACGTGCCAGCCCCGGTACTCGTCGTTGTTGAAGATCGCCATCGGATAGAAGTTGGCGAAGCCCTCGACCCAGGCGCACCCCTTCGAGCTGCGGGTGTCCATCGCGTGCGGACTGCAGTTGTCGATGGCGGGGGGCCTGTTGTCCTCGTACACGTCGGCCATCACCGCGTGGCCGTACTCGTGCACGGTGTCGGTACGGTCGTCCGGCGCCGCGGCCTCAAGCCAGACGCTCTTGTCGCCCCACTGGTAGCGGCTTCCGTCGCCGTCGTCGTCGTCGGGATAGACGATCTCCATGCGGCGGCAGTCACCGGTGTCGCGGGCGTCCCAGCACTCGCCCGGTGTCCAGTTCTTGGCCTGGTTCGCCAGGTCGTACGCGTGGAAGACCCGGTTCATCGTCTGGTCGCCGGGGGCGATGCGGCCGAAGTCCACCGTGCGGCCGTCGCCGATGTCGTCGCGCTGGCCGGAGCGGAACTCATAGACGTCACGGCCGAAGAAGTTGTCCTCGACGATCCGCCACAGACCGCTCTCGGTGCGGACCTTGACGTACACGTCCTGGCCGCCGGAGGTGTCGTTGTTGTCGAAGCACATCCGGAAGCCGCCGCTGCCGTCGGTCAGCGCGGAGTCCAGGAGGTCGTCGGCGCCGAAGGAGTCGTCGTCCCAGGCCTCGACCTGGATGTTCGGCGAGGGGTGCGCTCCGCCCGGCTCGGTGTAGCCGACCGTGCCGGTGACGCAGGAGAGCGCCTTCACGGACGGGTCGGTGGAGGGGGCGTCGTCGCTGTGCGGCTTCGGGAGCTTCGTCCGGCCTGCCACCGGCTCGAACGGCCGGTCCGGCTTGGCGGGGGTGAGCGCGACGTCGTCCGGGAGCTGCCGCAGCGCGGTGGAGTTGCGGCGCTGGTCGAAGCCCAGGTGCGAGGCGGCGGGCGTGGCGCCGACCGTGAGGAGCTGGAGGTGCTCGTCGCGGTCGGCGGGCTTGGCGGCCGGGCCGTCGACGCGGGCGCGCACGGAGGTGGCGGCGGCCTTGACGCCCTTGACCGGGAGCGAGAAGCGCAGGGTCTTCCCGGCCGCCAGGTCGATGGTGCGCTGGGCGCGGTGCACCGCGCCGCCGTCCTCGGGAAGGAGCTGGCCGAGGTCCTTGAACTGCCAGCCGGCGGGCGCGGACGCCCAGTCGACGGCGGCGGGGAGGTCGGCCTGGACGCGGGCTCCGGAGAGGTCGACCCGGGTTTCGACGGTGATGTCGAGGCGGGCCTGCTGTCCCACGGAGGGGGCCCGGTCGAGACGCGTGGTCACGCGCACGCAGCTCGACCAGTCCTTGGGCACCGCGCAGTTGCTTTTCGGTGCCTTCTCAGGCGCGGCCGAGGCCGGACCGAGGACGGTGAGCGGTGCGCCGATGGCGAGGGCGCCGATGAGGGCGACGGCCTTCGAGCGGGGTCTTCGTAACACGGATGATCTCCCCTCAACAATGCGATCAATGGCGTGATCATGACAAAAGCTGCGTTACGAGGTGAGTCTGTATCCGTGGGGAGAGTGAGACCAGGGTTGTTCCGGCCAACGGCCCCAGCGGCGCACGCAAGCGGGGGCGGGAGTGAACTCGCCACTCCCGCCCCCGTGTTACCCGGTCCGCCCGCCGGGACGGCTCAGCTCAGGAGCTCGACCTCCGCGAGCGTCGCCGACCCGTCCGGCACGAGCCGGTAGTGGCGGTACGTCCCCGGATCGTCGACCGTGAACACCCGGGTCTGCTGGTCCCAGGCGAAGGACTCGCCGGACCGCTTGTCCAGCTCCTTCCACTTCTCGCCGTCGGCGGAGCCCTGGAGCACCCAGCCGCGCGGCGCCTTCGCCTTGTCGGAGGACGACGTCAGCGTGTACTGCACGGCCTTCGTCTCCTTGGCGACCGGAAGGTCGACAGCGGCGTCCGAAGTGGCGTCCGTGGCCGAGGTGTTGTCGAAGAGCGCGCCGTCACCCTTGATGGCGTCACCGCGCGGCGACGGCACCTCGTCGTCCTGCGTCACCGACGTGGGCTGGGCGTTCTTGCCCGTGCCCCACGCCGAGGGCTTCGGTCCCATGTCGAACTCCAGGACGCCTCCGCGAGCGATCTCCTTGTGGGGAAGGGCAGTTGAGGTCCACTTCTTGCCGTTGACCTTCAGGCCCTGCACGTACACGTTCTTCGCGCTGTTCTTCGGCGCCTTGACGACCAGGTCGCGCCCGCCGTCCAGGTGCACGGTCATCTTGGTGAACTGCGGGGAGCCGATGGCGTATTCGCCGCTTCCCATGACCAGCGGGTAGAAGCCGAGCGAGGAGAAGAGGTACCAGGCCGACTGCTCGCCGTTGTCCTCGTCGCCGTGGTAGCCCTGCCCGATCTCGCTGCCGGTGTAGAGACGGGAGAGGACCTCGCGGACCTTCTCCTGCGTCCTGGACGGCTCACCGGCCGCGTCGTACATGTAGGCGGCGTGGTGGGCGACCTGGTTGGAGTGCCCGTACATGCCCATGCGTACGTCGCGTGCCTCGGTCATCTCGTGGATGACGCCTCCGTAGGAGCCCGCGAACTCCGCCGAGCCGGTCTCCGGAGTGGCGAAGTACGTGTCCAGCTTGTCGCCGAGGCCCTTGCGGCCGCCGTACAGGTTCGCCAGACCGCGCGAGTCCTGCGGGGCGGTGAAGGCGTAACCCCAGGCGTTCGTCTCCGTGTAGTCGTAACCCCACACGCGCGGGTCGAACTTGTCGGACGGGACCCGCCACTGGCCCTTCGTGTCCTTGCCCTGGAAGAACCCGGCCTTGTCGTCGAAGAGCTTCACGTAGTCACGGGCGCGGTTGAGGAAGTACTCCGACTCCTCCTTGTAGCGCTTCTCGCCCGTCTTCTTGTAGAGGGCCTCGCCCATGCGCGAGATGCCGTAGTCGTTGAGGTAGCCCTCCAGTGCCCAGGACAGGCCCTCGTGGGTCTCGCTCGGGGTGTAACCGAGGAAGGGGGAGGTCTTCATGCCCTTGCGGCCGACGCCCGAACTCGGCGGCACCACGGTCGCGTTCTTCAGCGCCGCGTCGTACGCGTCCTTGGCGTCGAAGTCCACGCCCTTGACGTACGCGTCGGCGAACGCCACGTCCGACGAGGTGCCCGTCATCAGGTCCGCGTAGCCGGGCGACGACCAACGGGACGTCCAGCCACCGTCCTTGTACTGCTGTACGAAGCCGTCGACCAGCTCACCCGCCTTCTTCGGCGTGAGGAGTGAATAGGCGGGCCAGGTCGTGCGATAGGTGTCCCAGAAGCCGTTGTTGACGTACGGCTTGCCGTCGACGATCTTCGCGCCGGTGTGCGTCGGGGTGTCCGGTCCGGTCTGCGGCGAGAAGGGCGACGCGTACTGGTACTTCGACTTGCCGCCCGCCGAAGTGACCTTCTCGAAGCCCGAGTTGGGGTAGAGGTACAGGCGGTACAGGCTGGAGTAGAGCGAGGTCCGCTGACCCTCGCTCGCGCCCTCGACCTCCACCTTGCCGAGGATGTCGTCCCAGCTCTTCTGGGCGCGGTTCTTCACGCGGTCGAAGGAGGTGCCGGACGGGATCTCGCTGTTCAGGTTGGCCTTGGCCTGGTCGAGGCTGATGAGCGAGGTCGCGAGGCGCAGGTTGACCGTGCGGTCCTTGCCCGGCTTGAAGCGCAGATAGCCGGTGACGTCACCGCCGCCCCCGCCGTCGAGCTTGCCGCCCGCGGTGACGGGCGCGTCGAAGGTCCCGTACACGAACAGGCGCGTGGCTCCGGTGGAGAGCCCGGACTTGACGTCCGAGAAGCCGCTCACGACGCCGTTCTCCTCGTCGAGGGTGAGGCCGCCCTTCTCGGAGACGTTGTCGAAGATGACGCTCGCGTCGTCACCGGGATAGGTGAACTTCATCATCGCCGCGTGATCGGTCGGCGCCATCTCGGCCTTCAGGCCGTTCTCGAACGTCACGCCGTAGTAGTGCGGGCGTGCCGTCTCCTTCTCGTGCTTGAAGGGCAGCGCGCGCTTGGTGCGGGACGCGGAGGGGGTGTCCTTGTCGACCGAGGGCATCATCTGGAACGTCTGCCGGTCACCCATCCAGGGGCTCGGCTCGTGGCTCGCGCTGAACGCCTGGATCGTCGGCAGGTTGTCCGCGTTGTTGCCGCGCGCGTAGTCGTAGAGCCAGCTCAGGGAGCCCGCGTTGGTCACGGGCGTCCAGAAGTTGAAGCCGTGCGGGACGGCCGTCGCGGGGAAGGTGTTGCCGCGCGAGAAGGCGCCGCTGGAGTTGGTGCCGCGCGTGGTGTCCGCGTAGTCCGAAGGGTGGGCCTTCGGCTTCGCCGGAGCCTTCTCCTTCAGGGAGACGTCGTCCACCCAGCCGCGGAACTTCGCCGGGCCCTTGGGGGAGTCGTACGCGACGAGCACCCGGTCGACGGTCTTGCCGCGCGCGACCTGCCCGATCCGCGCCGCCACGTTGTTCCACTGGTTGACGTAGAGACCCTTCGCGGCGCCCTGACCTTGCGGGTTCAGCGGGAAGCCGTGCTGGTCCATGGCCTTGAGGTCACTCAGATAGGTGCCATCGGTGAAGGCCAGGTCCACGGACACGTTCGTGGCGTCGTAGTCGAGATCGCCCTCAGCCATGGAGGGGAAGATCCGGTACGAAAGCTCCGTGTCACGCCGCACCGAGACGTTCACGTCGAAGACCTTGTTGTACGAGTAGCCGCGCCCGTCCACCTTGTGGGTGCCCGCGTAGCGCAGCGCGCGCTTGCCGGTGAACCCGGCGCCCGACTTCGCGGTCGGGGAGCCGCTGGGCCCGCGGTCCACGAGGGAGAGCATGTCCTCGGGGACGGGCGTCTCGCTGCCGCCCACGGAGAGCTGGACGTCGGAGAGCTGGAGGGCGTCGGACGCGCCGTTGTTGGCGGTGACCTCCAGGCGGTAGTGGGCGTACGCGGTGCCGTTCTCGAATTCGTACTTCTTCGTCAAATGGCGCTTGTCGAACGCCTCACCCTTGCGGGTGTCGAGGACCTTCCAGTCCTTGCCGTCCGTGGAGCCCTGAAGGGTCCAGTCCTTGGGGTCGCGCTCGGCGTGGTCGTTCGCCGACGTCAGCGCGTACGTGACGGCCTTGGCGGGCTCGTCGAGGTCGAACTCGACCCATCCGGTGGGCGCGAAGGTGAGCCACTTGCTGGTGGGCTCCCCGTCGATCAGGTTCTCCTTGACCTCGCCGCTCCCGGAGTTCTCGCCGCTGGCGCGGACCTCCGTGACGTGGTCGTTCACACTGCCGGGGATCCCCGAACTGAACGCGCCGTTGACACCGGCGGTCCGCTTCTTGCCGTCCGGGCCGGTCTCCACGGTGTTCAGCCAGTCGGGCTGGGCCTCGCCCTCCTCGAACGAGGAGACGAACTCCTTGGCCGCCCTGGGCGGTTCCTCCGGTTTGGCGACGGCGGCGCCCTGCGCTGTCGCGACGAGCGTGAACGCGGCCGCTCCCAGGACCGCGGCCGAACGATGGTGTCTGAAGCGAGGTCTGCGTGATCTGTGCGGCATCCCCGAGCCCCTCCCTGCGAGTTGGACAACGTTGTCACATCGCTGCGCAGGGTCCAGTAGGGCGGCAAGTGGTGGGTGGTGTCAAGGCTGTTGGAAGCGTCGGCGGAGACGAGAGGGGCGACGGCGGCCGGGGGAAAGTCCAAGGGGATCGGGGAGAAAGTCCAATGAGGTGCGAGTGAGCGCCAGGGAAGATCAATGGAGGGGAGTGAAGGCGGGTCCACGTTGCGGTCGATTCGTTCGGCTGAATTTGCTCACGCCGTGAACGAACCAGGCCGTATCTCCGCGAGGTCTCAACTCGGGAAAGACTGCTGGCCCAAGCTGCGTTCGATCTTGCTCTGCTGCCGAGAAGTGGACTATACCTATCGGCACCCTGAGTGGCGGGTGCGAGCCCTTGCCATGTAGTTGTCGCACGTAAGGCACCACCAAAGCTTCAACTGACCCGCGGTGTCGGGCCCTTCGCCACTGGCGAGCTGTCGGGAGCCCCGTACGCCGCCTGAGTCCTGGAAGGCGAGGACTTGAGCATGGGATCCACCAGCATCAACCGTCGTGACGTGATGAAGAGGGCGGCGGCCACCAGCCTTCTCGCAGTGCCGGCCGTGGGCGCCCTGAGCTCCTGCGCGAGCGGCGGCGGGGACGAGAACAAGGCGGAGAAGGGCGAGAAGTCCAAGAAGAACCCGCTGGGAGTGAAGACGGACGCCGCCCTCGGGGTCTACATCTTCAACGGTGGATACGGCGACAAGTACGCCCAGTTCGTCACCGACATGTACAAGAAGAAGTACCCCAAGGCCGACGCCGACCAGAAGGCCACGGCGAAGATCGCCACCCAGCTTCAGCCGAAGATCGTGCGCGGCAAGCCGACGGCGGACGTGGTCAACAACTCCGGCGCCGACCAGATGAACCCCGGCAAGCTCGTGGACAACAAGCAGGTCGCCGACCTCTCGGAGCTGCTCGACGCCCCCTCGTGGGACGACCCGGGCGTCACGGTGCGCGAGACCCTCGTGCCGGTGGTCGAGCAGCAGGGCACCTTCGGCGGCAAGGAGGTCTACCAGCTCAACATCGCGCTGACGGTGTACGGCAACTGGTACTCCAAGAAGCTGCTCGAAGAGGGCCTCGACTCCGAGTACCCGAAGACCTGGGACGAGATGCTCGCGGTCTGCAAGAAGGCCAAGGACAAGGGCATCCACGGCTGGAGCTACCCGGGCGGCCACCCCCGCTACATGTTCTTCAGCATGTACGCGATGTTCGCCCAGCGCGGCGGGCGCGACGTCATCACCGCCATGGACTACCTGGAGCCGGACGCCTGGAAGCACGAGGCGGTCAAGGACGTCTTCGAGGCTTGGGAAGAGCTCGTCGCCAAGAAGTACGTGCTCACCGGCTTCGACGGCACCGAGGCGCACACGGAGATGCAGACCGCCTGGACCAAGGGCGGCAAGTGTCTCTTCGTGCCCAACGGCTCCTGGGTGGAGAACGAGGCCAAGGACACCACGCCCAAGGACTTCCAGATGACGGTCGGCGCGACCCCGTCCCTGGACTCCGGCGACAAGATGCCGTTCGGCACGCTCTTCGCCCCGGCGGGGGAGCCCTTCATCGTCCCCGCCAAGGCCCAGAACGTGCAGGGCGGCATGGAGTGGCTGCGGATGATGTACAGCAAGGAGGCCGCCCTGAACTTGTTCAAGGAGGTCGGCTCGATGCCCGCGGTCAAGGGCGCCATCGACGGCCAGAAGCTGCCGTCCGGTACGGCGAGCGCGAAGGCGGCCATCGAGGCGGCGGGCGAGAACGTCGTCATCCCCAAGTTCTACGACTGGTACAACGAGCTGTTCCGCGAGGACTTCAACAACATGATCGCCAAGTTCATGCTGGGCCAGATCGGCACCAAGCAGGCGATGGACACGATGCAGAAGGCGTCCGACCGGATCCTGAAGGACCCCGACATCAGCAAGATCAAGAAGGCCTGAGCACCACCGGAATCAGCACCGGAACCGAGAACGCGGGCACGTGAGCGAGGCGGGGCGGAGTGGCGTGAAGAGTGACACCCGGGTGGACGATTCCCCACCTTCGAAGAAGGCACCGGACCGGCCAGGACCACGCAAGGCGCCGAACCGGCTGTTGTTCCTCCTGGCGGTGCTGCTGCCGCCCCGCTTCACCCCGCAGAGCGTGCGCTACGACCGGCGCTACCGGACGCTCGACAAGTACCGCTTCATCGCGGGGTTCCTCGCGCTGCCGCTCGCGTTCTACACCCTGTTCGTCATCTCACCCTTCGTCCAGGCGATCTACTACTCGTTCACCGACTGGTCCGGCGGGCCGGTGGCGAACTTCATCGGCTTCGACAACTTCACGAAGATGTGGAACGACGAGCGCTTCTGGGAGTCCCTGGAAGTGAGCGTCGTCCTCGCGGTCGTCGCCCCGCTGATCACGCTCGTGCTCGGCATGTTCTTCGCGTACATGATCACCTCGGGCGGCAGGCACCGTAAGGGCCAGGCCATCGCCGGAGTCGCGGGCTCGTCCTTCTACAAGGTCGTCTACTTCTTCCCCCAGGTCCTGTCCGTGGCGATCATCGCCGTCGTCTGGGGCCGCGTCTTCAACACCAACAGCGGCCTGATCAACGGCGGCCTCGACAAGGTGGGCATCGACGGCCCCGCCTGGCTGGGCGGCGACCGCTCGCTGGCCCTCATCGCGGTGATGGCCGTGCTCTCCTGGAGCTTCGTCGGCTTCTACGTGGTGCTGTTCTCCGCCGCGATGGGCGCGATCCCCAGGGACATCTACGAGGCCGCGCTGCTCGACGGCGCGGGCCGGGGGCGGACCTTCTTCAGCGTGACGCTCCCGCTGATCTGGGACACCGTACGGACCGGCTGGATCTACATGGGCATCCAGGCGCTCGACTCGTTCGCGATCGTGCTCGTCATGGTGCCCGAGCACGTCCTGAAGGTCACTCCGGTCTTCCTCTACGAACGATTCCGTGACGGTCAATACGGCTATGCCACCTCCATCGGCGTCGTCCTCCTCGTCCTCAGCATGGCGTTCTCGCTGATCGTCATGAGGATCGGGAATCGCGACCGGATCGAATACTGAGACCGCGGGAGCCACTGCATCATGACCACGACCACAGCGCCCCGCACCGATGCCGCCGACGCACCCCGCCGTGAGTCCGAATCGGTGGGCGGAGCGACCCTGAACGTCTTCTCGCACGCCTTCCTCGTCCTGTGGGTGGTCCTCGCGGCGGGCCCCCTCGTCTGGGTCGCCCTCACCGCGTTCCGTCCCTCGACCGAGATCCTCAGCGATCCGATGGGCTGGCCGGCCTCCTTCCACTGGGAGAACTTCACCAACGCGTGGACGACGGCCAACATCGGGCAGTACGCCCTCAACTCGCTGATCATCCTGGCGGGTTCACTGACCGGCACGATGCTGCTCGGCTCGATGGCGGCGTACGTGATCGCCCGCTTCACCTTCCCGGGCAACCGGCTGATCTTCATGCTCTTCGCGGGCGGAATGATGTTCCCGGTCATCCTCGCCCTCGTCCCGCTCTTCGCGGTCATGGAGAACTTCGGTCTCCTGGACACCCGTCCAGGACTGATGATCGCGTACATCGCGTACTCGCTGCCCTTCACCGTCTTCTTCCTGACCTCCTTCTTCCGTACGCTGCCGACCGGCGTCCAGGAGGCGGCGATGGTCGACGGGGCCTCGCACACGCGCACGTTCTTCCAGATCATGCTGCCGATGGCCAAGCCGGGCCTGGTCAGCATCGGCATCTTCAACTTCCTCGGCCAGTGGAACCAGTACCTGCTTCCGCTGCTGCTCAACAACGAGGAGGAGAGCCGGTACGTGCTGCCGCAGGGACTCGCGTCGCTCGCGGTCTCGCAGGGCTACCGGGGTGACTGGGGGGCGCTCTTCGCGGGCCTGACGATCGCGATGCTTCCGGTGCTCGTCGTGTACGCGGTCTTCCAGCGTCAGGTGCAGGCCGGCCTCACCGCGGGAGCTCTCAAGTGACCCTGTCCGCCGGTGATTTCAGCTTGGCCACGAAAGTGGTCTAGGCCTGTTGTGCCAATTCCGGCCGTGAGTAATGTCGGCCCCACGGCGCCGCGGGGGGAACCTTTGCCCGCGTTCAAGTCGACACCGATGTCGAAGGGTTGAACAGCATGAGGAACCGAGTAATCGCCACCGGTGCGGCAACGCTCGCGATGGCCATGGGACTTACCGCGTGCGGCGGTGACAGCGACAGCGGCGACGGCAAAACCATCAAGCTCGTCGCCGCCGACTACGGCGACAAGGCCTCCAACGCGTCCAAGAAGTACTGGGACGGCGTGAAGAAGGAGTTCGAGAAGGAGAACAAGGGCTACACGGTCAAGGTCCAGGTCATCAACTGGAACGAGATCGACAAGTCCGTCAAGAACATGATCCAGGCGGGCAACCAGCCCGACCTCCTCCAGACCGGCGGCTACGCCGACAAGGTCGCCGACGACCTGCTCTACAAGGCCGACGAGGTCCTCTCGCCCAAGACGCGGGAAAACCTCATCCCCACCTTCGCCAAGGCCGGCGAGGTCAAGGGCACCCAGTACGGCATCCCGTGGGTCTCCTCCAGCCGCGTCATGTTCTACAACAAGGACGTCCTGAAGAAGGCGGGCGTGAAGACGCCGCCCAAGACCTGGGACGAGATCGCCGCGGCCGCAAAGAAGATCAAGTCCTCCAAGGCCGCCGAGACGCCGTACGCCCTGCCGCTCGGCCCCGAGGAGACCCAGGGCGAGACGATGATGTGGGAGCTCGGCAACGGCGGTGGCTACACCGACGCGAGCGGCAAGTACACGCTGGACAGCGCGCAGAACGTCGAGACGTTCGACTGGCTGCAGAAGAACCTCGTCAAGCCCGGCCTCACGTACTCCAACCCGGCCTCCACCGACCGCAAGACGGCCTTCGCGGACTTCGCGGCCGGCAAGGTCGGCATGCTCAACGGCCACCCGAGCCTGATCCAGATGGCCAAGGACGGCAAGGTCGACTACGGCGTCGCGCCGATCCCCGGCAAGGACGCACCGCTGGAGTCCACCCTCGGCGTGGCCGACTGGATGATGGCGTTCAAGGACGGCGGCGCCGAGAAGGAAGGCGTCAAGAAGTTCCTGGACTTCACGTACTCCAAGAAGATGCTGGAGTTCGACGAGATGTACAACCTGATGCCCGTCACCCAGGACGCGCTCAAGGAGATGCAGACCAACGGCAAGCACAAGGACCTGGAGCCGTTCTTCGAGGTCCTGCCGAACGCCAAGTTCTACCCCCTCGGCGACACCGCCTGGGACGTCATCTCCGCCGAGATGAAGAAGACCGGCGGCAAGGCCGTGAGCGACGACCCGAAGACGGTCCTCGGTGACCTCCAGAAGAAGGCGGAAGCGGCCGCTGCCGAGGCCAAGTAGCAGCCAGCCAGCTCCCGTTCGCTCCGTACGCAAGGAGTCCTTGTGTCACTGAAGGCCCCTCCGCCCCCGGCCGACACCGGCCGGGGACGGAGCGGGCGCGCACCCAGGCCGGTGAGCCGTCGCAGCGGCATCGCCCGGCTCGGCCCGCTGCCCTGGATAGCGCCCGTCATCCTGCTGATCCTCGCCGTGGTCATCTGGCCGGTCGTCGAGCTGATCCGCACCTCGTTCCTCAACATCTCCATCGCCGGCATCGTGCGCGGCAGCGCGGGGACCGACAAGTACAAGAAGCTCTTCGAGGAGACCGACTTCGGGGCGGTCCTGCTCTGGACGGTCGTGTGGACCGTCGTCGTCGTGTCCGTGACGATGCTGCTCTCACTGGCCCTCGCCCAGCTGTTCAACCAGAAGTTCCCCGGCCGCACCGTCACCCGCTGGGCGCTCATCGCGCCCTGGGCGGCATCCGTCCTGATGACCGCCATCGGCTTCAAGTGGATGCTCAACCAGACCGCGGGCGTGCTCAACACGCTGATGCTGGACCTCGGCCTCATCGACAACTCCAAGGACTGGCTGGGCAAACCGGAGACTGCCTGGCCCTGGATGATGGCCGTCGCGATTTTCGTGTCGCTGCCCTTCACCACGTACACCCTGCTCGCCGGTCTCCAGACCATCCCGGGCGAGGTCTACGAGGCGTCGCGCATCGACGGGGCGAGCCCCTGGCAGACGTACCGGCACATCACGCTGCCGATGCTGCGGCCCGCGTTCCTCGTCGGCGTCGTCATCAACCTCATCAACGTCTTCAACTCCTTCCCGATCATCTGGGCCATGACGCAGGGCGGTCCCGGCTATGACACCTCCACGACCATGGTGTTCATGTACAAGCTGAAGGAGACCGACATCGGCGAATCCGCCGCCATGTCCGTGGTCAACTTCGCGATGGTCGTCGTGCTCGTGCTGATCTTCCTGAAGGTCAGCCGGTGGAACGAGGAGGACTGATGGCCACCGCGACGGCGACCCGTACGGGGTCCCCGAAGGGGCCCACGCCCCAGCGCAAGCCCAAGCGCACGTTCCGGCCGCGCACGCTGGTCATCACCGTGGTCGCCTGGGCCCTCGCGGCGATCTTCCTGGCTCCGTACCTGGAGATGGTGATCACCGCGCTGCGTCCCAAGGACGAGCTGCGGGACCGGACGTATCTGCCGCAGAACCTGGAGTGGTCGAACTTCATCGAGGTGTGGAGGGAGTCTGAGCTCGGCCAGAACTTGCAGGTGACCCTCCTCGTCGCGGGCGGTGCGACGCTCCTCGTGCTCCTGGTCTCACTGCCCGCCGCGTACTACACGGCGCGCATGCGCTACCGGGGACGCAAGATCTTCCTGCTCCTCGTCCTGGTCACCCAGATGTTCCAGCCGACAGCTCTCCTGGTCGGCCTCTACCGCGAGTTCCACCAGCTGGACATGCTCAACTCGGTCTGGACGCTGATCATCACGAACGCGGCGTTCAACCTCGCGTTCGCCGTGTGGATCCTGACGGCCTACATCAGCTCCATCCCGCCGGAGCTGGAGGAGGCGGCCATGGTGGACGGCACCAGCCGCTTCGGCGCCATGGTGAAGGTGACCTTGCCACTCGCGCTGCCGGGCGTGGTCACCGCGGTGATCTTCACCTTCATCACCTCGTGGAACGAGTTCGTGATGGGCCTCACGCTCACCACCGAGCCCGACAAGCAGCCGCTGACCGTCGGCATCAACAACTTCATCGGCGCCTACACCGTGGAGTGGAACTACCTCTTCGCGGCGTCCGTGGTGGCGATCGTGCCGGTCATCGTGCTCTTCGCCTTCATCGAGCGGCACGTGGTGTCGGGTCTCACCGCGGGATCGGTCAAGTAACGGATCGGCTCTCACAGGCCGGGTCTGGGTGGTTTGGGGTGCATCCTCGCCGCTTGGACCCGGCCTGTCCGCTGTTCAGGAGCGCTGATTTCCGTCAAGGACTTGACTGCGCCAACCCGTTCAGCAGAGCTTGGAGTTCACAACTTGTACGGGCGGCGAAGTCGCTGCTTGTTCATTTACGTCATACGAAAAAAGGGTGGCTGAGTCAATGGAGACTCCGGGGTCGCAGTCGTCGCTGCACCGGGCCAATCTCGAGCGGGTCGTACGTGCCGTACGGCTCGCCGGATCGCTCACTCAGGCGGAGATCGCCAGGACGACGGGTCTGTCCGCGGCCACGGTCTCCAACATCGTCCGGGAGCTCAAGGACGGCGGAACGGTCGAGGTCACGCCCACCTCGGCAGGCGGCCGCAGGGCCCGCAGCGTCTCGCTCAGCGGCGACGCGGGCATCGTCATCGGCGTGGACTTCGGCCATACGCACCTGCGCGTGGCCGTGGGCAACCTCGCCCACCAGGTGCTCGCCGAGGAGTCCGAGCCGCTGGACGTGGACGCGTCGGCCGCGCAGGGCTTCGACCGGGCCGAGCAGCTGGTCAACAGGCTGCTCGCGGCGACCGGCGTGGACCGCGCGAAGATCGCGGGCGTCGGCCTCGGCGTGCCGGGGCCCATCGACGTGGAGTCCGGGACGCTCGGCTCGACCTCGATCCTGCCGGGCTGGACCGGCACCAAGCCCGCCGAGGAGCTGGGGGGCCGCCTCGGAGTCCCCGTGCACGTCGACAACGACGCCAACCTCGGCGCGCTCGGCGAGCTGGTCTGGGGGAGCGGCCGCGGGGTCAAGGACCTCGCGTACATCAAGGTCGCGAGCGGTGTCGGCGCCGGGCTCGTGATCGACGGGCGGATCTACCGCGGGCCCGGCGGCACCGCGGGCGAGATCGGGCACATCACCCTGGACGAGTCGGGCCCGGTCTGCCGCTGCGGCAACCGCGGCTGCCTGGAGACCTTCACGGCGGCCCGCTATGTGCTGCCCCTGCTCCAGTCCAGCCACGGCACCGAGCTGACCATGGAGCGCGTGGTCGCCCTCGCGCGTGAGGGGGACCCCGGCTGCCGCCGCGTGATCGCCGACGTCGGCCGGCACATCGGCAGCGGTGTGGCCAACCTCTGCAACCTCCTGAACCCCAGCCGGGTCGTCCTCGGCGGTGACCTCGCGGAGGCCGGTGAGCTGGTCCTCGGGCCCATCAGGGAGTCCGTGGGGCGCTATGCGATCCCCAGCGCGGCGCGTCAGCTGTCGGTCCTTCCCGGGGCGCTGGGCGGCCGTGCCGAGGTCCTCGGAGCGCTGGCTCTCGCACTCAGCGAAATGGGCGATTCGACCCTTTTGGACGGTTCTCTCCCCGCGACCGCACCTGCCTTCACTTAGATAACGCATGGCACCGTTGTCATCTCGTTAAGGATTTACTCCTTGACGCTGGTGTGGCGGCCGAGTTGACTTCGAGCCACCTCGGCCGCAACGACGCGGCCACGTCAGGGAGGTTCCCAAATGAACACGCGTATGCGTCGTGCCGCCGTTGCCGTTGCCGCCACCACCATGGCCGTCACCCTTGCCGCCTGTGGCAGTGCCAAGGAGTCCGGCGGTGACAAGGATGAAGCGGGCTCGGGCTCGAAGAAGGGCAACGCGCTGAACATAGGTCTGCTCCTGCCGGAGAACCAGACCGCGCGTTACGAGAAGTTCGACAAGCCGCTGATCGAGAAGCACATCAAGGAGCTGACCGACGGCAAGGCCAAGGTCACCTACGCGAACGCCAAGCAGGACGCGACCGTACAGAACCAGCAGGCCGACACCATGATCACCAACAAGGTGGACGTGCTGATCGTGGACGCGGTGGACTCCAAGGCCATCGCCGGTTCGGTCAAGAAGGCCAAGGACGCGGGCATCCCTGTCGTGGCGTACGACCGCCTCGCCGAGGGCCCCATCGACGCGTACACCTCGTTCGACAACGAAGAGGTCGGCCGCGTGCAGGGCAAGGCCCTCCTCGAAGCCCTCGGCGACAAGGCCAAGGGCGGCCAGATCGTGATGATGAACGGCGCGATCACCGACCCGAACGCCAAGCTCTTCAAGAAGGGCGCCGAGTCGGTGCTCAAGGGCAAGGTCAAGGTCGGCAAGTCGTACGACACCAAGGAGTGGAAGCCGGAGAACGCCAACGCCAACATGGAGGCCGCGCTCTCGTCCCTCGGCAAGGGCAAGATCGACGGCGTCTACTCCGCGAACGACGGCATGGCGGGCGGCATCATCACCGCCCTCAAGGCCGCGGGCCTCTCCAAGCTCCCGCCGGTCACCGGCCAGGACGCCGAACTCGCCGGTGTGCAGCGCATCGTCGCGGGCGAGCAGTTCATGAGCGTCTACAAGTCCTACCCGGCGGAGGCCAAGGTCGCCGCGGAGATGGCCGTCGCGCTCGGCAAGGGCGAGAAGCTCGACTCGATCGCCAAGACGACCGTCGACAGCCCCACCGCCAAGGACGTCCCCACCGTGCTCGTGCCGGTCGTCTCGCTGACCGACAAGAACATCAAGGAGACCGTCATCAAGGACGGCATCTACACGGTCGACGAGATCTGCACGGCCAAGTACAAGGCCGACTGCGGCAAGGTCGGCCTGAAGTAAGTCCCCCTTTTTTCCCGGGACTTCACCACCATTGAGCCCTGTCCGGCGTTCCGTTCCAACAGCCCCGCAGCTCTAGGCGGGGCGCCGGACAGAAACGCGCTCCGGTCTTCGCGTTCTTCGCGTTCTTCGCTCTGCTCGTACTTCTCGTACTTCTCGTTCTCTTCTGTTCAACCTCCCGCCGGTCAGGCGGCGAAGGAGATGGTTCACGTGTCCGCTACGCCCGTGTTGGCGTTGCGCGGGGTCTCCAAGCGATTCGGTGCCGTCCAGGCGCTCACCGACGTCGAGCTTGAGGTCCACGCCGGTGAGGTGGTCGCCCTGGTCGGCGACAACGGCGCAGGAAAGTCCACGCTGGTCAAAACGATCGCCGGCGTGCATCCCATCGATGACGGCGTCATCGAGTGGGAAAGCAAGGCCGTATCGATCAACAAACCGCACGACGCCCAGAACCTGGGCATCGCGACCGTCTACCAGGACCTCGCGCTGTGCGACAACATCGACGTCGTAGGCAATCTCTACCTCGGTCGTGAGCTGCGCAGGCGCGGCGTGCTCAACGAGGTCGAGATGGAGCGCCGCGCCCGCGAGCTCCTCACCACGCTGTCGATCCGCATACCCAGCGTCCGCATCCCGATCGCCTCGCTCTCCGGCGGTCAGCGCCAGACCGTGGCGATCGCCCGCTCGATGCTCGGCGAGCCCAAGCTCGTCATCCTCGACGAGCCCACCGCCGCTCTCGGCGTCGAGCAGACCGCCCAGGTTCTCGACCTGGTGGAGCGGCTGCGCGAGCGTGGCCACGCGGTCATTCTCATCAGCCACAACATGGCGGACGTCAAGGCCGTCGCGGACAAGGTGGCGGTGCTCCGGCTCGGCCGGAACAACGGCGTCTTCGACGTGAAGACCACCTCGCAGGAAGAGATCATCTCCGCCATCACGGGCGCCACGGACAATGCCGTGACCCGTCGCGCGGCGCGCAACGTGGAGGCCCAGAAGTGAGCAGCATCGACAAGACCTCCACGCCCGGCGACGCACCCGTCGACGCCCCGGCGGCCGCCGCCGACGCCGTCACCGCGGTGGACCCCCGCCTCCTCGTGCGCGAGCAGGGCTTCGCGGGCTACATCACCGAGTTCAAGCGGAAGATGCGCGCCGGTGACCTGGGCTCCATACCGGTCGTCGCGGGCCTCATCATCATCTGGGCGATCTTCGCCTCGATGAACTCGCGCTTCATGACCGCGGAGAACCTCAGCAACATCTCCGTCGCCATGGTCGGCACCGGCATGATCGCCGTCGGCATCGTCTTCGTGCTGCTGCTCGGCGAGATCGACCTGTCGGTCGGCTCGGTCAGCGGTGTCGCGGGCGCGGTCGCCGCCGTGCTCGCCGTCACGCACGGCGCGCCCGAGTGGATCGCACTGATCGTCGCCGTCCTCTCCGGCACGGTGATCGGCACCATCCACGGCTTCTTCTTCGCGCGCATCGGCGCCCCGGCGTTCGCCGTCACCCTGGCAGGCCTGCTGTTCTGGCAGGGCTTCATGCTCCAGATCCTGGGCGACAACGGCACCATCAACCTCGACTCCGAGGGCCTGATCGCCAAGCTGACCTCGTACTACTTCACGGACGTCGCCGCGGCCTACGGCCTGGCGGTCGTGGCGGTCGCGGCCTTCTTCCTCGCCTCCTTCCTGGACAGCCGCCGCCGCGAGGCCGCCGGTGTCCCGTCAAGGCCGCTGAGCGAGATCATCGTCCGTACCGCGGTCCTGGCCGTGGTGGCCTTCGCCGCCGCGATCATGTTCAACCAGTACAAGGGCCTGCCCCTCGCCCTGGTGATCTTCCTGGTGGTCCTGGTCGGCACCGACTTCGTGCTGCGCCGCACCGGCTACGGCCGCAAGGTCTTCGCCCTCGGCGGCAGCGTCGAGGCGTCCCGCCGCGCGGGCATCAACGTCACCCTGATCCGTACGTCGGTCTACGCGATCGCCGGTACGTTCGCGGCGGCGGGCGGCCTCTTCATGGCCTCCAAGATCGCCGCCGCCAACCAGGGCGCCGGCACCGGTGACCTCCTGATGAACGCCATCGCGGCGGCCGTCATCGGCGGCACCAGCCTCTTCGGCGGCCGGGGCCGCACCTGGAACGCCCTCCTGGGTGTCATGGTCATCACCTCGATCCAGTACGGCCTCGCGCTCGAAGGCATCGCTACGCCGGTCCAGTACATGATCACCGGTGGCGTACTGCTTGCGACGGTCGTGATCGACTCCGTGACCCGCAAGACCCAGAAGACGGCAGGACGCGCCTGACCTGCCAGAACCCCGAGCAGGGCTGCCCGGCACCGCAATGGCGCGGTGCCGGGCAGCTCTCTGTCCGCAGCCTGTCCACGGCCTGTCTACCGCCGATCGCGTGACGTGGAACTCCCGGCCCGGACGCCGTCGTCAACGGCGGAACATTAGACTCAACAGGCCCGGCAACATTCCGGTCAACGCTCGAACAGCTCTACTGCAAGGAGGCACGGGTGCCGCTGCTGACCCGCATCAGGGGACCGCGCGATCTGGACCGGCTCAGCCTGGAGGAGCTGAACCAGCTGGCCGGCGAGATCCGCGCCTTCCTCGTCGACGCAGTGTCCAAGACAGGCGGCCACCTCGGCCCCAACCTCGGCGTGGTCGAGCTCACCATCGCCATGCACCGCGTCTTCGACTCGCCGCAGGACAAGGTGCTCTTCGACACCGGCCACCAGAGCTACGTGCACAAGCTGCTCACCGGCCGCCAGGACTTCGCCAAGCTGCGCACCAAGGGCGGCATCTCCGGCTACCCCTCGCGCGCCGAGTCCGACCACGACGTGATCGAGAACTCGCACGCCTCCACGGTCCTCGGCTGGGCCGACGGCCTCGCCAAGGCCAACGAGGTGCGGGGCAAGGACGACCACGTCGTCGCCGTCATCGGTGACGGCGCCCTCACCGGCGGCATGGCCTGGGAGGCGCTGAACAACATCGCCGCCGCCAAGGACCGCCCCCTGGTGATCGTCGTCAACGACAACGAGCGTTCGTACGCCCCCACCATCGGCGGCCTCGCGAACCACCTGGCGACCCTGCGCACCACGGACGGCTACGAGCGCTTCCTGGCCCGCGGCAAGGACCTCCTGGAGCGCACCCCGGTCGTCGGCAGGCCCCTCTACGAGACGCTGCACGGCGCGAAGAAGGGCCTCAAGGACTTCATCGCCCCGCAGGGCATGTTCGAGGACCTCGGCCTGAAGTACGTCGGCCCCATCGACGGCCACGACATCGAGGCCCTGGAGTCCGCCCTGGTGCGCGCCAAGCGCTTCGGCGGCCCGGTCATCGTGCACTGCATCACCGAGAAGGGCCGCGGCTACAAGCCCGCGGAGGAGGACGAGGCCGACCACTTCCACGGCATCGGCCCGATCCACCCCGACACGGGCCTGCCGATCGCCGCGGGCGGCATGGACTGGACGTCCGTCTTCGGCGAGGAGATGGTCAAGCTCGGCCACGAGCGCGAGGACGTCGTCGCGATCACCGCCGCCATGCTCCAGCCGGTCGGCCTGCAGAAGTTCGCCAAGGCCTTCCCCGACCGGGTCTACGACGTGGGCATCGCCGAGCAGCACGCGGCCGTCTCGGCGGCGGGCCTGGCCACCGGCGGCCTGCACCCCGTCTTCGCCGTGTACGCGACGTTCCTCAACCGCGCCTTCGACCAGCTCCTGATGGACGTGGCCCTGCACAAGTGCGGCGTCACCTTCGTCCTGGACCGGGCGGGCGTCACCGGCACGGACGGCGCCTCGCACAACGGCATGTGGGACATGTCGATCCTGCAGTGCGTGCCGACGCTGCGGATCGCCGCCCCGCGCGACGCCGACCAGGTCCGCCTCCAGCTGCGCGAGGCCGTCGAGGTGGACGACGCCCCGACCGTCGTGCGCTACTCGAAGGGCGCGGTCGGTCCCGCGGTCAAGGCCGTCGGCAAGGTCGGCGGCATGGACGTCCTGCGCAAGGCGGGCACCAGCCACCCCGACGTCCTCCTGGTCTCCGTGGGCGCGCTCGCCCCCATGTGCCTGGAGATCGCGGACCTCCTGAACAAGCAGGGCATCACCACGACGGTCGTCGACCCCCGCTGGGTCAAGCCCGTCGACGAGGCGCTGGCCCCGCTCGCCGAGAAGCACCGCGTCGTCGTCACCGTCGAGGACAACTCCCGCGCGGGCGGCGTCGGTTCGGCCATCTCCCAGGCCCTGCGCGACGCGGGCGTCGACGTACCGCTGCGCGACTTCGGCATCCCGCCGCGCTTCCTGGACCACGCGTCGCGCAAGGAGATCATGGCCGAGATCGGCCTGACCGCCCCGGACATCGCACGCCAGGTGACCGGCCTGGTCGCCAAGCTGGACGGCCGGTTCGAGCGCACGGCGGCCGTGGACTCGGTGGAGGCGGGGGAGCCCGCGCGCGACTGATACACCACCGGCGTCAACCACGCGGTCTTGTGGGCCGGTCCCAGCACCCTGTACGGGTGGTGGGACCGGCCCATTCGCGTGAATCCTCCCGTGCCTGGGCTTGCGAAGTACCGCCTGTCTCGATCATGTCCAGGATGACAAGCGTGGAGGTACGCCCGTGAAAAGCACCCTGTTCAGAACGAAGACTGTCGAGCAGTCCATCCAGGACACCGAAGAGCCCGAGCATGCGCTCAAGAAGTCGCTCTCCGCCCTCGACCTCACGGTCTTCGGCGTCGGCGTCATCATCGGCACCGGCATCTTCGTCCTGACCGGCAAGGTGGCCAAGGAGAACGCGGGACCTTCGACCGCGCTGGCGTTCGTCGCCGCCGGCATCGTCTGCGCCCTTGCGGCCCTGTGCTACGCCGAATTCGCCTCGACCGTCCCGGTGGCCGGGTCGGCGTACACCTTCGCCTACGCCTCCATCGGTGAGCTGCCCGCCTGGATCATCGGCTGGGACCTCGTCCTCGAATTCGCCCTGGGTACGGCCGTCGTCGCGGTCGGCTGGTCCGGATACGTGCGCTCCCTGATGGACAACGCGAACTGGCATCTCCCGAGTGCGCTTGAAGGCCCCGACGTGCCGGGCGGCACCTTCGACATCCTGGCCTTCGTGCTGGTCCTGGTGCTGACCGCGATCCTGGTGGTCGGCATGAAGCTGTCCGCCAACATCACCGCGGTCGTCGTGGCCATCAAGGTGACGGTGGTCATGATCGTGATCGTCGCGGGTCTGTTCTTCATCGTGGGTGACAACTACTCGCCGTTCATCCCCGACGCGGTGACCCCTGAGGTCGGGGTGGGCTGGGAAGACGCCCCCATGGCTCAGCTGCTCTTCGGCTACGAACCCACCAACTTCGGCGTCATGGGCATCTTCACCGCGGCCTCCGTCGTCTTCTTCGCCTTCATCGGCTTCGACGTGGTGGCCACCGCCGCCGAGGAGACCAAGAACCCGCAGCGCGACATGCCGCGCGGCATCCTCGGCTCGCTCCTCATCTGCACGGTCCTGTACGTGGCCGTCTCGCTCGTGGTCACCGGCATGCAGCACTACACCAAACTGTCCGTGAGCGCGCCCCTCGCCGACGCCTTCAAGTCCACCGGTCACCCCTGGTACGCCGGCGCCATCAGCTTCGGTGCCGCCGTCGGCCTGACCACCGTGTGTCTGATCCTGCTGCTCGGGCAGACGCGTGTGTTCTTCGCGATGAGCCGCGACGGGCTGCTGCCGCGCTTCTTCTCCATCACGCACCCGCGCTTCAAGACGCCTTATCGGCCGACCATCCTCCTCGGCGTCCTCATCGCCGTCATCGCGGGCTTCACCAGCATCAACGAGCTCGCGACCCTGGTGAACATCGGCACCCTCTTCGCATTCGTCGTCGTGGCCATCGGCGTGATCGTCATGCGCCGGACCCGCCCCGAACTGCACCGCGCCTTCCGCACCCCGCTGGTGCCGCTCCTGCCCATCCTCTCGGTGGCCGCCTCGGTGTGGCTGATGCTGAACCTGCCGGGCGAGACGTGGCTGCGGTTCGGCATCTGGATGGTGCTCGGCTTCATCGTCTACTTCGTGTACGGGCGCTCGCACAGCCGGTTGGGCAAGCGCGGGGGTGAACTCCAGGCCGACGGCAGTCTGTAGCCGCCGCGGTCTCCTGCCGCCAATCGACCGGCCCCGTATGTCCCGCTCTGATGGGGACTGCGGGGCCGGATAGCGTGCTCACCATGCTCGCCGAGCCCCCCGCCTCACTACGCTCCGTACGCGGGTCGCGGCTGTCGCGCCCGCGTACGGAGCGAACGTCCGCGCCGTACTGGCCGCGCCTGCTCCCCCTGCTCGCCGCCCTGGCCTGCGTCACCCGGATCCCCTCCTTCCGGTGGCCGCTCTGGAGCCCGGACGAGGGCTATCTCGCCGTCCAGGCAAGGATGCTGGCCGACGGGGGAGAGCTCTACGAAACCGTCGTCGACCGCAAGCCGCCGCTCGTCCCCTGGCTGTACGAGGGGGCGTTCGCGCTCTTCGGCGACGGGACGCTGCTGCCGCTGAAGGTGCTCGCGGTGGCGGCCCAGCTCCTGACCGCCGTCCTCCTCGTCTGCATCGCCAGGCGCCGCTGGGGCGACGGTGCGGGGCGTACGGCGGGCGTGCTCTACCTCTTCATCTCCGTGGGCCTGAACCCCGAGGACGCCCAGGCGGCCACCTTCGAGGTCTTCATGCTGCCGTGCACGGCGGCCGCCCTCTGGTGCGCCGACCGGCGCCGCTGGGGGGCGGCAGGCGTGGCGGTCGCCTGCGCGTTCCTCGCCAAGCAGACCGGGGGAGCGGTTCTGGTGCCGGTGGCGTGGCTGCTGTGGCAGGCGGGCGGCGCCCGAAGGGACGTACTGCGCCTGGGAGTTGGCCTGTCCGCCCCGGTCCTCGCTGCGGCGGCGGTCACGCATCCCGCGGGGTTCCTGTTCTGGACGGTGACGGGCTCGGGGGCGTACGCCTCCTTCACCGGTTCCGAACTCCACGTGCTCTTCCGGGGCCTGACGAACACGGCCGTCCTCGCGGCGGCCTGCGCGGGGATCATCCCGCCGGTCGTACGGGTCCTGCGCATCGCCCGCACCGGCTCGACGGAGCTGTGGCTCTGGCTCGCCTCATCGGCGGGCGCGGTCCTCGTGGGCTTCCACTTCTTCGGCCACTACTACCTCCAACTGACCCCACCCCTGGCCCTGTTGGGCACAGCGGCACTCCAGATCCTGCCCAGGGAGCGCACGCTGGCGGCGGTGTCGGTCTCGGCCGGTGCCTGCGCGCTGTTCCTGACCTGGGGAATGCTGGCACCGCGCCCCGAACTGACGCACGCCACGCGCCTCGCGGACACCGTCCGCGCGCTGACGGCACCCGAGGACAAGGTGCTGCTCTGGGGGATACACCCGGAGACGTACTGGCTGTCGAACCGCTCCCCCACAAGCCGCTACCTGACGGCAGGCCTGCTCACCAACTACAGCGGGGGCAGGAACGGCCCGCAGGTGGGCGAGAGATACGCGGTCGAGGGCTCCTGGAGGGTCTTCCGCCAAGAACTGAGGGAACACCCGCCGAAGATCGTCGTGGACGACTCCCGAGGCAAACCATTCACCCCGGACCGCCTGCCGACCCTGCGACGACTCCTCACGATCGGGTACGAGCCGGTGGCACGGGTGGGGGGAGCGGTGGTGTACGCACGAGCCCATAGATGACCCGAACGCGGTGGCCTCCCGGCCAGGGAAGCCGCGACACCCGCCTCGCGCACGACGCTGGCCTTGTGCCGCGCGCGACGGCCGCCGTCGGCGCCGCTGCCACGTGCGCGACACGCGCAGAGCGTTTCGTGCCACGCGCGGGTGCCAACCTTGCGTTGGGCGCCACGGTGGGCCGTGCCTTGCCGCGGAGTGTGCGTGCCATGCGCGCGATGCTGGCCTTCGCCACGCGCGCGACGGCCGCCTCGAACTGCGCGTCGGTGGGTGATGCCCTGCCTCGAACTGCGTGCCACGCGCCCTCGCCGCGCCTCTGGCACGTGCGCGATGCCCGTCTCGCGTTTTGGCGCCCGCCGTGGCGCCGCTGTCACGTGCGCGATGCCCGCCTCGAACTGCGCGCCACGCGCCCTCGCCGCGCCGCTGGCACGTGCGTGGCGCCCGTCTCGCGTTTCGCGCCACGGCGGGCGATGCCCTGCCGCGGACTGCGCGCCGCGCGAACGATGCCTGCCGCGCGTCACGCGCGCGATGCCCGCCGTTACGTGTGCGACGCCCGGACCGGGTTTCGTGCCGCGCGCGACGTTCGTCGCCGCGTCGAGCGGCTTCCTGTGAGCAGGCGGGGCCTGGCACCGGGGCGTGGCAGGCGTTCTGGCCCGCTCTTGCCGCGCGTCCGCGAGGTCGCGCCCGACGGGACGGCCGTACGAGAATCGCTTGGGGTCAGGCGTCGTTTCGTACCGTTCGGGGGCCCACCGACTGTGCTCCCCATTCGCCGACCCTGCGGCGCAGTTCTCGGTCGGCTGTTACGACGATGCATGGGCGGTCCGTGGACTCGGCGGTCAGTTCCACGATGGTGTCGTCGCCGCTGCCGGGGGCGGAGACGACCCGTACGCCCTCGATGGATTCGACGGACCGGGCCGCGCCCTCGACGACCAGTACGACCTCCAGCGGCCCTGGGTGCCCGGCGATGCCCTCGGCGGCGTACGCGACGAGCCTGTCCCGCAGGCGCTCGGCGGCCCCGTGCCGGTCGCGCCACCAGCCGTCGGGCACCGAGCCGACGACGTTGGCGGCGTCCACGACAAGGAGAGTTCTCATGGCGTCACCCTGGCACACCGGCGGCCGGGCCCCGGCCGGAAGTCGCGTGCGTCAAACGTAGACTTATGCCCCAGTAGGCGAGCAGAAGAGCAGACGACCACTTGCAGAAGGGCGGCGCCGACTCATGCCGCAGACGTCCGCCCCCAGGCCCGAGGGCCACGCCGCGACAGGCACCCTCGCGACAGCGCGCTGGCTGCTGCGGGGCAGGGACGGCAGGCTCACCGCGTACGCCCGCGCGGGCGAGGGACTGCTGCGCTGGACGGAGACCCGTCCCGGCGGCCCGGAGTGGACAGACCAGGAGTTCTTCGAGGCGCCGGACCTGACGCACCTCACCCTGGCCCAGGGCGTCGACGGATACGTCCACTTCATCGGCCTGCGCACGCGCGGCTCGGAGGTCGACGTGGTGCACAGCATCCAGTACCAGTCGGGCCGCCCGCTCATGGACTGGCGCTCACTCGGCAACCCGCACACCAAGATGGTCGAGCGCGCCCCGCACCTCGGCGCCCCGACCGCCGCAGTGGACGCCGTCGGCACGGTCCACGTCTTCGTGCGCGACGCGGTGAACAGCGTCCGGCTGCGGCGCGAAGGCAAGGGCGGCAAGTGGGAGGGCTGGAAGGACTTCAAGGTCCGCGAGGTCCTCGACGGCATCACGGCGATCGCCACCTCCACCGGCCGCGTGGAGGTCTTCGGCCCGGCGGAGAACAAGACGCTGCACTGGACCCAGGAGAAGCAGGGCGCCGAGTTCCAGCGCACGGGCGACATCCCGCTGCCCCCGTCCTCCGGCTCGGGCACGGCCCTGGAGACCGCCCCGGACCGCCTCACGTACTACGCCACCGACGCCCGCGGCAGAGGCGTCCTCGCCCACCGCTCCGGTGACGACGGCGACGACGGCGACGAGGACACCCGGCCCCTGGGCGGAGCCCCGGACACCGGCCATACGGCAGCCATCCGCGCGACGATCGAGGGCCACGACTGCACGGTCCTCGCCCACCGGGGCCAGGACGGCCGCCCCGTCATAGCGGCCTACCCGACGGAGGACGAGAAGGCGGGAGTCTGGTGGGCCGCCACCGGCGAACCCAGCCTGGGATCCCCCGCGTTGGCGTTGGACGCGCAAGGCCGCGTGGTCATGGCGGCCATCGGCCTCGACGGCACACTGCGGCTCGCGCGCCAGAAGGCGGAGTCGGGCCTCGCGCTGGAGGCGTGGGCGAAGGTCTGAGAACGGCCGATGCCCGGCCGGCCTCTCGGCCGGCCGGGCATCACCCGTATGCGGAGGTGCTACGCGGGAACGCTGGCCACGCCCGGCGCCAGGAACCGCTTGCCGTTGACCCGCTCGCTGACACCGGCCCGGTCCAGGTACGGCGTGACGCCGCCCAGGTGGAAGGGCCAGCCCGCGCCGGTGATCAGGCACAGGTCGATGTCCTGCGCCTCGGCGACGACACCCTCGTCGAGCATCAGACCGATCTCCTGCGCCACGGCGTCCAGCACGCGGTCGCGGGTCTGCTCCTCGGTCAGGACGGTGTCGCCCTGCTTGAGGAGAGCGGCGACCTCGGGGTCAAGCTCCGGCTTGCCGGAGTCGTAGACGTAGAAGCCGCGCTTGCCCGCCTTGACGACGGCGGCGAGGTTCGGCGACACCGTGAAGCGCTCCGGGAAGGCGCGGTTCAGGGTCTCCGACACGTGCAGACCGATGGCGGGACCGACCAGCTCAAGGAGCACCAGCGGCGACATCGGAAGCCCCAGCGGCTCGACGGCCTTCTCGGCCACCTCGACCGGGGTGCCCTCGTCGATGACGTTCTGGATCTCGCCCATGAAGCGGGTGAGGATGCGGTTCACGACGAACGCCGGGGCGTCCTTCACCAGAACCGCGGTCTTCTTCAGCTTCTTGGCGACACCGAAGGCCGTGGCCAGCGACGCGTCGTCCGTCTGCTCGCCGCGCACGATCTCCAGGAGCGGCAGGATCGCGACGGGGTTGAAGAAGTGGAAGCCGACGACCCGCTCGGGGTGCTTCAGCTTCGACGCCATCTCGGAGACCGAGAGCGAGGAGGTGTTGGTGGCGAGGATGGCATGCGCCGGAGCGACGGCCTCCACCTCCGCGAACACCTGCTGCTTGACGCCGATCTCCTCGAAGACGGCCTCGATGATGAAGTCGGCGTCGGAGAAGCCCTCGGCCTTGTCGAGCACGCCGGAGACGAGCCCCTTCAGACGGTTCGCCTTGTCCTGGTTGACGCGGCCCTTGAGGAGCAGCTTGTCGATCTCCTCGTGGACGTAACCGACACCCTTGTCCACGCGCGCCTGGTCGATGTCGGTCAGGACGACCGGCACCTCAAGACGGCGCAGGAAGAGCAGCGCCAGCTGCGAAGCCATCAGACCGGCACCGACGACGCCGACCTTCGTGACCGGGCGCGCCAGGTTCTTGTCCGGGGCACCCGCCGGGCGCTTGGCGCGCTTCTGGACGAGGTTGAACGCGTAGATGCCGCTGCGCAGTTCGCCACCCATGATGAGGTCGGCGAGCGCGACATCCTCCGCGTCGAAGCCCTTCTGCAGGTCGCCGTCCTTGGCGGCCGCGATGATCTCCAGGGCGCGGTAGGCGGCCGGGGCGGCGCCGTGCACCTTGGAGTCCGCGATGCCACGGCCACGCGCGACGGCGGCGTCCCAGGCCTCGCCACGGTCGATCTCGGGGCGCTCCACGGTGAGCGAGCCGTTGAGGACGGAGGCGGTCCAGATCAGCGACTGCTCAAGGAAGTCGGCACCCTCGAAGAGCGCGTCGGCGATGCCGAGCTCGAAGACCTGCTTGCCCTTGAGCTGGCGGTTCTGGTTCAGCGAGTTCTCGATGATGACCGAGACCGCGCGGTCCGCGCCGATCAGGTTCGGAAGCAGCGCGCAGCCGCCCCAGCCCGGTACGAGACCGAGGAAGACCTCGGGCAGCGAGAAGGCCGGAAGGGCCTTGGAGACAGTGCGGTACGAGCAGTGCAGACCGACCTCGACACCGCCGCCCATCGCGGCACCGTTGTAGTACGCGAAGGAGGGAACGGCGAGGGTGGAGAGCCGCTTGAAGACCTCGTGCCCGCCCTTGCCGATGGCGAGGGCGTCCTCGTGGCGCTTCAGGATCTCGACGCCCTTGAGGTCGGCGCCGACGGCGAAGATGAACGGCTTGCCGGTGACACCGACACCGACGATCGTGCCCTCGGCCGCCTCCTTCTCGACCTGGTCGATCGCGGCGTTCAGGTTCGCGAGCGAGCCCGGGCCGAAGGTGGTCGGCTTGGTGTGGTCGAAGCCGTTGTCGAGCGTGATGAGCGCGAAGCGCCCGGCGCCCGCGGGCAGGTCGAGGTGGCGTACGTGCGCCTGCGTGACGACCTCGTCCGGGAACAGCTCGGCCGCGCCCTTCAGAAGCTCCGTGGTGGAGCTGGTGGAGCTGCTCACTTGTCGCCTCCGGCGTCCTTGTGGTTCGGGTTCTCCCAGATGACGGTGGCGCCCATGCCGAAGCCGACGCACATCGTCGTCAGGCCGTAGCGGACGTCCGGCTGCTCCTCGAACTGCCGCGCCAGCTGCGTCATCAGACGCACGCCGGAGGAGGCGAGGGGGTGGCCGTACGCGATGGCGCCGCCGTACTGGTTCACGCGCGCGTCGTCGTCAGCGATGCCGTAGTGCTCGAGGAAGGCGAGCACCTGCACGGCGAAGGCTTCATTGATCTCGAAGAGACCGATGTCGGAGATGGAGAGCCCCGCCTGAGCGAGGGCCTTCTCCGTGGCGGGGATCGGCCCGTAGCCCATGACCTCAGGCTCAACACCCGCGAACGAGTACGAGACAAGCCGCATCTTCACCGGGAGGTTGTTCTCCCGGGCGAAGTCCTCGGAGGCGATGATCGACGCCGTGGCGCCGTCGTTGAGGCCCGCGGCGTTACCGGCGGTGACGCGGCCGTGCGTACGGAACGGGGTCTTCAGGCCGGAGAGGTTCTCCAGCGTCGTCCCCGGCCGCATCGGCTCATCGGCGGTGGCGAGGCCCCAACCGGTCTCACCGGCTTCCTCGTTGGTCCGCCGTACGGAGACGGGCACGAGGTCCTGCTGGATCTTGCCGTTGGCGTACGCCTTGGCGGCCTTCTCCTGCGAGCGCACGGCGTACTCGTCGGTGCGCTGCTTGGTGATGCTCGGGTAGCGGTCGTGCAGGTTCTCGGCGGTCATGCCCATGAAGAGGGCGGACTCGTCGACGAGCTTCTCGCTCACGAACCGCGGGTTCGGGTCGACGCCCTCGCCCATGGGGTGGCGGCCCATGTGCTCGACGCCACCGGCGATGACGGCGTCGTACGCGCCGAACGCGATGGAGCCGGCGGTGGCGGTGACGGCGGTCAGCGCGCCCGCACACATGCGGTCGATGGAGTATCCGGGCACGGACTGCGGAAGCCCCGCCAGGATGCCGGCGGTGCGGCCCAGCGTCAGACCCTGGTCGCCGATCTGCGTGGTCGCGGCGATGGCGACCTCGTCGATCTTGGCGGGGTCGAGGGCCGGGTTGCGGCGAAGGAGCTCCCGGATGGCCTTCACGATGAGGTCATCGGCACGGGTCTCGTGGTAGATGCCCTTCGGGCCCGCCTTGCCGAACGGGGTGCGGACGCCATCAACGAAGACGACGTCCCTGACGGTACGAGGCACGATGGCTCTCCTCCAGGGTGCGGGTGCGCCTGCCGGCGCGCTTCCGTACCCCATGCTACTTGCCGGTAACTATGCGGCCAAGGGCTGCCTGGTCCCGGCTCGGGGAGGCGAAGGTCACACTGGGGCGCGGGGGCGGGGCGGGGCTTTGCTGGGCCGGGGGCGTTGATGGTTACCGGGGCCGCCCGGTTGTCCTGAGGTTGGCGGTTCCGGGCCGGGAGTAAAGGGCGCTCCTACGTCGCGTCGGCTACGCCGATTCCGCTCCGCTCCACCCTTGACACCCGCCCCTCCACCGCGCGAGGGAAGACGACCGGACGGCCAGGGGGCGGGACTCTCGACCACTGCCGTGGGGCCGTCAGGCTTTCCTGCCGAGTGCGGACTGGTTCTTCGGGCGTGACCGTCACGGGGAGAAGGGCGGACGCCCGGTCCCCAGCCGGTCCGGGAATGGGCCCGGTCTCGTCAAGCGTCTGCCGACCGGATCGTCGGGGTGACCGTCACGAGGGGTAGGGCGGGCGCCCGGTCCGCAGCCGCTCGGGGATGGGGTGCGGTCTCGTCAAGCGTCTGGCGACCGGATGGGCGGGGTTGGGAAGGGGTGGTTGCAGGAAAGTCCCACTCCTTCCCGTGTGGGGGGTGAGTTGGTGGGACTTTTCTGCAATCCGCGTGCCGAGCTGCCTCGGCGCACCTACTTGGCAAAGTTGTGTTCTGGCAGGCAGGGGGCGCGCGCGTTGCCCGATGCGCCTTCTTGGAATTAGGTGCCGGACCCCCCAGCCGGCGCGCACCGGTGAGCGATCAGGCTCGTCATCGGCCGCGAGCCCGTGGGCTGGGACGGTGAGAAACCCGACGAGACCGGCACCCCTTCGGGACCGGCCGCACACCTCGTCCGTCCCCTGACGATCGCCCCGAGAAGATCGGGTCGGCAGTCGCTTGACGAGACCGGGGCCTGTCCCCGGAGCGGCTGCGGACCGGGCGCCCACCCTTCTCCCCA
>NZ_JBSGZA010000001.1:280864-915795 GCF_053610745.1 Streptomyces sp. NPDC054866
GTGAGGGTCACCCTGGAAGATCCGGTCGATAGCCGCTTGACGAGACCGGTGCCCGGCCCCGGAGCGGCTGCGGACCGGGCGCCCGCCCTACTCCCCGTGAGGGTCACCCTGGAAGATCCGGTCGATAGCCGCTTGACGAGACCGGTGCCCGGCCCCGGAGCGGCTGCGGATCGGGCGCCCGCCCTACTCCCAGTGACGGTCACCCCCGACGATCCGGTCGGCAGCCGCTTGACGAGACCGGTGCCCATTCCCGGACCGGCTGCGGATCGGGCGTCCGCCCTTCTCCCCGTGACGGTCACGTCGGAAGATCGGGTCGGCAGTCGCTTGACGAGACCGGTGCCCGTTCCCGGAGCGGCTGCGGACCGGGCGTCCGCCTTCTCCCCGTGACGGTCACCCTGGAAGATCCGGCCGGTAGTCGCTTGACGAGACCGGCATCCATCCCCGAACCGGCTGCGGACCGGGCGGCAAGGGTGACCCGTGACGGTCACGCCGGAAGAACCAGTCCGCACTCGGCAGGAAAGCCTGACGGCCCCACGGGAGTGGTCGAAAGTTCCACCCCCTGGCCGTCCGGTCGTCTTCCCTCGCGCGGTGGAGGGGCGGGTGTCAAGGGTGGCCCGGAGGGTCATCGGCGTAGCCGACGCGACGCAGGAGCGCCCTTTACTCCCGGCCCGGAACCGCCAACCTCAGGACAACCGGGCGGCCCCGGTAACCCTCAACGCCCCCGCCCCAGCAAAGCCCCGCCCCGACCCCGCGCCCCCCCCACCGATCAGCTAGCCGTAAGCGCCGTAACCAGAGCCGGCGTGACCTGCGAGATCTGCCACCGCCTCGCCCCGTGCGAGGCCAGCGCCGCCGTCACGGAATCCGCGTCCACCTGAGTCGGCGGCTCCCAGCAGACCCTTCGTACCGTGTCCGGAGTGATCAGGTTCTCCTGCGGCATGTTCAGCTCCTCGGCCAGCGCCGAGACCGCCGCCCGCGCCGCGGAGAGGCGTGCCGCCGCTGCCGGGTCGCGGTCCGCCCAGGAGCGGGGCGGCGGAGGGCCGGAAACAGCCTGGCCCGGCTGTGGGAGCTCGGAGTCGGGCAGGGCCTTGGCCCTGTCCACCGCGGCCTGCCACTGCTCCAGCTGGCGTCGCCCCATGCGGTGCCCGAAGCCGGTCAGGCCGGCCAGCGCGTGCACGTTGGGCGGCAGCCCCAGCGCCGCCTCGACGATCGCGCCGTCACTGAGCACCTTGCCGGGCGACACGTCACGCCGCTGGGCCACCTTGTCGCGCGCGGTCCAGAGTTCCCGTACGACCGCCATCTGACGGCGGCGCCGGACCTTGTGCATGCCGGACGTGCGGCGCCAGGGGTCCACGCGGGGCGGCGGAGGCGGCGCCGAGGAGATCGCGTCGAACTCCTCGCGGGCCCACTCCAGCTTGCCCTGCCGGTCGAGCTCCTTCTCCAGCGCGTCCCGCAGGTCCACGAGCAGCTCGACGTCGAGCGCGGCGTAGCGAAGCCAGGGGTCGGGCAGGGGCCGCGTCGACCAGTCGACCGCCGAGTGGCCCTTCTCCAGGACGAAGCCGAGCACGCCCTCGACCATCGCGCCGAGGCCGACGCGGGGGAATCCCGCGAGGCGTCCCGCGAGCTCCGTGTCGAAGATGCTGGTGGGGATCATGCCTATTTCGCGGAGGCAGGGCAGGTCCTGCGTGGCGGCGTGCAGCACCCACTCCGCGCCGGAGATCGCCTCGCCGAGCTCCGACAGGTCGGGGCAGGCGACGGGGTCGATCAGGGTGCTGCCGGCGCCTTCACGGCGCAGCTGTACGAGGTAGGCACGCTGGCCGTACCGATAGCCGGACGCACGTTCGGCGTCCACGGCCACGGGGCCACTGCCTGCCGCGAATGCGGCGATCACCTCTGCGAGGGCGGTCTCGTCGGCGACCACCGGGGGGATGCCATCACGCGGCTCGTCCAAAGGGATCGGCGCCGTTTCGACGTCGTCCGGAGGGCCGCCTCCGGTGGTTCGCAGTGAGCTGTCTGCTGCGGTCTCTTGGGCGTCGGTCACCTGTCAAGGGTATCTGTGTATGCACAGCGCCCGTCGACGGAACGTTCCGTCGACGGGCGCGCGAGGGGTGTAAATGAGTCAGTGGATGATTCCGGTGCGCAGGGCCACCGCCACCATCCCGGCGCGGTCACCCGTGCCGAGCTTGCGTGCGATGCGGGCGAGGTGGCTCTTCACGGTCAGGGCGGAGAGCCCCATCGAGACACCGATGGCCTTGTTCGACTGACCCTCCGCGACGAGGCGGAGAACCTCCACCTCACGGCCGGACAGCTCGCGGTAGCCACCGGGGTGGCTGGGCGCGCCCGGCGGGCGGCGGTGCATTCGGGCGGCGGCCGAGCCGATGGGCGCGGCGCCGGGGCGGGTGGGGAGACCGACGTTGTTGCGGGTGCCGGTGACGACGTAGCCCTTGACGCCGCCCGCGAGGGCGTTGCGTACGGCGCCGATGTCATCGGCGGCGGAGAGGGCGAGGCCGTTCGGCCAGCCCGCCGCGCGGGTTTCTGAGAGGAGCGTCAGGCCGGAGCCGTCGGGGAGGTGGACGTCTGCGACGCAGATGTCACGGGGGTTGCCGATGCGGGGACGAGCCTCCGCGATCGACGAGGCCTCGATCACGTCGCGTACACCGAGGGCCCACAGGTGGCGGGTGACGGTGGAGCGGACGCGCGGGTCGGCCACGACGACCATGGCGGTCGGCTTGTTCGGGCGGTAGGCGACCAGGCTTGCGGGCTGCTCGAGGAGAACGGACACCAGGCCTCCTGGGGTGCGGGACGTAAGCCGGCTCGGGGATGAAGCCGGAGCGAACCGTGCTTTCAAGGTCACAAACCTCTTCGGCACCAAACCCGCCCGCCTTTAGAGAATGATCACGATTTGGTGAGTAACAATTCGGGCGATTCGGACATGCGATCGATCATCCGAAGATCAACCCGAATCGCAGTCGTTCAGAATCGCTCATCCGCGTGATCGTTCGGTCCAGCGGACCCGCCCCCGTCTTCCACCCCCGCTTCCACCCCCGCGCCCCCGCCCTCCGTCAAGGCGTCTGCGGCCCCCGCCGCTGCGGCAGCGACACCACGGACCCGTCGCCGCCGTGCCCCTGGTTCGCCGGCGGCAGGCCCGCCACCTGGCAGAGCAGATCGCACCACGCCGCGAGATGCGCCGCCGTGTCCGGCGCCCCGCCGGGTCCCTCGCGCGGTGTCCACGACGCCCGGATCTCGATCTGTGACGCGGGCGGCCGCTCGGAGAGCCCGCCGAAGTAGTGCGAGCCCGCGCGCGTGACGGTGCCGCTCGGCTCCCCGCAGGCCAGGCCGCGCGCCTGTAGCGCGCCCGTCAGCCAGGACCAGCAGACCTCCGGAAGGAGCGGGTCCGCCGCCATCTCCGGTTCCAGTTCCGCGCGGACGAGTGTGACGAGGCGGAAGGTGCCCTGCCAGGCGTCGTGCCCCGCCGGGTCGTGCAGCAGGACGAGCCGTCCGTCCGCGAGGTCCTCGTCGCCTTCGACCACCGCCGCCTCCAGGGCGTACGCGTGCGGGGCCAGGCGCTGTGGCGGCCGCGTCGGGTCGATCTCGATCTCAGGCCGAAGCCGTGCCCCGCGCAGCGCCTCGACCGCCGCGCGAAAGGGCAACGGAGTCGAATCCGCCACCTTCCCCTCCGTACTTTCCATCTCGCCAGCGCCGTCCGACCGTTGTCCTTGAGCCGCAGCCATGCGGGGAAGATTAAGGGGAACGGCGGCTTCGCGCAGGGAGAGACACCCGTGCGAGGGGCCCCGGTCAAGGCAGCGTGCCCCTCCGGGAGGAGGTCGGGCGGGGGTCGGGCAGGGGCTGGCCGGGCGCGTGCGAGACTTTCCCGCGTGAGTGCCAACAACAGCCAGAGCCCCGCGGGCCGGCAGAACGCAGCGACGTACGACTCCGCTTTCATGAAGGCGTGCAGGCGCGAGCCCGTGCCGCACACGCCGGTCTGGTTCATGCGGCAGGCCGGGCGCTCACTCCCCGAGTACCGCAAGGTGCGCGAGGGCACGGCCATGCTGGAGTCGTGCATGATGCCGGAGCTGGTCACGGAGATCACGCTGCAGCCGGTGCGCCGCCACAAGGTCGACGCCGCGATCTACTTCAGCGACATCGTCGTCCCGCTCAAGGCCATCGGCATCGACCTCGACATCAAGCCGGGCATCGGCCCGGTCGTCGCCAACCCCATCCGCTCGCGCGCCGACCTCGCCCAGCTGCGGGATCTGACGCCGGACGACGTGGGTTACGTGACGCAGGCGATCGGCATGCTGACGGCCGAGCTGGGGTCGACGCCCCTCATCGGATTCGCCGGCGCACCTTTCACCCTCGCGAGCTACCTGGTCGAGGGCGGTCCGAGCCGTAACCACGAGCACACCAAGGCGCTCATGTACGGCGACCCGCAGCTGTGGGCTGATCTGCTCGACCGGCTCGCGGAGATCACCGGCGCCTTCCTCAAGGTGCAGATCGAGGCGGGCGCGAGCGCCGTGCAGCTCTTCGACTCGTGGGTGGGCGCCCTTGCCCCCGCCGACTACCGGCGCTCCGTGATGCCCGCGTCGCAGAAGGTCTTCGACGCCGTGTCCTCGTACGGCGTTCCGCGCATCCACTTCGGTGTCGGCACGGGCGAACTGCTCGGTCTGATGGGCGAGGCGGGCGCCGACGTGATGGGCGTCGACTGGCGCGTCCCGATGGACGAGGCGGTACGCCGGGTCGGTCCCGGCAAGGCGCTGCAGGGGAACCTCGACCCGGCGGTCCTCTTCTCCACGCGGGAGGCGATCGAGGCCAAGACGGACGAGGTCCTGGACGCCGCGGCCGGGCTCGACGGCCACATCTTCAACCTCGGCCACGGCGTTCTGCCGTCCACGGACCCCGACGCCCTGACGCGCCTCGTGGAGCACGTCCACACGCGGACCGCTCGCTGACAAAGCCGTTTCGTAGTTGGCTGAAAATCTCGCCTGAATGTGACGGGTGTGGCGGGAGCGGGGGCCTAGCCAGGTGCCCGTACCGCCGCGACCGCCTTGCGCGCCGCCACCAGGACCGGGTCCCACACCGGTGAGAACGGCGGTGCGTAGCCGAGGTCGAGTGCGGTCATCTGGTCCACCGTCATCCGGGCCGTCAGGGCCACGGCGGCGATGTCGACGCGCTTGCCCGCTCCCTCGCGGCCGACGATCTGGACGCCGAGCAGCCGTCCCGTGAGGCGCTCGGCGAGCATCTTCACGGTCATCACGGCCGCACCGGGGTAATAGCCGGCGCGGCTCGTCGACTCGATGGTCACCGACACGAACTGCAGTCCCGCCGCCCGCGCCTCCTTCTCGCGCAGGCCGGTGCGGGCGATCTCCAGGTCGCAGACCTTGCTGACGGCCGTGCCGACGACACCGGGGAAGGTCGCGTAACTCCCGCCCACGTTCGAGCCGATGACCTGACCGTGCTTGTTGGCGTGGGTGCCGAGCGCGATGTGGCGCTCGCGGCCCGAGACCAGGTCGAGGACCTCGACGCAGTCGCCGCCCGCCCAGATGTTCTCGTGGCCCCGCACCCGCATCGCGAGATCCGTGAGCAGCCCGCCGTACTCGCCGAGCGGAAGACCCGCCGCGCGGGCGAGCTGCGTCTCGGGGCGCACGCCGATGCCGAGCACCACGACGTCCGCCGGATACTCCGCGTCCTCGGTGGCCACCGCCCTGACCCGGCCGTCGTCACCGGTGAGGATCTTGGTGACCTCGGCGCCGTTCACCATCTCGATGCCCATGCCGGACATCGCGTCATGGACGAGGCGGCCCATGTCCGGGTCGAGCGTCGACATCGGTTCCGTGCCGCGGTTGACGACCGTGACCTCGTAGCGGCGCTGGATGAGGGCCTCGGCCATCTCGACGCCGATGTAACCGGCGCCGATGACGACCGCCCTGCGGCCCTCCGTGCCCGCCAGCGTGTCCAGGAGCGCCTGGCCGTCGTCCAGGGTCTGCACACCGTGCACGCCGGGGGCGTCGATGCCGGGCAGGGAGGGACGGACCGGACGGGCACCGGTGCCGATCACGAGCTTGTCGTACGACGTCCAGGCCTCGGCCCCGGACTCCAGGTCCCGCGTGCGGACCCGGCCGCCCTCGACGTCGATCTCCATGACCTCCGTACGCATCCGCAGGTCGATGTCGCGGGCCCGGTGCTCCTCGGGCGTACGTGCGATCAGCTCGTCCCGCGAAGGGACGTCGCCGCCGACCCAGTAGGGGATGCCGCAGGCCGAGTACGAGGTGAAGTGGCCGCGCTCGAACGCGACGATCTCCAGCTTGTCCGGACCCTTGAGCCTGCGTGCCTGCGACGCGGCGGACATGCCCGCCGCGTCACCCCCGATGACCACCAGTCGTTCCTTCGCGATCCTCATACGGACACGCTACGACGCGGCGGCAGTTGAAGGCCTCCAGGCGGCCGCTAGTCGTCATCGCCCTCGCGCGCCGGTGCGGCCGGGGCCGCGGGAGCCGCCGCCACAGCGGGCCGACGCGGCAGCCGGGGCCGTACCAGGCGCTGCCACAGCAGGAAGAGCAGCGCCGCCACCGCCGCGAACGGCAGGATCGCGCCGAGGACGACCGCGAGCCACCGCAGCATCGTCACGAAGGCGCTCCAGCCGCCGGACAGCGCGTCCACGAACGTCGGGTCGTCGTCGTCCGCGTCCGCCTTCTTCACGGCCGTCTCGCTGAGCGAGAGCGTGATGGTGGACATGCTCGTACGGTCCTTGAGCGAGGACTGCTGCGCGAGCAGCGCCTCCAGTTCGGACTGACGGGTGCTCAACTCCCCTTCCAGGGTGACGACATCACTCAGCTTCGTCGCCTTGTCCATCAGCTCCCGCACCCGCGCCACGCTCGCCCGCTGCGACTTGATGCGGCTCTCCACGTCGACGACCTGCTCGGTGACGTCCTGCGCCTTGGCCTTGCGCTCGATCAACTTGCCCGTGCCTTCGAGGGAGGTGAGGACCTCGTCGTACTGCTCCTGCGGGACGCGCAGCACGATGCGGGAGCGTTCGTGGCCGCGGCCGTCGCGGTCCGTGGTCTCGTCGCCGACGACGCCGCCCGCGTCGGTGGCCGCCGCGCGCGCCTCGTCCAGGGCCTTCGGTACGTCCTTGACGCGGACGGTCAGGGTGGCGGTGCGGATGATGTGCGTGGCGGTGAGCTTGGGCGGCTTCTTCTGACCGGACTTGTCCGCCTGGCCGCCGCCCACTCCTTTGTCGTCCTGGTTGCCGGGCGCGTACGCGTCCTCGCGCGCGGCGCCGCCCGCCGCCTTGTCGCTGTCGCCGCCGCTGTCGCCGCCCGCGCTGCACCCGGTGAGCGCGAGGGCGACCGCGAGCAGGACGGCCGAGAGTGCCTGGACGGTGCGGTGCCTTGACGTGCTCTTGCTGGACGCGTGCATCTCGACGTACCCCCCGAGGGTCGTGGTGACTGTTGCTCCTTTGACGCCGGGGAGGGGCGGAACGATGGTTGCTGGCCGGTCCCGATGGGGTCACGGTCGGGACTCGCGCGGCTCGCGGAGCACGACTCGTAAAGTGGAGGCATGCGCGAAACGGACACACGTACGGGCCATGTCGTTGTCATCGGTGGCGGGATCGCCGGACTGGCCGCCGCCCACCGCTTGCTCGACACCGGGGCCCGCGTGACCGTCCTGGAAGCCTCCGACCGGCTCGGCGGCAAGCTGCTCCCCGGTGAGATCGAAGGCGTCCGCGTCGACCTCGGCGCCGAGTCGATGCTGGCCCGCCGCCCGGAGGCCGTCGCCCTCGCCCGGGAGGTGGGCCTCGCCGACCGGCTGCAGCCGCCCGCCACGGCGACCGCCGCGATCTGGACCCGCGGGGCCCTGCGGCCGATGCCGAAGGGTCACGTCATGGGTGTGCCCGGCGACGCCTCGGCCCTCTCCGGAGTGCTCTCCGACGAAGGTCTTCGGCGCATCGAGCGGGACCGTGAGCTGCCGCGCACCGAGGTCGGGGACGACGTCGCGGTCGGCGAGTACGTGGCCGCGCGCCTCGGCCGCGAGGTCGTCGACCGCCTCGTGGAGCCGCTGCTCGGCGGGGTGTACGCGGGCGACGCGTACCGCATCTCGATGCGCTCGGCCGTCCCGCAGCTCTTCGAGGCAGCCCGCACGCACGCCTCGCTCACGGAGGGCGTGCGCGAGATCCAGGCCCGCGCCGCGCAGAACCAGCAGACCGGGCCCGTCTTCATGGGCATCGAGGGCGGCGTCGGTCAACTGCCGCTCGCGGTCGCGGAGTCGGTACGCGCGCGTGGCGGGGAGATCCGCACGGGGGCGCCGGTCACCGAGCTGCGGCGCACCCCGGAGGGCTGGCAGGTGACCGTGGGGGAGCAGACCATCGACGCCGAAGCCGCGGTCGTCGCCGTGCCCGCCTACGCCGCCGCCGCGCTCCTCGGCGTCGAGGCGCCCGCCGCCGCGGCCGAGCTCGCCACCGTCGAGTACGCCTCCATGGCCCTGATGACCCTCGCCTACCGCCGCAGCGAGATCGACCTCCCCGAAGGCAGCGGTTTTCTGGTGCCGCCCGTCGACGGGCACACCATCAAGGCGTCCACCTTCGCCTCGCGCAAGTGGGGTTGGATCGCCGAGGAAGACCCTGACCTGCTGGTTCTGCGTACGTCAGTGGGGCGGTACGGCGAGACGAAGATCCTGGAGCGTGACGACGCCGACCTCATCGCGCTCTCCCGGCGCGACCTGCGCGCGGCCACAGGCCTCGACGCCGAACCCGTCGCCACCCGCGTCACCCGCTGGCACGACGGCCTGCCGCAGTACCCCGTCGGCCACCACGCGCGCGTGGCCCGCGTCCGCGAGCACGTGAGCAAGCTGCCCGGCCTCGCCGTGTGCGGAGCGGCGTACGACGGAGTGGGCATCCCCGCCTGCATCGCGAGCGCGTACGCCGCCGTCGATCAGCTGGGCGGTGACCTGGCCGGTGTGCAGGAGCTCACCGCCAACCCGGTGCAGAGCCTGCACGGCGGCGGAGGAGAATAGGGCCATGAGTGACGACGCCCCCGCCAAGAGCCCGAACGCGGGCAAGAAGGCCAAGGACCTCAACGAGGTCATCCGCTACACGCTGTGGTCGGTCTTCAAGCTGCGCGACCTGCTGCCCGAGGACCGTGCCGGCTACGCCGACGAGGTCCAGGAGCTGTTCGACCAGCTCGCCGCCAAGGACATCACCGTCCGCGGCACGTACGACGTGTCGGGGCTCCGCGCCGACGCGGACGTCATGATCTGGTGGCACGCCGAGACCTCCGACGAGCTGCAGGAGGCCTACAACCTCTTCCGCCGCACCAAGCTGGGCCGCGCCCTTGAGCCGGTCTGGTCGAACATGGCGCTGCACCGCCCCGCCGAGTTCAACAAGTCGCACATCCCGGCCTTCCTGGCCGACGAGACGCCGCGCAACTACGTCAGCGTCTACCCCTTCGTGCGCTCCTACGACTGGTACCTGCTGCCCGACGAGGACCGGCGCCGCATGCTCAAGGACCACGGCATGATGGCCCGCGGCTACCCCGACGTGCGCGCCAACACGGTCGCCTCGTTCTCGCTCGGCGACTACGAGTGGATGCTCGCCTTCGAGGCGGACGAGCTGTACCGCATCGTCGACCTCATGCGGCACCTGCGCGCCTCCGAGGCCCGCATGCACGTCCGTGAAGAGGTGCCGTTCTACACCGGGCGCCGCAAGTCGGTGGCCGAGCTCGTGGCGGGCCTCGCCTAGTTAATTCGGTTGCCGCGCCCGCCGGGTGCGCGTTTCATCGAGAGGTCGTAGCAGAGAAGGCGTAGCCGAGAACGAAGGATGGTGCGTGTATGCCCAGGGCCCCGCGGAACAGCTCGAAGCCAGCCCATTCCGCGACGCACTGGAGTCCACCCCACCATGTCCCGCAACACCTCTCGGCGGGCCCGCACTGAAGCGCGCGCCCAGTCCTTCCGCTGCCTGCAGTGCGGTCTCGACGTATCGATGACCGCGCTGGGCACCGACCACCGCAACCACTGCCCGAACTGCCTGTGGAGCCGTCACCTCGACGACACCCCGGGTGACCGGGCCGCGGAGTGCGGCGCCCGGATGGAACCCCTCGCCATCTCCGTACGAGGAGACGGCGAGTGGGTTCTGGTCCACCGCTGCACGCACTGCGGCGTCCTGCACGCCAACCGCACGGCGGGCGACGACAACGCCCTGCCGCTGACCCGGCTCGCGGTGCGCCCGCTGGCACAGCCGCCGTTCCCGCTGGAGCGGCTCGGCGCGCTGTGACCGGCTAGGGCTTCTTGGGAAGAGCCGCTGCCCGCGCGCCGGACAGCGGCTTGGGCTCCTTGTGCGGTGCGCACTCCGCGCGCCGTACGGGGAGCCTGCCCTCAAGGAGGTACGCCTCCATGTGGCCGTTGACGCACTTGTTGGGTCCCGCGCCGATGCCGTGGGTGCCCGCGTCCCGCTCGGTCACCAGGACCGAACCCGCCAGCCTGCGGTTCAGCTCCTTGGCGCCCGCGTACGGGGTCGCCGCGTCCCGCTCGGCGGCCAGGATCAGCGTCGGGGCGAGCTCGCCCTCATCGGTGCGGACGTCCAGGGGCTGCTGCCGGGCCTCGGGCCAGTAGGCGCACGGCAGGTTCATCCAGGCGTTGTCCCAGGTCTCGAAGGGCGCGGTGCGCGCGAGGAGTGAGTTGTCGCGGTTCCAGGTCTTGAAGTCCGTCGGCCAGGGCGCGTCATTGCACTCGACCGCGGTGTAGACCGCGTTGCCGTTCTCCTGCTCCTTGGCCGCCTTCGGCTCGGGCGCCGCCTGCTCGATCAGCGGCTTCGGGTTGCCCTTCACATACGCCGAGAGCGCCGACGCGCGCGCCGGCCAGTAGTCGTCGTAGTAGCCGGCCTGGAGGTACGCCGACTGCAGCTGGCCGGGGCCGACCTTGCCGCCCGCGGGCTTGGTCGCAAGCTGGTCCCGCACCTTCTCGTAGCTGCGCAGCACCGCCTCGGGCGTCTTGCCCAGGTGGTACGTCTTGTCGTGCTTGGCCACCCACGTGCGGAAGTCGCCCCAGCGCTGCTCGAAGGCCGCGGACTGGTCGAGGTTGTTGCGGTACCAGATCTGCGCGGGGTCAGGGTTGACCGCCGAGTCGAAGACCATGCGGCGCACGTGCGTGGGGAAGAGCGAGGCGTACACGGCGCCGAAGTAGGTCCCGTACGAGGCGCCCATGAAGGTCAGCTTCTTCTCGCCGAGCGCGGCCCGCAGCACATCCAGGTCACGGGCGTTGTTCAGGCTCGTGTAGTGCCGCACGGCCTTCCCCGAGCGCTTGACGCAGCCCTCCGCGTACGCCTTCGCCTGCGCGATCCGCTTCAGCTTGTACGCGGTGTCGGGGTGGGTCGGCGCCTGCGTCGGGGCCTTGGCGAACTCCTTGGGGTCCTGGCAGGAGATCGGGGCCGAGCGGCCGACACCGCGCGGTGCGTAGCCCACGAGGTCGTACGCCGCCGCGATGCGCTTCCACTCGGGGATCATGCCGGCCATCGGGAAGTACATGCCGGACCCGCCGGGACCGCCGGGGTTGAACACAAGGGCGCCCTGCCGCTTGACGGCCTTGCCGCGTCGCGGTTCGGCCCGCTCCGTGGCCTTGGTGCGGCTGACGGTCAGGCTGATCTGCTTGCCGTCCGGGTGCGCGTAGTCGAGCGGCACCGAGACCGTGCCGCACTTGATCGAGGGGGGCAGGCTCTCCACCTTGGGGCAGGCGCCGAAGCGGATACCGGCCGCCTGCGCGCGCCGGGCCGCGACCTGGGTGCCGTGGGCTTCCGCCTCCGCGTAGAGGGACGGGTAGGGGTAGGTGTCGGCCGCGGACGCGCTTCCCGTGGGGGCGGCGACGAGTGCGGTCAGGACCAAGGATCCGGCGGTTCCGTAGAGGGCGGCTGCTGCTCTCATCGCTCTTCATCCCTTCATTCGGCCGTGCGTTGCTCGAACAAAAGGGATGATTCGTTTGGTAATAGGCGAAGTAAAGCACCGCCCCGCCGGTGTCGGGCGTGTCGGGCTCAATGACCCCGATGCGCCGTGTCCCGGTGTGCGAAGGCCGCTCGGAGTTCCGGGTCGGCGAGGGCGCGGGTGCCGCGTACGGCCACGGCGGTGAGGTCGGAGCCGCCGCGCGCGGGGAGCGCGCTCAGGAGGAGCTGGCCCGCGGGCGAGGCCCAGCGGGGGTAGGGGTGGATCTCGAAGCGGGCCACGGCCAGGCAGCTCGCGTTCAGGACGAGGGGCAGCGCGAACCAGAGCGCCACGGGCACCTGTCCCGGCGGCTCCTGGGTGGGCATCAGGAGCGCGACGGCCCCGAGCGCGACCACCACGACCGCGGCGGCCCGCACCTGCCGGACCGCTCCCGCGACCCCCGACCAGGAGCCTTCGGGCAGGGCGAGTCCCGCCGCGACGAGACGGTCGGCGAGGGCCCGCATCGCGTCGGTGCCGGCCGCAGCGCGGCGCACCGGCGCTATCGGCGACTGCCCGCCGGGCCCTATCGCGCCGAGCACGGAGCGCTCCATGTCGTCGCCGCCCACCGGGTCGACGACCGTCGCCCAGCCGGTGTGCGCGAGCAGCAGGCGCCGGGCGCGGGCCATCGACACCAGGGTGAGGTCGGTGACGCGGGCGGGACCGCCGGAGAGGAACGCGGCTTCGTAGAGCGTCAGTTCATGGCGGTGCCCCGGGGCCGCGCCGTGCGGGGCGGCGCGGTACGCGGTGAGGCAGAGCCGAGCACAGGACAGGCCCGTCGCGACCCAGGCCACGAGAAGGAGCGGAAGCCAGAACATGCCGGTGTTGTATGCGAGGGAGCGGGGGCCGCGCCATGGGTTATTCAGCATGCGGACGCGGGATCGCGGGTACGTAACGTTCCGTTTTGCCGCGGGGCTTTTCCTTGCGCCCGCCCTTGTCGCCACCCTTATCTCTCTCCTCATCCGTGGGCTTGGGGCGGGAGGCCGGTGGGGGCAGCGAGAAGGTGGGGGAGGGGGAGACCGGGGTCGCCGGGGACGGCGACCGGGTCGGGCCCGGCGGGGCGGGGGAGCGGGTCACGGGGACGGGGCCCGCCGACGCCGCGTCGCGCGCCAGATCGTCGAAGTCGACGAGGCCGGTGCCTTCGAGGACCGTGATGTGGTCGAGGACCGTCGTGTTCGCGTCGTCCGCGAGCGTGCGCACCAGCGAGTTGCGGGTGGTCGCGCGGACCTCGGCGACCACCGAGAAGACCTTGCCGTGGGCGGCGCGCAGGATGTTGGCGAACTTCTCGTCGTACGCGTCGCCGTGCGCGTCGCTCATCTCGTCGAGCCAGCCCCGCTGTTGCGCGGTCGGCTGGTTGGGCAGTTCCAGGTTGAGCTGCGTCGCCACCTCGCGCACCCGCGCGTCCAGGAACGTATGGCCCTCGACGAGGTGCTCGCCCGCCGTCTTGACGGCCTTGTTGGTGCCGCGCGCCTCGGCCTGCTGGCCGGCGGGGAGTTCCCAGAGGCCCGCGAGCCGCACCTTGGTGATGAAGTCCCGGTCGAGCGCGGAGAGCGGGCCGAACTCCGTCGACACGGTCTCCGCGTCGAGTCTGTCCACGCCGGTTCCCGACCTGTCCTCGTACGACCAGACGGGAAAGAGCAGCGCGGCCAGTGTCGCGACGAGCCCCGCGACGATGAGGCCGGTGCCGTTGATGGATCGCATGGCGCCTCCTGTTGCGGCACCGCACGTTAGTGCGCCACGGAGAGGCGCCTGCCGGTTACCGCCCGGAGTACGTCAACTGCCGTACGGGTAAGGGGCATGGGATGCGGGGCGGGCGGTGCTCGCGCGGGGATGCGGGCCGGGTGCCGTTCGCACGCCGGGGGCGGGAGGCCTAGGAGCTGCCTCCGCCGCCTCCTCCGCAGCCGCCACCGCCTCCGCCCCCGCCTCCACCGCAGGAGGACGAAGAGCCCCCGCCGCCGGAACTCCCGCAGCTGGAGCCGCCGCACGAGGAGCTGCCCCCGCCGCCCCCGCTGCCTCCGCACCACGCGATGGTGCCGGTGCTTGAGCTCGCGTACGACGAGGACGTCGCCGCCGTACGTCCCGGCCGGATGCGGTGCGCGGCCTGCAACTGCGCGCGCAGTTCGGGGTCGAGGACGCCGACCAGGCCCTCCACCGCCACGCGGTGCGCCGCGCCGGACACGTGCGCGCCCGCTGCTCGGTACTCCGCGAGAGCGGTCCGGCCCGTGGGGGTCACCCGGGTGCGGGTGGCCCGGCTGCAGAGCTGGCCGATCAGGGCGCCGAGCACCCAGGCCACGATCAGGAGGATGGTCGACGCGCTCACGGGGTCCCAGGAGGGGCCGTCGCCGTCCTCGGCGGCGATGACACCGATGGCGAGGAAGAACCCGGCGAAGACCAGGGCGTTGTGCCGGATCTTGCGGCGCCGCAGGCGATCCAGGACCTCGGGGCGCACCAGCAGGCCGCGCCGGGCCATCGCGTCACCGACCGCCTGTACGGCGGGGCTGCGCATCACGCCGATGCGCAGCCAGTGCAGGGCGCCGCTCGGCGCGGCGGCGTGGGCCTGGAGCACCGCGCCCTCGACGGGGTTGCGGACCTCGGGCGACTGGATCGCGACGATGCCGGGGAAGGCGACCACCAGGCGCCCGTCCTCGTGCAGGGCCGCGATCGCGGCGTCGGCGACCCGGCCGGGGCCGCCGGCGAGGAAGGCGGCCTCCAAGGGGTCGAACACGGCTCCGTGCTGTGCGTCCGGCTGCGGAGGCGCGGCCTGCCGTATGCGGGAGACGCCGACGAGGAGACCGGCCGTCGAGGCCGCGAGGAGAAGGGCGAAACAGACGGACAGGATCTCCACGGCCGCCGCCCCCTATCCCCGTCGCAGCGCGAACCGCGCCGCCCGCAGCCACCGCGTGACCGGCCGCGCGTCCAGCGGCGCGGGCCCGGACCGCTCCAGCCACCACCGGGTCAGCCTGCCGCGCGCCTCCGCGTCCTCGGGCCGCCCGGCGAGCAGCAGCCGCTCGGCGAAGTCCAGTGCGTCACGCCGGTATCCGCCGGACATCGGCCGCGACTGCGCGTACGCGATGAACTCCGGGCGATAGCTGTCGCCGAGGATCTCCGGCAGCTCGGGCGCCACCTTCGCCACGACGTCCGCCCGCTTGCCGGTCAACGCCCGGCTCTGCACGGCCAGCCGGGCCCGGTCGAACCCTTCGGGCGCGGGCGTCCCGGCCACCAGGGCGGAGAGGAGTGCGGTCTGGGCGAGGGCGAGGCGCTGGCGGGTGGCGTCCGGCACGGCGGCAGGGGCCGCGGCGGCCTGCGCCGTTCCGGAGGCGCACTCACCGGAGGCGGGCGCCTTCGTCCGCACCGTCGCCCGTATCGCGTCCAGCTCCCGTTCGAGCTCTTCCGGCGCCGGAAAGTTCTCGTCCCGCTCCAGCAGGACGCCCGGCGGGCTCACCCGTCCGGCGAGGTCCGAAAGGATCGCGAGGACCGGCTCAGGGACCGGGTGGGCGTGGCTGTCGTGCCAGACGCCGTCCCGCTCGAAGCCGCCCGCGACATGGACGTACGCGATGGCCTCGACCGGCAGCTCGTCCAGGGCCTTCGACGGGTCCTCGCCGCGGTTGACGTGGTTGGTGTGAAGGTTCGCGACATCGATGAGGAGGCGTACGCCCGTGCGCTCGGCGAGCTCGTAGAGGAACTGCCCCTCCGTCATCTCCTCGCCGGGCCAGGAGATCAGGGCCGCGATGTTCTCCACGGCGAGCGGCACCGGCAGCGTGTCCTGCGCGATGCGCACGTTCTCGCACAGCACGTCGAGGGCGTCGCGGGTGCGCGGCACCGGAAGCAGGTGGCCCGCCTCCAGCGGCTGCGAAGCCGTCAGCGGGCCCCCGGCGCGTACGAACGCGATGTGCTCGGTGACCAGCGGCGAGCCGAGTGTCTGCGCGCGCTCGGCGAGCGCGGCCAGACGCGTCTCGTCGGGGCGGTCGGCGCCGCCGAGGCCGAGCGAGACGCCGTGCGGCACCACCGTGACGCCCCGCTCGCGCAGCCGGAGGAGGGAGTCGGGGATGTGCCCGGGGCACAGGTTCTCCGCGACAGCCTCGACCCAGTCGATGCCGGGCATCCGTTCCACGGCGTCCGCGATCTCCGGACGCCACCCGATTCCGGTCCCCAGGTGCTTCATGTTCCCCCTCCTCCGCCAAGACCCCGCGTCGTGCTCGTGTCTTGTGAACGTGTGCAGGGGTCATGGCCCCGACAGACGCGGCCGAACCCCTGAGGGGGGACGTTCAGAGCTACATTTGAGGTTCCGGCCTGTCCGTGTTGACCTCCCCCGGCGGTGCGGGCGAGGGCCGCGACGTCGTGGACACATCACCGGTCGGGCCGGCCGGCGGGGGCTCCGGGGGAGCGACGCCGGAGGGCGGCGGAGGCCCGGTGGGGCTGGCCGTGGCGGTGGCGGCGCCGCCGTTCGCGATGTCGTCGAAGTCGACGAGGCCGGTCGCCTCCAGCATCGTGATGTGGTCGAGGACGGTCTGGTTGGAGTCGCTGGCCAGCTGCCGTATCAGCGTGTTGCGGGTGCTGTCCCGCACCTGCGCGATCACGCTGAACACCTTGCCGTGCGCGACCCGCAGCAGATTCGCGAACTTCCGCTGGTACTCCATGCCTTCGGCCTCGGTCAACTCCTGGAGCCAGCCCTGCTGTTGGGCGGTGGGCTGGTTCGGAAGCTCCACGCCGAGCTGCGCCGCGACCGCACGGGCCCGCTTGTCGAGGTCCGTGTGGCCGACGATCAGATGGTCACCCGCCTCCTTGATCGCCTCGGTCGGTGCCCGCTCGACGGCCTGCTGGCCCGCGGGCAGCTCCCACAGCCCGGCGAGGCGCACCTTCACGAGCAGATCGCGGTCGGCCGCCGAGAGCGGACCCCACTGGGTGGCCACCGACCCGGCGGCCAGATTGGCGGGCCCCGTGCCCGAACGGTCGGCGTAGGACCACATGGGGAACGCGAGCGCGCCCAGTGTGGCCACGAGTGCCGCGATGATCAGAGCCGTGCCGTTGATGCGCCGCAATGTGCCGTGCCTCCCTGCCCGTCAACCTGCCGTGGAGGCAAGCTACTTCCTGGTACCGGGAGATACGGAAGGGGCGTGCGTGATGTTCAACGCTTTGCGTGATCGGTGTGAGGCGCCGGTGGCCGTCACATCTATCCCATCTATCCCATCCGTCCCAGGAGAGCCAGCATCTCCTCCAGCGGTGACGCGCCTTCCGGTGTGGGGAGTACGGGCGCGAACGCGGCCCCGGAGCCTCGGCGTTCGGGATCCTTCGGCACGCGGCGGGCGATGTCGAGTGCGGCCTCGATGACGGGCTGGGGGAGGTCGAGGCTGACGCCGACTCCGGGCCCGAGGGTCGTCGCCACGTCCCAGGAGTGCACCACGTAGTCCAGGAAGTGGAAGCCGACGGCGATCCGCCCCGTGAACGTCCCACCGACCTCGGGAAGCGTGAATCCCCGCTCCAAGACGCCCTCTTCGGCGAACGCGGCCAGCACGTGACGCACCGACTCGTCGTAGACCTTGAACGGGTCGCGGCCGAGCTCCGGCGCGATCCAGTACGTACGGTCGGCGCCCGAGCCCCGCGCCGCCGCCGCGAACCCGTGGTGCTGCGCGGTCATGTGCGCCACCAGGTCGCGCAGCGTCCAGCCGGCGCAGGGGGAGGGGCGCTCCCAGTCGGTGCCGCGGGCCGCGCGTAGGAGGCGGAGGGATTCTTGGAGGGCGGTGCGGTCGAGGGCGATGAGGTCGGGTGCGGTGAGGTCGGGCATGAGGTCTCAGTGTCCTTCCGCGGTGTGAACAGCTGGGCTCGGCCAGGGACTTGAGCTGGTGAGCAGCGCGCTCGCAGCCGCCCAGACGGCGTGGGGATCGAATGGGCCGCTCGCCGTCCAGGTGGCGGCGCGCATCGCGCCCCGGTCCCGGTGCGCGCGGACGATCCGTATGTGGTCGGGCCGCCCGGCGAACGCGTACAGCGACCGCTCGTCGATCCAGACCGAGACGGATCCCGAGCACTTGCGCCACGGGTCGACCCAGAGCCACATGCCGACGGCGCCGGGCGTCTCCGGCCACCTCCGGCGCAGCCGAAGCCCGGACAGGGCGATCGGCACGGTCTGGGTGTGCCGGTGAGCGGTGAACTCCTTGACGCTCGCGAGGAGTTGCCCTGACGCGTGCGCTTCGGGGCCTGCTTGCCAGGGCGTACGCATGATCGTTCGCGGGGTCGATCGAGGGGCCGGTCGCGGGATCGGTGGAGGCATGCGATGAGCTTAAATCTAAACGAACGGTCGTGCTAATTGTTTCGCGGAATCGCGGGTTGCTCAGGGGGCCCCGGTGGAGATGGGGCGCTGGCGCTCAGGGGGAGTTGAGCTGAGGCACCAGCGATGGGTCCGTGGCCGCCGCGCGCAGTCGTGCCGTGATGGCGATGCCCGCCCTGCGGTAGATGGCCGGCTCGTCGTGCAGCACCGAGTGCGCGTTCGCCGTCTCCATCAGGGCGATGAGCTCGAAGGCGAGCTGGGGGACATCGGTGTCAGGGAGCAGTTCGCCGGTGTCGCGGGCCTCGGCGACGCAGTACTCCACCTGGCCGGTCCAGTCGCGGTCGGCGCGGACCAGCGCGTCGTGCACCGCGCCCTCGCGGGCGTCGAACTCGGCGATCACCCCGTGGAAGAAGCAGCCGCCGGGAAAGACGCGCTGTTCCGAGTAGTCGAGCCAGCGCGCGCACAGCTGCCAGACGCGGCCGAGGCCGGGCGGGGACTGCCTGGCCGGTTCCACCACCGCGTCGAGGAAGATGCGGCCGGCCGCGCGGATGGTCGCGAGCTGAAGCTCCTCCTTGGAGCCGAAGAGCGCGAAGACCCCGCTCTTGCTGAGCTTCAGCTCGGTGGCGATCCGCCCGACGGAAAGCGCGTCCAGACCCTCGACCGAGGCGATGTCGACCGTGCGGCGCAGGACGAGACGCCGGGTCTGGTTGCCGCGCTCCACGCGCCCGTCAAGCTTGGCGCCTGCCGCGCCTGGGCCTGTTCCCGCGCGTGTTCCCGTGCCTGCTCCCGCCGTGGTCGCCGTCGCGGCGTCCTCGCTCACGCTGAGCTCGCTCGCCATGTCGGTCTCCTCAACGCCGTGCCTCCGTGAGCTTCTCGGGTACATCCTCTCGCGGGGGCCGCGTGGCTGGCCCGCGTGGCAGGGGCCGCCTTCGTCGGCGGGCCCGCCGCGGCTCGCGACCGCGGCGGGGGCGAGTTCAGCGCAGAGCGGGGTGGTCGGCGACCACGGTGCAGGAGCCGGGGGCGATCTCCGTGAAGCCTGCGTCCCGTACCACCGGCAGGCCGCTCGCCACGAGTTCGCGCCAGAGCGCGGCGTCCGGGGTGCGGACGGAGAGCGGGAAACCGGCGTCCCGCCAGGCCGCGCGCTCCTCGTCCGACAGCTCCCACCACGCCAGTTGGGCACCGTGCCCCGCCTGCGCCATCGCCTTGCCCGCCGACATGTCGACATCGGGGCTCATCCACAGGACCGGCGCGGTCGCGTCCGCGGGCGGCACCGCTTCCGGGTCGTCCAGGTCCGTGCCCGAGACCTGGAGCCGAGCCAGGTCCTTGGGCCAGCCGTCCAGCGGTACCGGCGGAAACACGCGGACCTCTGCCGACTTGCCCGTGACCGTGATGCCCGGGAGCGCCTCGGCCCGCCGCCACTCGGCGCCGCGGGCCCGCCGCACCACCTTGCGGATCCTGGCGTCCTGCCAGTCACGCATGGCCTGCGCCCACTCCCCGTCGCCGATGGACCGCTCGTCGCCGAGCATGACGAGTACCGCGCGGGCCGCGGTCTCCAGGGCGTCCGTACGGTGCGGAGGCTCGGCGCGCTCGATGCGGGCCACCAGTGGCAGCACGTACTGCGGTGCCTCGTCGCGTGTCGTCTGCTCCACGCGGAAGGGGCTGTCCTGGGGGTCTGGGGTGTCCTGCGGCTGGGAGGTCCCGGCGGCCTGGTCGCTGCTCACGCGTCCAGTCTGCCAGGCGGAAGATCGGGCCCGTCAGGGGCTTTGCCCGATGGCACTCCCTCCCTTGCCCCGTCGCCGGGCCCTTGCGCGAGGATGGCGGCATGGACAGTGATCTTGCGGGGGCCGCGCTGCGGCTCGACGGGGTGGGGCGGCGCTATGCCATGGGCGGACCGTGGGTCCTACGCGGCGTCGGACTCGGCATACGTGCGGGCACGCTGGTGCGGATCGAGGGCGCGAACGGCACCGGCAAGTCGACCCTGCTGCGGCTGCTCGCCGGGATCGACGCCCCGACCGAGGGCCGCGTCGCAGGCCGGCCGCGCACGGCGTACGTCCCTGAACGCTTCCCCGCGGCGCTGCCGTTCACGGCCGCCGGGTATCTCACGCACCTGGGCCGCATCCACGGCCTGGCGAAGGGCGCGGCCGCGCGGGGCGCGGAGGAGTGGCTGGAGCGCTTCGGGGCGGGGAGTTACTCCCGTACGCCCCTGTCGGAACTGTCCAAGGGCAGCAGCCAGAAGGTAGCCGTGGCCCAGGCGCTCCTCGCGGCGCCCGAACTCCTGGTCCTCGACGAGGCGTGGACAGGCCTGGACGCCGCGGCCCGCGACGAACTCGACCGGGCCGTCGCCGAGCGGGTCGCCGACGGCGGTGCCGTCGTCTTCGTGGACCACGACCCGCGGCGGCTCTCGGGGACGGTCGACGTGACGTACGCGGTGGTCGGCTCGGCGGTGAACCTCCGTACCCCGGACGGCACTTCACCGGAAGCCGCGGCATCGGAATCCCCTTCGGTCGTGATCGAGGCGCAGGGACCGCCGGGCGCCACGCCGCCCCCTGTACTGGGCGCCGTAACAGGGCCCTCCCCGGAGGGCGCGCTGCGACTGACGGTGCCGACGACACACTCGGACGTCGCGTTGCGCACACTGCTGACGGCACGCCCGCCGTGGCATGTGGTGTCGGTAGCGGAGTCCGGGTCGGTGCCGGAGTCCGGGTCGCTGTCGCAGTCCGGGGCGGTGTCGGGCCAGGAGTCGGGCGTACCCGCCGCCCGCCCCGCGACGGAGGAGGTGTGCGACCGGTGAACGCTCTGCTCAGCTATCAGTCCGCCCTCCTCCTGCGCTCCCAGCGCTGGCTCGCCCCCGTGATCCTTTACGCCGCGTTCCTCGCCGTCGGCGTGCAGAGCGGGCAGCCGGTCCTCGACTCCCTCGCGTACGCGGCCGCCGCGCTGCTGCCCGTCGCCGCCTGGCTGGTGCGGATCTGCGCCACCAACGAGCCGCCCGCCGCCCGCAGTTGCGCGGCAGCGGCGGCCGGTTCCTGGCGGGCTCAACTGGCCTGCCTGCTCTCCGCGTTCCTCGCCACGGCCGTGCTCGGCGCCGTCGCCACCCTCGTCGTGGCGGTGATCAGTGACGCGGCGAGCACCGATCACCGGACGGCCGTGAACCGGCTCGCGGCGGGCGGAGCGGGGCTGCTCGCGATGCTGGTGAGCGCCCTCGTGGGCACCGCCATCGGCGCCCTCACAAGTTGGCCGCTGATGCGCTCGCCGGGCCGGGCGATCCCGGTGATGCTGCTCGCCGCGCTGCTCTCCCTGGTGACCACGGGCTCCCCGGCGAAGGCGGCCATGACCGGGCTCGTCTCGGGGTCGCGGGACGGGGTGGTGCCGCTGCCGCTGCTGCCCGTCGCGGGTGCGGCGGTGATCGCGGTGGCAGCGGTGGGGGTCGCTTGCGGGCTGGCCTCGCGCAGGGGGTGAGCAGCACCCCGGGGTACCGGGGTACCGCGGGGTACCGGCAGCTCAGCCCGAGCAGGCCGTGCGCTGCGCCTCGTGCCACTCACACACGGGGCACAGCGTCACTCCCCTGTGCGACTCCGGGTACTCGGTGGGCTCGCGGCACAGCACGCACTCGGCGAACGGGCCCGCCTCGGTGTCGGCGGTTCCCTCGGTGGCGGCGTCGTCCATGCGGGCAGCCTAGCCGCGCGAGTGCGAGGCCCCCGCCGCCCGGATCTGCTCCGACACCCGGACGAACCGGAAGCCGCGCTCGCGCAGCTTCGGGACGATCGTCCGCAGGGCACGCTCCGTCGTGGGAGCCGCGCTGCGCGTGCAGTGCATGACGACGACAGAGCCGGGCCGCACCCCGTCGAGCACCTGCCGGGCCACCGCGTCGGCGTCCGTCGCGAAGGCGTCGCCGCTCACCACGTCCCACTGCACGGCCGTGACACCGCCCGGAGCGAGCGCGCGCAGCGCCTGCTTGTCGTAACAGCCGCCAGGGAAACGGAAGTACGGGACCTGGCGCTCGACGCCCGCCTTGCGGAACGCGGCGAAGGCGCGCTCCACGTCGGCGCGCATGCGGGATGCGGGGACGGTCGGGAGGCCGTAGCAGCGGTCGGTGAAGGCGTAGTGGCTGTACGAGTGGTTGGCGACCTCGAAGAGCGGGTCCCGGCCGATGTCCTTGGCCTGCGCCGGGTACTCCTCGGCCCACCGCCCCGTCATGAAGAACGTCGCGGGCACCTTCAACCGGCGCAGCGTCGACACCAGCGCCGGGTTGTCGAAACGCTCACCCGCCGCGGCGCGCGGCCCCTGGTCGGCGGTCATGTCCGCGTCGAAAGTGAGGGCGACGGTGAGGGTGGCGGACGCAGGGGTGCGGGGGGCGTTCTTGAAGACGGGGGTGAGGCCCGCGGGGCCGGGGGCGAGGGTCGCGGGGCGGGGCGAGGCGCTTGCCGTGGGGCGCGAGGGCTGGTCGCGGCCGCCCGGCTCGGGGTCCGTGCCGCAGGCGGCGAGCGCGGAGAGGGTGAGGACGGTCAGGGCGCCGGCGGCGGTCAGCCTCCGGGCCCTCGGTCTCTTCGTAGCGGATCTCTTCGTGGCCGGTTTCTGCGCGGCCGGTCTCTGCTCGGTCAGTGTCCGTGTCGGGGCGATCATCTGGCGAACGTATCGGCATAAAAAGGATGAAATGGTGAGGTGCGGGCGACGCTGCCCCGCACTGCCCCGGACGGCCGAACCACCGGACGGCCGAACCACCGGACCACCGGACGGAACCGACCGGCACATCGTGACGTCTGGCACAGGGCGACCAGGACCACCAGGGCGTCGGTCGGCTGAGTTGGGAAACGCCCGAAAGGCGGCCGCAACATGTTCGTCCTGCTGATGTACGGCGCCATGCTCGCCGTACCGCTCTGGGGCATCGCGGTCGTGGTGAAGCTGATATCGGTCGTCCTCCCGGGGCGCCGACCGGACTGGCCCAGGGACCTGCTGCTCTGGAGCGCGGGCATGGCGGCAGCCGCAGCCGTCATCGCGTACACGATCGGGCTCGGCTTGGTCCAGTGGGACGCGAGCGAGGCCGAGTCGGGCGCGGGGTCCTCCCCGGCGGTTCCCTGCCGGTCCCTCCCGCCCGGCACGCTCGACCAACTCGCCGGGCACGAACCGTCCTACTTCCCGCTGGGCTTCGACTGTCTGCTGGACGGCGGCCGCGTCGTCGAGGCCGATGGCCCCTACGGCCTGCTGAACGTATTGGCCGCCGCCTTCGCCCTGGCAGCGGTGCTGTCGGCGCTCGCGGTGGGGTTTCTGGACGAGTACCGGGCGCGGGCGCAGAAGTCCTTCACGTGACGGGCGCGGAGGTCCCCTCACGTGACGGCGTGGATGTACCTCACGTGACGAATGAGTGCCTCTGTGGCGCGGCGCCACCCAATTCGCCTGCCAGGTAAGCGACTTCGGCGCCGGCGAGCGTGGCCGCGGCTATTCTGCTGGCAGCTTGAGGTCCTTGCAGATGTTGAGCGGAGGGGGACCGTGACACATGGGGCGCAGCGCGGGGAACTGATCGGCGGCCGCTACCGGCTCGTCAGGACTCTGGGGGCGGGCGGCATGGGGCGGGTCTGGCAGGCCCATGACGAGCAGCTCAGGACCGACGTGGCGATCAAGGAGTTGTTCCTGCCCGCGGTGATGTCGCCCCTGGACAGGGCGCATCGGCTGGAGCGCGCCATACGCGAGGCCCGCAACGCGGCGCGGCTGCGGGACCACCCCAACATCGTCACCGTGCACGACGTCGTCATCGTGGACGGCGTGCCGTGGATCGTGATGGAGCTCGTCACCGGTGCCACCCTGCAAGAACGCCTCCGTCAGGGGCGACTGGGAGTGGACGCTGCGGAGGCCGTGGCCACGGCCGTCCTGAGGGCACTTGAAGCGGCGCACAAGGTGGGCATCGTGCACCGGGACATCAAACCGGCCAACGTGATGTTGTCCGCGGACAACAGAGTCCTGCTCACCGACTTCGGGATCGCGTCCAACGAGGCCGATGCGGGGCTGACCGGTACCGGCGTGGTCATCGGTTCGGTCGCGTATCTCTCCCCGGAGCGGGCCCGCGGGCACAGGGGCGACGCGGCGAGCGATCTGTTCTCCCTCGGAACGACGCTGTACGAGGCCGTGGAAGGCGTGTCGCCCTTCCACCGTGGGACGGTCGTCGGCTCGCAGTACGCGGTCGCGCACGAACCTGCCCCGCCTCCGCGGTACGCGGGCCGCCTCGCGCCCCTGATCCAGGGGCTGATGGAGAAGAGGCCGGAGGATCGCCTGACGGTTCCGAAGGCGCTCGACCTGCTGGCTTCGCCCGCGCCGAGGCCGCGGCCGAAGCAGGAGAGCCCGGTCGTGACGGTGATGCCCTCGGTGGCGCCCTCCGTCGGCGGCCTGGCCACCGCGGGGGCGGTGCCCCCGATGCCCGCGCCCGCACCCGTAGATCGCGGCATCGGCACCCCGTACCCACCTCGGCCGGAATCGCCGCCGGGACCGTCCGGGCCGCTCGGGCCGTCCGGGCCACCGGGGTCGTACGGGCCCGCCCCCGCCGACACCGACCGGAAGAAACTCGCGCGCAAGCCCCGCCGCGGAGTGCTCCTCGGCACCGCGCTGGTCCTCGTGCTCTCCGGCGGTCTGTACGGCGGCTACCTGTGGACGCAGACGCAGTACTTCGTCGGCGCCCACGACGGGCATGTCGCGGTCTACAGGGGAGTCACCCAGGACCTGGGCTGGGTGAACCTGTCGAAGGTGGAGGCCGACCACCCCGAGATCGAACTCAAGTACCTGCCGGCGTACCAGCGCAAGCAGGTCGAGGGAGCCATCGTCGGGGACGGCGAGGACGACTCGAAGGCCAAGGTCGATGAGCTCGCCGTCCAGGCGTCGGCCTGCAAGAAGAACGAGCAACGCCGATCCGCGGAGAGCGACGCGAGCGACAGCACCCCTGCCCCCGGCCTCTCGAAGGAGGAGAAGAAGCTCGTCTCCTTGTGCCCCGCCCAGTAGTTCACACGGGCGGCAGCAGCAGCTCACGCCCATGCGGCCGTCAACAGCTCACGCGGCGGCCTTCTAGACCCAGCCGTCCAGCGACCCCATGTACGCGTCGAAGTCGTCGCGGTGGATGGTGTGTCCTGCGCCCTTGACCGTCCGTACCTCGAACCCGCGCCGCTCCAACTCCCCCTTCAGCTCGTCGGACACGAGGAAACTGGGGTCCGCTACCTGCACCAGCGACGGGACCGCCGGCGCGGCGGGCGTGCGGTCGATGGCGTTCGGTCCGGAGAGGGCGAGCGCGGTGTCCGGGTCCCAGGCGGCCAGCGTGGCGACCTCGACGTCGATGTCGGCCTCCTCCCAGCGCGGATTCAGGTTCGCGATCGTCCTCCGGGTCGCGTTCCGGAACTCGACGAACACGGCGGGGTCCACGCCCGCCGCGCCGAGCACCCACGCCGGGTCGGAGTAGACGGCCCGTGCCGGTGCGAGCCGCTCCACCGCGAGGGCCAGCGCCATCCCGCCCAGCGAGTGCCCGATCGCGAGCTCAACCCCGCTCGGCACCGTGTCGACGAGGTCGTCCGCGAAGATCTCCGGGCTGTACGCGCCGCGCCCGCTCGCCCCGTGCCCGCGCAGGTCGACGCCGATCACCCGGTAGCCCTTGTCGGCGAGGGCGGGACCCAGGCGGCGCCAGGTGCGGTGGTCCGACATGATGCCGTGGACCAGGACGGCGACGCGGTCTCCGGTGCCCCATTCGCGGGTGTTCAACTTCATGGTGATACCTGCTTTCCAGTTTCGTACGTGGACTGCGACTGCGACTGCGACTGCGACTGCGACCTCCGACCGGCCGCGGCCGGCTAATCAGCGCACGCCGCGTATGGGGCGGACCGCGAGCGCGCCGAGGACGGACAGGACGGCGCCCGCGACGAACAGGGCCGTGTAGCCGCCGCCTTGACCGCCTCCGCAGAGCGAGACGATGACGGAGGCGACGAACGGGGCCAGGATCTGTGGGCCCGCCTGCGCCATGTTCAGGACGCCGAGATCGCGGGCCGCGTCATCGGCGCTCGGCAGGATCATGGACACCAACGCGTTGTCGACGGCCATGAAACAGCCGAAGCCGAGGCCGTTGAGGGCGGCGTAGACGATCATCGCGGTCCAGGTCGGCGAGACGGCGGGGACGACGAGGGCGACCGCGGAGATCGTCGCGGAGGCGGCGACGAACAGTTTGCGCCGGTCCATCCGGTCCGAGAGCACACCGCCGACAACGGTGGACACGGCCATTGCGACCGCGCTGACGGGCGCGAGGACGGCGACTGCGTCCTCGGGCTCCATGCCGGACGGCAGATCGATGTGGTCTTGCAGGATGTAGAGCTGGTAGCCGAAGACGCAGAAGTAGCCGAGCACGAGCAGTGCGCGCCCGATGAACGCCCAACGGAAGTCGCGGTCGCGCAGGGCGCCGAGGAACGCCGCGAACTGCTTCTTGAACGGGACCGGCGCGGGCGCCTCCGACCGCCGCGCGGACGACTTCGGCCTCTCCCGGGCGAAGGCGGTGAACAGCACGGCGGAGAGCGCCACGAACAGGCCGAGCACCAGATATCCGGTGCTGAGGTGGTCGGCGAAGGCCGAGCCGATCAGCGCGCCGAGGGTCGAGCCGATCGGCAGTCCGATGCCGACGGCCGCGGACGCCCTGCCGCGGGCGGCGAGCGGTACGCGGTCGGGGACGACCGAGGTGAGCGCGGCCTGGAAGACGTTCATCACGGCCTGGCCGAGACACCAGGCGATCGTCACGAGCAGCACCGTCTGGACTCCGCCGAGCAGGGCCATCGCGCCGACGGCCGCGACGCCGCCCCCGAGTATCCAGGGGTTGCGGCGTCCGCTGCGGTCGGAGAGTGCGCCCGCCACGGGGTTGAAGACGGTGGCGAAGACCGCGCTGACCCCGCTGACGAGGCCCAGTACGGCGACCTTGTCGGCCTTGTCGATGTGCTCGATCTGGAGCGGCAGCAGCACGCTGCCGACGCCCACGTAGAGCGCGTACATCGCGGTGTTGGCCAAGGTCAGGAGGGGCATGAGGCCGCGCGGGGCGCCGGACCGGCCGTCGCCCTCGCCCTCCCCGGGCGGGGCCTGGGGCGTCTGGTCCTGGTGAGCGGAAAGGGCCACGTTGCCCTCCTCCTCAGAAGGTCGGTCGTGATGACCGAAGGGGTGGGTGACACGTGTAACTTGACACGTGTAAGGGCATTCCTAGCACTCACCCCGCGTCCGCACCAGAGCCGCAGCCGGAATAGCAGCGGGGAAGCGGCCGGGAAGAAGGCGGCCGGGAAGAAGGCGGCCGGAAAAAGCCGCCGTGAAAGGATGCGCAGCAGGATGACTGACAGCTCGGGCCCCCAGCGGGGCAGTGCCTCGCCCCCCACCAGCACTTCCGTCGCCCGGCACGCGGGTGTCTCACGTGCGACCGTCAGCTACGTCCTGAACGGCCTGGCCGCGGGACGCGTCAGCGACGCCACGCAGGAGAAGGTCCGCGCGTCCGCCGAGGAACTCGGATACGTTCCGCACGCCGCCGCCCGCTCCCTGCGCTCCGGCAGCAGCGGGCTCGTCCTGATCGCCGTGCCCGCCGACGCGGTGCCCGTCTTCGGGTCACTGTTCACGGGCTTCGTCGCCGCGTTCCAGGCGGAGTTGCAGGCGTACGGGCACACCGGCGTCCTGCACGGCGCCAGTGCGGGGGACACCCCGAAGGACGCCGCCCGCGCCTGGGCCGAGCTGCGGCCCGCCGCCGTCATCGCCACGATCGGCGCGCCGCTCGACGAGGCGTCCGTCGAGACGCTGAAGCGCTCGGGCACTTCAGCGGTCGTCTCCTACGGGCCGCCGCCCGCGCCCGGCGCGCACGGCATCGCCATGGATCAGGCGGAGGTCGGCGCTGTGGCCGGTGCGCATCTCCTGGCGGGCGGGCATCGGCGTATCGGCGTCGTCGTCCCGGTCGAGCACGGCCTCGGCATGTTCAGCACGCCGCGCCTCGAAGGCGTTCGGTCCGCTGCCGCCGCGTATCCCGACGCGCGGGTGGAGCCGGTCGATCTTGCGTACACCGAGGAATCGGCGGCCGAACTGGCCGCCAGCTGGCGCGACTTGGGCCTGGATGCGGTGTTCGCCTACAACGACGAGTACGCGATGCTCCTGATGCGAGCCTTGCAGGACACCGGCATCGACGTCCCCGGTGAGGTCGCCGTGGTCGGCGCGGACGATTTGCTGCTCGGCAGGCTGCTGCGGCCGAGGCTGACGAGCGTACGCATCGAACTCCCCCCGGCCGCCGAGGTCGCCGCCCTCGTCGACCGCCTCATCCGCGAGCCGGGGACACCGCCCGCGGTGCACGGGCGGTCGACGGCGCACATCGAGGTCAGGGAGTCCAGCCGCGGGGCGAAGTGAAGCCCTCCGGAGCCACGGAGTCACGGAGTCGCGGAGTCACGAACCATCCACCGCCGTCAGGGACATCGCCTCGGTGAATCGCTGCCTCAGCAGCTCGTACTCCGCCTGACGGCGCAGCAGCCGGCCCGGCGGCCGTTCCTTGGAGCGCGGCGCCGTGATCCGCTGGCCCAGCCTGAACTGCTCCCGCGTCAGGTCCAGTTCGACCCCGTTCGCCAGGCGGTTCCACCAGTTGAAGCCCTGCTGCTCGCCGTCGGCCGACCACACTTCGCCGACCAGCAACTCGCCGCCGAATATGTCGTGCACGACGAGCGCGGTGATGTCGCAGTGACCCCAGGCCGGGTTGGCAGAGGTCCACGGAGTGCGCTCGGCGTCGTCGGGCGAGCAGGTGTCGGCGGACCACGCGGCACGCAGCGCGGCTTCGATACCGGCAGGGGTCAGCGGGTTGGCTTCGCGCGGGCTCTGCGGGTTGGCTTCGGGCGGGCTCGGTGGGCTCGTTGGGTTCGGCGGGCTAGGTGGGCTCATGGTGATCACAATGGCATCCGCCACTGACAACGACGCCACCGTCACGGACGAAGGGCCCACCCATGCGCTCGACCCTCTTCAACGTCGCCTTCGACTGCGCCGACGCGTACGAACTCGCCCAGTTCTGGAGCAAGGTGGTGGGTCACCCGCTCAACGACGACGACCTCCCCGGCGAATCGACCGCGGCCATCGCCCTGCCCACCGGGCTCAACCTCTACTTCGCCGAGGTCTCCGAACCGAAGACCCACAAGAACCGCGTCCACGTCTGCCTCCAGCCCGACAGCACCCGCGACGCGGAAGTGGAACGACTCCTGGCGGTGGGCGCGACGTTGGCGGCGGACCGCCGGAATCCCGACGGCACCGGCTGGGTGGTCCTGACCGACCCTGAGGGCAACGAGTTCTGCGTGCTGCGCAGCACGGCGGAGCGTGCGGCGGGCGAGGCGGTCGGCTGTGACCGGGGCGAGGCTGCCGCCAACTGACGCAGGCAGCGGGCCGCACCCATTTTGGAGCGATCGATTCATAATGTGCTAGCGTCCTGATCGTCGATTTTGGAGCGGTCGCTCCATAATGTGGTCGAGTGATCAGGAGGAGCGTCAATGCCGCCTGCGGTGTACATAGTTGGGCTCGGCATCTTCACCCAAGGGACCTCGGAGTTCATGCTCTCCGGGCTCCTGCCGGGCATGGCCGCCGACCTGGGGGTGTCGATCCCGGACGCGGGGCTGCTGATCTCGGCCTTCGCGATCGGCATGGTCGTCGGCGCGCCGCTGCTCGCGGTGGCCACCCTGAGCTGGCCACGGCGGACCGCCCTCGTCTCCCTCCAGGCGGCCTTCGTCGTCGCCCACGTGATCGGCGCGCTCGCGCCCGGCTACGGGGTCCTGTTCGTCACGCGCGTGGTCAGCGCCCTCGCGTACGCGGGGTACTGGGGCGTGGCCGTGGCCACCGCGGTCGCCCTCGTGCCGCCCGCGGCCAAGGGGAAGGCGGTCGCCGTGGTGGCGGGTGGTCTGACGCTGGCCACGGTCGTCGGCGTACCGGCAGGCACCCTGCTCAGTCAGTACTCCAGCTGGCGCGCCGCGTTCTGGGCGGTGGCCGCCGCCACCCTGGTCAGCCTTCTGTGCACGCTGCTCGTCGTCCCCGGCGGCCGGCCCGAAGCCGGGCGTACGTCGGTGAAGGCGGAGCTGCGCGGTATGGCGAGTCCCCAGCTCTGGCTCTCGTACGCCATCACGGCCGTCACCTTCGGCGCGGTCATCGTCACCTTCAGCTATCTCGCGCCGCTCCTGACCGACGTGAGCGGAGTGTCCGAGGGATGGGTGCCGACGGTCCTCGCCCTGTTCGGAGTCGGCGGGATGGTGGGCCTGTTCATCGGCGGGCGCACGGCCGAGACGCGCCCCCTGCGGACCCTCGGCCTCGGGCTCGGGGCGCTCGCTCTCTTCTCCGCGCTGCTCGCCCTGACGGCAGGTTCCATGGGCGTCGTGATCGCGCTTGTGTTCCTCCTGGGTCTGGTCGGGTACGTCACCAATCCCGCACTCCAGTCACGGGTGTTCACCCTCGCCCCGGCCGCCCCGACGCTGGCCGGCGCCACCAACACGGCCGCGTTCAACGTCGGCAACACCCTCGCCCCGCTCCTCGGCGGCCTGGCCATCGACGCCGGACTCGGCTACGCCTCCGTGGCCTGGGTCGGCGCCGCACTCGCCGCCGCCGGAGCGGTGGCCGTGCTCTGGGCGGCGCGGCTCCAGCGGGCTGAACGGGACGTCGTGACGGAACCCCTTGAACGTACGCGCGTGGCCGCATGAACAGGCCTCGCATGAACACCCGCACTTGCGTCACCGCCGACCCCGACTGGTACGCATCGGCCGGAATCTCGCTCGGCATCCGCGTCGGAGACCTCGTCTTCGCCTCGGGACAGGCTCCGGTCGATGAGCGGGGCGTCACGGTAGGCGCCGGGGATTTTGAAGCCCAGGCCCGCAGGGCGCTGGCGCCGCGCTCGCCGATCCCGCGTGGATGATCGAGATCGAGGGCATCGGTGCGCTCGCGTAGTCACGCACCATCGGCGTCACGCACCATCGGTGTTTTGTACGTGTATTCCAAAACCCGTACTGTGGGTCCATGGCCAGGCCACGAGAGTTCGACGAGGACCGCGTCATCAGCGCGGCCATGGACACCTTCTGGCGTCACGGCTACGAGGGCACGTCGACGCGCGCGCTGTGCGACAGCACCGGCCTCGGGCCCTCCAGCCTCTACAACACCTTCGGCGGCAAGCGTCAGCTGTATCTGCGCGCACTGCGGCGCTACTACGAGACGAGTACCGCCGAGCAGGTCGAGATCCTGCAGGGCGAGGGCACGGCGAAAGAGCGGCTGCGGGCCATGATGGTCCATGCCGTGGACGCCGATCTCGACGAGGCGGACGGGCGCGGCTGCTTCGCGATCAACGCGGCCGTCGAGATCGCCGGGCTCGACCCGGAGGTCAAGGAAGCGGTGCGGCGCAACTTCGACCGCGTGGAGGAGGAGCTGCGCGCGGTCGTGACGGACGGCAGGCGCAAGGGCGAGCTCCGCTCCACGGCCGACGCACGGACCGTCGCCCGCCGGGTGCAGAGCACGTACTACGGCCTGCGCGTCCTCGCCCGCGTCCAGGACGACCGGCAGGCGCTGCTCGACACGGTGGAGAGCGCGCTCGCCGACCTGTGATCGCCCGGCATCCCAACGCCACCTGCGCGCAGCTCACTTGAGCCCTGGCGGGTCGAACAAAATCGGCGTGCCCCCGCCGCGGGATCTTTGTTCACGTGAAGTATCCCCAGAAGTAATCGCGGCTGATTGGATATGCGACGCCCACCCCCCCACTCTCAGGAGATTCAGTGCCGCACCCAGCGCTGCGCAGGACTCACGCCGCCGCGATCACCACCGTGCTCGCCGCGGCCACGCTCGCCGCCGTCGCCCCGTCCGCTACCGCGACCGCCGCCGACGCGCCTGCCGCCTCTGTCGACACTCCCGCACTCAAGGTGCTCTCGTACAACGCGTTTTTGTTCAGCAAGAACCTCTACCCGAACTGGGGCCAGGACCACCGCGCCAAGGCCATACCGGCCGCGGACTTCTTCCAGGGCAAGGACGTGGTCGTCCTCCAGGAGGCCTTCGACAACTCCTCGTCCGACGCGCTGAAGGTCAACGCCGCGGACCGCTACCCGCACCAGACCCCCGTCATGGGCCGGAGCAAGGACGGCTGGGACGCCACCGGCGGCGCGTACTCGTCGGTGACCCCGGAGGACGGCGGAGTGACCGTCCTGAGCAAGTGGCCGATCCTGCGCAAGGAGCAGTACGTCTACAAGGACGCCTGCGGCGCCGACTCGTACTCCAACAAGGGCTTCGTCTATGCCCAGTTGAACGTCAACGGCACGAAGGTGCACGTCGTCGGCACCCACGCCCAGTCCACCGACCCGGGCTGCGGCTCCGGCGAGGCGGCCGCGACGCGCGCCCTGCAGTTCAAGGAGATGGACGCCTTCCTGGACGCCAAGAACATTCCGGCGGGCGAACAGGTCGTCGTGGCGGGCGACTTCAACGTCGATTCCCACAGCGGTGAGTACGCCTCGATGCTCGCCGACGGCGGCTTCGCCCCCGCCGACGGCCGCGGCGGCCACCCGTACTCCTTCGACACCCAGGACAACTCCATCGCGTCCGAGCGCTATCCGGACGACCCCCGCGAGGACCTCGACTACGTCCTGCATCGCAAGGGCCATGCCCGCCCCGCCACTTGGCGCAACGAGGTGGTCAAGGAGCAGAGCGCGCCCTGGACGGTCTCCAGCTGGGGCAAGCAGTACACGTACACCAATCTGTCCGACCACTATCCGGTGATCGGGTCCTAGCCCCACGGGGTGCGCGGCGGGCAGCCGCGCACCCCGCCCGGCTTCGTCAGGTCCGGTGCCAGGGCCCCGTCACGGCGAACGTCGTGCCGGGGGTGTAGCAGTTGACGTACATCGTGTCGCGGTCCGGTGAGAACGAGACGCCCGCGAACTCGCCCCACTCGGGCTTCTCGGGGGTGCCGATGTTCTGCCGGTTCCGGGCCATCGTGTAGACCTCGCCGCGACGCGTCAGGCCGTACACGTGCTGTGCGCCGTCGCCGTCCTCGGCCACCATCAGGCCGCCGCTGGGCGCGAGGCAGATGTTGTCGGGGGACTCGCCGGGCAGCTGGATGTCGGTGCTCGGGCCGAAGACGATCACCAGGGTGAGGCGGCGCTTCGAGGGTTCGTAGCGCCAGACCTGCCCGAAGTGGTCGGCCGCCGAGCCCTCCGCGCTGTGCGCGAAGGACGACACGAAGTAGACGGAGCTCCCGCCCCAGTAGCAGCCCTCCAGCTTCTGCGCGTGCGTGATGCCCTTGGGGCCGAAGTCCTGTAGGCGGATGGGGGTTTGGGCTGCGAGCGGGTCCGGTACGTCGACCCATTCGATGCCCTCGAAGCACGCGCCCGTCTCCTGGATCGCGGAGAGGTCGGGCACGCCGGGCACCCGCATGGCTTGCAGCTTGCCGCCCGCGCGGAGCGAACCGCGGCCGCCCTCGGGCTTCTTGGGCAGGAAGCGGTAGAAGAGGCCGAAGGGCTTGAGGAAGGCGTCCTCGGTCTCGTAGACGACGCCCCGGCGTGGATCGACGGCGATCGCCTCGTGCTGGAAGCGGCCCATCGCGGTGAGCGGCACGGCTCCGGTGCGGTGCGGGTCGACGGGGTCGACCTCGAAGATGAAGCCGTGGTCCTTGGTGTAGCCGTTCGTGCCGGCCTTGTCCTCGTTCTCCTCGCAGGTCAGCCAGGTGCCCCAAGGGGTGGGCCCGCCCGCGCAGTTGACCGCGGTCCCGGCGATCGCGACGCGCTCACCGAGCACGTTGTTGTGGCGGTCGAGCGCGAGCGCCGTACAGCCGCCCTTGGCCATCGGGTCGTAGGTGAGGCCCTTGACCGTGGGCACGGGGGTTCTTCCGTTGTGGCGGTTCTCGTGGTTGCGGACGAGGTGGACGCCGCCGCGCTTGCCGCGGAACGCGTCCATGCCGTCGAAGTTGCTCGGCACCTTGCCCTCACCGGACGGCAGATCGCCGCCCTCCCGCGAGAGCACCTTGTAGCGGAAACCTTTCGGCAGATCGAGAAGACCGGCGGGGTCGGGCACCAACGGCCCGTACCCGGCCTTGCCCTGCGCGGCGGCACTGCCCGCGAAGAGTTCCGTGAGCGCGCCGGTGAAGGCGATTCCCGCACCCACCGCACCGGTACGGGCTAGCACCTGACGTCGTGTCGTGGACATAAAAGGTCGACCTCCTGCTGGCGGACAGGAACATGACCGGATGTGTGTACCACGTGCCCAGGCGTGCGGGAACCACGCGCGTAGAGGTGAGTCGCTACGACCCCACGAGTCCCTTCGCGTCCCGCGCGAGCGCCGTGAGCCGCGAGATCGCCCGGAAGTACTTCTTCCGGTAGCCGCCGTTCAGCATCTCCTCGCTGAACAGCTGGTCGAAGGGGACACCCGAGGCGAGTACGGGGACCTCGCGGTCGTACAGGCGGTCGGCGAGCACGACCAGGCGCAGGGCGGTCGACTGGTCGGGTACGGGCGTGACGTCGGTGAGGCAGACGGCCTCGATCCCGTCGGTGAGCGCTCCGTACCGGCTGGGGTGGACGCGCGCGAGGTGGTCGAGCAGATGCGGGAAGTCGTCGAGGCTCGCGCCTTCGGTCGCGTACGCGGCCTTGGTGACCTGCTCGTCCGAGTACGGAGCCGGCGCCTCCGGAAGCCCCCGGTGGCGGTAGTCGTCGCCGTCGATGCGCAGCGACTTGAAGTGGGTGGCCAGGCCCTGGATCTCGCGCAGGAAGTCGGCGGATGCGAACCGGCCCTCGCCGAGCTTGCCCGGCAGCGTGTTCGAGGTCGCGGCGAGTGCGACGCCCTCCTCGACGAGCCGCGCGAGCAGCGAGGAGACGAGCACCGTGTCGCCCGGGTCGTCGAGCTCGAACTCGTCGATGCAGAGCAGCCGGTGGCCGCTGAGCGTGCGCACGGTCTGCTGGAAGCCGAGTGCCCCGACCAGGTTCGTCAGCTCGACGAAGGTGCCGAACGCCTTCTGCTCGGGCGCGGCGGGCGTCGCGTGCCAGAGGGAGGCGAGGAGGTGGGTCTTGCCCACTCCATAGCCGCCGTCGAGGTAGACACCGCGGGGGCCGGTGGGGGCGGCGGGCTTCTTCTGGAACCAGCGGCGCTTGCCCGCACCGGACGCGTGCGCCCCGCCGAGCCCGGCCGCGAAGCCGCTCAGGACCCGCACGGCCTCGGTCTGGCTCGGCTGGTTCGGGTCCGGGATGTACGTATCGAAGCGGACGGAGTCGAAGCGCGGCGGCGGCACCATCTCGGCGACCAGACGGTCGGCGGGTACATGGGGCTCGCGGGCGCACAGCGACAGGGGAGCCGCTTCGGCTATGGGGCTCTGCCCGGGGGCGGCGGTGGAGGACGACACGGTCCCTAACTCTAAGCGCCGTGCAAGACTGCTGGACATGCGACGCCTGTTCCCTGTGACCGACCAGACAGACGAAACATCAGTACGAGAGTGGGGGCTGGGGGAGCTGGCCGACGCGTACGCCTACCCTCCGGGCGAGGCCTCGTGGCTGCGCGCCAACATGGTGTCCACGCTGGACGGGGCGGCCCAGCACGACGGCCGTTCGCACCCCATCTCGAACGCCACGGACATGCGGATCTTCGGGACCCTGCGCTCGGTCGCCGATGCCGTGGTCGTGGGCGCCGAAACGGTACGCCAGGAGGGTTACCGACCGGCACGCGCGCGTGACGCCTTCGCTGAGCGCAGGGAGGCCGCCGGGCAGACGGTGGCGCCCGCGATCGCCGTGATCAGCGCGAGCCTCGACCTGGATTTCACCCTTCCGCTTTTCACCTCGCCCCTGGTGCCCACGCTCGTGGTGACCGGCGCCGCGGCGCCCACCGACCGGGTCGCGGCGGCCGAGAAGGCGGGCGCCGTGGTGGTGGTCGCGGGGGAGGGCGCGGTGGTCGAGCCGGAGCGGGTCGCGCCCGCCCTGGCCGAGCGCGGTCTGACCCGGCTGCTCACGGAGGGCGGGCCCCGGCTGCTCGGCCAGTTCGTGGCCGCGGGGGCCCTGGACGAGCTCTGTCTGACGGTGTCCCCGATGCTCACCGCGGGGGACGCGCAGCGGATCGCCTGGGGGTCCGCGGTTGCGGTGCCGGAACGGTTCGCACTGGCTTCCGTACTGGAGGAGGCCGGGTTCCTCTTCACCCGATACCGTCGAACCTGACAATCAGCGGAATCAGCCGTTCCGTTTGGCTTCCGTTGGGCACACTAAAAGTCGCAGACCCCGTGCGGCCACGGGGCAGGATGGTTTCCGCAGGGGCTTGCCGAGACAGACTCCCGGCAGCCCACGGATGAGAAGGGCGCCTGTCGTGTTCACAAGCGTATTGATGATCGAGAAGGCCCTGACCTCCGCCGACGTGGAGTTCGTCACCACCTTGCACGGCGACGAGACGGTCAGCTTCCGGGTGCTGCTCCAGCCCCGTGGCGATCAGGCGGACCGCCTCCTTCGGGCCATCGACGACGTGGCTCTGGGGGAGCTCGACGAGGCGGCGAAGGAAGGCGACGTACCCGAGGGGCAGGACGCCACGGCCCCCGCGCAGAAGGCCCTCGCGGTCTCGCTGACGGCGCTGCGCGCGGCGGGCTGCGAGGCGACGGGACAGCTGATCGAGGACCACCCCCTCGACGCGCTCAAGGAACTGGTCGACGAGGCGGACGCGGACGAGGTCATCGTCCTGACCGACCCGCACTACGTGGAGGAGTTCTTCCACCGGGACTGGGCGTCCCGTGCCCGGCACAAGGTGGGCGTACCGGTTCTGAAGCTGTTCTCGCACACGGAGGACTAGGAATTAGGCTGGGCCGGCCCAGTTACTAGGCTGGACCCCGCCGGGCCGCACGGCCCGGCACGTTCAGTCGCCGTCACACCTGGAGAAAAACCTATGGCACCCGGCCTTCCCACCGCCATGGACCGACCGCACTTCATCGGCATCGGCGGCGCCGGAATGTCGGGCATCGCCAAGATCCTGGCCCAGCGTGGCGCCAAGGTCGCGGGCAGCGACGCGCGGGAGTCCGCCACCGCCGAGGCCCTGCGGACCCTGGGCGCCACGGTCCACATCGGCCACGACGCCGCGCACCTCGCGCCCGACGCGACCTGCGTGGTCGTCTCCTCCGCGATCCGCGCCGACAACCCCGAGCTGGCCCGCGCCACCGAGCTCGGCATTCCGGTCGTCCACCGCTCGGACGCGCTCGCCTCTCTCATGGAGGGCCTGCGTCCGATCGCGGTGGCCGGCACGCACGGCAAGACCACGACGACGTCGATGCTCGCCGTCACCCTCTCCACCCTCGGCCTCGACCCCTCGTACGCCATCGGCGGCGACCTGGACGCGCCGGGCTCGAACGCCCTGCACGGCGACGGCGGCATCTTCGTGGCCGAGGCGGACGAGAGCGACCGCAGCTTCCACAAGTACGCGCCCGAGGTCGCCATCGTCCTGAACGTGGAGCTCGACCACCACGCCAACTACGCGTCGATGGACGAGATCTACGAGTCCTTCGAGACCTTCGCGGGCAAGATCGTCCCCGGCGGCACGCTGGTGATCGCCGCGGACCAGGACGGCGCAGCCGAGCTGACGAAGCGGGTCCGCGGCCTGGGCGAGCTGAACGTGGTGACCTACGGCGAGTCCGAGGGCGCCGACCTGCGCATCCACAAGATCACCCCGCGCGGCCTGACCAGCGAGGTCACGGTGATCCTGAACGGCAAGTTCCTGACCTTCACGGTCTCCGTCCCCGGCCGCCACTACGCCCACAACGCGGTGGCCGCCCTGGCCGCGGGCATCGCGCTCGGCATCCCGGCGCACAACCTCGCGTCGGCCATCGGCTCGTACACCGGCGTCAAGCGCCGCCTCCAGCTCAAGGGCGAGGCGGCGGGCGTGCAGGTCATCGACTCGTACGCGCACCACCCCACGGAGATGAGCGCCGACCTGGAGGCGATGCGCTCCTCCGCGGGCGACTCGCGCCTCCTGGTCCTCTTCCAGCCGCACCTCTTCTCCCGCACGCAGGAGCTGGGCAAGGAGATGGGCCAGGCCCTGGCCCTCGCGGACGCCTCCGTGGTCCTCGACATCTATCCCGCACGCGAGGACCCGATCCCCGGCATCACCAGCGCCCTGATCATCGACGCGGCTGTGGCGGCGGGCGCCGACGTGCGCGCCGTGCACGACAAGACGGAGGCCGCGGCGGTCGTGGCGGGAATGACGCGGCCCGGCGATCTCGTTCTCACCATGGGAGCGGGCGATGTCACGGACCTCGGCCCGCAGATCCTGTCAGAGCTGTCGAAGTAGCGAGTCGAAGTAGTAAGGGGTTCAGTCTCATGTCGTACGACGTCGAGAAGCCGGACGAGCAGTGGCGCGCGGAACTGAGCCCCTCGGAGTACGCGGTCCTGCGCCAGGCAGGCACGGAACCGGCCTTCGTAGGTGAGTACACCGACACCAAGACCAAGGGCGTCTACTCCTGCCGCGCGTGCGGCGCGGAGCTGTTCACCTCGGAGGAGAAGTTCGAGTCGCACTGCGGCTGGCCGAGCTTCTTCGACCCCAAGGACACGGACGCGGTCGAGCTCATCCAGGACACCTCGCACGGCATGGTGCGCACGGAGGTGCGCTGCGCACGATGCGGCTCGCACCTCGGTCACGTATTCGAGGGCGAGGGCTACGCGACACCGACGGACCAGCGGTACTGCATCAACTCGATCTCACTGACGCTGGCGCCCGAGGAGGGCTGAGCCACCGGTCACGATCCCGGCGCCCGGCAGCGGAGGACGCTGCCGGGCGCCGGTGTGTGCCGGTCCTGGACGCTCGCTCTAGCTTGCTCTAGAACGTCAGCTTCCAGCTGTTGATGTAGCCCGTGTCCTGCGCCGCCACATCCTGCACCCGCAGCTTCCACGCGCCGTTCGCCGGTTCGCTCGATGCGTTGACCGTGTACGTCGCGATGACGTTGTCCGCCGAGTCGTTGCCGCTGGAGTTCTTCAGGCGGTACGCCGTGCCGTCCGGTGCGAGCAGGTCGACGACCACGTCGCCGCGCCAGGTGTGCCGGATGTCGACGTCCGCCTTGAGGGTGGCCGGGGCGTTGCCCGTGCGGCCCGTCACGTTCACCGTCGAGGTCACGGCCGCGCCGTTGTCAGGGATGGCGACGTCCGTGGTGTTCTCGTACGAGTCGCCGGGCGGGATGGGAGTCTCCGTGCCGAGGGTCCAGACCGCGTGGGCGATCGCGTCGCTGTTGCGGTCCAGGGCGGTGTCGTTGATGTTCGACGTGGTGTCGCACGACGAGTGGTAGCAGCGGTCGAAGGCCTGGCCGGCCGTGCCGCCCCACTTCTGGGCCTGGGCGCTGGACTTCGTACGGCTCGCCCCGGTGAAGAGGCCGCCCACCGGGATGCCCACGTTCTTGAAGCTGGCGTGGTCGGAGCGGCCGTCACCCTCGGTCTCGATCTCCGTGGGGACGTTCAGGCCCGCGTAGTAGTCCTTGAAGGTCTTCTCGATCGTGGGGTCGTCGTCGTAGACGAAGTAGCCCGGGTTCGGGGAGCCGATCATGTCGAAGTTGAGATAGCCGGAGACCTTTGAACGCTCCGTGGCGGGAAGGTTGTTGACGTAGTACTTCGACCCGACCAGGCCCAGCTCCTCCGCGCCCCACCAGGCGAACCGCAGATGCTTCGTCGGTTCAAGCTGCGCTCGTGACACCGCGAGCGCGGTCTCCAGGACGCCTGCCGAGCCCGAGCCGTTGTCGTTGATGCCGGGGCCCGAGCTGACGCTATCGAGGTGGGCGCCCGCCATCAGGACCTTGTTCGGGTCGCCGCCAGGCCAGTCCGCGATGAGGTTGTAGCCGGTGGCGCCGCTGGAGGTGAACTGCTGCACGGTGGTGGTGAACCCGGCCGCGTCCAGCTTGGCCTTCGCGTAGTCGATCGAGGCCTTGTAGCCGGGGCGTCCGTGGGCGCGGTTGCCGCCGTTGGCCGTGGCGATGGACTGGAACTGGGAGAGGTGCGCCTTGACGTTGGCGAGCGGGATGTCGGGGGCCGCGAGCGTCGGGGAGGGGGCCGCGAGGGCCGTCGGCGCGGTGACCGCGAGCAGTCCGGCGGCGGCGAGTGTGGCGACGCCCGCGGTGGCCCGTCTCAGGGTGCGGGGTATGGCGGGTCTGGAGATTCTCATGTGGGGCTCCGAATTCCGAACAGCGAGGGGGACGGAACGTACTGACGCCCTGCGAGCGGATGCCGCAGGGCGTTGGAGCTGTGCTGAGGAGAAGGGTGGGGCGGTTGTGCGTTGCCTGATATTGAAGCTGGGACGACCCACCGTCAAGAGAGGAAACCGGTCAGATGCCGGTCAGCCAGTTTCGGATATCGGACACCCCGCCAGGGCTCGCACGCGGGGTTGGACTCAGTCCTCGTCGGGGGTCTCCGGGCGCAGGAGCGGGTGCTTCACGCCCGGGAACACCCGGGCCTTGATCACCGGCTCGGCGGAGCCGCCCTGGACCACCGTCTCGGTGATGCCCCACGGGCGGCCCGGCAGGACGACGAGGATGGTGTACGAGGAGGAGCAGCCCATGCAGTCGTAGCGGTCCGCCCAGGTCTCGACCTCGGTGCGGCTGCCGGGATAGCGGGCCACGTGGCGGTGGCGCGCGTGGCAGCGGTCGCACTTCTCGCCCGGCTCGCAGGTGCCGCCGCAGGGGCACGGCACGTCCAGGGTCTCGGCGGGCTGCCAGCGCTGCGTGACGACCGCCTCGCGGGTGGCGCCCATGTCCTTCATGGCCTTGAGGTTGCGGGCGGCGACGTTGTACGACTCGCCGGTCGACGTCATCCGGTTCCGGATCACGTCCTTGCGTCCGCGGTTCGTCGTCATGCTGGGCCTCCTGGGGTTCACGCAGCCCACCAGGAGGCCCATGAGATCGGTCCCTCTACGGTACCCGCCCGTAGGGGGAGGCCCCGAATCCCGCCGGGCTACTCGATGACGAGCTCGACCTCGATGTTGCCGCGCGTGGCCTTGGAGTACGGGCAGTACGCGTGCGTGGCCTCGACCAGCTGCTGCCCGGTCTCGCCGGCCAGGGAGTCCGGCAGCTCCACGCGCATCACGACCGCGAGGCCGAAGCCCGCGCCGTCCTTGCCTATGGAGACCTCGGCGGTCACCGATACGTCCTTGGTGTCGACCTTCATCTCACGGGCGACCGCCCCCATGGCGCTGGCGAAACAGGCCGCGTACCCGGCGGCGAAGAGCTGCTCGGGGTTGGTGCCCTGTCCGTTGCCGCCGAGGGCCGGGGGCATGGCGAGCGCGAGGTCGATCTGGCCGTCGGAGCTGACGGCGCGGCCCTCGCGGCCGTTGGCGGTGGCGACGGCGGTGTACAGCGCGTTCATGGGGTGTCCTTCGGTTTGTCCGGCGTCGGGCGTCGGTTCGTTCGTCCGGCTCGTTTGGCCTGATCAGATAGTGGCACACAATTCAGTTGTGCACAACTGAATGGCGCGTACGAGGTACCCTTGACCCATGACGTCATCGCCGACCGCCGTACCGCCCGGACGCGAGCTGCCCGACGTGCCCGACGCCGAGCTGCTCCGCCTCGATCACCAGGTCTGCTTCTCGCTGCACGCCGCCTCGCGCGCCTTCGGCGGCGTCTACCGCGATGCCCTCAAGGACCTGGGCCTCACCTACCCCCAGTACCTGGTCATGCTGGTGCTCTGGGAACACGGTCCGCAGCCCGTCAAGGCGATCGGCGAGCGGCTGCGCCTCGACTCCGGCACGCTCTCGCCGCTCCTCAAGCGGCTGGAGACGTCAGGGCTCGTCCGGCGTGAGCGCAGTGCCGCCGACGAGCGCTCCGTCACCGTTCAGCTGACGGATGCCGGGACCGAGCTGCGTGAGCGGGCCCTGCCGGTGCCGCGCCGGATCCTTGCCTCGACCGGGATGACGGTCGAGGAGATCCTTGCTCTGCAAGGACTCCTCGGCCGCCTCACGGGCGCTCTCGACGAGGCTCAGTGACGTTTCACCGCTTCACGCCTTCACGGCCTCACCGCTTCAATTCCCGCATGTACTTTCCGAACTTCTCCAGGCCGTCGATGTTGCGCGGGCCGCTGATGCCCTCGTTGTAGTCGAGGACGAAGAAGTTGTTCTTCTTCACGGCGGGCAGTTCCTTGGTGTGCGGGGACTTCTTCAGGAAGTCGATCTTCTTCTTGGCGGGCATGTCGCCGTAGTCGAAGATGATGATGACCTCGGGCTCGGCCTTGGCGACGGCCTCCCAGTTCACCTGGGTCCAGCGCTCGTCGAGGCCGTCGAAGATGTTCTTGGCGCCGGCGGCCTTGATGATGTCGTTGGGCGGGACCTGGCTGCCTGCCGTGAAGGGCTGGTCCGTGCCGGAGTCGTAGAGGAAGACGGGGGTCCGGTCGCCCTTGGGGGCCTTGGACTCGACGGCGGCCACACGCTTCTTGAGGCCGCCCACGACCTCGTCCGCCTTCTTCTCCACCTTGAAGATCTTGCCCAGACGGTCAAGGTCCGAGTACAGGGCCTTGAACGGGGTCACTTTCTCCGGGTACTTGGGGTAGTTGAAGCAGCTCTCCGTGTGCATGAAGCTCTGGATGCCGAGCTTGTCCAGGATCTTCGGGGTGATGCCGCGCTGATCGCTGAAGCCCGAGTTCCACCCCGCGACGACGAAGTCGGACTTGGCCTCCACGACGAGCTCCTTGTTGAGCAGGTCGTCGCTGAGCATCTTCACCTTGGCGTACTCCGACGCCCAAGGGGACTCGCTCACCGGCGGGTTGGCCGGGGGCATCACGTAACCGTGGACGTGCTTCGTCAGGCCGAGGCTGAACATCTTGTCCGCGCTGCCGCCTTCGTAGACCACCGCGCGCTGCGGGGTCTTGTACGAGACCGGCTCGCCGCAGCGCTTCACGGTGACCTTCTCGGACGCGCCGCCCGCGCTCTTGGAGTCCTCGTCGACCTCCGCGCCGCAGCCGCTGAGCAGCAGGGCCGCCGTGAGCGCCGATCCGATGGTGGTACGTGTACGTGTTCTGGGCATGGTCGGTCGTGCCTTTCAAAGGGGAGTGTTCAAAGGGGCGTTCAGAGGGGAGTCGAGGGGCTCAGTGCGTAGAGGAGTTGGGGGGCGCCGGTCAGGGGGTGGCTGATCACGGTGGCCTTGACGCCGAACACCTCGTCGACCAGACCCGTGGTGAGCACCTCTTCCGGCGTGCCGGCGGCCACCAGCGCGCCCTCGGACAGCACTCCGATGCGGTCGCACGCGGCCGCCGCGAGGTTGAGGTCGTGCAGGACCACGAGGACGGTGAGACCCGAGCCCTTCAGGAGCGAGAGGAGCTCCATCTGGTGGCGGACGTCGAGGTGGTTGGTCGGCTCGTCCAGGACCAGGATCCGCGGCTCCTGCACCAACGCCCGCGCGAGCAGGACGCGTTGACGTTCCCCGCCCGACAGGGTGAGTACGCCGCGGTCGGCGAGGCGGGTGAGGTCGAGACGGGCCATCGTCCGCGCGCACAGGTCGCGTTCGCGTGCGCCGAGCGCCTGGTTGCCGCGCAGATGGGGCGCGCGGCCCAGGGCGATGACCTCCTCCACCGTGAAATCGAGGTCCACGGCGCCGTCCTGGGCCATCGCGGCGACGACCTGCGCGCTGCGGCGCGGCGTCAGGCGGGAGAGGTCGTCGTCGCCCACCCTGACCACGCCGGAGCTCGGGCGCAGCGCACGGTAGACGCACTTGAGGGCGGTGGACTTGCCGCTGCCGTTCGGGCCGACCAGGCCCACGATCTGGCCGCTGCCCACCTCCAGGGACAAGGCCCGGACGAGGAGCTTGCCGTCGATCGTCACGGACAGGCCGTCGAGTGCGAGTTCCATCTCAACGCCCCCCGAACATATAGGCCTTGCGCCGCATCAGCGTGACGAACACCGGCACCCCGACCAGTGCCGTGATGACCCCGAGGGGCAGCTCGCGCGGCGCCACGAGGGTGCGTGACACCAGGTCGACCCAGACCATGAACACCGCGCCGACCAGCGGCGCGACGGCAAGCACCCGTGCGTGCGTGGCACCGACCACCATGCGTACGAGGTGGGGCATCACCAGGCCGACGAAACTGATCGCACCGCTGACGGCGACCATCACGCCGGTGATCAGCGAGGCGAGCAGGAGCAGGCCCTTGCGGTGCCGGTCGGGGCTGATGCCCAGGCTCGTCGCGGTCTCGTCGCCGAGCGCGAGGACGTCGAGCGCCCGGCTGTACCTGTAGAGCACCGCGAGACCGAGCAGTACGCAGGCGGCGACGACGGGCAGGGCGCCCCAGCTCGCGGCGCCGAAGCTGCCCATCGTCCAGTACAGGACCATGCTGGTCGCCTCGCTGTCCGGCGCGAAGTAGATGATCACGCTCATCACGGCCTGGAAGCCGAGTGCCATGGCCACGCCGGTCAGGACGAGCCGCAGCGGCGAGAGCCCGCCACCGCGGCTCGCCGAGGCGACGTACACCAGAAGGGAGGCGACGAGCGCCCCGATGAACGCCCCCGCCGACACCGCGTAGATGCCGAGTGCCGCGAGCCCTCCGGTGACCGTGACGGCGACCGCGCCGACCGAGGCTCCGGACGAGACGCCGAGTACGAACGGATCGGCGAGCGCGTTGCGCACCAGCGCCTGGATGGCGACGCCGACCGCGCTGAGGCCGGCGCCCACAAGTGCCGCGAGGAGCACGCGGGGTGTGCGGATCTGCCAGATGATCTGATACGTCGTCAGCTCATCCGCATCAATGCTCCCGCCGCTCAGAGCCGCCCACAGCAGCCGGGCCGTGTCCCCCGGCGTGACGACGGCGGAGCCGAGGCCGATGGCCACGACCACGGAGACGAGCAGGGCGAGAAAGAGCACGCCGCAGACCACCGCCAGCCCGCCCCGGGAGGCAAGACGACTCCGCACACCCTTAACCGGCGGCGGGTCCGGCGTGGGTGAATCGGGGGCCAGGGCAATGGCTGCCGTGGGGGAGGTCGGGGGCGGCGGGGGCATGACGGTGGTCGGGCCTCTCAAGTCGGTTTGGACTTAGGGGGTTGGGGCCTGTGGGGTGGCGGATCGGGGGGCGTGAGGCCGTCGGCAGCGGGGGCGGGGCGGCCTACTCCTGCCGGGGCGGGGGCGGAGTGCCGTGCGGGGTGCTAGATAGCGGCGCTGGCTCTGGGGCGGGGCCCGTGGCGGGTAGCTCGGGTGGCCCTGGTGCGACGGGCTGGGGTGAGGCTGTCGGGTGTCAGGGGGCCGGTGGCCCGCTCCTGCCGGGGCAGGTGCGGGCGGCCGTGCGGGGGCTGGATGACGGCCTGGCTCCTTTCCCCGGGTTGGGTCCAGCGTGTGGGGGCCCGTGGTGGGTGGCCCTGGTGGGACGGGCTGGGGTGAGGCTGTTGGGCGTCAGGGTCGGTGGCCCGTTCCTGCCGGGGCGGGCGCGGGCGGCCGTGCGGGGGCTAGATGGCGGCCCCGGCTCCCTTCGCCGGGCCGTCCTTCCCGGGTCCGTCGCTCGCCGGGTCCCGGTCCGCCGGGCTCTCGTCCGTCGGGCCCTGGTTTCTCGGGCCCTCGTCCGGGTCCAGGTCCGTCCGGCCTTCGCCCGGGCCCCGGTCCGTCGTGCCTTCGCCCGCGGGTTCCTCGTCCGGCCGGTCCTCGCCCGGGTTCCGGTGCGTCGGGCCCTCGCCCGTCGGGTCCCGGTCCGCCGGGGTTTCCTCCCCCGGTCCCGCCCTCAGCACGAGAACCGCTGCCACCAGGGCCACGAGGACCAGTGCACCGAACGCCACCGCGATCCCCGGGTACCCGGCGAGGCCGAGGCCGAGGCCGCCCAGGCCCGCGCCCACGAAGACTCCGAGGCTCATTCCCGCGGCGTTCACGCTCAGGGCCGCGCCCCGCTGGGTCCCGCAGCGGCGGACCAGGAGGCTGACCACGCATGCGGCCACCACGGCGTGGCTCGCCGCGTGCAGGGACGTCATGGCGAGCGCGAGCGGCAGCCAGTGTGTGAAGTAGAAGCCCACGACCGAGACGAGCGCGGCGACCAGGCCGATGGCCAGCATCCGCTCGGTGCCGATCCGCGGCTCCTCGGAGTTCGTGACCCGCCCCGTGAGGAGGTTGCTCACGAAGAACGACGCGCCGCTCAGCGTCCACACGAACGCGAAGAGCCCGGGGTCGAGTTGGAACCGGTCGTCGTAGTAGGCCGCCAGGTAGGAGAGGTAGCCCATGAACACCGCCGTGCGCAGCAGGGCGATGAGCAGGAGCGGTACGACCCCGGGGATCTTCCCGAGCGCCTTGAACGAGGCCACGTAGCCCAGGCGTTGGGTGGCGTCCCTTTCCTCCACCGGCTTGTCCTTGCCGTGTACGAAGAAGATCGCCGCCAGGAGCAGCGACACTCCGGTCACCGCGAACAGGTCGCCCTGCCAGCCCCAGAGCAGCGCGGGCAGCGCGATGACCGGCGCCGCGAGCATCGCCGTCATCGACTGGGTCGCCGTGACGAGCGTCGCCGCGCGCCCCGCGGCCTTCCCTGAGCCGAAGCGGTCGGCGGCTGCCGCTGTCAGCGCCGGGTTCAGCACCGACGTACTGGCGCCGACAAGGAGGCAGAACACGGCGAGCAGGATGAAGTCCCCGCTCGCGCCGAGCGCGGCGGAGACGCCGAGCGCGGCGAGACCGCCCGCCGCGGCCCACTCCTTGCGCACCCGGTCGATCAGCGGGGCGAGCGCGGTACCCACCAACAGGGCCGCGAGACCGCCGAGTCCGCGCAGCCCGCCCAGCGTGGCAACACTGCTGTCGGCGTCCTCGGCCATCGGCACCAGATACGTGCTGAAGATGGTGAACGGCAGCAGCCCGACCGCGGACGCGACCAGGACGGGCCACAGCGTGCGGGCCATCCGCAGGTCGCCCGGCAGCGCTTCCTCAGCGGCGGCTGGCGGCGCGGAAGTCGGCGCGGGAGCCTTGGAGTTGACGCTCACGCCGCCTCCTTGTAGCGGTAGAGCGGCGTCTCGTCGGCGCTGAACTGCGAGAAAGCGAAGGGTTCCGCGGAGAGCCCGGTCACCCCTGCGGGCAGGAACGCGCGCGCCACGGCGCTGCCGCTCTGCGCGTACACCACCAGCGGCACCCCGTGCTCGCGGCAGTGCGCGAGGATCAGGTCGAAGGTGCCGTTGCTCAGCGTCATGCCGGTGGCGACCACGGCATCGGCCTCCTTCAGGACCTCCGTCATGTCGTCGGTGACCCGGTCGCCCCACTGGGTCGTACGGAGATTGAGATCGCAGGGCAGGCAGACGCCGCCCCGCTCACGTATCGCCGCGACGAGGGGGTTGACCACGCCGATGAGTGCCACCTTCGCGCCCGGCTCGATGTCGAGCAGCCCGGCGATGGCCGCGTCGCGGGCTTTCGCGCGGACCTCCGGGGTGCCGGTGGGCAGCGTGACGCGCTCGGCGTCGGCGGCGTCCCGGTGCGGGTTCACCTGCGCGAGATAGGCGTCGAGCGCGGCGATGCGGACGGGCGTGGACTCGGCGCGCAGCAGCTTGTCGAGGCTGTGGCCCGATGCGTTCTCGCAGAAGTCCGGGGCGAGTTCACCGGCCTCGAAGGAGCAGGCACCGAACGCCGTGCCGACCCGGAGCAGCAAGTAGTGGTTGTGGTACGTCACTTCGCTGCCCGCGAGGCGGGTGGTGTTGTACAGCCAGAACGCGCTGGTGACGGAGAGGTCCTTGGGGTCGGGGCCGTGCTCGCCCGCCAGGACGGCGTCGATGAGCTCCGCGACGTTGTGGGGCGTGCGCGGCTCGGGGTGCGACATGTGGTGTGCCTTCGGGGTTCGGGGGTTCGGAGTGCGGAAATCGGGGTGCGGAGTTCGGGGTTCGGAGTGGTGATGGACGCTGTTATGGGAGGAGGTCGGGCCAGGAAGTGGTCGACCAGGGGTGCCTCAGCTCGTCGAGCGAGGTGATCTCATGCGGCTTCAGGGTGTCGATGTCCGGCGCCTGGGCGTGTTTCGCGTAGGCGTTTTCGACGTAGCGATGACCCGTGTCCGCCGCGATGAATACGTACGTACGGGAATCGTCGCGGCGCTGTTCCCAGAGAGCGGTCAGATAGGCGGCGCCGGCGGAAAGGCCGGCGAAGATTCCGCTGGTCCTCAGGAGCGAGACCGCGCCGGACACAGCGCAGTCGAAATTCACCCAGTGCACGCGGTCGTACGCCTCGTGCCGGACATTCTGGAATTCGATGGCGCTGCCGATCCCGGCGATGATCATGTCCGGGTCGGACACGTGCTCCGAGCCGAAGGTGACGCTGCCGAAAGGCTGCACGCCGACGAGTCTCACGTCGCGTCCCGCGTCCCGCAGATACCCGGCGATGGCACCGGTCGATGCCCCCGAGCCGACCCCGCCCACCAGGGCGAGCGGCCCCTCGGGCACCTCCGCGTCGATCGTCTCGGCCACGTCGCGGTAGCCGAGGTAATGAATGCTGTCGTGGTACTGCCGCATCCAGTGGTACGAGGGATTCGCCTCGAGTATCTCCGCGATGCGCCGCACCCTCAGCTCCTGGTCGAGCCGGAGATTCTTGGACGGCCGCACCTGTTCCAGCGTGGCGCCGAGTATGTCCAGCTGGACGCGCAGGGTGTGGTCCACGGTCGTGGAACCCACGATGTGGCATTTCATTCCGTAGCGGTGACAGGCGAGCGCAAGGGCCTGCGCGTAGATACCGCTGGAACTGTCGATGAGGGTGTCGCCGGGTTTCACGGCACCGGAATCAAGAAGGTGACGGACCGCTCCCAAGGCCGAATAGATCTTCATCGTCTCGAACCGGAGACAGACCAAGTCCGGCTCAAGGGATATGAGATCGGGTTTCTTCACCGCTTCGGCTATGTGGTCGTGCACGTCTGCCCCCTGTGTCCTTGTGTCCTTGTGTCGCTGTGTCCCCGCGTTCGGTCGCCGGGCCGAGAGCATCACACTAGATGAAAATGATTGTCAAGACGGATAGGGTTGTGGCAGCCTGTGGGCGCTGGAGGCGTCGGGATGTTGAGAGGAGACCTGTGAAGCTGTTCCAGGAGGCCGGGCCGCGGCCCCTCCCCGCGGTCGCGGGATCAGCCGGAGTCGGAGTGGGTGCGGCTTTCGGGACCTTCGGCGAGCTGCTTCAGGGCGTACTGCCGGAGGAGGACGGGGACTTCCTGGTGACGTTGCCCGTCGCGCGGTGGACGATGGCCACGTTCCGGCGGGAGCCGGGCTGCGGGGATGTGACGGTCCGGCCCGCGGGCAAGACCAAGGCGCTTCAACTGGCGCGTACGATCGGTGAGTTGGCGGAGCGGCAGACCGGCGTGACGTCGACCGGGGGAACCCTCCACGTCAACAGCGTCATCCCCGAGGGCAAGGGTCTGGCGAGCTCATCGGCCGACCTGGTGGCGACTGCGCGGGCGGTCGGGCAGGCGCTGGGCGTCGAGATGCCGCCTGCCCGCATCGAGCGGCTGCTCGCGGACATCGAGCCCACGGACGGGGTGCTCTATCCGGCGATCGTCGCCTTCCACCACCGCACCGTGCGCCTGCGCGGCATCCTCGGCTCGCTCCCGGTCATGGCCGTGGTGGGGATCGACGAGGGCGGCTCGGTCGACACGGTCGACTTCAACCGCATCCCCAAGCCGTTCACGCCGGCCGACCGCCACGAGTACGCGCGCCTGCTCGACCGCCTCGCGTGCGCGGTCCGCCGCCGCGACCTGGCGGAGGTCGGCAGGGTCGCGACGCGCAGCGCCCAGATGAACCAACTCCTGCGCCACAAATGGACGTTGGAGCCGATGCGGGAGATCTGCCGGGAGGTCGGCGGCCTGGGCGTCGCCGTCGCTCACAGCGGCACGACCCTGGGCATTCTCCTTGACACCGCCGACCCGTCGTACACGCAACGGGTCAGCGCGGCGGCGCGGGCGTGCGCGGAACTGGCGGGCGGGGTGACCGTCTACCGGACGCTGAGCTTTCCCCGAGGGGCCGGGCTCGTGCGGGGCTGAGGGGAACGGCGGTGCGGGGTCAGAAGAACACGCCGCACCGCAGCAGCACGTTCGCGTACGGCGTCGCCTCGCCCGTGCGTACCACCAGGCGGGCCGTGGCCGTGCGGCGCTTAAGTTCCTCGTGGGGGACCAGGGTGAGGGGTGTGACGCGGGCGGACAGGATCCCGGCCGCGGCAGGGTTCGCCTCCCGGACCTCCGTCGCCGCCGTTCCGCCCTCCGTGACCAGCTCGGCGAGCAGCCCGTCCAGTACCTCCGCGAAGGAGGGGACGCCCGCCCAGAACGCCAGGTCGACGACCCGGGGCCCCGGCGGTATGGGCATGCCCGCGTCGCAGATCAGGACCGTGTCTCCGTGGCCCAACTCGGCCAGGGCGCCGGAGAGATGGCGGTTGAGGATGCCGGCCTTCTTCATGCGCCCTCCACCTGGCCTGCCACCTCGTCCGCCGTCGGGTACGACTCCTGCGCGCCCTGCCGGGTGACCGAGGCCGCCCCCACGCGCGCCGCGTACGCCGCCGCCGTCGCGAGGTCCTCGCCCAGGCCGAGGCGCCAGGCCAGGGCCGCCGTGAACGCGTCGCCCGCGCCAGTCGTGTCCACCGCGTCCACCTTCGGGCTCGGCACGGTGACGGGGGAGCCGCCGCCGTCCGCCGTCAGGGCTCCCTCCGCACCCAGGGTGATCACTACCGAGCGGGGGCCGAGGGCGAGGAGCGCCCGCGCCCAGTCCTCGGGGGAGTCTGCGGGAGCCGCGTCGTCGCCCAGGATGTAGCGCGCCTCGTGCTCGTTCACCACCAACGGGTCGCATGCGGCGAGGACTTCGGATCGCAGCGGTGCCGGTGGGGAGGGGTTGAGGACGAAGCGTGTGGCGGCCGGCAAGGTGCGTACGACCTCGGTGACCGTCTCGATCGGGATCTCCAGCTGGGACGACACCACCCGCGACGCGGCGAGCAGGCTGCCCGCCGCGCGGATGTCCTCGGGCGTCAGGCGGGCGTTGGCGCCCGGCGAGACCACGATGCTGTTGTCGCCCGACGGGTCGACGGTGATCAGCGCGACGCCGGTTGGCGCCCCGCCGACCAGGACGCCGACCGTGTCCGCGCCCGCCGCGCGCTGCGATTCGAGCAGAAGCCGACCGTGGGCGTCGTCGCCGACCCGCGCGAGCAGGGCCGTACGGGCGCCGAGTCGGGCCGCCGCGACCGACTGGTTGGCGCCCTTGCCACCGGGATGCGTGGCGAGGTCGGAGCCGAGGACCGTCTCACCGGGGGCGGGGCGGCGCTCGACGCCGATCACCAGGTCGGCGTTGGCCGACCCGACGACCAGGAGGTCGTACGTGGCGTCGTCGAGGTCGTGGTCACGGCTGGGGTCGTGGGCGTGGTCGCGGTCGTGCATCTGTGGGTCCGGCTCCTGCTCTACGGGGATGCGGCGGCGGGTTGTGGTGTTGGCGGGGCAGGTCGGGTCGGGGGCGGCGGGCGCGGTGCGGGCGGCTCACAAGCGGTGCCACCGGGGGAGTGGTCCCGGTTCACGCTGACCGGCACCACGCTCCCGCCCGGCGATTGCCGGGCGGGGCCACGGCGCAGCGGGGTGCGGTCGTGTCCGGCCTGGGGCGACCGCCTCGGGTGCCGAGTGAGTGGACGGGTTCCGTCGTCGGCGGTCACGGCGGGCACGACGACCCCGGCCACCGTAGCCCGGTGCCTGAGCCCGCCGACCCGGCGGCCACGCGCAGCCACCCGCAGCCACCGTGTCGTCAGGAGAAGTCAGCCACGTTCCTCTTCGTGACCACCTTCACCGGGACCTTCACCATCGTCTCGACCTCCTTGCCGCGCACCGCCTTCACCGCGTTCTGCACGGCGATCCTGCCCAGCTCCTTCGGCTGCTGTGCCACGGACGCGTACAGCGTGCCCGTCTCAACGGCCTTGAGACCGTCGGGAGTTCCGTCGAAGCCGACCACCGAGACCGACTTGCCCGCCTTGTTGCCGAGTGCCTTGGCCGCGCCGAGGGCCATCTCGTCGTTCTCGGCGAAGACGCCGTTGATGCCGGGGTTGGACTGGAGCAGGTTCGTCATGACGTCCAGGCCCTTCGTGCGGTCGAAGTCCGCCGGCTGGGAGGCGACGACCTTGATGCCGGGGTACTCCTTGATGCCCTCGGCGAAGCCCTTGCCGCGCTCTCGGCTCGCCGACGTGCCCGCGACGCCCTGGAGCGTGACGATCTTGCCCTTGCCGCCCAGCTTCTCCGCGAGGGTCTTCGCGGCGAGCTTGCCGCCCGCGACGTTGTCGGAGGCGACGAGCGTCGCCGCCTTCGCCTTGTTCACGCCGCGGTCGGCCGCGATCACCGGGATGTCGGACTTGTTGGCGCCGCGCACCGCCGGGCCCACCGCGTCCGAGTCGACCGGGTTGACGATGATCGACTTCATGCCCTCGCCCGTGAAGTTCTGCAGCTGGTTGGTCTGCTGCGAGGCGTCGTTCTGCGCGTCCGTGACCGTGAGGTCGATACCCGCCTTCTCGGCCTCCGCCTGCGCGCCCTCCTTCATCTGCACGAAGAAGGGGTTGTTGAGGGTGGAGAGCGACATGCCGACCTTCGTCGTCGTGCCGGAGGAGGAGTCCTTGTTGAAGAAGGAGATGCCGCCGATGACGGCGGCCACCAGCACGGCCGCGATACCGAGCTTCAGGACCTGGGGACCCTTCTTGCCGCCCCCGGCTGCCGCGCCCGTTGATGCGCCGGGAGTCGCCCCCGCCTTGCGCCGCAACGTGTCGAGGAGGACCGCCAGCGCGATGACGACGCCGATCACGACCTGCTGCCAGAACGCGGACACGGAGAGGAGGTTGAGGCCGTTGCGCAGAACCGCCAGGATCAGCGCGCCGATCAGCGTGCCGGACGCCTTGCCGACACCGCCCGCAAGGCTCGCGCCGCCGATGACGACTGCGGCGATCGCGTCCAGCTCGTAACCCTGTGCGGCCTGCGGCTGCGCGGAGACCAGACGGGACGCGAGGACGATGCCCGCGACGGCGGCGAAGAGGCCGGACAGGCCGTAGATGACGAGCTTCTGCCGCTTCACGCGAAGCCCGGAGAGACGAGCCGCTTCTTCGTTGCCGCCGATCGCGTACATGGAACGGCCGATGTACGTACGGCCGAGGATGAGGGCGGTGACCAGACCCATCGCGACCATCACGATGACCGGGACCGGCAGCCAGCCGCCGATGGTGTCACCGAGGTTGGAGACCGAGTCGGGGAACGGGATCGGGCTGCCCTGCGAGATGACCAGGGAGAGACCGCGGGCCACCGACAGCATCGCCAACGTCGCGATGAACGGCGGGAGTTTGCCGTACGAGACGAGCATGCCGTTCACGAAACCGCACGCTATGCCGGTGCCGACGGCGAGCACGATCGCGAGCCAGACCGGCAGGCCCTCGGACGTCGCCGACCAGGCGAGGACCGTCGCGGAGAGCGCGGCCACCGAGCCGACCGACAGGTCGATGCCCGCCGAGACGATGACGAAGGTGACGCCGAACGCGAGGATCGCGGTGACCGCGGCCTGCACGCCCACGTTGAGCAGGTTCTGCGTGGTGAGGAAGTCCCCGGAGAGCAGCGACATCGCCACCAGGAGGACTACCAGGGCGCTCAGGGCGCCGTTGTCGAGCAGCACGCGGCGCAGACCGGTGGCGCCACCCGCGTTGCTCTTCAGCGTTTCAGTGGCCACGGGAGGCCTTCCCTTCGGTTGCTTCGTTCTCTGTCGCCGCGGAGGTGTCCGCCGCCGCACTGCTGACGGCCAGTGCCATCACCGCGTCCTGCGTCGCTTCGTCCGCCGCGAGTTCGCCCGCGATGCGGCCCTGGGCCATGACGAGCACGCGGTCGCTCATGCCGAGGACCTCGGGCAGGTCGCTTGAGATCATCAGGACCGCGTGCCCGGAGGCCGTCAGTTCGTTGATGAGCTGGTAGATCTCGACCTTCGCGCCCACGTCGATGCCGCGCGTCGGCTCGTCGAGGATCAGGACCTTCGTGTCGGCCAGCAGCCACTTGCCGATGACGACCTTCTGCTGGTTGCCGCCGGACAGCGTGCGCACGTGCTGGCCGAGCCCGGCCATCCGTACGCCGAGCTGCTCGGCGATCCGGGCCGCCGCCACGCGCTGCCCCTTGAGGTCCACGAGCCCGGAGCGCGTCGCCGAACGCAGCGTCACCAGGCCGAGGTTCTCCTGCACGGAGGCGTCAAGGAGGAGCCCTTGGCCCTTGCGGTCCTCCGGTACGAGGCCGATGCCGGCCCCCATCGCGGCGATCACGTCATGCCGGGGAAGACGCTCGCCGCGTACGTCGACGGAGCCCGCGTCGTACGGATCGGCGCCGAAGACGGCACGCGCCACCTCGGTCCTTCCGGCGCCGACGAGGCCCGCGAGGCCGACGACCTCTCCGGCCCGCACCTCGAAGCTGACGTCATGGAAGACGCCGTCGCGGGTGAGGCCCTTCACCGTGAGCAACTCGCCACCGGTGTCGGGGCGTTCACGCGGGTACTGCTGCTCGATGCTGCGGCCCACCATCAGCCGTACGAGCTCGTCCTCCGCTGTAGAAGCGGGCACTTGGTCGACGCTGCGGCCGTCGCGCAGGACGGTCACGCGGTCGCCGAGCGCGGCGATCTCCTCCAGGTGGTGGGTGATGAAGACGACGCCCACGCCGTCCGCGCGCAACTGCCGCACGATCGCGAAGAGTTTGTCGACCTCCTCGCTCGTCAGGACGGCCGTCGGCTCGTCCATGATCAGGACGCGCGCCTCCAGGCTGAGCGCCTTGGCGATCTCGACCATCTGGAGCCGGGCGATGCCCAGTTCGCGCACCTTGGCGCGCGGCGACACCTGCACGCCCACCCGCTTCAGGAGCTCCTCGGCCGCCGTCTCCATCGCCTTCCGGTCGATCATCCCGAAGCGGCGCGGCTGGCGGCCAAGGAAGATGTTCTCGGCGACGGTGAGGTCGGGTACGAGGTTGAACTCCTGGTAGATCGTGGCGATTCCGAGCCGTTCGGCGTCCTGTGCCCCATGGATGCGGGCTTCCTTCCCGTCCACGAGGATGCGGCCGCTGTCGGGGCGGTAGGCGCCGGAGAGCATCTTGATGAGCGTGCTCTTGCCCGCGCCGTTCTCGCCGAGCAGGACGTGCACCTCGCCGCGGCGGAGGTCGAAGTCGACCGAGTCGAGCGCGACGACACCGGGGAAGGTCTTGCGTATCCCCTCGATGCGCAGCAACTCCTCGGGGCCGCGGTCGGCGCCGCGCGGCAACTCGTCTGTGTCGCTCACGTGTTGCTCCTCTGCTCGGTGGGGGACTCGCCGCAGGAGCGGCGTACGACGAGACGGGCGGGCAGGGTGACGGACCGGGGGCTCCTGCCCTCGATCAGGTCGACCAGGGCCTGCACGGCGGCCCGGCCCAGATCGCCGGTCGGCTGCGCGATGGCGGTGATCGGCGGATCGGTGTGCACGAACCACGGGATGTCGTCGAAGGCGGCGAGCGCGATGTCGTGCGGCACGCGAAGGCCGCGCGCGCGGATCGCGTCGAGCGCGCCGAGCGCCATCAGGTTGTCCGCGGCGAAGATGACCTCGGGCGGCTCGGGCAGCGCGAGGAACCGCTCGGTGGCGCGGCGCCCGCTGTCGGCCTGGAAGTCGCCCTGCCCGATGTAGTCACCGGGCAGCGGAAGCCCGTACGCGCCGAGCGCGTCCCGGAACGCGTCGACGCGCTCGCTGCCGGTGGTGGTGGCCGCGGGGCCGGCGATGATCGCGAGCCTGCGGTGGCCGACGGCGTGCAGGTGGGCGACCAGGTCACGGACGGCTTCGCGGCCGTCGGCGCGGACGACGGGGACGTCCACGCCCGGGATCCAGCGGTCCACGAACACCATCGGGGTGCTGGAGCGCGCGGTGTCGAGCATCAGCGGGGAGCCGCCGTCGGTAGGGGAGACCAGGAGCCCGTCGATCCGCCGGTCCAGGAGCGTGCGTACGTGGTGGTCCTGGAGCTCGGGCCGCTCGTCGGCGTTGCCGATGATCACGCTGTAACCGAGCGCGCGGGCCGCTTCCTCGACGGAACGGGCCAGGGCCGTGAAGTACGGGTTCAGTACGTCGCTGATGACCAGGCCGAGTGTGCGGGTCTGGTCGGTGCGCAGGGAGCGGGCGACGGCGTTCGGGCGGTAGCCGAGGCTCTCTATCGCGGCGAGGACGCGGGCGCGGGCCCCCGGGCTGACCGAGGGGTGACTGTTCAGGACACGCGAGACCGTGGCGACGGATACGCCTGCCTCGGCCGCGACGTCCTTGATGCTCGCCATCGCCGGTCCACCTCCTTGTGGAATCGATTACACGGAGGATTGGAATCGATTACACGGGTGGGTGGCAAGACCCTGGCGGGTCAGCGAGACCAGATTGTGATGCGGGGTGCTCAGGTGAGCGGAGGGGTGCGGGGGACGCCGGGTGGCTGTCGGATTTACATGAACGGCACCGTCAGCCACGGGCTGTCCGGATCCGAGATCAGCTCGCGGTGGGCCTGGAGCACCGTCGTGTACCAGTCGCCGAACTGCTCCTCGTCGAAGTGGAGGCAGCGGCCGAGGACGTAGCCCGCTGAGAACTCCTCCCACGAGGTGTACGCCGACCTGGCCTCGTGGCTCGCGCGCTCGACGGCCGCCTCCAGCTCCGCATGGCTCGCGTACCGGGCGCCGCGCCCCCAGCGGGCCATCTTCGACGCCCGCCCGATGTCCCAGGCCGCGATGGTGCGGACGTGACCGTCGGGCGGCAGGAGGTCGTCGGCGCGGAAGCGCGACTCGTAGCGGATGATCTTCCCGGCGAGGCCGCGCAGCGCGGCGACGAAGTCGTCCAGGTCGGGGTCGTCGCCCGGCTTGTGCGGGGAATCGTGGCCGCCGGTCTCGGCCATGCGGTCGCGGATCGTCACCTCCACGCACTGGCGCCACAGCTCCGGGTCGACGCGCGGGCCGAACTGCTCGATCAGCGACGTACGGGCACCGAGGACGAAGTCCCAGTACCACGGGCTGACTTCACGGTTCAGGAGGCGCTCCTGCGTGCCGAGCCAGTCCTCTCGGCCGTGCACGCCCCACCATTCCTCCAGGCGCTCGACCTCGGAGTTGTAGCCCGCGCCGTGCCAGTCCAGGGTGTTCCAGGCGTCGCCGTTGGCGAAGCAGAGGTGGGCGCCGCAGGCCAGGCCGTGCAGCAGGGCGGGGGACTCCGGGGTGCCGGTGCGGCGGGTGTCGATGCGGTCGTGCAGACGGCCGTCGACGTAGAGGTCCGCGTGCAGGTCCGCCCAGACGTCCCGTTCCTCCTCGGTCGTCAGATAGAACTGCTGGCAGGGCGTGGCCGCGTTGACCACCAATATGTCGATGTCGTCGGGCAGTTCGGCGGCGAGCGTGCCCAGCGTGACGAACTCGTACACCACCTCGGGATGCGGGCGCGGGAGCAGTCCGACCGTGTACATCTGCGCGATCCGGCGGCCGTCGGGGAGATCGACGGTGAGGACCGGGCGCTCGGTCGCTCCCGGTTCGATGTCGGCCGCCGACACCGGGCGGTATAGGCCGGTGACAGCTATCGCCCGCAGATAGGTGTACGCGTCGTCGGCCTCGCACAGTTCGTACAGGTGCTCTTCGAGGTCGGCGGGGGCCTGCCAGCGGCTGCCGTCATCGGGGGTGTCGACGTTCGGGAAGATGTCGTCGTGGTACTCGTCATCGGCTGCGGGGACGGCTGCGCCGTGCATGCGGGAGTCTCCGTGGTCGGTGGCGCGCGGGGCTCGCGCGCGGGCTCGCAGTAGATCTTGAACCGTATCCGATGGCCACGGGACCGCCGAGTCACTGCGCCTTCGGCGCCTTTACCGGCATCGACTTCACCTTTACCGGCACCGACTTCAGCCCGTTGATGAAGTTGGAGACCAGGCGCCGGGGTGGCCCCGCGAGTTCAAGAGGTGCGGTCCCCGCGGCGCGGAACTCCTCGTACAGGACCCGGAGTTGGAGGCGGGCGAAATGTGCGCCCAGGCAGACGTGCGGGCCCTCGCCGAAGGAGACGTGGGGGTTGGGGGAGCGGGACAGGTCCAGGCGGTGGGGGTCGGTGAAGACGCGTTCGTCGTGGTTGGCCGACGCGTGGAAGACGACGACCTTGTCCCCGGCGCGGATGGTCCGGTTCGCCAGGATGGTGTCCTTGATGGCTGTGCGGCGGAACGTGAGCACGGGAGGGTGCCGGCGCAGCAGTTCGTCCACCGCCGTGGCGAGGGGAACTTCGCCCTCGCGCAGGCGGCGGTACTCCTCCGGGTGCTCCATGAGGGCGAGGAGGCCGCCGGGTGCCGCACTGCGCACGGTGTCGTTGCCCGCGACGGTGAGCAGGAAGAAGAACATCTCCAGTTCGGGTGCGGTCAGTTCGGGGTCGTTCGCGAGGGTGGTCATGATGTCGTCGGCGGGTACGCGGCGCTTGTGCGCCGCGAGGTCCTGCGCGTAGCCGAACATGTCGCGCAGCATCGCCGGTGAGCGTGGGTTGAGCGGCTTGCCGTCCCGGCCGAGCTTCAACTCCCCGGCTTCGTCCGGGTCTTGGTAGCCGATCACGCGTTGCGTCCAGTGCAGCAGCAGGCCGCGGTCGCTCTCGGGCACGCCGAGGAGGTCGGAGAGGTTGAGCAGCGCGTAGTCGTCGGTGACGGCGGTGACGAGATCGCAGGTGCCGTCGGAGTCACGGGCCCGGTCCGCCGCCGTGGAGAGCAGGGAGCGGGCCCGGTCGCGGGCAAGGGTCTCGAAGCGCTCCACACGCCTGGGTGTGAAGGCGCGGCTCACCAGGCGGCGCAGTCTCCCGTGATCGGGCGGGTCCTGATTGAGCATCATGCGACGGATGAACGGCAGGTCGTCCGGGTCGGGATCGCGGATCTGGGTGGCGCCCAGGTGCGAGGAGTAGGTGACGGAGTCCCTGAGCACGCGGACGACGTCCGCGTGCCGGGTCACCGCCCAGAAGCCGGGCCCCGCCGGCCAGTCGAGCACCTGCGGCTCGTGCTGCCAGGCGACGGGGTACCGGTCGCGGAGTACGCGGTAGCGGTCGTGCGGGACCCCGGCCGCGTACTGCCTGGGGTCGAACACGTCGGGTGGGACGGTGAGTTCGACGCTCACGACGAGCCGTCGCCGCTCTCGCTGTCACCCGCGCCGTCGCCCGCGTCGTCACCCTCGCCGTCCTTACGCAGGAAGTCCTCCACGGCGCGGATGAGAGCGAGCGGAGTCTCGTCCATCGCGTAGTGGCCCGCCTGGCTGAGTTCGGTGAGTTCGGCGCGCGCGTACCAGCGCAGCCAGGTCCGGCGCATCAGGTCCGCCCCCAGCGCGGGATCCAGCGCCCCGACGACCGCGAGCGCCGGCACGGTCGAGCCCTCGACCCGGTCGTGGAAGTCCTCGCCCGCCCAGGAGTCGAGCCAGGCACGGAAGGCCTTCGCGTCGCTGACGTCGAGCGAGCGTTCCACCATGCGGTCGAGCCAGGCCGCGGGCCGTGCACCGCCGGTGGTGGCGTCGATGATCGCGCGGCGGTTCCCCGGCAGCCGGTCGGCCTCGGAGAACAGCTCCCGCTGTTCCGGCGGCAGTTCGAGTCCGGAGGCGGGCACGGGCGATACGCCGACGAGCCTGCGGACCCGGTGCGGTGCGATCGCCAGGACCCGCTGGGCGACGCAGCCGCCCATGGAGTGGCCGATCAGCGAGAAGCGGTCCCAGCCGAGGCGGTCCGCGAGGCCGACGACATCGGCGGCCCCCTCGGAGGTCGTGTACGCGCCCGCGGCGTCCTTCGCCTCCCCGTAGCCGCGCAGATCGACCACCGCGTACTGGAACGCTGCGAGGTCGAGGTCCGCGAGCACCGGCGCGTAGGCCGACCGGTCGGCGAACCACCCGTGCACGGCGATCACCTTGTGGGGGCCGTCGCCCAGGAGGGCATGGGGGAGCTGGAAGGACGGGGAGGACGAAGAGGGGGAAGAGGAGGAGGAAGAGGAGGCCACGTCGACTCCGATCGCCTTGAGGAAGGCATCTTGGGAAGGGGCCGTTCGTGGCGGCCCGGGACCACGTTGGCCCCAACTTTCCTGCGCCGCAAGGGTGCCCGGCGCCGCCGGAGAGCGGGGCGTGAACCGAGTGATTCCCGAGGAAGGTGAAAACTTGGCGGACGGCCTGCGATCGAGGCACGCGGGTGGTCACAATGTGGCATGGCCATCCGCCGACTCAGCTATCGGCTCGACGAGGAGCCGGTCACCGGAGCCGTCCGTCTGATCCCCGCGCAGGCGGGACCGCAGGAGCAGGAGAAGGAACAGTCCCTGGAATCAGCTGAGGTCGCCGAGTACGTGCTCGCCGTCGGTCACCGCAGAGGGCTCAGCCGCAGTCGGCTCCCCGGAGGCGGCGCCCTCCTCTGCGCCACCGTCGGCGCGGAACAGCGGGTCGACGCCGTGCATGCGGACTCGGTCGATGAACTCCCGGCGCCCACACTGGACGTGGTGACGGAGCGGCTTGTCGCCTTCGCCCGCGAGAACGCGTCCCGCGTCGAACCCTTCCTTGCCGACGTGCGCCGCCTTTTCGACGAGCGGGCCGGGCGGCAGATCGTCGTCGCCGAAAACGATCCGCGGACCGTGGCCCACTGGGTGGCTCTCGCCTGCGCCTCGCTGCCTGGGCCGTACGCCGCCTCGCTGACGTTCAGTACATGGACGGCGGAGCCTCGGCGTGCGCCGCAGCAGATCCTCGGCATCGGCCCTGACGCCGACTTCGACCGCTTCGACGGTCCGACGCTCGACCACCTCTACCGGGTGCACGACGGCATCGGGGGCCAGGGCAGTACGCCGGTGCCCGACACCTGGGCCGAGGTGACCGCCCGGCAGTGGATCGAGGGGACACCGCCCGAGCCGGACGCCGACGACGACCCGTTCGCACTGGCCCGACCGACCCTCGACGTACGGCAGTTGGCCGCGATGTCCGGCGAAGCGCGCCGTGACGTCGCCCTCGCCCACGCCGCTTCCGTGGCCGAGCAGAGCGCGGGCAGCCCCGTCGTCGACGAGCTGTACGCGCTGTGCCAGGAGCTCGGCGCCGAGGACCGTGCCGCGGCCGAACCCCTCGCCCTCGCCTTGGTCCGGCACTACATGTCCGTGGCCGTGGCCCAGGACACGCTGCCCGACCTCGCCGCCTGCGAACGGCTGCCGCTGAGCACAGAGGCCTGGCTGCGGCTGCGCGGGGAGTTCGGCGGGCGCGCGGACGACGAGCTGCGCCGCAGGCTGCGCGCGCCCATGGAGACCTGGACCGAGCCGCTGCGGCTCGCGCTCGCCATGGGCGCGGACGCGGGGCGCGGCCTCGACGAAGCCATGCAGCGGCTCGCCAGGGCGCTGCTCAACCCCGGGCGGCGGGAGTGCGCCGAAGCCGTCGAGGTCCTGGAGGCGCTCGGCCACGAGGGTCTGAACCGGCGGGTCCTGAAGCTGCTCGCCCTGCACCTCACGGACCACAAACTGGACCGGCTGCGCGACTTCGCCAACGCCCCGCAGGGGGAGTGGCTGCTGAGGAACATCGACGACGCGCCCCTCGCCGTCCGCCTCGCCGAAGCGGCCGCGCGCTGGAGGAGGGAGCCCGGCGGGCCGCGCGGCGCCGAGCTCTTCGGCGCGCTGACCGAGCTGCTGCCGGGGCGGCGGGTGAACGACGTCGAGACGCTGAAGCTGCTGTGGCGCCTCGTGTGGGGCGGCCGGCAGCCCGACCGCGTCGACATGATGAGGCTCGCCCGGATCTGTACAGCGCGTCTGATCATCGACGCGGGCTTCGGTATCCGTCTCGTGGGCTTGCTCAAGGAGCCGGAACGGGTCGACGCCGAGCTGGTGGACCTGGCCAGGGCGCTCCTGTCCGTGTCCCTCGGCCCGCGTGAGCGTGCCACCGCGGAACTCCTCGTACTGGCCAAGGACTTCGCCGACGGCCGGGTCCCCGTGGGCCGCGCCGTCGACGGGCTCGGCGTCACCCTGCGCCAGGCGTCGCCCGTCCATGTCGTCCTGCGCAGGGGAGTGGACGAGCTGATCGCGCGAGGCATCGCCGAGGTGGATCCGGTCGACCTGTGCCGCTCGCGGGTGCTGAGGTTCCTGACGGCGGCGGAGGGCGATGTGCTGCGGCCGTACCGCGCGTATCTCCTAGACGACGGCGGCGCACGCGAGCGTCGGATCCACGCACTGCCGCACCAGCCCGCAGCCATCGCCGCGCTCTACCACGCGTGGCGCCCCCGGCACGGGCGCGGGGTGACGGTGGAGTGGCAGCGGGTCGCCGACGAACTGCTCGCGCGGATCCTGGCGCCCGTGCTGCCCGCGCTCGACGACTGGACGCTGAGCGAGGTCGCCACGGAGCTGGCCCGCCTTGCGCAGGGGCGTGGGCAGCAGCGCGTACAGGAATGGAACGCGTGGCGCAGCCGGCAGGCACAGGTGCGGGCACAGTCGCAAGGCCCGCCGAGGCCGCAGGGGCCACCGGGGCCGCAAGGGCCGACGGGACGACCGTAAGCCCCGACGCGACCGCAAGGCCCGACGAGACCGCGAGGCCCGCAACACCACAAGGCCCCCCGGACCGCAAGGACCAATCTCTTGACCCCAGCTCCACAGACGACAGCTCCACAGACGACGCGCGAGAGGACCAGCGTGAGGAAGACCAGCGACACCAGTGTGACCGTCGAGGCCCAAGGCGCCGCCGACAACTTCCCCGGCGGAAGCATGGCCAACCGCCCCGTCCACTTCATCTGGATGCTCGACTGCTCGGGCTCCATGGGCGTGAACGGCAAGATCGGCGAGCTGAACTTCGCCATCCGTGAGGCCATCCCCGAGATGCAGCAGGCCGCCGAGTCCAACCCGGCCGCCTCGCTGCTCGTGCGCGCCATCTCCTTTGCCAGCGGCGCGAGTTGGCACGTGGGCGAGCCGACCCCCGTGGACCGGTTCGCCTGGGAGGACGTGCACACGTACGGCGGTACCGACATGGGCGCGGCGTTCAAGCTCGCCGCGGGCGCGCTGCAGACCCCGCCGATGCCGCAGCGCGCGCTGCCCCCGGTCCTCGCGCTCGCCTCCGACGGGCAGCCCACGGACGACTGGCGCGCGGGCCTGCGGGAGATCGACGCGACGCCGTGGGGCAAGCGTGCCGTGCGGGTCGCGGTGGCCATCGGGGACGACGCGGACAAGAGCATGCTCAAGGAGTTCCTCGGCAACCCGGAGCTCGAGCCCCTCCAGGCCAAGAACCCCCGCCAGCTCGCCGCGGCCATCCGCTGGATGTCGACAGCCGTCGTCAAGGACGCGTCGACGCCGAAGGTCGAGGACGCCAAGCCCGCGTCCCCGCTCGGCCCCGCGCCGCTGACCAAGGACGACGAAGACGACATCTGGTGAGCGGGCCATCGACACCTGCAAGCACGCAGCAGGAGACCGGCAGTTGGGCCCTGCTCAGCGCCACGGTCAAGGGAGTCGGCAAGAAGTACAGCCAGGACAGCGGCGGCGTCCTGTCCGTGGCCGAGGGGCGTGCCGCGGTGCTCACCGTCGCCGACGGCCACGGCTCCGCCGCACACTTCCGCAGCGACCTCGGCTCCTGGTGGGCCGTCGAGGAGTTCACCGCGTGCGCGGTGGGCTTCGCCTTGGAGGCGGTGCGGGTGGGCGCCGACGCGACGGGCTGGAACGGCCTGCGCGCCGAGGCCCGCAGGCTGCCGCAGCAGGTGGCGCACCGCTGGCGCGAGCGAGCGCTCCTGCACGACTGCAACTCCCCGGCGCACGGCGGACGCCACGTGTCAGCTCCGGCCGACGACGAACCCGACCTCGCCGTGTACGGGAGCACCCTCATAGGCGCCGTAGTCACTCAAAGCATGCTGTTCTGCTGGCAGTTGGGCGACGGGGACATCGTCCTCGTCGACGCGGACGGCACCCCGCACACACCGCTCTCGACGGGGCCCGACATGGGGGACGAGACGGACTCGCTGTGCGAGCCCGAGCCCTGGCGCAAGATGCGGTCGCACTGGCAGCCCTTCACCGGGGGCGCGCCGCCGGTCGTGCTCCTGTCCACCGACGGCCTCTCCAAGAGCTTCGCCGACCACCAGGGTTTCCTGGACTTCGCCACCGGAGTCACCGAACGCGCCGCGGCGCAGGGTGTGCCCGCCGTGCAGGCGCAGCTCGCGGACTGGCTGGAGCGGGCCGCCAAGTACTCCGGTGACGACACCACGTTCGTGGGCGCCTTCGCGGCCACGGCACCCGCTGAGACCGAAAGCTCAGCCGACCGCTCAGCCGAAAGCTCAGCCGAACAGGAAGCCGAGAGAGGAACCGCATGGTGAACGGCATGCTCGCCGCCGGAAAGACCCTGGTGGCCGAGTCGGGGGACAAGGTCAAGGTCGCCGAACTCTTCGGCTCCGGCGGCCAGGGCGAGGTCTACCGCGTCACGACGCCGCAGGGCGATCGGGCGCTGAAGTGGTACTACCCGCAGCTGGCCGACGCCCGCCAGCGGCAGATCCTCGAAGGGCTCATCGCGCGCGGCTGGAGCGACGACCGGTTCCTGTGGCCCACGGCGATCGTCCTCGACCCGGAGGGCAGCCAACCGGGCTTCGGCTACCTCATGGACGTACGCCCTTCGCGCTTCCAGGACCTGCCCGCGCTGTTCCGCCGCGACCCCTCGGTGTCCGCGGCGACGATGCGCACGCTGGTCACCGTGGCGCTGCACACCGTCGAGGCGTACCGCTCGCTGCACTCCAGGGGGATCGCCTACCGCGACATCAACTGGGGCAACATCTTCTTCGACCCGCACACCGGGGACGTCCTGGTGTGCGACAACGACAACGCGGTGGTGGAGGGCGAGTCTGCCGCGGTCGCCGGGACGATGGACTTCATGGCGCCCGAGCTGGTCCGCCGCGACAAGGGGGCGCAGCCCGGCACCCAGACCGACCTGCACTCGCTCGCCGTCCTGCTCTTCCTGCTCCTCATGAACGACCACCCGTTCAACGGCGCGCAGGCCCTGCAGATCCGCTGCATGGACGAGGCCGCCAAACGGCGCCTCTACGGCACCGATCCCGTCTTCATCTACGACCCGTCCGACGCCCGCAACCGACCCGTGCCCGGCGAGCAGCCGACCGTGGTCGCCACCTGGGGCGCGCTGCCGCCGATCCTGCGGGACCTGTTCGTCCGTACCTTCACGGAGGGGGTACGGACACCGGTCAAGCGGGTCCGCGAGTCGCAGTGGTGCGACGCCCTGAGCCAAGTCCTCGACGCCATCACCCAGTGCGGCTCCTGCGGCAAGCAGAACCTCACGCAGCCGGACGGCGCGGCCCCCGACTGCTGGAAATGCGGTCGTACGCTGGTGCTGCCGCCGCGGCTCGAACTGGTCACCGGTACGGGGACATCGCGCACGCGGCGCGGCATCAGGCTCGCCCCGAGCGCGCGCGTCTACGCCCATCACCTGGTCGAGTACCCCGACCGGCACGACTTCCGTGCCGTCGTGGGCGAGGTGACCGCACACCCGCAGAACCCGGGCAGGTTCGGCCTCACCAACCACACCAAGGACGTGTGGACCGCGCGGAAGGACGACGGGACCGTGCGGGACGTGGAGCCGGGGCGCACGATCGCGCTGCGGGCGGGACTGCTCCTGGAGTTCGGGGGCGGGGCGGAGGCGGAGATCCGGGGCTAGGTGCTGTGAGAGGGCGCGGGCGTCTGCTTCGTACGCCACCGGTGCCACCACGTCCGCCACCAGGGAGCGGGTGTCGGTGGTACCGGTGGTGGCGCTGCGGGCAGCACGGCTCGCGCGGACGGCGCGCCGATGGCCACGGCATCCGGCCTCGGCAGCGCGGTCACGGTGAACCGGCACTCCGCCGGGGAGACCTGGAGCGCCACGGGCCGCCCCGAGACGTGCTGGCTGCGTGCCACGCGCCGCTCACCGCCGCGTTCGCCGTCCTCCCAGGAGATGAGCGTGAGGACGGCGGGCTCGGGCCACTCGAACCGCAGCTCGGCGCGGTCGGCGGCCACGCGCCGCACCTCAAGGTCCCGTACCTCCCCCTGGCGTTCGACGACCACGTTCGGGCCGGCGACCGCGCGGTCGCCGAGCACGCTCACGGCCGTCATCCGCAGCCTTTCGCGGGGCGGCGGCAGCACGTCGACGGAGGTCGGCGGCGGTCCGTCGGGCGGAGTGAGACGGCCCACGTGCTCGGACACGTCCGCGCCCGGCGGCACATGGTGCGCGAACCACGGCACCAGATGGGCGTCGCCGCGTGCGGGCGGACGCCACGCGACGCGTACGCGGCCGTCGTCGAGGCGCCGTACGGAGAGCTCCTCCACCGGCGACGGCCAGCGTTCGACGCGGGCGGTGACGGTGCGCCCCGGTGACCGGACGAGCCGCCCGCCGGGACCGGGGTAGGCGCACCGGACCTCGTAGGCGTAAAGGCCCACGGCGAGCGGCGTGTCCAGGAGCCGGTCGTGCTCGCAGAACACCCGCTGCCCCGGGCCGCTTCCGCCCTCGGCCCTGCGTACGACAGTGACCTCCAGGGCCGAGGGATCCGGCCGCCACCGCAGCCGCACGCCGTCCGGCACCGCTTCGACGCGCAGCTCCGAGACGTCCGGGGTGAGCAGCACCTGTGCGGTGACGCGTGGCACCCCGGCGATGCGGCCCCGGCGCATCGGGAACACGGCGTAACGCAGCGGGCGTCCGGTGGGGGGATCGAGGTCGGCCCTCGTGAGGGCGGTGTCGTCCGCCGACACCTCGACGGCGAGCTCGGGGGCGTCGTCGGGGTACCGGAGCACGCGGTACGACACCGGGTTCGTGCCAGTGGCAGTGCCGGTGCCGGTGCCCCGGCCGTCGTCGCTCGGGGCGTGCCAGGACAGTCGTACGGTCCGTTCCCCGACGGAAGCCGTCACCTCCGACTCGCTCGCGGCGGAGGGAGCGTCGGCCAGGAGTGCGGCGACGCGCAAGAGTCCGGCCTGCGCGTCCACGTCGTCGCGGGCCTGCCGCAGGGCGCCGAGCCAGGCGGCGGCCGCGCCACGAAGATCACCCTTGGCCTTCAACTCCTCTGCTGTGACGGAGAGTTGGCGTACGGACGCGGACCTGGCCCGGAGCGTGCCGAGCAGCGCGGCCAGTACGTGATCCGTGGGCGCGGGGGCGATCAGCTCCGCCAGCCGTTCCGCCTCGCGCAGCCGGGTGCCCGGCCAGATGTCGTTGAGCGTCTCGGCGGCGTGCCGGGCGTCGCCCGCCGCCGGGAAACGGACGGCGGCGACGGCGTCCACGAGCGGTCCCGCCTCGCCGCGGTGCACGCCGAGGGCGACGGCGTGCGCGGCGGCGGGTGGTGTGCGGGCGGCCCCGGACTTCCGTTCCGCGGTGCCGTCGCTCAGCCGGCAGCACAGTTCCCACAGGACGATGCGGCGCAGGCCCATCGGGTCGTCGCGTACGACGGTCTCCAGGACGTCCACGACGGCGGCCACGTCCAGGGCGCGCGGGTAGGCCGACGCGATCCACTGGGCACGGCACTTCTGGACGTACGCCAGGTCGGCACGCTGCCACAGGCCGCCGCGGGCGGGGAACCACAGGCCGTCGAGGATACGGAAGCCGTCGTCGGTCTCGGCCTTCGGCAGCGTGCCGAACAGCGCCTGCGTCGACTGCCCCGAAACGTTCGCGGGCGCGGGGGCGCGCAGGGCGTCGGCCGCGTGGCGGAAGCCCAGTTTCCTGATGGTCGCGTGCAGTTGGGCGTAGCCGCGCATCGCGGGGAAGGCGGGGAGGCTCGGTAGGGGGAGCCCGAAGACGTCGTCCGGCGGGCGCTCGCCGGGGTGCCAGTTCGTCATGGGTCAGCTGCCCGGCGTCGTGTAGAAGTACACCCTGACCTTCGCCGTCGACACGGGGTCGCCCAGGTTGTGGAAGTCGTCCGTCGCGGTCTTCTTGGTGAACATGCCCGGACGGCCCTTGCCGAGCAGCGAGTTGACGCGGTGCGCGTACGCCTCGCCGTTCCTGGAACCGCCGAACGTCAGCACCAGCGCCGCCTCACGGCCCGCCCACTTCCCGGTGTTCTTGTGGATCTGCGTGGCGAGATCACCCTTGTCCGTGCCCTTGACCCGGAACTCCTCCGGCCGCAGCTCCACCGAGCGGGGGCCCGTGGGGGGATTGGAGGGCGGCGGCTTCGATTCCCTCTGGGACGCCTTGGGGCGGTCGGCCAGGGGGTCGGGGCGGTCGGCCATCGACACCAGGGCAAGGACGAGGAGCAGATCGGCGAAGAGCCACCCCGCGAGGACCACCACACTGATCCGCCCTCGGCGCCGCGGTCGGCTCACGCGTCGCCCCCGCCGGGCGGCCGGTGCGGGGGCCGCGGCGGCGCGTCGACCGGTTCCGCCGGGGAGGGGATGTGGCGTCCGCGGGCGTGCAGGGCGCGGGTCTCCTCGCTCCGGAGGGTGCCATCGCTCCGGAGGGTCTCCTCGCTCCGGAGCGTGTCATCGGAATCCCCGGCGCCGTCGACGGCCTGCCCGTTCGAGCCGCCGCCCCACGCATGTCCGTTCCCCGCGACGGCCGGCGCCCCAGGCAGGCCCGACGGCAGGCCCGACGCCCCCGCGAGCGCCCCGATCCGGGCGTCGAGCCGCGCCGCCGCGTCCTGCCAGTGCGCCGCCGCCGCGTCCCACCGCTCCGTCGCCTCGCGCATCCCGTCCACCGCGTCGCCCGTACGTCCCGTGCTCGCGACCAGCGCCTGCGATGCCCGGTCGGTGGCCTCGGCCACCGACTCCGACTTGGTGACCAGCGACTGCTGGGCGGCGATCAGGGACTTCAGGGACGCCTCGACCGTGTCGCCCGCCGCCTTGACGCGGTCGGCGATGCCGCGCGCCGCGTCCGCGCCCGCCACGCTCGCCTTGTCCGCCGCCGTACGGCCGTCGCGCAGGGTCTGCTCTATGCGGGACGCCGCGACGCCCAGCTTCGGGACTTCGACGGTGAGCGCGTCCGCCGAGGCCTTCAGCGCGTCGATGGATCTGCTCACCGCCGTCGTCGTGTCGGTGAGCGCCTTGTGGCTCGTCGCCGCCTTCGACGCGAGCTGCCGCATCTGGGTGGCCGCCTTGGTGAGCTCGGAGGCGAACTGCTGGGGTGAGGCGCTGCGGTGCGGGACGAGCACCATCTGCGTACGCGTGAGGACGGACGCGAGTTCGGCGAGGAGGCGCTCACGCTCGCTCTGCTGTTCCGCCTCCTCGCGCTCCGTGCGCGCCCGCACTCGCGCGTGCCACACGGAGAGCAGGACGAGGAGGGCGATCAGGAGCACCGCCATCAGCGCGACGTTCTCGAAGCGGCCGAGTGCCGTCAGATGCCCGCCGAAGCCGGACTGCCACAGCTGGAGGAAGGGCCGCGTCGACTCCTTGGGGTCCTCCTTGCTCAGCTCCCCGTACGCCCGCACCGCCTCCCGCAGTCCGAACCACGTCACCAGGAGCGGGATGAAGACGAGGATGCCGAGCGCCGCTTCGAGGCGTCCGTCGTGCCGCCCCGCCTGCCCGGCGGGCGGCGTCAGGACGCTCTCGGGGCGTACGTAGGCGTCCACGAGGTCCACCTCGGCCCATCGGTCGAGCTGGTGCGCGGGCTTCAAGTCATCGGCGAGCACGGTCAGTTCGGCCGAACGCGGTGCGAGCGACGGATGGGCTGCCAGACGCCGCAACTCGTCGATGAGTTTCCGCTCGTCCAGCAGTTCTGCGGGCGTCAAACGCTTCCCCCTGTTCTCGGGCCTCGCCGGTTGTGCCCGTCGCGGTTCAACCGCCGCAACAGGGCCTCGGCATCGGCGTGTTCAGGATTCCATGTGAGGCACTTCCCCAGGGCCTCAATCGCCTCATCGCGTCCCCCGAGACGCTGTACTTCCACCGCGTGCCGGTAGGTGCGCTCCGCGAGCAGTCCGCGTACGCGTTCGCTGGTCGGGTCATGGCCGTACGCGCACCGCAGCCACCGCTCGGCGTCGGGGAAGTGGCCGGGCGAGGTGTCGGCCATCGCGGCCGCGCAGTGCACGTCGATCATCGCGTCGAGCACGTCGGCCCCGGCGGGCCTGGTGGCCGCCCCCATCCACGCCGCGTGCGAGGCCTGCACGGCGTCCTCGTACCGCCCGAGTTCCAACAGGTGCTCCGCGCGGGCGAGTTGACGCAGCGCGATCCGGTCGGCCGGAGGTGGCGTCTGTGCGTCGGGGTCCACCGGCGGCGGCATCGACGTCAGCTCGTCGAGCAACGCCCCCGCCTCCGCGACGATCTCCCGCAGGAGCGTCACGGCCTCCTGCGCCCGCCCTTGCCCCGCGAGCAGCCGCGCCTGTTCGACATCCCTGCGCGGCGAGGCCTCCCGCGCCTGCTCCGCGCCCCCGACCAGCGTGGCCGTCAGAGCGGGCGCGTCCGACAGCGTGTCCTCGACCGGGTCGGCGGGCTGTAGCGGGCCCTCCTCCAGCGCGGCGGAACCGCCTGCCCCGCCCGCGAGCCGCACCGCGTGCTTCAGCGCCCCCAGGGCGAGCAGCTCGGGCGGCGCCTGCACCCGGTGCCCGCCGAGCTCGGCTGCCCCCGAACCGATCTGCTCCATCAGGGTGTTGCCGCCCGTCAGGAGCAGCGTGTCGACGTCCGCGGGCGTCATCCCCGACTGGTCGAGCAGCGACCGCGCACGCTCGACCGTGCGCCGCACATGCAGGGCGAGGTAGGCGTCCAGATGGGGCCGGGTGATCCGCACGTCCAGCGGCGGACCCGTCCCCACGTCCAGGGACAGCTCGGCGCCCGCGCTCCCCGGCGTGCTCAGCGCCTCCCGCGCCTCCTGCGCCCGCGCCCGCAGCGCGAGCCACACCTCGGGGTCCACCCCCGACACCGACCCGGGGCCGCGGTGCCTGCGAAGCAGCCGTACCGCCGACGAGAGGACCTCCCCGTCGAAGGCGCGCCCGCCCGAGGTGGCCGCGCCCTCGTGGCCGAGCGCGCGGTAGTGCCCCCGCACACCGCGGACCAGGCCGAGTTCGAACCCCTCGTACCCCATCCCGTACACGAGGAAGGTCCCGCTGTCCCGCTCCGAAGCGTGTCCGACGACGGCGGCCATCGCGTCGCTGATGAGCCGCGTGGGCGCGAGCCCCGCCTCCTGCGCCGCGTCCCGCAGCGCCGCACGCTGCGCCGACCGGTAGGCCGCGGGCACACTGATCACGGTCTGCGCGAGCGTCCCCGACGTCTCCGCCTCAAGGCGCTCCCGCAGCAGCCGCAGCATCCGCACCACCAGGCGCTCCGGCTCGAACGACGCCCCCCGCGCCCGGACGGGCCGCCCGCCGCCGACCCGGCTCTTGAGGCTGGGGAAGGAGACGGGAAGCACCCCCGCGGGGGCGGGCTCGCACAGCAGCCACGGCCAGTCGGGCCGGTCGACGACCCCCGGGTCGAGCCGGCGAGCGGGCTGCCCCGGCAGCGCGAACAGCGCACGCAGGCCCGTGCCGCCGAAGTCGAGCCCGAGGCACACAGGGGCGCGCCCCACCGCTGAAGTCATCCGTCGACCGTGTCTTCCCCGACCTGGAGGATGCCGCCGTAGTCGGGCCGGTCGGGCAGCGACCGCACCCGGCGCTCCGACTGGGCCACCGCCACCAGACTGCGCAGGTTGCGGGCCTGCTGCGCGGTCTGCACCCGATTGCCCTGCCGGTGGGCCTGCTTGACGAAGTCGACCGCCTCGTTGATCTGCCGCACCGTGTCCGGCGGCGCGCCCTCCGACGCCAGCTCGGCCTGCCGGAACTGACTGGCAAGACCGCACTGGTGGAACACGTCGTCCAGGAGCAGCTCGGTGAGGCGCTTGTACTCGCCGCTGTCGCCCATCGCCGCCGCCCGCTGCGCCTGCTCGATGTCACGGCGCACCTTCATCGCCTGCACCGGCTCGATGTACGTGCCGTACCGCTTCAGGAAGTGATCGGCCTCCCGCTCGGCATACCCCAGCTCCTCGCGCAGCACATGGCTGTCGACCTCCGCGCCCGTCTCCGGCGGCGGGGTCCTCGGCCGCTCCCGGTTCGGGGTCGCCTCAAGCGTCATGTCGGTGCCGCGCACACTGATGCGTACGGTGATGATGCGGTCGGCGGAGTAGTTGAACGACACGTCCACGTGCCGGTTGATCTCGATCTCCTGCGGCAGGTCGAACTCGACGACACCCTGCTCGTGGTTCTCGCTCGCCACCTGGCTGTCGCCCTCGTAGACCGGGACGCGGATGCGGCGGCTGTCGGTCGCGTGGAAGGTCCGCTGCCGCGGCTCGGGCAGCGGGTAGGGCGAACCCGCCGGGATGATCTCGACGAACACATCGCGCTGGGAGCCCTTGACCGCGGCGATCCCCATCGCCATGGGCGTCGACTCGTACAGACCCGTCGAGCCGACAGGGCGGGCGTTGACCAGGCTCTCCGCGCAGTCCTCGCAGACCTGCGCGGAGTCTTCGTTGACCTTCGCGCACTGCGGGTCGGGGCACTCCACGCCGTCCAGGGTCTCGGCGAGCACCCCCGCGCCGAAGGCGACGCACTCCATGGGGTTGATGTTCCTGCGGACCTTGTCCTTGCCGAAGAACGCCTCGACCGCCTCGTACACGGGCCGGGTGAGCGTGCCGCCGCCCACCAGGAGGACGTCGGAGATGTCCGTGGGCGCCAGTTCGTAGCGGCCGAGGGTCTCCGTCACCAGGTCCATCGTCCGGGACACCAGCGGCGCGATCATCGCGTTGAACTCGCCCTGGGAGAGCGTCATCTCGACGTCGAGCACGCCCTTCTGGCTGCGGTACGCCGCCGGGATCACGATGTACGTCTCGTCGAGGTCGTTCAGCTCGCGCTTGGCGCGCTCGGCCGCCTTCTTCGCCTGGAAGAGGAACGCCTTGTCGCCCGACGGATCGACCTGGTGCTCGTCCCGCATCCACTGGATGATCCGCTCGACGATGGCGAGGTCGAAGTCGTCGCCGCCCAGCCAGATGTCGCCCGCCGAACGCAGCACCTGGAACTGGCTGTTGCCCTCCCGGTCCTTGACCGCGTTCAGGACCGAGATGTCGAAGGTGCCGCCCCCGAGGTCGTAGACGAGGACCCGGCTGCGTTCGCCGCCCGGCTTGTGCAGGCCGAAGGCGACCGCGGCGGCCGTGGGCTCGTCCACGATCTTCTTCACCACCAGGCCCGCGCGCTCGGCCGCCTCACGGGTCGCGGCGCGCTGGGCGTCACGGAAGTACGCGGGCACGGTGATCACGGCGTGCGTCACCTGCTCGCCTAGGGTCCGGGTCGCGTCCTGGACGAGCTTTTCCAGGATCATCCGCGAGACATCGGCCGGCGTCAGCGTCTTCTCGCCGAGCACCACGTGGGCACGCGGGTCGTCGTCGGGCCCCGCGACGATCTCGTAACTCAGCCTGCCGCGCGCCTCGGCCACCGACGTGTCCGCGAAGTCCCGGCCCATCAGGCGCTTCACGGACACCACCGTGTCCTTGGGCTGTCTGATCGCCCAGTTCAGCGCGTCCTCACCGACGAGCGGCTGGTGGGGGCGGTCCTGCCGGGCCAGGCCCACCACGGACGGGGTGAGCCGCTCGCCCTTGCTGTTGGTGAGTACCGCGATGTCCGCGCGGTGCGGATCGTGGGCGGCGACCGCGCTGTTCGTGGTGCCGAGATCGATGCCGATGGCCTTCATGAACGCTCCGTTCCCTGCTCGGGGCCGCCGGTCACGGCGACGACCACCCGGGCGGCGCGCAGGACGTGCCCCCGGTATCGATATCCGCGCTGCAGAATCTCCAGGACCTCGTCGTCGGTAGCACCGGGCGGCGCGGCGCGGACCTCGGCGACGTGATGGGTCGCGGGCTCGGCGCGCTCGCCGACCCGGCCCACGGGCTCAACTCCCTGTCCTGTCATGGCCGTTTCCAGCTGACGGGAGATCAGTTCTAGGCTTCTTCGGTACGAATCCGGGGTGGCCGCCGTGCCGTCGGCGAGCAGCCGGTCGAAGGAGTCCAAGGTGTCGGCGAGCACGAGAAGGAGCTGTTCGGTCAGCGCGCGATGGGCGGCGTCCCGCGCGGCGAGGGCCAGGGAGTTCTCATAGGCGAGGCGGGCCGCGGTGACCGTCGTCGCGGGGGACGGGTCCTGCGTACTCATCGAAGGCGGGCTCCTCGGTGTCGCGGGGGTGTCAGATCGCCGGGGGTGTCAGATGTCGAAGGTGATGAGGTCGTCGAGGAGGCGGACGATTTCCTCCGGGGGGTCGGAGGGTGAGGGGCGCTCGGGGGCTGCGGGCTGCCCAGGGGCCCCGGCGGCGAGCGCGCGGTCGAGCTCCGCTTCGGCGGCGGGTAGCTCAGCCGCCAAGTCCACGTCGTACAGCAGCAGTTCGGCCACCATGCGGCGGCGTACGACACGCAGCTCGTCCCAGGCATGCTGGGTGGCCGGTGTCATCAGGCGCCGGGCGAGCAGCTCGAAGGAGACGTCCTGGAGGTCGGCGTGCGACATGCCGGGGGTGACGCCCACCTCGGCGAGCGCGTCGTAGGGGTACGGGCCGCCGTCCCAGCTCGTCGACGGATCCTTGATCACTGTTCGTCTCCTCCTGCCGCACTGTCGATGAGCCCGTCGAGCCGCCGCCGCACCGCGTCCAGCAGCGCGCGCCTGATGCGGCTGTTCGTCGGGTCGGCGCGGGTGGCGCGGATCAGATGATGCAGGGCCCGCCGGATGTCGCCGCGCGTGAGGGACTCCTCGGCGCGGTCCGTCAACAGGGCTGCCCAGGAGCCCAGTTCGTTCTCGTCGGGCGGTGCCTCCTCGCTGTCGCTGCGCATCAGGTCACGCAGTCCGTCCACCCCGAGGTCCTGGGCGAGGAGCCGCTCCATCTCGTCCAGGGCCTCGCCCAGCGTCTCCCGGTAGCCGTGCGTCAGGGCCTGCCCGAGGCCCACGTCCAGGAGCCCGAGCGCCTCGTGGAGGATCTCCAGGCGGCCCGGGATCGTGTGCGTGTGCGCGTCGAGGGTGAAGACCAGGGCGCGCGCCAGATTGTCGCGGGCGTGACTGGACGCGGGGTTGAGGGCCAGGGCGCGGCGCAGGTCGGCCTCGGCCCCGTAGGCGTCGGAGCGCATGCCGTACTTGGTGCGGGTGTAGCCGCGCCACACTCCGCGCATGGACAGCAACGCCGAGAGCTTCGCGTTGAGTTGGTTCACCAGGTCGCGGTCGAGGGGGTGCAGGACCGGCGGTACCGCTTCGACGAGCGTGACGGCTTCGTCCAGACAGTCACCGCGCTGTGCGCCACCCCGGTCGACGAGGGCTTCGACGCGGCCGAGCACGGCGGTGACGACCGCCTTCTTGCTGCGGGCCTGCATACCGGCCCGCCGGGACACGCGGACGAGCTCGGCCCACTCGGCGAGGGCACGGTCGAGGCCGCCCGCGCCGTCGGTGAGAGCGGTGCGGGAAAGAGCCAGGCGTACGCGCACGGCCAGCTCGACGCCGTCCTGAAGCAACTTGGTGTGCCGCTCGGGCAGTTGGACGTACGCGGGATTGCGGCGCAGGAAGTCCTGGCAGTGCGCGCACGCCTCGATGTGCTCGGCCGGTGCGGTGGCCGACGCCGGGCCCGCGCAGTCGGCGGGCAGCGTGGTGAGGGTGGCGAAGGCGGGCAGCGCGCGCAGGGCTGGCTCGAACTTGTGGACTTCGGAGAGGGCGAAGCTCTGCGCCAACTCCGAGAAGGCCCAGCGCAGTTCGCGTACCGCGTAGACGCCCGGGTCCTTTCCCTGCTCGGCCGCCGCGTCCAGGGCGGCGGAGAGTGCGCCGAGCGGCGCCTCCAGGTGGAGCAGACGCAGGTAGCGGGGGCCGCAGGCGAGCGGTGCGGTGCCCGCGCCCGGCACGTCGCGCAGGCCGCCGAGGTCCTTGAGGACGCGGGCCGCGCCAAGCTCGGCCTCCAGGAGGGCCGCCAACTCCTCGTACGCGGTGGCCTGTTCGGGGCGCTCCTGCTCCGTGTGCCGCTGTTCGCAGGCGGACAGCTGCCCGAAGAGATGCCGGCTCAGTTCGAGACGCAGCTGGGCGGTGTCCTCGCTCGCCAGGTCCCGTTCGTAGCAGGCGGCACGCTCGGCGCGCCAGCCGTCCCAGTACTCGTCGTCGCTGAGGAGCGTCGCCCAATAGGCCAGCGCGGACTCCCAGGCGGTGACGGCGTGCTCCCAGGCCCCGCTCTGTTCGAGCTCCTGCGCCTGCCAGAGCCGGGCGGCGGCGAGTCCATGGACGACGGCCATGTCACCCGGGGCCGCCGCGAGCCGCCGCTCCCACTCGGCGGCGGCCGCTTCCCGGTCACGGGCGAGCAGCAGCAGGAGGGGCGCGTCCCGCGGAAAGCGCCCGCACAGATCCCCCAGGAGCCCGGCAGCCGCCCCCTCGTCCGGCGAGAGCCCGGCCATCGCGTCGCGCAGCGTGGCGGGGGAGTGCCACCGGTACAGGAGCGCGTCCAGCTGGAGCCGCCGCGCCGGAAGCCGCAGCCGGTCCCAGGCGACGCGCTCGGACCATGTCATGCCGCCGCGTTCGAGGAGCGTGTACGAGGCGTCGTTGACGGCGTCCATGGTGGCGCCGGGGTCGACGCCGGCGTCGCGCAGCGCGAAGTACGGGTACGTCGGGTCGCTGGACGCGAAGGGATCGGCGACGAGCGGGGCGCTGGTGAGTCCGTCCGCCCAGGGCAGCAGTTCGAGCAGCCGCCGGAGCCTGCGACACCGCGCGTCGGCCCGGTCGAGACCGCCGCCTGCCCGCTCGTACGCGGCGACTGCGTCGCTCCACCGCCCCGCGGTCTCCAGCAACCGCCCTTGCGCATAGGCGAGATGGGCGTCGGCGTCCCGATGCCCCGCACACCGCCGGAAGGCGTCGGCGGCCTGCTGCCACTCCTGGTGGGCGTCGGCGAGGCGCCCGCGCGCGTAGGCGCCGAGCGCGGCGGCGTCCCTGTGGTCCCCGAGCGCGGCGGCTCCCTCCTGGACGCGGGCCCAGTCCCCCTCGGCCTCGGAGAGCCGCACCTGGGCGTACCTCCGGCGACGGGCGGCGTCCTCGAACACTCCGGGTTCGGCCTCCACGGAACTGAAGGCGGCCACGACGGCACGCCACTCCGCGGGGCTCGCGGCAACACCCTCGGCGATCCGCGCCTGCGCGTAACGCCGCCGCACGACGACATCGCCCCAGCGGTCGGGCAACGCCTGGTAGGCGAGGAGGGCATCGGCCCATCTGCCGCTGAGCTCGTGGGTACGGGCGAGGGCGTAGAGGTGGAGATGCAGGGGCTCTTGACCGGGGTCGGCCTCGTGCGTTTCGGGGTGGTGGGGGTGGGGTTGTTGGCGGGGGGTGCTGTTGGGGTTCGCCGTTGTGGCTGGTGTGGGGGGTGGCGGGTTGGTGGGGTGAGCGTGGGGTTCTTGCCTGGGGGTGCTGCGGGCGGTCTCCGTTGTGGCTGGCGCGGGGAGTAGCGGGTCGGTGAGGCGAGCGTGGGGTGCTTGAACGAGGGTGCCGCTGGTGTTCTCCGCTGTGGCCTGCCCGGGGGGAAGTGCCTGGGTGAGGTGGTGGTGGGCGTTCTGGCGGGAGGGGGCGTCGGCGCTCGCTTCGGGATCCGCCGGGGGCAGCCCCCGGGCGTAGATCTCGCAGGCCGCGGCCCAGTCTCCCGCCGCCTCCGCCAACCGGCCCTCCGCCTTGCGGCGCAGGGCGCCGACCGCTCCCGCGCGGCCCGTGTCGGGGACGTCGGCCAGCAGGCTCAGGACCGCGCTCCAGTCACCCCGCAGTTCGGCGGCGACGCGGGCGCGCGCGTAGCGGCGGCGGTCGCGCACCTCGCCGTGGGCGTACGTGTCGTGCAGCCGGCCGAAGCCGTCGATCACACCGGCCCACTCGGCGCGGGCGTCGGCGACCCGGCCGCGTGCGTACAGGAGGCGGTCGGGCACGTCGAGCAGGTCCGACGACAGCCGCTCGAAGCATGCCAGCGCGTCCTGCCAGCGCGACTCGTCCTGACAGAGGCGGCCCTGCGCGTACGTCCGCAGCGCGTCCGCGTCGTCCAACCCGCCGCCCCCAACGGCCGGCCCCGCGACGACGCACTCCGCGAACGCGTCCGCCGCCTTCGGCCAGTCGCCGCCGGAGGCCGCCACCTGGCCCTGGACGTAGCATCTGCGCGGCCGCACGTCGCGGTACTCAAGGGGCAACAGGCCGAGGCTCGTCAGGGCGTCGGCCCAGTTCCCGACGCCCGCCGCGTCAAGCGCCTCCTGGTACATCCGCTCCCGCAGCCCGCTCAACCACGGCTCCACGTCCCACCCTTGGGCGGCCGCGGCCTCCAGGTCCGCGAGCGCCTCCGGCCAGGCCTCACGGTCCGCGGCACAGCGCCCCCGTACGTACAGCAGCCGCACACCCCCGTCCAGGAAGTCACCGGCACCGGCGAACCCCTCGACCGCGTCGGACCACGCGCCCGCGCGCTCGGCGACACGTCCGGTGGCGTAGGCGCGCCAGCGGGCGAGATCAGGGCCGGGGGTCCCGGCGGGGATCTCGCCGGGGGTCTGCCCCGGGGGCGCATCGCCGCCGCCCACCCGGAGAGCCTCCGCCTCCGCCTCCGCTTCCGCCTCCGCGAACGCCGCCCGCGCCGCCCCCCACTCCGCCGCCTCGGCCGCGGCACGCCCGCGTACGTACGCCGCCCGAGCCGCCGAGTCCTCAAGCCCTCCGCACGCCGCGTACCCTGCATCCGCCGCGCCCCACTCACCGGCGTCCTGCGCGACCCGGCCGCTCACATAGGCCGCGCCCGCCACGGCCCCCCGGTGTCCGGGCCGCCGGGCGAGGACGTCGGCGTACGTAGCCGTGGCGGACGCCCAGTCCAAGCGGTGACGGGCCCGCTCGGCGGCTCCGAAGGCCTCCGATACGTGGAGTTCGTCGCGGGCCGCGGCGAGGCGGGATGCCGTGTCCCTGAGGCCCGCGGGGTGCGCGGAGAGCAGCTCCTCGTACCCCGCGACCGCCTCCGCCCAGTCACCGGCCTCCTCGGCGGCACGCGCCCGCTCCGCGAGCCCGGTGAGATGCCGGAGCCGCTCCACCTCCGTAGTGAGGCAGGCGGGAGGGGGGCCGGGCAGCGCGTCGCGCAGGGACTCGAACTGCGTTACGACGGCGCCCGCGTCCCGCTCCGCCGCAAGCAGCGAGCACAGCTTCTCCAGCTCCTCCCAGGCGAGTTCGAACGCCGCCTCCGCACGCAGCCGCCGCTGCTCGTCCTCGAACTGGCGGGTCTCGGCCCGCAGTGTCCGCTGCACCTGCGCCCACTGCCCCAGGTCGCGCTGGAACCGCGCCGCACCGATCAGGACCGTGGAGTCGACATGCCCCACGGGTCTCTGGAAGGCCAGCAGCGCGTCCGCGCCCTCGCGCAGCGGATCGGCGACGGCGCCACCGTCGTCCCGCACCTCCCGCGCCTTGAACAGCCAGCCCTGCCTGCACGACTCGTGCAGGAACAGCGCGGGCGTCGCCCACTCCACCGCCGTGTGCCCCGGCAGATGCGAGATGCGGCGGCGCGCGGCACCCACGGCCTCGTCGATGGTGCGGTTCGCCGCGAGCCCCTTGAACAGCTCCGGGCTGAACTGTCCCGCCGACACATCACTCACCCGCCCCCGCATCGCCACCACGGCGGGCACGCCGCCGCCGATCAGCGCCTGGGCGAGCCCGGAGAAGGGCTCGGCGAGTGAACTGTCCGCTCCGGAGCAGAGGTTGAGCGCGACCAGGCGCAGCCCCGGCGCCTTCAGGAGGATCCCGCTGAGCAGATCGGCCGGTACGTGGTCGACACCGCCGCCCTCGGTCTCCAGGGTCACCACACCCTTGCCGAGTTCCTCGTCGTACGTCCCGTGCGCGATCAGCAGCAGGGCTGTCGGCAACGGGGAGTGCGCGCCGAGAGCTGCCTCCAGGCTCTTGCGCGTCGCCCGCTCGACCACCGTGGTCCGCACGGCGACCTCGGGCAACTCCTGGCGCAGCGCGGCCACTTCGGCGTCGAGGCGCAGGGGCGGGAGGCCCGCGTCGACGGGCGACGCGCAGGCCACGAGCAGCCGGATCAGGCTCGGTTCGTCCGCGGGTTCGGGAAGCCGCTGGCCCAGTGGGCCGCCGGGCAGTGAACGCACCAACGAGTAACTGTGGTTGAGGGCGAGCGACTGCTGCGGCTGCCCCGGCGGCGCGCACAGCGTCTCGAAGGGGAGGTCGCGCAGCTCCTGCGGCACGTCGAACCGGATCCGCAGTCCGCGCGCCGGGCGCATCCGCTGGGCCCGCTCCAGTGCGAGGCCGACACAGGCGCCGACGCCTTCCGGGCGGGGACCGGGACCCCGCTCTCCGAAAAGCAGCTGGAAGACACCGCGGCCAAGTCCCCGGAGCTGGGCCACCGTGTGCTGCTCACCCATGGGGGCCAGGCCGAGCTCGGCCGAGATCAGCTGGTCCCACTGGTCGCGGAAGGCCGCGGGTTCGCCGTTCACCGTGATCACTTCGGCGGCGGTGGCGGGGCCGTTGGCCGTGACCAGGTAACGGGACGTGCCGATGGGGCGGATGCGGATGCGGAGTTCCTCGTAGGCGAGCATTGGGCCGCCGTCACCTCCCGCTCTCTTGCGGCTCTACTTCTTGCCGCCCTGCCGCTTGCCGCTCTGCTTCTTGCCGCTCCGCAGCGACATGGTCGAGGTCGGCCAAGGCCGCGTCGCGCTGCTCGGTCAGCTCGGGGTCGCCGGGGAAGTGGGTTAGTGCGGCGTCGAGTTGGTCCAGCGCTTCCCGCAGGGCCGCCCTGGCCCCGGACACGCTGCCCGAACGCCACCGCCGCGCGGCGAGCCCGCGCAGTACGACACCGAGGCTGATCTGTGCGCGCAGCAGGTGCGGGTTGAAGGCGACGGAGCGCCTCAGGTCCGCGGCGGGGGCGTCGAGGAAGGTGCCGTCGCGGTTGGCCGCGGAGATGCCCCGGTCGGCGAGGAGCCGCGCCAACTGCCCCTCCAGGCGCCCCCGTTCATTGGCGCCGGTGATGGCGCGAACCGCCTCCAGCGTGTCCACGGCTCGCGTCGGATCTCCCGCGCGATGCGCCGCCCGCGCCGCGCCGAGCGCCAAATTGACGACGACCGCCTGGGTCTCGCGGTAGCGCTCAAGCTCCCTGCCGTGCACGAGGGCGCGCCGCCAGGACGCCGCGGCGGCGCGGAAGTCGGGGTGTGCGGCGGTCAGTTGGCTGCTCCCCAGGTCGAGCCGGGCCCGCAGCGCGAGGCCGCGGGCGTCGCGGGCGAGGCGGTGGTGCTTGTCGGGGTGCCCGGCATAGGCGGGGTTCAGCGCGTCGAAACGGCCGCAGTCCGGTTCGCAGATGGCGGCGGCGGCTTCGCTGCGCTCGCGGCAGCTGGGGCACCGCAACTCGGTGAGCGCGGCGAGGGCAGCCGCGGGCTTGCCCTGCTTGAGCAGGAGCTGGGCAAAACCGAGTTCGGAGAAGGCGTAGGCGAGTTGCGACTCTGCAACGACGGTCTCTGGTGCCGCCGCGGCAAAGGAGCCGAACTCGTCGACCAGGCCGAGCCCTGCGATACGTAACGGCCCGCCCACCAGGGGCTCCCCGCCACGCCCGGCCGGGAACCCACCGACCGCGGCCAGAATCCTCGCGGCATCAGCCTCCCGTTGAAGCAGCGCCCCCGGCGGCACGCGGTCACCGGCGTCCCCCTCCGGCATCCGCCGCTCAATCAGCTCCCGTAGATCGCCCCGGAGCCCCGCGTCGAGAGCCGCCTCCACGGGCACGCCGAACCTGGCCCCGGCCGAGGCGCGCCGGTGCTCCCAGAAGGCGTCATCGTGCAGAAGGGCGCCCCAGGCGGCAACGCACCGCTCCCAACCCTGCTCCCCGGGCGAGTTGAGCAGCGCGAGGGCCAGCGTGTGGGTGATCCGGTGGTCGGCGGGGTCACGCCGGGCGGCACCCTCCAAGAGCGCGACGGCGGCTTCACGCCGCCCCCCGAGGACGAGAAGGACGGCGTACAGGGGTACGAACTCTCCCTCAACCTCACCAGGGCCAAGCAACGAAAGAGAGGCCTCAACAACCCGAGCCCCCCACCCCACCCCCACAAGCCCCACCCCCGCCCCAAAACCCCCACCATGCCCGCCGGGCCCACCCGGCTGGACCTGTTCGCCGGACCCACCCAGCTCGGCCTGCTTGCCGGGCCCGTCCGGCTCGGCCCGCTTGCCGGCGTCGCCTGGCGTGGCTTGCTCGCCCACCTCGACCTGCGTGCTCTGCTCACCCCGCTCGCCCAGCTCAACCGCCCAACCCCGCCTGTCCACCTCGGCCCGCGTCCTCCGCTCACCCCCCACCCTCAACCCAGCCAGCGCTGCCTTACGCAGCAACAGGGCGAGTTCACCCCCCGCCCCGCCACCCGACAGCGCCGTCATCACCCACCGCGCCTCCGCATCCAGCGCGCCCTCTTCCCCCGCCCTGCGCAGATCGTCCAGCGCATCCTCGTACCGCCTCAACCGCACCCGCACGTACGCCCGTTGAATCCGCGACCGGCGGTGCGGGCTCGCGCAGTTGAGTGCCGCGGTGAAGTGTTCGTCCGCTGATTCGTACGCCGCCCGGTGTGCCGCCGCGCACCCCAGCCAGTGCAGGGGCTCCGACGCGTCGGGCCGCAACTCGTGCGCACGCCCGAACTCCACTGCCCCCTCCTCGGCCTCCCCCGCCGCAAGGCGGAGCCGTCCGAGGCCGACGTGCGCGCGCGCCCGGAGAGCTGCGCCATCCGTCCCGTCCCCGATCAGGGCCAGCGCCGCCAGGAAGTCCCGCTCCGCGGCTTCGACGTCGTGCCGTGTCTGGCTCAACTCGCCTCTGGTGCAGGCCTGTTCCGCGTCGGTCGGGTCATTCTGCGGCCCCACTTCACCACCCCCGGTCCCCGGCGGGTCAGCCGGCCGCTTCGTCCAGCTCGGAGCGCCAGCGGCCCTGCTCCCTGTCGTAGTGCAGCGGGCCCTCGCTGAACCGCGCCAGGTCGAGGCCGAGGAGCTGCTCGTACGCCTCGCCCGGCAGGCCCGGCTCCAGGACCACGCGCAGTCCCGTGCGCCGGTCCTGGAGCACCAGCGGCCGAGGGGCGGAGCCGGAGGAAGGGTCGGTGGGGTCCGCGGAGCGCGACGACCGGCGTACGACATCCTTGAGCGCCGCATACGAGTCCTTGACCGCCTCCGCGCCGAGCCCGCTCAAGAACGCCTGTAGAGGCAGGGACGCCAGCATGATCCAGGGGATGTCCGCCGCGCCCCGGTGATCGACCGCGCGGCGCACCCGCGCCGTGTGGACGCCCAGGCCTTCCAGCGCGGAGACCAGATCCCGCCGCAGGTCGTCAGAGGCGTCCTGGCCGAGGAGCAGCTCCGCGGGCAGCGGCGGTGCGTCGGTCATGTGGGCGGTCCTTCCTTCCCGGAGCTGATCTGCCGAGTTGATCTGCCGAGCTGATCTCCGTCCCGCAGCCTAGAGGCGGCAACCGCACCGGTGCGGGGAAACCTACGATTCCGCCGCCGCGGCCTCCACGGCCTTCCGCTCCAGCTCGGCCAGCCGTGCGTCCGCGGCCGCCCGGCCCTGAGCGGTGCCTTGCAGCGACCGGAACAGACGCTGCGCCCGTATCGCCTGGGTGTAGTCGCCGAGCAGCTCCAACTCATCGCGCAACACGGCCAGTTGGGCGGGGTCCGGGCCGGTGTCGTCCAGCTCCCGGATCAGGTGGACCCGGGCCGGCTCCACCATCCCCTGCTCCCGTGCGAGCTCCAGCCAGGTGGATTCCGGTTCGTCGTCGGGGTCCACCCCATAGTTGGAGTCGTCGAACGAGCGCGCCCACTCCTGGACTTGACCGGCCTCATCCGGAAGCCCGGCAAGGCCGCACCACGTGTCGTACGTCGTCTCATGGACCTCACGCAGCAGCGGCAGGTCCTCGGCCAGACCGTAAAGCCCCACGAGGACGACGGCGAGCCGCAGCTCGTCGGACATGGGAGCGTCCGCCTCGTGCTTGAGGAGGTGGCGCAGGAGGGCGTGATCGGTGTTCCGCCGGTCGTACTGAGCGGCGCGCAGCACCGCCACCCTGCGCGCACGGTTCCCGGCCACGCCGTCCCAGACTGTGCGGTCGCCCGTCCGCAGCAGGGCCAGGTCGGTCCGGCCCTTGGCGAGCACCTGCTCCCAGAGGGGCGGGCGCGGATGGGGGTCGAGGCGCTTGTAGGCCAGGTGTTCCACGGCGTTGAGGAGGAGGTGGTCCGGTTCGGTGCGCAGGAGCGCGGCGTGCAGGCGCGCGACGAGCTGCACGGGGGAGCGCTCCGGGAGCCCGAGCGCGCCCCGCAGCGCGGTGCGGCGCTCGTCGAGATCGGGCACGCAGTCCTCGCGGAAGTCGCCCTCCGTGTCGGCGATCTCAGCGAGTATCCGCGCCTCGCCGTCGGTCGGCGACAGGCCTACGTAGTCATGCCAGCCCGGCAGTCCGACGAGGATCTCCAGGGCTTCGTCCACGCTGTCCCCGATGGTTCCCGCGGACCCCTCGGAATCGGCGTACAGCACGGAACCGTCGCCGCACACGAAATACGTGCCTCCGGAATCGTCCCCCGCGATCGGTTCCAACGGGCCGCCCGACGCGAGGCGGACCTCTTCGACGTGGTCCGCGCGGGACAGGTCGAATGCGAAAGGGAACGCGGCCAGCTCGGCCAGACGCGGGTCCTGTCGCAGCAGACGGAGTGCACGTTCGGTCATGTTCCGAAAGTAACAGCGGTCACTGACAGCAGACCCACAACAGGACTACCCGATTCCCTATGCACTTTCCGATACTTTTACTGCGGAATGGGAGATTCGGGGAACTGTGCCGGGGGTGCCGGGAGTCTTCTGAGGTGAGAGGGCGGCCACTGACCAGGCCGCTCAACCAGCACCAGGACAGGGGGCGTTCGGCTCCAGGCCTGGGCCATTGCATTTGCATTGATCAACGCGACTGGTTGGCGTGACTGATCGATGCGACTGATCAACACGGGGGTGTTCATCTTGACCGACATCATTGAGCGCATCACTGACCGCCTGACGGGTTCGGCCTCCGAGGTCGACGCGGCGTCGGCAGCGGGGGAGTTAGCGCCGTACGTCACGCCGTTGCCGGTGCCGCCGGTCCTGCGGCCCGACTCCGTCGACGTGCGCGACGAGACCGACGTGCCCGCGGAGACCGAGATCGCGCTGCGCCCGGCCTGGATCCGACTGCACCCGCAGCTGCCGCCGACGTTGATGTGGGGGTACGACGGGTGCGTACCGGGCCCGACGATCGAGGTGCGGCGTGGACGGCGCATCCGGATCGCGTGGACCAACCGCATCCCGCAGGGCGCCGAGTATCCCGTCACCTCCGTCGAGGTGCCGCGGGCCGTCCCGAGCCCCGCCACGCTGCCCGGGCGCGGGGGCGTCGAGCCGAACAAGGACGTGGCCGCGCTGCCGGCCTGGTCGGTGACGCACCTGCACGGCGCGCAGACCGGCGGGGGCAACGACGGGTGGGCGGACAACGCGGTGGGGTTCGGCGACGCGCAGCTCTCCGAGTACCCGAACGACCACCAGGCGGTGCAGTGGTGGTATCACGACCACGCCATGAACATCACCCGCTGGAACGTCCAGGCGGGGCTGTACGGCACGTATCTGGTGCGGGACGACGAAGAGGACGCGCTCCATCTCCCCTGCGGGGAGCGGGAGATCCCGCTGCTGCTCGCCGACCGGAACCTGGACACGGACGAGGACGGCCGTCTGAACGGCCGCCTGCTGCACAAGACCGTGATCGTCCAGGAGAAGAACCCGGAGACGGGCAAGCCGGTCTCGCTGCCCTTCACGGGCCCGTACAGCACGGTGAACGGCCGCATCTGGCCGTACGCGGACGTCGACGCGGCCTGGCACCGCTTCCGCCTGGTGAACGCGTCGAACGCCCGTATCTACGACCTCGTCCTCGTCGACGAGGACAACAACCCCGTGCGGGGCGTCATGCACCAGATCGGCAGCGACGGCGGCCTGTTGCCGCGCCCCGTGCCGGTCGACTTCGACGAGGAACTGCCCACGCTCACCGTCGCCCCGGCCGAGCGGATGGACCTCCTGATCGACTTCCGTGCCCTCGCGGGCACGCGCGTACGTCTGGTGAACAAGGGCCGCGGCCAGGCCCCCGGGGTGCCGGACCCGGCGAACGACGTGCGCTATCCGGAGGTCATGGAGTTCCGCGTGCGGGACACCGAGGTCGATGACCCCTTCTCGCTGCCGGAGATCCTCTCGGGCTCGTTCCGCCCGCTGAGCCATGACATCGACCACGGTCACCGCCTGATCGTCCTGACTCCGCCCGCCACGAAGGGCGGCGGGGGACACCCGGAGATCTGGGAGATGACCGAGATCAAGGACGCGGGCGACATCCGGGTCCCGACCGAGGGGGTCGTCCAGCTGCGGGGCGCGGACGGAAAGACCAAGACCTACGGCCGCACCGCCCGCACCTTCAACGACGGCCTCGGCTTCACCATCGCCGAGGGCAGCCACGAACAGTGGAGCTTCCTGAACCTCGCGGTGAACCCACCGGTGACCCACCCCATGCACATCCACCTGGCCGACTTCCAGCTCCTCGGCCGCGACGCGTACGACGTGTCAGGGTTCGACGTCTCCGTGGGCGGCACATTGGCGCCGATCGCCTTCGACCCGAAGAGGGAGATCCCCCTCGCCCCGAACGAGCGGGGCTGGAAGGACGTCTTCCTGGTCCCCGGCGGTCAACTGCTCCGCGTGATGGGCAAGTTCGACGGTGCGTACGGCCGCTTCATGTACCACTGCCACCTCCTGGAGCACGAGGACATGGGCATGATGCGCCCCTTCGTGGTCATGCCGAAGGAGGCTCTGAAGTTCGACCACGGGGCGGGGCACGGGGGCCATGGCGGGGCAGGCCACGGGGGAGGTCACGAGGGCTGACAGAGTCCTCGGACGGACAGCCAGTTCCGCAGGGCCTCGGCATGGACCAGCGGAAACTGGCCGTCCTGGCCGTATTCGAGCTCGCTGCCCGTGCTGCCCAGGTGCAGGGTCAGTTGCTCGACATGCCGACCACGGGCATCGCTGAGCAGGAATCGCAGATCGCCCCAGCACATGCAGCAGAAGGCGTCGGCGGACAGGTTGATCGCCAGCAGCGTGGACAGCTCGCGGAGCTCGCTGGGGTCGCTCACATCGTGCCGCAGCTCCGGCTCGCCCAGTGTTCCGGTGATCTGGACGCTGGTCGTCCGCTCCCAGAGGGACGTGATGTCGGAGGCGGTGTTCACGCGGTCACGGTATCTGGCTGGACGTCACTCTTTCGTGAATCGTCGCGCCGGGTCACGCCGGGTAGTTCTGTGGCCGGAGGCGAGCCATGGAACAGACTGCGTTGCGTCCCAAGCCGATGCCCGGACAGGAGCCCGGCTCAGGCGGCGAGTTCGGCAGAGGCGGCAGATTCGGTGTCGCACGGAGGCTAGGTGTCGGGCGGAAGGCCCGCGCCGGGCGGACGTCCGACGCGGGCCACAGATCCGGACCCGGATCCGGACCCGGGACCGGACCCGGGACCGGACCCGGGACCGGACCCCGGCCCGGATCCGGCCACCGCCCGCACGCCGCGCGGCGGCGCGGGCGGCGGCTGATCACCCTGCTCTTCGGGCTGCTCTTCTCGGCCGTCCTCGTGCTGACGGGGGTGGGCCTCGGCACCGTCAGCGCCACGGTCATAGGGATGAGCAAGCTCGCCGACATGCAGAAGCAGGCGCAGCAACAGGAGCAGAAGCAAGCGCAGGCGCAGAAGCAGGCGCAGGCGCAGGGTGACTCCAAGGGGCGGGACCGCCCGGAGCCCGTCGCCCCGCCGAAACCGCCGCGGAAGGAGCCCGGCAAGGGCGAGGGCGAGGAGCGGACCGCCGCGCGACCCACGCTCGGCGTGGAGGCGGTCGACGCCCCCGGAGGCGCCGGGGCCCTGCTCGTCGGCGTGCACAGCCCGGGGCCCGGCCACACCGCCGGTCTCGTACGCGGCGACGTACTGCTCGCCTTCGGCAAGACCCGCATCGCCTCGGCCAAGGCCCTGGCGGCCGTCGTCGCCGCCGACCCGGGGAGGAACGTCACGGTGACCGTCCGCCACGCGAGCGGAGGGTGGCAGTCCCTGTCGGTGACGCCGGGCTTCGTCACGTGAGGTGCATAGCGTGAGGCGGCATGACGTGAGATGGCGTGGGATGGCGTGACGAGACGGGGCCGCCGCAAATCGGCTCGCGCACGCGCCAGGGCAGGGGCAGGATCGGCACCACGGCACACCACCGGCACAGCGCCGTACCCGCCGCAGCGAGCAGCCCTGGAGGCCCCCATGACCGGCACCCCCATGACCGGTACCCCCGCGCCCTTTACCGCCGACGACTACAAGGCCCGCATGGACCGCGCGGCGGCCGACGCGGCGGACGCGGGGCTCGCCGGGCTGCTCGTCGCGCCGGGCCCCGACATGGTCTGGCTCACCGGCTACCGGCCGACCGCCACCACCGAGCGCCTCACCGTCCTCGTGCTCGCCGCAGGGCAGGAGCCGGTGCTCGTGGTGCCCACCCTGGAGGCCCCGGACGCGGAACTGGCGGCGGGCGCGAGCGCGCTCTCCCTGCGGGACTGGACCGACGGCAAGGACCCCTACGCCGCGACCGCGCCGCTCCTGGACGTCGACGGCCGCTTCGGGATAAGCGACAACTCCTGGGCCATGCATCTCCTCGGCTTCCAGAAGGAGCTGCCGAACACCTCCTACGTGTCCCTCACCGAAGCGCTCCCCATGCTGCGCGCCGTCAAGGACTCCGCGGAGCTGGGACGCCTCGCGGCGGCCGGAGCCGCGGCGGACGCCGCGTACGAGGAGATCAAGAAGGTTCCCTTCGCGGGCCGCAAGGAGACCGACATCGCCGCCGATCTCGCGGATCTGCTGCGGCGGTTCGGGCACTCCCAGGTCGACTTCACCGTCGTCGGCTCGGGCCCGAACGGCGCCAACCCGCACCACGAGGCGGGCGGTCGCGTCATCGTGGACGGCGACATGGTCGTCCTCGACTTCGGCGGCCTGCTGCACGGCTACGGCTCGGACACCTCGCGCACGGTGCACGTGGGCGAGCCCGACGCCGAGGAGCGGCGCGTCCACGACGTCGTGCGCGAGGCACAGGAGGCCGGCTGCCGCGCGGTGCGGCCCGGTGCCGCCTGCCAGGACGTCGACAGGGCGGCGCGGGCGGTGATCGCCGATGCGGGGTACGGCGAGCACTTCATCCACCGCACCGGGCACGGCATCGGCGTCACCACCCACGAGCCGCCCTACATGATCGAGGGCGAGGAACTGCCACTCGTGCCCGGCATGTGCTTCTCCGTGGAGCCCGGCATCTATCTGCCGGGCCGCTTCGGAGTGCGCATCGAGGACATAGTGACGGTCACCGAGGACGGCGTACGGCGCCTCAACTCCACGCCACGTGACCTGACGATCGTCAACTGACCGCCCCCGCAGGCCTCATCCCGTAGTGCTCACGGTGTCGCGAGCACCGTAGCGCTCACGGTGTCGCGAGTACCGCGCACGACTCGGCGGGCAGCCGCAGCAGCCCGTCCGCGCCGGGCGCGGTGACCGGCTCCCACGCCGCGAGCACCCGCGCGCCACGGCCGCCCAGCGGGATGTCGACCGTCTCCTTGCCGATGTTCACCGCGATCCGCAGATCACCGCGCCGGACCGCGAACCAGCGCCTCTCCTCGTCGTACGCGACCCGGAGCGACGCCAGATCGGGGTCGCGAAGGTCGCCGCGGCTGCGGCGCAGGGCGATCAGCTCGCGGTGCCAGGCCAGCACGCGCGCGTGGGGGTCGGTCAGGGGCTCGGCCCAGTCGAGACAGGAGCGGTCCCTGGTGGCCGGGTCCTGCGGATCCGGAATGTCTCCCTCGGCCCAGCCGTGCGCCGCGAACTCCCGGCGCCTGCCCCGGCGTACGGCCTCCGCGAGCTCCGGATCGGTGTGGTCGGTGAAGAACTGCCAGGGCGTCGCGGCGCCCCACTCCTCGCCCATGAACAGCATCGGCGTGAACGGCCCGGTGAGGGTGAGCGCGGCGGCGCAGGCGAGCAGGCCGGGGGAGAGCGTGGCGGAGAGCCGGTCTCCTTGCGCGCGGTTGCCGATCTGGTCGTGGGTCTGCGTGTAGCCGAGGAAGCGGTACGCGGGGGTCCTGGCGCGGTCCACGGGACGGCCGTGCCGGCGCCCCCGGAAGGTCGAGTACGTGCCGTCGTGGAAGAAGCCGCCCGTCAGCGTCTTGGCGAGCGCGGCGAAGGGCGCGCGGGCGAAGTCTTCGTAGTAGCCGTGTGCTTCACCGGTGAGCGTGGAGTGCAGCGCGTGGTGGAAGTCGTCGTTCCACTGCGCGTGCAGGCCGAGACCGCCCTCCGCGCGCGGGGTGACGACGCGCGGATCGCCCTGGTCGGACTCGGCGATCAGTGAGAGCGGCCTGCCGAGCTCGGCGGCCAGCTCGTCCACGGCCGCCGAGAGCTCTTCGAGGAAGTGGCACGCGCGCGTGTCCCGCAGCGCGTGCACCGCGTCCAGGCGCAGACCGTCCAGGCGGTAGTCGCGCAGCCAGGCGAGCGCGCTGCCGATCAGATACGCGCGCACCTCGTCCGAGCCGGGGGCGTCGAGGTTGACCGCCGCGCCCCACGGAGTCTGGTGGGTCTCCGTGAAGTAGGGCCCGAACGCGGGCAGATGGTTGCCGGACGGGCCGAGGTGGTTGTGGACCACGTCGAGGACGACTCCGATGCCGTGCGCGTGCGCGGTGTCGACGAATCGTTTCAGCGCATCGGGGCCGCCGTACGGCTCGTGCACGGCCCACAGGGAGACACCCTCGTACCCCCAGCCGTGCCGCCCCGGGAACGGACAGAGCGGCATCAGCTCCACATGGGTGACGCCGAGCTCGGCCAGGTGGCCGAGCCGCCCCGCCGCCGAGTCGAGCGTGCCGTCCGGTGTGTACGTCCCCACGTGCAGCTCGTACAGGACCGCGTCCCGCACTCCGCGCCCCGCCCAGGGCGCCCGCCACGCGTACCGGTCGTGGTCGACGACGGCGCTGAGCCCGTCGGGCCCGTCCGGCTGGCGTCGCGAGCGGGGATCGGGCAGCACAGGCCCTTCGTCGAGCGAGAAGCCGTACCGCGCCCCGTCGGCGGCCTCCGCCCGCACCGTCCACCACCCGGCCCGGCCGTCGGCGCGCTCCATCGCACGCGTGGCGCCCTCGCACAGCAGGGCGACGCGTTCGGCCCCCGGGGCCCACACCTCGAACTCCACTGACAGTTCCCCCTTCTCCGACATCCGCTGACGTCCGTTCCATCGTGCTGCAGAAGTGATCGGTTCGCGGTCGTTCCGCGTTTTCTGGACACCCCGGCCGAGCTGACCGACAATCACCAGGGTGACGTCGTCCTTTGAGATCCACACGTACCCCGCGCGGCTGACCGACGCCGAGCGCGACAGGGCGCTGAAGGTGCTCAGGGAGGGCGCTGCCCTCGGCAAGCTGTCCCACGACACGTTCGTGCGGCGCATGGAGCTGGCGCTCGCCGCCCGCCAGCCAGACGAACTCGCCGCGCTCACCGCCGATCTGCGGACCGAGGGACGTCTCTCGCGTGCGGTGTTCGGCACGGTCGGGGCGGTCTCCGGGTTCACGGTCCGGCTGCGCAGGGCCTGGCAGGCCGAGAAGCTGCCGAAGCTGCTTCTGCCGGTGCCGACGAACCCGTATCCGCTGCGGATCGGCCGCGACCCGGCGAACGGGCTCAGGCTCAGCCACGAGACCGTCTCCCGGGTCCACGCGGAGCTGAGCAGGCAGGGCGGCATGTGGGTGCTGCGTGACCTCGGGTCGACCAACGGCACGGCCGTGAACGGCCGCAGGGTGATCGGCGCGGCGGTCGTCCAGGACGGCGATCAGGTCAGCTTCGGGAAGATGGGCTTCCGGCTCTCGGCTTCGTGAAGCCCTTGCGGGGCCAGGCGCGTGCTGTGCGTGGGGTCAGTCGCCCGCCACGCGCGCGTGGCGGGCCGCCGCGACCGTCGTCCGTGACTGGTGCTCGACCTGGTCCTCCAGCGGCACTCAGCGCGCCCTGAACCGCTCGGCGAACGCGTCGCTCCAGTGCATGACGAGCCGTTCGAGGCGGGGCGCCGCCGGGTCGCCCGCCGTGGCGAGGACCCGCAGCAGCATCGCGGCGGCCCGCAGCGGAAGGCGGCGCCCGAAGGCGTCGACGCTGCCGATGTACGCCATCGACGTCCCCGCGGGCGGCAGCCGGGCCCAGTCGTCGGCGAGGCCCGGCACCAGGTCGAGCGCCCAGCGTGCCGCGCGCAGCAGCGGCCCCCGCGCCTCCGGGAGCCGCGGCAGCGCCTCGCTGAGGATGTCCTCGACCAGGCGCGCGTCGTGCCGCAGCCGCCGTGAGAAGCCGCGCAGCGCGAGCACCGGGGAGGGATGGACGGCCGCGTCGTCCACGAGGTCGCTCGCCCACATGGGGACCTCGACGATGGCGGTCAGGCCGCCGTACCGGTGGGCGTGGTGCCAGGTGGTGTGCCGGGCGTCCTCGGGGAGGCTCGGATAGGCGGCCGCCGAACCGGGGCCCGGCAGCACATGGACCCCCGGCCCCGACACCGGCCAGCCCGCGGCGTCCGAAGCCCCCGCCTCCACCGGTATGTGCAGCTCCGCGGCGGACTTGGCGAACGGCTCCGCGAGCCCTGGGATGTCCCGCGTCAACTGCACCCAGCTGCCACCGAGATCGGTCCCGTGCAGCGACACCTGCAAGTAGGGCCGCAGTTCGTCGATGACGCCGGTCAGGGCGCGCGTCTCCGGAGGGAGCCGATCGGGTGGCAGTACGGAGGGGGACCACTCCGGCTGCTCGGGTCCCGCCGGCCGGAAGAAGTGCCGGTGGTAGTCGAAAAGGGTGCGCGGGGCGGGCGTGCGGTGCAGGTTCGCGCCGTCCGGGTCGGCGCACAGGAGGAAGTGCCAGGAGGTGTCGGCGCGCAGGGCCTCGTCCCGCAGGGTCCGTTCCGCGAGGTGGAGCAGCGTCGAGCCGCCGTTCGGTTCGTTCGAGTGCGCGCCGGCGACGACCAGGACGGCACGCGGGGAGCGGCCGACGGACAGCAGGTGGAGAGGCCTTCCCGCGCGCGAGGCGCCCACCTGGCGCAGGGTGCTGAGGTCGGGGCGGTGGGCGGCCAACTCTCTTGCGGACAGCACGAGTTCGGCCACATTGGGATAGCGCTGCTCCGCCAGTTGACTCACCCCCGTCTTGTCCGCTGACGCAATCCGCAGTACGCCACGCGGTCGGGCACGTGTCAAGCGTGCGACCCAAGGGATGTCACCCCACGTCGGCCTTGTCCGACAGCATCACCCGAATGGGCGTATGGGGACTGCGTGAACGGGCCTTCGGTGATGCTCTGAATCCGTGCCCTCGAGAACCGTGTCGTCGAGCTCGGCCCCTCGTGGGCACCGTCCGTCACCGGCTCCGCCGAGCTCGTCCTCGAACGCCGGACGGGCTGAGATGCCCAGCCTTCTGGACCCCGGCGTGGAGCGTGATCCGTATCCGCTCTATCGCACTCTCCGCGAAGGCTTCCCCCTCGTCCGCGACGAACTTCTCGGGGCCTGGCTGCTCAGCCGGTACGCGGATGTGCGGGCCGCGCTCGTCGACGCCCGGCTCGGCGCGGCGGGGGCCGGTCCGAGCCCGGCCTGCCAGGGGCTTCTGGAGCCCGCGCTGCGGGCCGCAGCCGAGCGCACCGCCTTCGTCCTCGCGCGGCGCATAGCCGGGCGGCGCGAGGTCGACCTCGTCGCCGAGTTCAGTGCCTGGCTGCCCGCGGCCGCCGCCGTCGCCGCGCTCGGGCTGCCCTGGGAGGACGCCGCGCGGGTACAGGAGTGGTGCCGTACGGCTCCGGCGCATCCCGGCGGCACCCACCCCGAGCTGGCCGCGGTGCTGCGCCCCCATCTCGCGAGGCGGCGCGCTCACCCCGGCACCGACCTGCTCTCCGTGCTGTGCGGCGCCCGGGTGGACGGGCAGGCGCTCCGCGACGACACCGTCACCGGTCTTGCCGGGACACTCCTCACCGGTGGCGGTGAGGCCGCCGCCCACGCCCTGGCCTCCTTCCTGGCCAACCTCCTCGACCACCCCGCCCAGTTGGACCTCGTGGCCGCCCGTCCGGAGCTGATACCCGGCGCCTGGGCGGAGTCCCTGCGCCGTGATCCGCCCGCCCCCGTCGTGCTGCGCCGCGCGACCGCGCCGATCGCCCTGGGCGGCACCACGCTGCCCGCCGGAGCCGTCGTGGCCTGCCTCGTCGGCTCCGCGGGACGCGACCCGTTCCGTTTCGCCGATCCCGACCGCTACGACATCTTCCGCGCGGATCCGGCACACCCGGCGGACCCGGCGCACCTGGCGTTCGGCGCGGGGCAGCGCTTCTGGCCGGCCGCCGCCCTGGCCGCGCTCACCGCCGAGTGCGGTCTGCGGGCCCTGCTCGACGCCATGCCGGGCCTGCGCTGGGCCCCCGGCTTCAGGCCCGCGCCCCGGGGCCTCATGGCGCGGGCGCCACGCCTGCTACTCGTCCGCCCCTCCTGAGACCTGCTCCGGACCCGTCGGCACCCGCTCAAGAAGCACCACCGGCAGCTCCCCGAAAAGCTCCTCCACGCGTGCGTGCCCCGTGAACTCCCGCCCCCGGGTGAGCAGATCAGCCCACCGCCCTTCCGGAAGCTCCAGTTCCGTAGAGCGCCAGCCGCCCGCCTCCGCCAGGCGCGAGGAGAGCCGGGTGGCCGCCGCGATCACCTCTCCGGAGCGCGTGAAGGCCACGCAGTGCGCCGCGCTCGGCCCACGCGCAGCCAGCGGCTCGTACGTCGCCGCGCCGCCGAACAGCTCCGGGCGCCGTCTGCGCAGCCGCAGCGCGGTCGCCGTCAGGGCCAGCTTCTCCTCGGAGAGGTCCCAGCGGTCACGGTGCTGCTCCAGGTACTCAAGGACGTGCGGCTGGAACCGCACGGGCCGCCGGTTGTCCGGGTCCACCAGGGCCCGGTACTCGCCCTCCGTGCCCTGGTAGAGGTCGGGTACCCCGGGCATCGTCAGCTGGAGCAGCGTGGCCCCGAGGACGTTCGCTCGCACATGGGGCCGCAGGCTGCTCGCGAACTCCGCCACGGTGTAGAGCGGCGGGCCGCAGGGGCCCGCCTCCACGAACGCCGTCACGGCCTTCTCGTACGGCTCGTTCGGCTCGGTCCAGCTTGTGTGCAGGCCCGCCTCGCGCACGTGCTTGAGCAGGGCCATCTGCAGCCGTTCGTCGTAGGGGAAGCCGAAGCCGACGGCCGTCTGCCAGGCCGCCCACGCCAGTTGGGGATCCGGCGCGCTGGTGCCGCCCACACGCGCGGTCTGCTCCGTCACGTCGACCAGGAGGTCGGCCCACCGCTCCGGGCACTGCGTGAGGACGGAGATGCCCGCCCGTACATCGGCGCTGCGCTTCGTGTCGTGCGTGGTGAGCACCGTCCCCGCGTAGGGCCAGTCGCGCTGCACGCGCGCGCAGTAGGCGTGAAAGGCCTCGGGGGAGACCGCGGGGCGCTCGGGAGTGCCGCCCACCTCGGCCGCCGACAGGAGCGGCGCGTGCCGGTAGAACGCCGTGTCCTCGACCGCCTTGGCCCGCAGCGCCGACGAGGTCTGCGCGAACCGCGCGCGGAAGCCGTCCACCGCGGGCCCGGACCCGAGACGGCCGAGGACCAGGTCCCGTACGACATCGACCGCCTCGGCCTCCTCCCGCACAGCGAAGGCCGCCTTCGCCTCCTCGGCGGCCCCCACCGTGAGCACCGAAGCCGGTTCGGCGCCCCCGGAGACGTACGGCCGGTAGACGGGAAGCCGCACGAGCAGCTCCAGGAGCGCGGTGCGCAGGGCCCACGGCGCGTGGTCGCGCAGCGCGGGGTCCGCGGCGCAGAGCGCGGTCGCCTCGCGCGTGAGGCGGTCGGTCTCGGCGGCCAGCTCATGGGTGAGCACCTTGTACGCGGCGCGCCGCACCGTCGCCCCCCAGTCGCCGCCCCGGTCCACCGCGGGCGCCGTGAACCTCCGGTACTGGCCGAGGAGCTCACCGGCCCCCGCCGGGTCCGTGAAGAGGCCGTCGAGGTGGCGCAGCGCGTCGTATCCGGTGGTGCCCGCGACGGGCCACGCGGCGGGCAGCTGCTCCCCGTCGGCGAGGATCTTCTCGACGACCGTCCAGCGCCCGCGCGTGGCCTCCTGGAGCCGCTGGAGGTACGCCCCCGGATCCGCGAGGCCGTCGGGATGGTCGATCCGCAGCCCCTCCACGACGCCGTCCCGCAGCAGTTCGAGGATCTTCGCGTGGGTCGCGTCGAACACATCGGGGTCCTCGACGCGCACCCCGATGAGGTCCGAAATGGTGAAGAAGCGCCGGTAGTTGAGCTCTGTACGGGCAAGACGCCACCAAGCGAGCCGGTACCACTGTGCGTCCAGGAGACGCGGCAACGGCAGCTCACCGGTGCCTTCGCGCAAGGGGAACTCGTGTTCGTGGTAGCGCAGCACGTCGCCGTCCACCCGCAGCCGCTCCAGCTCGTCCCCGACCCCGCGCCCGAGCACCGGAAGCAGCACACGCCCGTCGCCCGCGTCCCAGTCGATGTCGAACCAGCGCGCGTACGGCGATGTGGGCCCCTCCCGCAGGACCTCCCAGAGGGCGCGGTTGTGGCGCGGGACAGCAGCCATGTGGTTCGGCACGATGTCCACGACGAGGCCGAGCCCGTGCGCCCGCGCGGTGCGGGAGAGGGACCGCAGCCCCTCCTCGCCGCCGAGTTCGTCACGCACGCGCGCGTGGTCCACGACGTCGTAGCCGTGCGTGGACCCCGGAACGGCCTCAAGCACGGGCGACAGGTGCAGATGCGAGACCCCCAGCGATGCCAGGTACGGGACGGCCGCTTCGGCGGCCTCGAAGGGGAACTCCGGCTGGAGCTGCAGCCGGTACGTGGCGGTGGGCGGCGGCGGGACCGCGGGCTCTGAGCGCTCAGGCGTCATGCGAACGTACGTACCCGCCTGGCGGGCTTTCGTGCCATCGACTCATGCTTCTGGCCGTCAGGGTGTCGCTAGCTTCGGACGATGGCTGCAAAAGTACAGGTCGCGCAGGACGGGCCACGGGACGACCGGGAGAACCGGGAGGGCCGGGGCGCGCAAGGCCTCCTGGCCACCTACCGGGAAGTGATCGGGCACACCGGAGCGCTCCTTCCGGCGATCTCGTTCCTCGGCAGGCTCCCTGTGGCCATGATCCAGTTCGGCAGTGTCCTGCTGGTCACCGAGACCAGCGGATCGCTCGCCACGGGCGGCGTGGTCGCCTGCGCGCTCGCGCTCGGCCAGGTGACCATGGGCCCGCTCGTCGGCCGCCTCGCCGACCGGCGGGGCCAGCGCGCCGTCGTCCTCGGATTCTCGCTGCTCAACGCCGTCGCGATCGCGGTCTACACGCTCGGCGCCCTCCTGGAGCTGCCCACGCCCGTGCTCGTCGCCCTCGCCGTGCTCGCGGGCGCGAGCATCCCGGGGATCGGCCCGCTGGCCCGCGCACGCGCCGTCCCGCTGGTCCGCCGGGCGGGTGGTGACGACCGTCTGGTCAACACCGTGCTGTCCCTGGAGAGCACCATGGACGAGCTGTCCTTCGTGCTCGGCCCCGCCCTGGTGGGCCTCGCCGCCGTGGCGGGCCACCCCGCGTACGCGTTCGGCGCTGCCGCCCTGCTGGTCGCCGTCTGCGGCTCCGGCTTCGCGCTGCACCCCACGGGCCGGACGGCCCAGGCGACGGGGCAGCCACCACGCGCGCGTGGCGGCCGGCAACGCCTCCCGCGCCAGGTCGTCGTCGTACGCGTCGGGCTCGTCTTCGTCGGTGTCCTGCTCGGCGCCTGTGGAGCGGGCATCACGGCCCTCACCGAGGAGTTGGGCCGGCCAGGCCAGGCGGGTCTCGTCTACGCCGCCATGGGCGTCATGAGCGCCGTCGTGGGGCTCTCCATGGCCGCGCTGCCCGAGCGCTTCGGCCTGTACGCGCGCTGGCGCGTGGCGACGGCCGCCGCGGCGCTGCTCTCGCTGCCGCTGGTGTGGACGGACAGCATGACGGGTCTGTACCTCGTGGTGACCGTCTTCGGCGCGATCTTCGCCCCGAACCTGATCACCGGCTTCGCGCTCACCGAGCGCTCCTGCCCGCCGCGGCGTCTCGCCGAGGGGATGACGTGGGCGGCGAGTGCCTTCGTCGGCGGCCAGGCGGTCACGCTCGCCGTGGCGGGCCGCCTGGCCGAGTCCCACGGCCCCGGAGCGGCGTTCGCGCTCGGCAGCGCGGCCGCCGCCGTAGCGTTCCTCGTGGCGCTGGTGGCCCGCCCCCAGGCAGAGAGCAGGCCTCGGGTCACGCGGGCCGCTGCAGGACAGTGAGGCTCCGGTCGGCGAGCGTCAGGCGCTCACCGGCCCGCGCCTTCGGTCCCGTGTCCGGCGGCACCCCCTCCGGCCGTGAGGTGTCCACGACCACCTGCCACTGGCGGCCGTGATTGACCGGGACGACGAACTCCAGTGGCCGGTCCGACGCGTTGAACATCATCAGGAACGAGTCGTCGGAGATCCGCTCGCCGCGCGTACCCGGCTCGGAGATCGCGTTGCCGTTCAGGAACACCGTCAGCGCCCGTGCCTGCGACGCGTCCCAGTCCTCCTGCGTCATCTCATCGCCCTCCGGCGTGAACCACGCGATGTCGGACAGCTCGTCGTGCGTGCCCTCGACCGGGCGGCCGTGGAAGAACCGCCTCCTGCGGAACACGGGGTGGTCGCGCCGCAGCCACGCCATCGCGCGCGTGAACTCCAGCTGGGTGCTCTCGCCCTGCGGCCAGCGCACCCACGCGATCTCGTTGTCCTGGCAGTAGGCGTTGTTGTTGCCGCCCTGCGTCCGGGCGAACTCGTCGCCGTGGCTGAGCATCGGGACGCCCTGCGAGAGCATCAGCGTCGCGATGAAGTTGCGCATCTGCCGCTCGCGCAGCTCCAGGACGTCCGGGTCGTCCGTCTCGCCCTCGGCGCCGCAGTTCCAGGAGCGGTTGTGGCTCTCGCCGTCCTGGTTGTCCTCGCCGTTGTCCTCGTTGCGCTTCTCGTTGTACGAGACGAGGTCGTGCAGCGTGAAACCGTCGTGGCAGGTGGTGAAGTTGATCGACGCCAAGGGGCGCCGCCCGTCGTCCTGGTAGAGGTCGGACGAGCCGGTGAGCCGTGACGCGAACTCCGCGAGCGTGCGCGGCTCGCCGCGCCACATGTCGCGCACCGTGTCGCGGTACATGCCGTTCCACTCGGTCCACAGCGGCGGGAAGTTGCCCACTTGATAGCCGCCCTCGCCTACGTCCCAGGGTTCGGCGATCAGCTTCACCTGGCTGACGACCGGGTCCTGCTGCACGAGGTCGAAGAACGACGACAGACGGTCCACCTCGTGGAACTGCCGGGCGAGCGTGGCCGCGAGATCGAAGCGGAAGCCGTCCACGTGCATGTCGGTGACCCAGTGCCGCAGCGAATCCATGATCATTTGGAGTACGTGGGGCGACCGCATCAGGAGCGAGTTGCCGGTCCCCGTGGTGTCCATGTAGTAGCGGGGATCGTCCGTCAGGCGGTAGTACGAGGCGTTGTCCAGACCCTTGTAGGAGAGCGTCGGGCCCAGGTGGTTGCCCTCGGCCGTGTGGTTGTAGACGACGTCGAGGATCACCTCGATGCCCGCCTCGTGCAGCGCCTTCACCGCCTGCTTGAACTCCAGGACCTGCTCGCCCCGGTCGCCCCAGGAGGCGTACGCGTTGTGGGGCGCGAAGAAGCCGATCGTGTTGTAGCCCCAGTAGTTGTTCAGGCCCATGTCGACCAGGCGGTGATCGTTCACGAACTGGTGCACCGGCATCAGCTCCAGGGCCGTCACCCCCAGCTGCACCAGGTGATCGATGACCGCGGGATGCGCGAGCGCCGCGTACGACCCGCGCAGCTCATCGGGAAGATCCGGGTGCAGCATGGTCAGGCCCTTCACATGGGCCTCGTAGAGCACGGTTTCGTTGTACGGGGTGCGCGGCGGCCGGTCGTCGCCCCAGTCGAAGTACGGATTGACCACCACGGACGTCATCATGTGCGGCGCCGAGTCCATGTCGTTGCGCTTGTCCGGGGCGCCGAAGCGGTAGCCGTACACCTCCTCGCCCCAGTCGATCCGGCCGCTGACCGCGCGGGCGTACGGATCGAGGAGCAGCTTCGCCGAGTTGCAGCGGTGCCCCCGCGCGGGTTCGTACGGGCCGTGCACACGGAAGCCGTACCGCTGGCCGGGCATCACGCCGGGCAGATACGCGTGGAGCACGAACGCGTCGGACTCACGCAGCTCGACGGCTGTCTCCGAGCCGTCGTCGTGCAACAAACAGAGCTCTATGCGGTCGGCGGCCTCGGAGAAGACCGCGAAGTTCGTGCCGGCGCCGTCGTACGTGGCACCGAGTGGATACGCCTGCCCTGGCCACACCTGCATGCATACGACTCTTCCACTACCGCCCCCTCGGCCCGGGGTCACTTTGGTCAGAGTCTCCCCGAAAGTGGGGCAACCACGCGGGAGTTGAACCCGTCTAACCGACCGACCACATACTCGGTATGCCCCTTCTTGGGGCTCGTGGGGGAAAAGGGGAGTAAGTGAGAGAGCTAGTCAGACGCCACCTGGGGAAGGTGATGGCGGGCGCGGCAGTCGTGACGGCTGCCACCGCCGTGCTGGTGGGCGTCACACTGCCGGGGGCGGGCGAGTCGGGGGACAGCCAGGCCAACGCGGCGGCCGCGCAGCCGAACGCGATCGCGAAGGACGGCGTCGTCGAGGCCGCGCCCGACGAGGGCGAGAAGGGCATAGGCAGCGACCCGCTGACCGACGCGGAGATCGAGCGCGCCGAGAAGGCCTCGGTGACGGGCGGCATGCGCTCCAGCGCCAGGGACGTCGAAGGAGACCGCGGACCGCAGCTCCTTTCGACGAACCTCAGTGAGCCGGATCCGAGCGACGCCGGTGCCACGGCCCCGCGCAGCGCGGAAGTCGTCTACTACGACTACAAGAAGGACGCGGTCATCACCAAGACGGTCAACGTGGAGACCGGCAAGGTGGAGGACACGAACACCGCACAGAACGTCCAGCCGCCGCCCAGCCAGGAAGAGCTCGCCGAGGGCGCGAAGCTGCTGATCGCCGACCCGCTCGGCAAGGGCCTGAAGCAGGACTTCAAGCACGCCACGGGCAAGGAGCTCGCCGGTCCGGGGCAGTTGCAGCTGAGCGGCATGGTCTTCCGCAAGGAGACCGTCGAGCGCGTGCCGTCCGACCTCACCGAGTGCGGCAAGCACCGGTGCCTCCAGGTCGTCACCAAGGTCAAGAACGGTCCGTGGATCGACACCCGGTCCCTCGTCGTCGACCTGAGCACCCGTTCCGTGGGCCGCCTCGGCTGATTCCAGCCGCTCGCGCACGACACCACACTTCTGCTTCTCCTCGTACGAGGGAGTTCACACCGCAATGCACGTCAACAGACTTTCGCGCGCCCGCAAACGGGCCACCATGGCCCTCGCGGTCTCCGCGCTGATCGGCGGCGCCGTCACCGTCGCCTCGCCCGCATCGGCCGCACCCCAGGCGCCGAGCGCCCCCGCGGCGGCGGCCGACTGCAGTGACGCCTACAAGATCGAGCAGACCGTCGACGGCGGCACGACCTGGCGCATGTGCTGGCACTACAACAGCCTTTCCGGCCTGATCCTCGACAAGATCAGCTACCAGCCCAAGGACGAGGCGAAGCCGATACCCGTCCTGACCAGCGCCCGGCTCGCGCAGGTCCACGTCCCCTACGACGACGGCGAGGCCGAGTACGACGACGTCACCGGCACCGACTTCGGCCAGGCCCTGCAGAACCTGAACCCCGGCGAGTGCCCCGGCGGCACCATCAAGACGGTGAAGGTCCCGCAGCGGGGCAACGTGAAGGGCCTTTGCACCACCACGCGCGCGCGTGGGCACGCGTACCGCCTCAACGACGACGCGAGCACCGGCGGCAACGGCAAGGTCTACAGCGGCCAGGGCAAGGACCTGCTCGTCTACACCGTGAACAAGGCCTCCTGGTACGAGTACATCACCGAGTGGCGGTTCTCGTCGGACGGCACCATCACCTCCCAGGTCGGCGCGACCGGCAGCCTCTCGCCGTACGACTACGACGGCGGCGACAGCCGCGGCTGGCCCATCGGCAAGGGTGATCAGGCCAAGGCCGAGAGCCACGCCCACAACGTCTTCTGGCGGCTCAACTTCGGCCTCGACGGCTCCCCGAAGGCCAAGGTCGAGCAGTACGACTCCAAGGTCACCGCGCCCGCCGGACAGGGCAGCCCCACCACGAAGACCACCCGCACCAAGGTCACCAAGGAGCTCGCCGGCGACCGCAAGGACATGCGCTGGTGGCGCATGGTCAGCGGGGCCGGCAAGAACAAGGACGGCCACCCCCGTTCGTACGAGTTCGTGCCCGGGGCCAGCACCAAGCACGCGGGACGCCCCTTCACCAAGCACGACGTGTACTTCACCGAGTACAAGAAGTGCGAGCAGTACGCGAGCAACAACATAGGGTGCCCCGACGGCGCACCGACCAGCGTCGACAAGTGGGCCAACGGCCAGACCCTCAAGCACCCGATCGCCTGGGTCAACATCGGCTACCACCACATCGCCCGTGACGAGGACCAGCAGCCGATGCCGGTCCACTGGCAGGGCTTCTCGCTGGCCGCGCGCGACGTCACCGCTATGAGCCCGCTCACTCCTCAGGACCTCGCCGGCCAGAACGGCCAGCCGCCGCTGGGTCGTTGATAATTGACCCTTGCCATCCGGCTGCACCGCCCGCCGCTCCCGGAGTACCCTTCCTTGATCGTTGAACGGGGGAGTGCTCGGGGGAGCGGAAGGGGTGCGCTGGGTGAGCTCGGGAGGGCGGGAACTGCCCCCTGGTGACGAGGGTCACGAGGGGAGTTCCGCGGACGGCCCGCCCGGAGCGGTGTCCCTGGCGCGGCCGATGGAGATGGGGTCTCAGATCGGACCCGAACTGGACTGGGGCGCCGAAGCCTGGCGCGAGGTGCGCACACGCGCCCAGCGCGCCGGGCGGGCCTACATCTGGCTGAATCTCGTGGAGCAGCGGCTGCGCGCGGTCGTGGCCGCTGTTCTGCGCCCCATCTACGAACCGGTCCACGCCGACGACTGGGTGGTCGCCGCCGCCGGACCCGCCGGGCAGGAGTGGGTGCAGCGGGCCGTCGCCGTACGCGAAGTGAGTCGCCGCAAGGGCTACTTGCTCGACCCGGCGGACGACAACGTCCTGAGCTTCCTCACGCTGCCCCAGCTGCGCGAGCTGATGGTGCAGCACTGGCCGTGCTTCGAGCCGTACTTCGACGACCGCAGGGACGTCGAACTCGCCCTGGACGAACTGGAAGTGACCCGGAACGTCGTATCGCGCAACCGTGCCCTGTCCACCGCGGTGCTCGCCCAGGCGGAGCGCGCGTCGGCGAAGCTCCTGGACATACTCGGCACGGGCACCGACACACCGTCCGCACGCCGGTTGCCCGTCGACGCCGTCGAGTCCCTGGTCGGCGACCGGTACGCCGACGTGGTGGGCGTCCACTCGGACCGGGTGCGGCTGCTTCGGCAGTTCCCTGCCGAGGACATCTTCGGGGGCGCCCGTCGCCTCGACGCGATCGGGATAGGCCTGAACCTCCTGGTCCAGAACTTCTCCGGACGCCGCCTGGTCCGCCTCGCGGAGTCCGGCTGCCGGGTGCGGCTGCTCTTCCTCAACCCGGCGAGCAGCGCGGTCAAGCGCAGGGAGCGTGAACTGGGCCTGAAGCGGGGTGAGCTGAGCCGCAGCGTCGAGATGAACATCCTGCACATGCGCCGGGTGCGGGCCCGCCTGCGTGACCCGGGCGCCTTCGAGATCCAGGTCTTCGACGAGACGCCGCGCTTCACCGCGTATCTGGTCGACGGGGACGGCGCGGACGGCATCGCGGTCGTCCAGTCGTATCTGCGCAGGACGCGCGGGATGGAGGCGCCGGTGCTCGTGCTGCGCGGCGGCCGCCGGGTGGTGAAGGCGGACGAGCCGGACGAGAGCGGACTCTTCGAGACATATCGGGAGGAGTTCGAACTGGCGTGGGCGGACTCGCGGCCGGTGTCCTGAGCCGGGTCGCCTGAGCCAGGCCGTCCGAGCCGGGTCGTCCGAGCCGGTTCTGGGCGGCAAGCGGAATGCGCGCCTCGGATTGTCAGTGGCGCGTGGGATCGTGGTGGTCAATGGGGGAAAGCACCACAGAGAAGGGGGGCGGCCATGGGCTGGCACCGGGAGCTGCTGATCGGTTTCGACCTGGAGACGACCGGGACGGACCCGCGCGAGGCGCGCATCGTCACGGGCGCCGTGATCGAGGTCAGGGCCGGCGAGACGCTGGGCCGCAAGGAATGGCTCGCCGACCCGGGGGTCGAGATCCCGGCGGAGGCCGTGGCGGTGCACGGCATCTCGACCGAACGGGCGGCGGCGCACGGCAGACCGGCCGCGGAGGTCGCCGACGCGATAGCCGCCGTGCTCGTCTCGTACTGGCAGACAGGCGTCCCGGTCGTCGCCTACAACGCCACCTTCGACCTGACGCTGCTCTCCGCCGAGCTGCACAGGCACGGCCTGCCGTCCCTGCGCGAGCGCCTGGGCGGCGCCGAACCGGCCCCGGTCATCGATCCGTACGTGATCGACCGCTCCGTCGAGCGCTACCGCAAGGGCAAGCGGAACCTCGAAGCGGTCTGCACCGAGTACGGCGTGCTCCTGGAGTCGGCGCACGACGCCACGTCGGACGCCCTGGCCGCGGCCCGTCTGGCCACCGCCATAGCCGACCGCCATCCCAAGCTGGCCGCGTTCGGCCAGGCGGAGCTGCACCGGCGCCAGATCGACTGGTATGCGCAGTGGGCGGCGGACTTCCAGAAGTTCCTGCGGAAGAAGGGCGAGACGGACGCCGTGGTGGACGGCACGTGGCCCCTTCGGGAGGAGTTCAGCGCGTCCGGGGTCTGACCTCGCTCAGATCTCGGAAGGGGTGCCACCGCTCTCAGAAGGGGTACCACCGCACACTCGGGTCACCGTTCCGGAGCGATGCCACCCGACGGCGGAACTCGGCCAGGGCTTTGGGGTTGGTGGGCGCATGCTGCGCGACCCACGCGCAGCTGGCCGTCTCCCGGGCGCCCCGGAGCACCGCGCACCCCTCCCACTCCCGCACGTCCCAGCCGTACTCGTCGACGAACCCGTCGTACGCGTCGGCGGGCAACCCGTAGCGGTCCCGCGAGAGCGCCATGACGACGAGGTCGTGTTCGCGCAGATCGGAGGAGAAGGTCTCCAGGTCCACCAGGACCGGACCGTCCACGCCCACAAGGACGTTGCGGGGGAGGGCGTCACCGTGGATGGGGCCAGGAGCAAGACGAGGGGTGAGCGCCGACGCCGCGGCCTCGAACCCGTCCCTGCGCTCCCGCAGATAGTCCGCGTCCTCGACGTCGATCGCGTCACCGGCAAGGCGCAGCCAGCGCTCGACCCCGCCGAGGAGCTCACGCCTGGGCAGCTCGAACCCGGGCGCGGGCAGCGCGTGCACGAGCCGCAGCAGTGCGGCCAGGTCACGCGGCTCGGCAGGGCGCACGGCCTCCGGAAGGCGGTGCCACACCGTCACCGGATGCCCGTCCACGAGGCGGGGTTCACCCTCGGCAGCCCGCACCGCGGGCACCCCTGACTCCTCGAGCCACCGCGCGACCCGCAACTCCCGCCGCGCACGGTCCAGAAGCTCGGGCGCCGCACGTCCGACCTTGACCACCGTCCCGCCACCGCCGAACACCGCGTTCTCGCCCAGCGCGAGCAGCGCCGCGTCCCGCTCCAGACCCGCGGCGTCCAGTACGTCCCGTGCCCGCGCCTCGTCCATCCGTTGCCTCCCGCACCGTTCGCAGCCGTTCGCCACGTTCGCCGGCACAGTCTCCCATTCGTACTGGCCAAGCGGCTGCGAGGCCTGCGTAGCTGCTTGACGTATCAAGATCCCATCAGCACGATGACGGGGGCCGCGTGGGCGGCCAAACCCCGATGAGCCGCCCAAAGGAGCCGATTCCGTGACATTGGCGACCGCGAAGAAGCGGTCAGCGCAAGGCGCGTCCGCCCGCAGAGGCGCGGACCACGGCGCCTGGTTCCTGGTCCTGCCCGCGCTGATCCCGATCCTGATCCTCAGCGTGGGCCCGCTCCTCTACGGCATCACGCTCGCGTTCACCGACTCCCAGTCGGGCCGCACCGAGCCCACCGAGTGGATCGGCCTCCTCAACTTCCAGGACCTGCTGCACGACACCCTGTTCTGGGACTCGTTCCGCATCGGCCTGCTGTGGGCGGTCGGCGTGACCGTGCCGCAGTTCCTCCTCGCGCTCGGGCTCGCCCTCCTGCTCAACCAGAATCTGCGCTTCCGCTGGCTGGCGCGCTCGCTCGCGATCATCCCCTGGGCGATGCCCGAAGTGGTCGTCGGCATCATGTGGCGCCTGGTCTACAACCCGGACGCGGGTGTCCTGAACGAGACCCTGGGCAACCTCGGCTTCGGCGACGGCCGCGACTGGCTCACGGGCCTCGGCACCGCACTGCCCGCCGTGATCGTCGTGGGCATCTGGGCGGGCATGCCGCAGACCACCGTGGCGCTGCTCGCCGGACTGCAGAACACCCCGCGGGAACTGCACGAGGCGGCCGAGATGGACGGCGCGGGCGCCTGGCGCCGCTTCCGCACGGTCACCTGGCCCGCGCTGAAGCCGGTCGCCCTCGCCATCACAGCGCTCAACTTCATCTGGAACTTCAACAGCTTCGCCCTCGTCTACGTCCTGACGAACGGCGGCCCCGGCGGCCGCACCCGCCTGCCCATGCTCTTCGCCTACGAAGAGGCGTTCCGCTACGGCCAGTTCGGCTACGCGGCGGCGATGGGCTGCGTGATGGTCGCGGTGATCTCGGTGATCCTCGCGTTCTACCTCGTGGGCCGCCTGAAGGGAGACGACGAGAAGTGAGCACCACACGCACCACACGCACCAGCAAACCCGCGCGCGCCGGACAGTACCTCGCGCTCCTCGGCTACCTCGTCTTCCTCGCCTTCCCCTTCCTCTGGCTGATCTCCACGGCGTTCAAACCGCCGCGCGAACTGGCCAGCCTGCACCCCACCTGGATTCCCAAGGACCCGACCTTCGCCAACTTCCGCCAGGCCTTCGACGAACAGCCGCTCCTGCGCGCCGCCGGCAACTCCCTGATCGCGGCCGTCTGCGCGGCACTCATCGCCGTCGCCATCGCGACACCGATGGCGTACGTCATGGCGCGGCACCGCACGCTCCTGGCACGGGCGGCCACCGGCTGGGTCGTGGTCAGCCAGGCGTTCCCCTTCGTCCTGGTGATCATCCCGCTCTTCCTCGTCCTGAAGAACCTCGGCCAGATCAACTCCCTGCCGGGCCTGATCATGGTGTACGTGGTGTGGGCGCTGCCCTTCGCGCTGTGGATGCTGGTGGGCTATGTGCGCGCCGTACCCACCGAGTTGGAGGAGGCGGCGGCGGTCGACGGCGCGGGCAAGCTGCGTACGCTCGTCTCGATCACCGCGCCGCTGCTCGCGCCCGGCATCGTGGCCACGATCCTGTTCGCCTTCATCACCGCGTGGAACGAATTCTTCTTCGCGCTCGTCCTGCTCAAGACCCCGGAGAAACAGACGTTGCCGGTCGTCCTCACGCACTTCATCGGCGCGGAGGGCGCCGCCGACCTCGGCCCGCTCGCCGCGGCCGCGTTCCTCGCCACCCTCCCCTCGCTCGTCATCTTCGCGATCATCCAGAAGCGGATCACGGGCGGCATGCTGACCGGGGCGGTGAAGAGCTGATGCGCGCACGGATCGCCACCGCGGCGACCGCGGCCCTCGCGCTGCTGCTCGCCGGATGCAGCGGTGAATCCGACGGCTCCGACGACGGCAGGATCACCCTCCGCTTCCAGTCGCTCGCCTGGCAGAAGGAGTCGGTCGACGCCAACAAGGAACTCGTCAAGGAATGGAACGCGAGCCACCCCGACGTCAAGGTCGAGTACGTCCAGGGCAGTTGGGACAGCGTCCACGACCAGCTGCTCACCTCCTTCGAGGGCGGCGAGGCGCCGGACATCATCCATGACGCGTCGGACGACCTCGCCGACTTCGCGTACGGCGGCTATCTCGCGGACCTCGACGAGCTGCTCCCCGACCGGCTCAAGTCAGACATCCCGGAGCGCAGTTGGCAGACGACGACATTCGGTGACGGTGTCTACGGGGTGCCGTTCCTCCAGGAACCCCGCGTCCTGATCGCCAACGCGAAGTGGCTGAAAGCGTCGGGCGTACGGATCCCGACGCCCGAAAAGCCCTGGTCCTGGGGCGAGTTCCGCTCGGTCACCAAGGAACTGAGCGACGGCAAGGGGAAGTACGGCGTGGCCTGGCCGCTCAAGGAGCCGGTCTCCGCGACGCTCAACCTCTCGCTCTCCACCGGCGGCCGGATGTTCCACCGCGGCGACGACGGCAAGGTCGACATCCGCTTCGACAAGGCCGACGAGATCATGCCGCGCACCGTCCACGACCAGGTCAACAACGACAAGAGCGCGTCCAGCACCACCCTGGGCATGGGCGGCTCGGACACGCTGCCGGGGTTCTTCGGCGGCAAGTACGCGATGGTCCCGCTCGGCTTCTCCTACCGCCAGCAGATCGTCCAGCAGGCGCCCAAGGGCTTCGACTGGCAGGTGCTTCCCGCCCCGGCCGGGGCGGAGGGGCTCGCGCAGGGCGTCAGCCCGCAAACGCTGTCGGTCTCCGAGGACACCGAGCACAAGAAGGAGGCGGTCGAGTTCATCGACTTCCTCCTCCAGCCGAAGAACATGGTGCGCCTCGCGCAGGGCGACTGGATGCTTCCTACTGGCACGGAGGCCTTGAAGGACCCGGCCCTGCGCACCGAGAAGAACGACTGGGCGACGGGCACGGCCCTGGCGAAGGACCTCCGCTCGGCGCCCGCGCAGTCGGTGCGCGGCTACGCGGAGTGGAAGGACAAGGTGGCGACGCCGGCGCTCCAGGAGTACTACAGCGGGGCGATCGGCCTGGAGGAGCTGCGCAAACGCCTTGTGAAGGACGGGAATCTGGTCCTCAAGAGGTACCAACGCTAGGCCGTCACCAGGGCCAGGGCCAGGGCCAGGGCACCGGTCAGCGGGGGAATCCGTTCCCCTGCCCCGCCCGCACGAGCCCCGACTCGTACGCGGCGATGACGGCCTGCGCGCGGTCGCGGACGCCCAGCTTGGCGAAGATGCCGGTGGCGTGGTTCTTCACGGTCTGGACGCCGATCTCCATCCGCTGCGCGATCTCGGCGTTGTCGAGGCCCGCCGCGATCAGGCGGAGCACGTCGACCTCGCGCGGGGTGAGCCCTGCGAGGTCCGCCGTCGGCGGGTGCGAGGCCGGGACCGGGGTCACGAAGGTGGCGAGCAGCCGGGTCAGGAGCCGCGGGGCGACGACCGCTTCGCCGCGGTGGACGGTGCGAAGGGCGGCCACCAGCTCCTCGGGGGAGACGTCCTTGGGCAGGAAACCCGAGGCCCCCGCCCGCAGGGCACCGACCACGTGCTCGTCCATGTCGAAGGTGCTGAGCGCGAGGACCCGGCACCCGGGCAGCTCGGCGGCCAGGCGCTCGGTGGCCCTGACGCCGTCGAGCACGGGCATGCGGATGTCCATCAGGACCACGTCGGGGCGGAGTTCGCGGGCCGCCGCGACGGCCTGCTCGCCGTCCCCCACTTCGCCGACGACCCGGATGGCGGGGTCGGAGAGCAGGATCAGCGAAAGACCCCGGCGCACCAGCGGCTGGTCGTCCGCGATGAGAACGGTGATGCCGCCGGGCTCGCCCCCGGCTTCGGAAGCGGGCTGAGTACCGGGGTCGGGTTCAGCGGGAGTGGAGGATGTCATCGGGGCCTGTCCTTCTCGTACGTGTCGGTGGACAGCGGCACGCTCGCGCTCACCATGAATCCGCCTTCCTCGCGGCTGCCGGCGCGCAAGGTGCCGTCGTGCAGGGCGACGCGCTCCCGCATGCCCAGAAGACCGTACCCACCGCCTCCGCCCTTCCCGCCGGGCGCCCTGCCGTCACCGGCGCCGTCGTCCGCCACTTCGACGGTGACGCGGCCCGGGAGATAGGCGAGCCGCACCGTGGCACGGGCGGGGCCCGCGTGTTTGCGGGCGTTGGTCAGCGCCTCCTGGACGATCCGGTAGAGGGTGAGGCCGACCGGCATCGGCAGCTCCACCGGCCGCCCGGTGACGTGGAGTTCGGCCGGCAGGCCCGCGGCGGTCGAATCGGCGACGAGCCGCTCGATGCCGTCCACCCCCGGCTGGGGTTCCGACGGCGTCTCCTCCGGGGTCTCGGTGCTGCGCAGGACCCCGAGGAGCTGCCGCATCTCGGCCAGCGCCGTGCGGCCGGACTCCTCCAGGGTCACCAGGGCCTCGCGGGCCGTGTCGGGGTCGCGGTCCAGGGTCGCTCTGGCCCCGCCGGACATCAGGTACATGGTGGTGATGTGGTGCGCCACGATGTCGTGGAGCTCCCGCGCGATGCGGCGCCGTTCCTCGGTCACCGCGCGGTCGGCGAGGAGCTTGCGGTTGATGTCCAGCTGCCGCTTCCACTGCCGCACGGCCAGGCCCACGGCGACGATGAGGCAGGGCGTGACCAGCACGTCGGTGAGGCCCATCCCCACGAAGGCCACGTCGTTGTGCCAGTACCGCGCGAGCTGCACGGGCGCGGTGGCCACCACACCCAGCGCCACGGCGCGCCGCCCGCTGTACCTGGCCACGGTGTAGAGCGCCACCGCGACGGCGCCGCCGTAGCTGTTCGACATCGGCTCGCCCGGATCGACGACGAGGCCGAGATTGACGGCCATCTGCACGGCGAGGACCGCGCCGAGCACCGGCACGGGGTGGTGGCGCCTGAAGAGCAGCGGGAGCACGGAGACGGCGACCAGCAGGACACCGACCACGGTGACGGGCGCCCCCGTGCCCTCCTCGCCCGGGGCGAGGTAGGACAGTACGTCGAGACCCACCGCGACGACGGCGACCGCCACGTCGCCCGGCGTCGGCCGCGCCCCGCCCGTGGGCGGTGCGTGAGGGAAGAAGTCGCGGCCCATTCGGGCGCCTCCAAGTCGAGCAGGGGCGTCGGGCCCTGACGGCCCTGGTGTTCCCGTCTTTCCGCACCATTACATCCCGGCACGACCGCCCGGGAATCGGCACGGGGGCGGTTCCTCCACCCAGTACTGGAGTACTGCCCGCGACGAAGTACCGGACCAGGGTCACGGGTGCGTCCCCTTCCGGCGGCCGACGCTTTCAAGAGGCCCCGCGTGATGACCTGTTGGCATGATCCGCAACCTGACCTCTTTCTCCACCCGGCATCGATGGATGACGATCGTCGTCTGGACCATTCTCGGAGCGGCACTGTCGTTCGTGGGGAAAGCGATGATGTACGACGTCACCGACTCCCAGGCCGGGGATTTCCTGCCCAAGAAATACGACTCGGCGGTGGCGCTGCGTATAGCCGAGGACGAATTCGGCACCAAGCCCGACCCCAACGCCCTGACCGTGCTCGTCGGCAGGGACGACGGCAAGAAGCTCACGCCGGGCGACCAGCGGCGGATCGCCGCCACGGCGGACGGCCTCGGCCGGGAGCGGATCGTCGCGCCGAAACCCGAACCGCTCATGAAGGACCATTCCCAGACGCCGCGCGTCTCGGCGGGGGCAGTGGCCCCTGACAAGAGTTTCCGGCTCCTCACGGTGTCCCTCGACGGAAATCCCGACGACCCCGGTCTGCAGGACGTCTACAAGAAATTCCGTGACGGCGCGAAAGACGAATTCGCGGCAGCCGACCTGCGTGTGGGATTCACCGGCGGCATAGCCTCCACAGTGGACAACACGGAGGCCGAGGAGCCCATCGGGAAAGTCGTCGGCAATCTGACGATGGGCCTCATCATCCTCCTGAACGTGCTGGTGTTCCGCAGCCTGGCGGCCGCTTTCGTGCCGCTGATCGCGGTGGCGCTGATCGGTGGCGTCGCCTCGGGAGCGGTGGTCGGCGCGGCGAAACTTTTCGGCATCAGCCTCGACCCGTCCACCCCCTCGCTGATCGGTGTCGTACTCCTGGGAATCGGCATCGACTACTTCCTCTTCCTGATGTTCCGATTCAGGGAGCAGTTGCGGAACCACCCCGAGCAGAACGCCCGGACGGCCGCGGCCGAGACGACCGGGCGCGTGGGCGGCGCGATCACGTCCGCGGCCCTGACGATCGTGGCGGCCTTCGCGACCCTCGGCCTCGCGAGCTTCGGGCAGTTCCGGGTCCTCGGCCCCGCGATCGCGATCTCCGTACTCGTGATGCTCCTCGCGAGCCTCACGCTCATGCCCGCCCTCCTGGCCCTGCTCGGCCGCGGCATGTTCTGGCCCGCCAAGGCCTGGAAGAAGGAGCGCACCGGCGGCATCAGCGCCCGCCTGGGGCACGCGGTGAGCGCCCGCCCGGTGCGGTACGCGCTCGGCAGCCTGGTGCTGCTCGGCGCCCTCGGCGCCGGCGCGGTCGGCATGAAGATGAGCTACGACCAGCAGGGCCTGCACGAGACCGCGGCCGTCAGGACCGCCGAGCAGATCTCCCGAAGCCTGCCCGCGGGCGTGTCCGACCCGCACAGCGTGTACGTACGGAGCACCGACGGCGGTGACATCAAGGGGAGTTCACTCACCGGCATGACCCGCGCCCTCGCCAAGGCGGACGGTGTCGGCGAGGTGGGCAAGCCGGTCCTCAACAAGGACCGCACGGCCGCGCGGGTCGATCTGTTCCTGAGCGTCAAGTCCGATACGCAGAAGGCACGCGACCTGGTCTCGGGCCCCATCAGGGACACGGCGGCGCGGACCACCCCCGAGGGCACCAAGGCGTACGTCACGGGAACGGCCGCGGTCTTCGCCGACATCTCGACGGCCGTGGAGAAGGACCTGCGCCTGGTGTTCCCGGTGGCGGCCCTGCTGATCGCGGTCATCCTCTTCCTGCTGCTGCGCTCCCTGCTCGCACCGGTCGTCCTGATGATCGCCGTGGGGCTCGGGTTCGTGGCCACACTCGGCGCGAGCACGCTGCTCTTCCAGCACGGACTCGACCGGCCCGGGGTCTCGTTCACGCTGCCCCTGGTGCTCTTCCTGTTCGTCGTCGCCCTCGGCACCGACTACAACATCCTGATCACCGACCGGATCAGGGAGGAGATGGAGAAGCCGGTCCCGGCGCGGCACGCGGTGGCCGAGGCCGTCCGGCACACCGCGCCCGCCGTCGCCACGGCCGGAATCGTGCTCGCCGGTTCCTTCGCCAGTCTGGCCGCGAGCCCCTCCACCCAGGAGATCGGCTTCGCCACAGGGCTCGGAATCCTCCTGTCCTCGCTCGTGCTCTCCCTCGTCCTGGTGCCCGCGCTCGCCGCGCTCCTCGGCCGCGGCCTGTGGTGGCCCCGCAGGCCGAGCCGGACCCGGAGCGGTCGGCACACACCGGGCGGGCCGTCCGCTCCCGAGCAGTACCGGCCGTATGCGGCGGACCCGGTGTACTCGGAACGCCAGTAGGCAGAGCAGAACTGTCACGGAAGTTGGTGGGGCGGCCCCTGTCACACCGCCACCGACTCCTCCATCTCCTCCTCCTGCTGCTCCTGCTTGGTGTCAGCGGCCGGTATCACCGCCGGCCGCTGACACCGCTCCCAGAGCGCCGCGATGCCGGTGATCACCAGACCGGCGAGCAGCCAGGCCGCCAACGTCCAGACGTGTCCGCCCAGTTCATGACCGCCGAAGTACAGGTGGCTGCGGATGCCCTCGACGAATCCGGCGCCGTTCCAGAAGGCGTGCAGGGAGCCGAAGAAGCCGTTCTGGAGTTCCGGCCTGAAAAGGCCGCCGGAGGACGTGAAGTTGAGCATCACGAAGAGGACCATCATCGTCAGCGTCGTCCAGCGCTTGAGGAACGTGTGCAGTCCGACGCCGATGAAGAGGATGCCGGCCGCGTACAGCCACGCCATGGCCCACACGCCCCACAGGCCCTGGTGCACCAGGTGGAAGACGGGCCCGGCGAGTGCCGCGCCGATCAGGCTCACGGCGAACGAGACGCCGACGACGAGCCCGGCCCGGGCCCGCATCCGCAGCCCGGCCCCCGCGGCGCCCAGCGCCGCCACCGACGCGTACGAGCCGATGCTCACCGCGACGAGCAGGAAGAACAGGCCCTGCCCCGTGGGGTCGTCGTCGACCGTGCCCGCCACATCCGTGACCTTCAGCGGTACGCCCTGCCCGGCGGCCACCGGCGTGAAGATCTTCTCGACCGCCATGGCGCTCATGTCGGAGCCCGCGGTGGCCACGATCACCTCGGGGGTCTTGGCATCGGGGACGTAGGCCCCCGATATGTCCATCGACCTGAGCTCGTCGACTGCCTGCGCGCGGGAGCCGACGGTCCGTACATCGAGGGCGTCGCCCGCCTTGTCCTTGACGGTCTGCGCGAGGGCTTGCGTCTGCTCGCCCGATCCGACGACGGCGATCGGCATGTCGTGCGGCTCCGGCGTGACGAACGCGCCCATGTAGGCGAGGCCCATGCCGAGGCACATCAGCAGGGGTGTCACGAGGTGGAGGAGGACATGACGGAGTGGTCCGGAGGGGGTTGCCGGGCCGGCGGTTGCCTTGTGGGCGGGCGCCGATGTGGCGGTCATCGGAAGACCTCTCGCGATAGTTGGCTTATACACTCAATCTCGGTGTTGTACTGTACAACCATTCGCGGAGAGGGAGAAATCGTGGCCGACCGAGACGGGTTCGACCAAGGCGGGTCCGACCGAGACGGGTCCATCGAGATCATTCAGCGGGAGATGACGGCGTTCGCCCGGCGGGCCCGCGCCACCGCCGCGCGGATGCACCCCGAGCTCTCGCTCGTGTCGTACACGCTCCTGAGTCACCTCGAGTACCAGGGCGGATGCCGGGCCACGGACCTCGCGACGCACTACACGCTGGACAAGTCGACGATCAGCAGGCAGGTGGGCGCGCTGGAGAAGTCCGGCCTCGTGGAGCGGCGGCTCGACCCGACCGATCACCGGGTGCACGTGCTGCACCTGACCGACCGGGGGATCGAGGTGCTCGCGCAGGTCACCGACGCGCGCCGGGTCGCGTTCCGGGAGCGTCTCGGTGAGTGGGACGGGCCGGACCTGGAGAAGTTCGCCGAGTATCTGCTGCGCTACAACGACGCCGCGTCGCGCGGCGGCCCGACGGTCGAGTAGGCAAGACTCCGAACTGAAAGAGGTTGCACGAGACGTCTCGTCTCGTTTATGGTCCGGGGCATGACCTCACGCCAGCGTGCCCACATCGCCATGTTCTCCATCGCCGCGCACGGGCACGTCAACCCGAGCCTCGAAGTGATCCGCGAGCTCGTCGCCCGCGGCCACCGCGTCACGTACGCGATCCCGCACCTCTTCGCCGACAAGGTCGCCGAGACCGGCGCCGAGCCCGTCCTCTTCGATACGACGCTGCCGGGCCCCGACGACGACCCCGAGGCCTGGGGGACCGAACTGATCGACAACATCGAGCCGTTCCTCACCGAGGCGATCGAGACGCTGCCGCAGCTGGCGGCCGCGTACGAAGGTGACGAACCGGACCTCGTCCTGCACGACATCACCTCCTACCCCGCACGCGTGCTCGCCCGCCGCTGGGGCGTGCCCGAGGTCTCGCTCTCGCCGAACCTGGTCGCCTGGGACGGGTACGAGGAAGAGGTCGCCGAGCCGATGTACGCCGGGCTGAAGGAGACCGAGCGCGGGCAGGCCTACTTCGCGCGCTTCCGCGCCTGGCTGGAGGAGAACGGGATCACGCAGGACCCCGATTCCTTCGTCGGCCGCCCGCCGCGCTCGCTCGTCCTGATCCCCAAGGCGCTCCAGCCGAACGCCGACCGGGTCGACGAGACGGTGCACACGTTCGTCGGCGCCTGCCAGGGCGACCGCTCGGCGCAGGGCGACTGGCAGCGCCCCGCCGGCGCGGAGAAGGTGCTGCTCGTCTCGCTCGGCTCGTCCTTCACCAAGCAGCCCGGCTTCTATCGCGCGTGTATCGAGGCGTTCGGGGACCTGCCCGGGTGGCATGTGGTGCTCCAGGTCGGCAAGCACGTCGAGCCGGGCGAACTGGGGGACATCCCCGGGAACGTGGAGGTCCATCAGTGGGTGCCGCAGCTCGCGGTCCTCAAGCAGGCCGACGCCTTCATCACGCACGCGGGTGCGGGCGGCAGCCAGGAAGGGCTCGCCACCGGGACGCCGATGGTCGCGGTGCCGCAGGCCGTCGACCAGTTCGGCAACGCGGACATGCTCCAGGGGCTCGGCGTTGCCCGGCATCTGCCGATGGAGGAGGCCGCCGCGCAGACGCTGCGGGAGGCGGTGCTCGCTCTGACGGGCGACCCGGAGGTGGCGCGCCGCCTCGCCGAGGTGCGGGCCGGGATGGCCGGGGAGGGCGGTACGAAGATGGCCGCGGACCTGATCGAGGAGGAGCTCGCGAAGGCGGCGGGGTGTGACGCTCCGTGAGGGATTTCCGTTGCACCCCGGGGCGTTTCTGTTACATACCTGTCGCTCGATAACGCTCAGGTAACGCAGGGTGGTTCTGGCATGGGTATTGACTCGTCCTGAAAGGTTGACCGTTACCCCCGGCCAAAGGTTGCACAGCCAGGTTCTTGTTCCTTGAACCAATACCTTCTTAGCGTGAGGTGAACGTTCCGCGAACGCCAGGAAGTTGACCCCCATGCGACGAGACATACCGCCCCTCGACGAGGTGCGCCGCATCACCCAGAAGAAGCGCGACGCGTGGTGGACCGTGATCCTGGTCGATCCGGTCGCCACGCCGCTCGTGCGGTGGACGGCGAAGTGGACCCGGATCACGCCCAACCAGATCACCTGGGGCGCGTTCTTGCTGGGGCTCGTGTCCGCGGGGTTCTTCGCACTGGGGGACTGGCAGTGGCTCGTCGTCGGTGCCGTCGTCTACCACTTCAGCTTCATCCTCGACTGCATGGACGGCAAGGTCGCCCGGCTCACCGGCACCGGTTCGGTGTTCGGCGCCTGGCTCGACTTCGTCTTCGACCGCATCCGCGTGATGGCGTGCGCGGTGGCCCTGATGGGCGGCCAGTTCCACCGCACCGGGGACGCCTTCTACATCTGGGCCGCGGTCGCCGTGGTCGCCCTCGACACGCTGCGTTACATCAACGGGCTTGAGATCTTCAAGATCCGGCACACCATGCGCAAGCAGATCAAGGTCCGCATGAGGGCCGCCCGCCGGGCCGAGAACGAGGCCGAGCTGGCCTTCATGGAGGACCTGCTGCGGGAGAACCCCGAGGCCGACATCGAGCAGGACCTCCAGAAGACGCAGTCGGAGCAGGGAGTCCCCGAGGCCCCGGAGGCGCCGGTGCCCGCGCCCAAGCGCCAGGTCATCGACCTGCACCAGGAGTTCCGTGGCAAGTTCCCCGCGTATCTGCGGGCGCGTTCCTTCCTGCTGCGCCACCGGATCCGTACGCACCTGGTGAGCGGCATCGAGTTCCAGATGGGCGTCTTCATGATCGGCCCGCTGTTCGACGTGGTGCTCCCGGCGACGATCGTCTCCGGCGCGCTGCTCCTGGTCTTCGAGCTGGCGATCATCTACAAGTTGCTGCTTTCGACGCGGGACTTCACGCGGACGATCGACTCCTTCGAGGAGCGCAAGGTCCTGGCCGCGGCGTAAGGATCGCCGGCTTCGCCGACTTCCGTCCTCGAGCGCCGGGCGGGCTGGAACCTCCAGCCCGCCCGGCGCTCGAGGTGCGTCACAAGCCCCTTACATCTATGAGGACTTGAGGGATTCGGCCCCGCGGTGTCCGATCTGCCAACGGGGGCCCGTTTTGTTATTACAGAACCTTGTTGAACAAGTCACAGGTGTATGTAGGTATTGATCTGCGCGCGTCAATCAGACATGGTTTCGTCCCAACGCCCGGAGATCTTCCGGATCTCGAGGCGCGTTGCAGTGAAGTTTTGAAAACCCCCCACATCCCCCCACATCACCACGAGGAGACCCCTCTTCATGGCAACTCACAAGCGTGCACGCTCGGTGAAGCTCGTCTCGGCGATAGCCGCCACGGCCACCGCGGTAGGCGTCACCGTCTTCGCCACCTCGTTCGCAGGCGCGGCAACCCCCGCCGAGGGCAAGGTCTACGGAGCCGACGCCAAGGGCGCCGTCGCGGGCAGCTACATCGTCATGCTCGACGAGAAGGCCGACAAGGGCGCCAAGTCCGACCTCGCCGAGGAGTACGGCGGCGAGCTGAAGCGGAACTACTCGTCCGCGATCAACGGCTTCTCGGCCAAGAGCCTCAGCGAGACCGAGGCCAAGCGCCTGGCCGCCGACCCGGCCGTCGGCAAGGTCGTCCAGTCCAAGAAGTTCAGCATCGACGCCACCCAGGACAACCCGCCGTCGTGGGGCCTGGACCGCGTCGACCAGGCGGACACCGCGGGCGACAAGAAGTTCACGTACCCGGACGCGGCCGGTGAGGGCGCCACCGCGTACGTCATCGACACCGGTGTCCGCGTCAGCCACAAGGACTTCGGCGGCCGCGCCAAGTCCGGCTTCGACGCCATCGACAACGACGACAACGCGGACGACGGCAACGGCCACGGCACGCACGTCGCCGGCACCATCGCCGGTGAGGCGCACGGTGTCGCCAAGAAGGCGAAGATCGTCGCGGTCCGCGTCCTCGACGACCAGGGCTCCGGCACCACCGAGCAGGTCGTCGCGGGCATCGACTGGGTCACCAAGAACCACGAGGGCCCCTCGGTCGCCAACATGAGCCTGGGCGGCGGCGCCGACGAGGCGCTCGACGCGGCGGTCCAGAAGGCGATCGCCTCCGGCGTCACCTTCGCGGTCGCGGCCGGCAACGAGTCCTCGGACGCCGGTCAGGGCTCGCCGTCCCGCGTGAAGGAGGCCATCACGGTCGCTTCCTCCACCAAGGACGACGAGCAGTCGGACTTCTCCAACTTCGGCTCGGTCGTGGACATCTACGCCCCGGGCTCGGACATCACGTCCGCCTGGAACACCGGTGACGACGCCACCAACACCATCTCCGGTACGTCGATGGCGACCCCGCACGTCGTGGGCGCCGCGGCCGTCTACGTCGCCGCCCACCCGGACGCCAAGCCGGACGCCGTCGCCAAGGCGCTGACCGACGGCGCGACGCCGGACAAGATCTCGAACCCGAGCGAGGGCACGCCCAACAAGCTGCTCAAGGTCGTCGAGTAAGCACCCTCTCGTTACTCCCTTGAGTAACACCCACTGAACCGGCGGCCGCCGCGCCCACCCCCACGGGGCGCGGCGGCCGTCCTATGGTGTGCGGATGACGGTCAAGGCATACGCGGCGCTCCTGCGCGGCATCAACGTGGGCGGCAGCAGAAAAGTGCCGATGGCGGAGTTGCGTCCGCTGCTCGCCGGTCTGGGACTCGGCGACGTACGCACCCATCTCCAGAGCGGAAACGCGGTCTTCACCTGCGAGGCCACCGACGAGGACGCCCTGGCCGCAAGGGTGGGCGAAGCCATCGAGCGGCACTTCGGCTTCACCGTGGACGTCCTGGTGCGCGACGGCGCCTACTTGAAGGCGGTCGCCGACGCCTGCCCCTTCCCCGCGGCCTCACTCGAAGGCAAGCAGCTGCACGTCACGTACTTCTCCGAGCCGGTCGACGCGTCCCGGCTCGACCGGATCGACCCGGCGGGCTTCCTCCCCGAGGAGTTCCGGCTCGGCGACCGGGCGCTCTACCTCTACGCGCCGGACGGCCTCGGCCGCTCCAAACTCGGCGAGGTCCTATCGCGGCCCGCCCTGTTCAAGGGTGTCATCGCCACCACCCGCAACTGGAACACCGTCGCCAAGCTGGTGGAACTGACACAGGAGCAGAACCGTGGCTGACCGCACGCCCGCCGTCGACGCGGCCATCGAGGCCGAACTGCACCTGCTCGCCCCCGAGGTGCGCTCGTCGCCCGAGCTGCTCGGGCAGCTGCTGCACCCGGAGTTCACCGAGTTCGGCACCTCCGGCACCCACTGGGACCGCGCGTCCATCATCAAGGCCCTGACCGAGAGCACGAACAGGACGGCCCGCCCGATCATGACCTCCCGGATGCGGGGCGTGCAGCTCGCCGACGACGTCGTGCACCTCACTTTCGACACCGAGAGCAACGGCCGTCTGGCGCACCGCAGTTCACTGTGGCGGCTGTGCGAGGGCGAATGGCTGCTCTGGTTCCACCAGGGAACGCCGTTCAGCGAGGACGGGCCGTCAGAGGCCTGATCTTTTTACGGTGTCATGTGCGAGGCTCGGATCCATGCGCTACATCATCATCGGGGCAGGGGCGATCGGCGGCACCGTGGGCGGGCGCCTCGCCGAGAGCGGACATGACGTGGTCCTCGTCGCGCGGGGTGCGCACTACGAGGCGGTGCGGGAGAGCGGCCTGCGGGTCAGGACGCCCGACGGGACGATGACGCACCGGCTTCCCGTCGTCCAAGGCCCCGCCGAACTCGGCGAGTTGCGGGCGGACGACGTGCTGTTCCTCGCCGTGAAGACACAGGACTGCGAGGCCGCCGTCGACGCCTGGAGCGGGCGCCCGGTGGCGGGCGGCGGGACGGCGGGCGAGGTCCTTCCGCTGGTCTGTGCGCAGAACGGCGTGGAGAGCGAACGCATCGCGCTGCGCCGCTTCCGTCGGGTGTACGCGATGTGCGTCTGGCTGCCCGCGACTCACGTCGAGCCGGGCTCGGTCTCCGCGGCGGGCGCCCCGTACACGGGCATACTGCACATCGGCCGCTACCCGAAGGGCACGGACGACACCGCCCGTCTCATCTCCGCGGGCCTGGAGAAGTCGAAGCTGCTCTCGCCCGTCGTGGCGGACGTGATGCGCTGGAAGTACGGGAAGCTGCTCGCCAACCTGGCCAACTCCATCGAGGCGGTCACGGGCGTGCTCTCCGGCAGCGAGGCCATCGCGCTCTACCGGAGGGCCCGCGCGGAGGGCGAGGCGGTGCTCGCCGCCGCCGGCATCGAGGCGGTGAGCGAACAGGAGCAGAAGGAGGCCCGCGGCGACCGCATCAGCTTCGAGCCCTTCGACGGCTCGGAACGCGGCGGCGGCTCGTCCTGGCAGAGCCTGAGCCGGGGCACGGGCACCATCGAGGCGGACTACCTCAACGGCGAGATCGCGCTGCTCGGCCGCCTGCACGGAGTGCCGACGCCGGTGAACGACGCCTTGCAGAGCGTGGCGAACGCGTTCGCGCGGGAGCGGCGCGACGCGGGGTCGATGCCGGTGACCGAACTCCTGGGCCTGGTGGCCGGGGCACAAGAGAGGGCACAAGAGAGGTTCAGCTGAGCACCGAGGTCATCAGGAGCGTGGTGCGGCCGTTGTCCTCCGGGACCGCGCGGCCCTGGGTGAAGCCGAGGCGCTTGAGGACGGTGAGGGAGGCGATGTTCTCCGCGTCCACCGTCGCGTGCACCTCGGTCAGGGCGAGGGTCTGATGGCCGTACGCGGTGAGCAGGCGGGCCAGCTCCGTGCCGAGGCCCATGCCCCAGCTGCCCCGGAAGAGCCCGTAGACGATCTCGTGGCCGTCGAGCCACCTCTCCGGCGACGGCTTTATCTCCGCGTGGCCTATGTAGCGCCCCTCGTGCCGCACCGCCCAGACCGGGAACTGGTTCTCGGCGTACACGAGGCCGAAGATCCGGCGGAACAGCGCGTGGGTCTGCTCCACGCTCTGCGTCCCGTCCCCGAACCAGCGGCCCACGGCCTCGTCCTGGAGGAGCGAGACGAACTGTTCCTCGTCGGCGGCGACATAGGGGGACAGCACCAGACGCTCGGAGCGGAGTACGGGGGTCATCGGCGTGACGGTAGGGGCAGGAGTGGCACTTAGGCAACTGGATTGACTAATCCGCGGGCCGCGGAAGACCGATCGGGTTGGGGAAGGGGATGACGCCCGCCGCCAGGATCTGCCGCACCGGTCGTTCCAGCGCGGCCAGGAGCGTGTCCGCGTCCCGTGCGGCCAGCGGGCGCAGCAGGCGCGCCGTCAGGCGGTCCGTGGCGTCCTCGATCAACTCGCGCTCCGTACGGCCGTGTTCGGTGATGTGTCCGTCCCCGTCCACCAGGCCGCGCCCGCGCAGCCGGTCCACCGCGTGCGCCCACTCCTGCTCGCCCCACCCCCTGTCGTGCCGGATGGTGTCCTGGTCCACACGGCCCGTGGCGGCGGCGAGCACCAGCGACTCACAGGCGTCCAGGCCGTGGTCGGCGAGCGCGGCGACATGAGCGTCGCCCCTGAACTCGCGCACACAGGTGACCAGTTGCCACAGCCGCTGCACCGGGTCGGTGCGCTCGCTCACGTCGCGGTTCGCCGTGAACAGCGGGCGGGCGAGCGACGGGGCGTCCTCGACCATCGCCGTGAGCGGCGGACACAGGGCGGCGGCCTGGTCTTCGATGCCCGGGACCAGCGCGCGCAGCGCCCGCGCCGTGTAGGCCGCGCGCTCCTCCACGATCCGGCCCGGCGACACGTACTGCCAGGCGGAGGGAATGGCCCGCTCCACCATGCCGGGGGCGAAGACACCTAGCGCGGCCGTCGCCGCGCCCGACTCGACCGGGCCCATGGGAGCCGTACGGGCCGCGAAATAGCCCATCCAAAAACCCTTGAGGCCGAGCGCCCGGCCGAGGTCGCGGCAGCCCTCCTCGAAGTAGATCACTGCGTGCAGGGGCTCGGTCCGCAGCCAGAGCGTGCGGGATCTGGAGAGGGTCATGAACCCACAAACTAGGCCAGCACGGGAACCCGCGCCACCCGCCCGACCACACCGTTCGCGGCACATGCCTCGTCGTAGCGCCGTACGAGCAGCCGCGCCAACCCGGCCGAGGGGCCGAGCACTTGGGCCGTGACGTCCGCTTCGGCGGCCCCGCGCTCGATGCGGTCCGGCAGGAACCCGGGCGCGATGACGTAAGGAGCCACCGCCACCCTGCGCACCCCCAGGGCGCGCAGCTCCCGCACGGCGTCCTCCGTGCGGGGCAGAGATGCGGAGGCGAACGCAGGCCGCACGGCGCACCAACCGGTGTGCCGCCACTCCCGCGCGATTTCAGCGATCACTGCGATCGCCTCCGGGTCCGATGACCCCGCCGAGGCCAGCACGACCCCGGTCGAGGACTTGTCGGCGGGGGTGAGCCCCGCCTCGTACAGCCGCTGGTCCAGGGCGGTCAGGAGCAGGGGAGAGGGGCCGAGCACCGCCGCCTGCCGGATGCGGAGGCGGGGCGGTGCCTGGCTCAGGACCGCCGGGATGTCCGACTTCGCGTGGAACGCTCGCGTCAGGAGCAGCGGCAGCGCGATCACGTCACGTACGCCCTCGGCGTCCAGGGACTCCAGGACCTCGGGGACCGAGGGCGAGTTGAAGTCCAGGAAGCCCGTCTCCACCCGCAGCCCCGGCCGCTGTTCCCGCACTCGGCGCACCAGGGCGCGCACCGTCGCGGCATGCCGCGGATCGCGGCTGCCGTGGGCGACGACGAACAGGACGGGGCGGACGGGACGGCCGTACATGGTGGGTCAGCTCCTCACGAGAAGTCCGCGGCTGCGCAGCACGCGCCGCTCAAGGGGGCTGAAGATCAGCAGGTCGATGGCGATGCCGACGATGAGGATGAGGAGGATCGCGAAGAACACCTGCGCCATGCTGCTGTTCGTGCGGCCCGCCTCCAGGAGCTGGCCGAGGCCCATGCCCAGGTCCGGCGACTGCGCGATGATCTCCGCGGCCATCAAGGACCGCCACGAGAACGCCCAGCCCTGCTTCAGACCCGCCAGATAGCCGGGCAGCGCCGCAGGCATCACGATGTGCCAGGTGTGACGCAGGCCCGTCGCACCCAGCGTGCGGCCCGCCCGCAGGAAGAGCGGCGGCACCTGATCGACGCCCGCGACCAGGCCGTTGGCGATCGAGGGGACCGCGCCGAGCAGGATCACCGCGTACATCATCTGGTCGTTGAGACCCAGCCAGATCACGGCCGGCGGCACCCACGCCACCGACGGCAGCGACTGAAGTCCGGACAGGATGGGGCCGATCGCGGCCCTGATGAACCGCACCCGGGCCACGATCAGACCGAGCGGCGTACCGATCGCGAGGGCCATCAGGAAGCCGAGCAGACCGCGCGACACGGACGTCCAGATGTACTCCAGGAGCGTGCCCTGCATCCAGGCGTCCTGCACCTCGTGCCAGACGTCGCCGGGCGGCGGCAGTACGTAGGTGTCGGTGACGTTCGTCCACACCAGGACCTGCCACACCACCAGGACCAGCAGGACGGCGGTCACCGGCGGCAGGACCTTCTGGACGAGGGTCCGACGGAAGGGCGTACGCCGGGTCTGGACCGCGTCCAGGGCGTCAAGGCCCGCCTCCAGGCCGGCCAGGTCCTGGCTGCTGTCCCTCTCGGCCTTGTCGACCGGAGTGTCAGTGCTGGCCATGTCGGCGGATCTCCCCACGCAGTTGTTCGGTGATCTCGACGGACAGTTCCGCCACGGCGGAGTCCTCGATGCGGCGCGGGTGCGGGATGTCGACCCGCCACTCGTGCGCCACCCGGCCAGGACGCGACGAGAGGAGCACGACGCGCTCGGCGAGGCGGACGGCCTCGCGCACGTTGTGCGTGACGAAGAGGACGGAGACGTTCGTCTCGCGCCAGATGCGGGTCAGCTCGTCGTGCAGGACGTCACGCGTGATCGCGTCGAGCGCCGCGAACGGCTCGTCCATCAGCAGGATCTTGCTGTCCTGCGCGAGGGCACGGGCCAGCGCAACGCGCTGGCGCATGCCGCCCGACAGCTCGTGCACCCGCTTGCCGTACGCCCCTTGGAGCCGTACGAGGCCAAGCAGCTCCTCGGCCCGCTCGCGCCGCTCGGCCTTCGCGACGCCGCGCAGCTTCAGGGCGAGCTCGATGTTCTTGCCCGCGGTCAGCCACGGGAACAGCGCGTGCTCCTGGAACATCAGGGCCGGGCGGCCGTCGGTGGCGATGTCGCCCGCCGACGGCTTGTCGAGCCCGGCCACCAGATTGAGCAGCGTCGACTTGCCGCAGCCCGAGGCTCCCAGGAGGGTGACGAACTCGCCGGGAGCGACATCGAGCGTGATGTCGTCCAGGACGAGCTGCTGCCCGGCGGGCGTGGCGAAGGACTTCGAGACATGCTCGATCCGGGCTGCGTGCGGGGCGGCCGTGATGTCCTCCGCCGCCTTGGCGAGGGTGGTCGTCGCCATGGTCGTCACCTCCTGGGAACTGGTCGATGTCCGGGGTTACTTGACGCCGAGACCGGCGTCGTCGACCGCAGGCTTGCCCTCGGCCTTCAGGATCTTGTTCAGCGGCTTCAGGTCGTAGATGCCCTTGAGGTTCGGCTTGTCCAGGAGGCCCGCCTTGACCGCGTGCTTCGCCTCGGAGTCGAGGGTGGCGGCCAGCGGGTCATCAGTGGTCTGGATGGACTTCCACGCCGGGTCGATGACCTCGGCGGGCAGCTCCTTGCCGGACGCCTCCTTGAGGGCGGCGTTGGCGGAGGCCTTCGCCTTCTCGGGGTTGTCCTTGATCCACTGGTTGGTCTTCACCGAACCGCGCAGGACGGCCTCGACGACCTTCGGGTGCTCCTTGAGGAACTTCTGCGACACGATGATGTTCGTGATCACGAACATCTTGTCCGGCCACAGATCGGCCTCGTCGAGGATCGCCTTGCCGCCCTCGGCGACCAGCTTCGACGCGGTCGGCTCCGGCACCCAGGCACCGTCGATCGAGCCGGACCGGTAGGCGTCAGGGGTGATCTTGTTGTCGGTGCGGACCACCGAGACGTCGCCCTTGCCGCTCTCCGCGTCGACCTTCCAGCCCTTTTCCTTGACCCAGTTGAGGAAGGCCACGTCCTGGGTGTTGCCGAGCTGGGGCGTCGCGATCTTCTTGCCCTTGACGTCGTCAAGGGACTTGATCTTCTTGGGATTGACCACCAGCTTCACGCCGCCGGAGGCCGAGCCACCGATGATGCGCAGGTTCTTGCCCTGGGCCTTGGTGTAGCCGTTGATGGCGGGCGAGGGGCCGATCCAGCCGATGTCGATCGACTCCGAGTTCAGCGCCTCGATCTCCGACGGGCCCGCGTTGAACTGCGTGTACTTCGCCTTCGTCGCGCCCAGTTCCTTCTGGAACAGGCCCTCCTGGTCGCCGACGAGCGCGGTGGCGTGCGTGAGGTTCGGGAAGTACCCGATCTTCACCTCGTCGAGGCCCTCGATCTTCTTCGCACCCGCGGCCACCTGGGCCTTGTCGTCCTTGTCGTCCGATGCGGACCCGTAGCCGCAGGACGTGAGCACTACGGCGAGCAGCGGCAGGGCGGCGACGGCGGCCAGGGCACGGCGGCCGCCGGTGGTGCGTGGAGTGCGGAAGCTGGCAGGCACGGGAGGTGGTCCTCTCGTTGGCCCGGCGGTCACACCGTCAGGGTGTGGCCGGGAGATCGGCAGGTTTTCGTCTTCGCAGGTGGAACTCGCGGGGGGTGTGGGCGCGCAAGCGGTGCGCGTACGTCACTACGCACATCGCCCGACTCCGCCCTGCCCCGCGCCGAGGGCGCCGCTGCCGACGCGGCCGCCCTCCTTCGCGAAGGTCGAGAAATAGTCGATGGAGGTCATGGTCAGAAGTCCCAACCCTCGTCGTCCGCCGCCGGCTTGGCCTCTTCGGCCGTCTCCGTGGTGGCGAACGCGTCGCCCGCCATGCCCGCCGCGAGCGTCGTGCCGTCCGCCGGGTCGATCAGGAGGAACGAACCGGTGCGGCGCGAAGCCGCGTACGAGTCGACCGCGATCGGCTCGGCGGTGCGGATCACGACGCGGCCGATGTCGTTGGCGACCAGCTTCCCCGGGTCCGGGTGCTGGGAGAGGTCGTCCAGGGTGAGCCGCGAGGGGATCTCCTTGACGATCGCCTTGACCGTGCGGGTGGTGTGCTTGAGCAGCACCCGCTGGCCCACGTTCAGCGCGGTGTCCGCGACGTGGCAGACCGTCGCCGTGAGGTCCTGCGAGGTCTGCGGCTGGTCGCCGCTCGGCACGATCAGGTCGCCGCGCGAGATGTCGATGTCGCTCTCCAGGAGCAGCGTCACGGACTGCGGCGTCCAGGCCACGTCCACCTGCTTGCCCAGGAGGTCGATGCCCGCGATCTTCGACGTACGCCCCGAGGGGAGCACGGTCACGGACTCGCCGACCCGGAAGGTGCCCGCCGCGATCTGTCCCGCGTAGCCCCGGTAGTCGGGGTGCTCGGCGGTCTGCGGGCGGATCACGTACTGGACGGGCAGACGCGCGTGGCAGGAGGTCAGGTCGTGGCTGACCGGGACCGTCTCCAGGTGCTCAAGGACGGTCGGGCCGCCGTACCAGTCCATGTTGGAGGACGGCTCGACGACATTGTCACCGGCGAGCGCCGAGATCGGGATCGCGGTGATCTCCGGGACGCCCAACTCGCTTGCGTACGCGGTGAATTCCTCGGCGATCTTCGCGAAGACGGTCTCCTCGTAGGCGACGAGGTCCATCTTGTTCACGGCGAGCACCACGTGCGGGACGCGCAGGAGCGCGGCGACCGCGGCGTGCCGGCGGGTCTGCTCGATGACGCCGTTGCGGGCGTCGACGAGGACGACGGCGAGGTCGGCCGTCGAGGCGCCGGTGACCATGTTCCGGGTGTACTGCACGTGGCCCGGGGTGTCGGCGAGGATGAACCGCCGCTGCGGCGTCGCGAAGTAGCGGTAGGCGACGTCGATGGTGATGCCCTGCTCGCGCTCGGCGCGCAGGCCGTCGGTGAGCAGCGCGAGGTCGGGAGCCTCCTGGCCACGGCCGAGCGAGACGCGCTCCACGGCCTCCAGCTGGTCGGTGAGGACCGACTTGGAGTCGTGCAACAGGCGTCCCACCAGTGTGGACTTGCCGTCGTCGACGGACCCCGCGGTCGCGAACCGCAGCAGGGTGGTGGCCGAAAGCTGCTCGGCGGAGAGCGGCTGCGCCTTGTCGGGTTCGGTGGTGCTGGTCATGTTTAGAAGTACCCCTCGCGCTTGCGGTCTTCCATCGCGGCCTCGGACATCTTGTCGTCGGCGCGGGTGGCGCCACGCTCGGTCAGGCGGGACGCGGCGATCTCGGTGATGACGGCCTCCAGCGTGGTGGCGTCGGAGTCGACGGCGCCGGTGCAGGACATGTCGCCGACGGTGCGGTAGCGGACCAGCCGCTTCTCCACCGTCTCCTCGTCCTTGGGGCCGCCCCACTCACCGGCGGTCAGCCACATGCCCGAGCGCTGGAACACGTCCCGCTCGTGCGCGAAGTAGATCTGGGGGAGCTCGATGCCCTCGCGGGCGATGTACTGCCACACGTCCAGCTCGGTCCAGTTGGACAGCGGGAACACGCGGACGTGCTCGCCGGGCGCGTGGCGGCCGTTGTAGAGCTGCCACAGCTCGGGGCGCTGGCGGCGCGGGTCCCACTGCGAGAACTCGTCGCGCAGGGAGAACACGCGCTCCTTGGCGCGGGCCTTCTCCTCGTCCCGTCGTCCGCCGCCGAAGACCGCGTCGAACTTCTCGCTCTGGATCTTCTCGGTGAGCGGCACGGTCTGGAGCGGGTTGCGCGTCCCGTCCGGGCGCTCGCGCAGCTTGCCCGCGTCGATGTAGTCCTGCACGGAGGCGACATGCAGCCGAAGCCCGTGCTCGGCGACCACGCGGTCGCGGTACTCGATGACCTCGGGGAAGTTGTGCCCGGTGTCGACGTGAAGGAGCGAGAAGGGGATCGCCGCGGGGGCGAACGCCTTCAGCGCGAGGTGCAGCATGACGATGGAGTCCTTGCCGCCGGAGAAAAGGATCACCGGCCGCTCGAACTCGCCCGCCACCTCGCGGAAGATGTGCACACCCTCCGACTCCAGGGCGTCCAGGTGGGACAGGGCGTAGGGACTGTCCGTCCCCTCGGTCACAGTGGCCACGGTGGTCGTCATGCTGCACCCTTTTCGTTCGCTTCTCCGCCTGCGCGGCGCAGAGGTGCGGGATTCACGGTCCTCTGCGGCCGGGCGGCCACGCATGCGTCGCTCACAGGACACCCCTTTCGATGAGCAGCGCGCGCAAGGCCGCCGCGGACTCCTGCACGGTCTGGTCCTGCGACTCGATGCGCAGATCGGGTGACTCGGGTGCCTCGTAGGGGTCGTCGACCCCCGTGAGCCCGGAGATCTCACCGGCCGCCTGCTTGGCGTACAGACCCTTCACGTCCCGTACGGAGCAGACCTCCACCGGCGTGGCCACATGGACCTCCAGGTAGGGCGTGCCGCCCGTCTGGTGGCGCTTGCGCACCGCCTCACGGCTGTCCGCGAAGGGGGCGATCACCGGCACCAGGACCTTCACGCCGTGGCGCGCGAGCAGTTCGGCGACGAAGCCGATGCGCTGCACGTTGGTGTGCCGGTCCTCGCGGCTGAAGCCGAGGCCCGCCGAGAGGAACTCGCGGATCTCGTCGCCGTCGAGGACCTCGACCCGGTGGCCGTCCTCGCCGAGCCTGCCCGCGAGTTCGTAGGCGATGGTGGTCTTGCCCGCGCTGGGCAGACCCGTGAGCCAGATGGTGGCTCCGGTGGTCACGTGCTTCTCCGATACGTTCCGGGGACCGGTGGCTTGCTGGGGCTGAGTCGCTGCCTGAGGCCGTGTCATCAATGGATCCCGCACTCGGTCTTGGCGTTGCCCGCCCAGCGTCCGGCGCGCGCGTCCTCGCCCTCCAGGAGGCGGCGGGTGCAGGGCGCGCAGCCCACGGAGCCGTAGCCGTCCATGAGGAGGGGGTTGGTGAGGACGCCGTGCTCGGTGACGTAGGCGTCCACGTCGTCCTGCGTCCAGCGGGCGATCGGCGAGATCTTGACCTTGCGGCGCTTCTCGTCCCAGCCGACGACCGGGGTGTTGGCGCGGGTCGGCGACTCGTCGCGGCGCAGTCCCGTCGCCCACGCTGCGTACGAAGTCAGGCCCTCCTCAAGGGGCTTGACCTTCCGCATGGCGCAGCACAGGTCGGGGTTCCGGTCGTGCAGCTTCGCGCCGAACTCGGCGTCCTGCTCGGCGACGCTCTGCCGCGGCGTGAGCGTGATGACGTTGACGTCCATCACGGCGGCGACGGCGTCACGGGTGCCGATGGTCTCGGGGAAGTGGTAGCCGGTGTCGAGGAACACGACGTCGACGCCGGGGCGGGCGCGCGAGGCGAGGTGGGCGACGACGGCGTCCTCCATGGAGGAGGTCACGCAGAAGCGCTCACCGAAGGTGTCAACGGCCCACTGGAGGATCTCCAGGGCCGAAGCGTCCTCCAGGTCCCGCCCCGCCTGCTCGGCCAGAGCCTTCAACTCGTCGTCGGTGCGCTGTCCTTGAGCCTGAACGGTCGTCATATCTCTTCCCCTCCACCGCTGCCCAGCTGAACTCCCTGGGCGAGCAGCCCGAGGAACTTCAACTGGAAGGCGCGATTGCACGCGGCGCATTCCCATGCGCCGTGACCGGTCTCGTTCGGACGCAGGTCCTCGTCGCCGCAGTAGGGGCAGTAGAAGGGCGCGGCACGCTCGCTCACGACAGGGCCTCCTCGCTGGCGCGGGCGACCCAGGTGGCGAAGCGCTCGTCGTCCGCGCGCTCCTCCTCGAAGCGCTTGAGGACCCGCTCGACGTAGTCGGGCAGCTCGGCCGAAGTGACCTTCAGGCCACGGACCTTGCGGCCGAACCCGGCCTCCAGGCCGAGCGCGCCGCCCAGGTGCACCTGGAAGCCCTCGACCTGGTTGCCGTCACCGTCGAGGACCAGCTGCCCCTTCAGGCCGATGTCGGCGACCTGGATGCGGGCGCAGGCGTTCGGGCAGCCGTTGATGTTGATGGTGATCGGCTGGTCGAACTCCGGGATGCGGCGCTCCAGTTCATCGATGAGCGAGGCGCCGCGCGCCTTGGTCTCGACGATCGCCAGCTTGCAGAACTCGATGCCGGTGCAGGCCATGGTGCCGCGCCGGAAGGGGGAGGGGTTGACCCGCAGATCAAGGGCTTCGAGCCCCGCCACGAGCGACTCGACCTGAGCCTCCTCCACATCGAGCACGATCATCTTCTGCTCGGCGGTGGTGCGAAGCCGCCCCGAGCCGTGGGCGGCGGCGACATCCGCGATCTTCGTGAGCGTCGCGCCGTCCACGCGGCCGACGCGGGGGGCGAACCCGACGTAGAAGCGGCCGTCCTTCTGCTTGTGCACGCCGAGGTGGTCGCGCCAGGTGCCGGTCGGCTGCTCGGGGGCGGGCCCGTCGACGAGCTCGTACTTCAGGTACTCGTCCTGAAGGATCTGCCGGAACTTCTCCGGGCCCCAGTCGGCGACGAGGAACTTCAACCGGGCGCGGTTGCGAAGGCGCCGGTAGCCGTAGTCACGGAAGATGCCGATGACACCGCCGTACACGTCGGGAACCTCGTCCAGCGGCACCCAGGCGCCGAGCCGCACGCCGAGCTTCGGGTTGGTGGAGAGGCCGCCGCCGACCCAGAGGTCGAAGCCGGGGCCGTGCTCGGGGTGGTTCACGCCGACGAAGGCGACGTCGTTGATCTCGTGCGCGACGTCGAGCTGCGGCGACCCGGAGACCGCCGACTTGAACTTGCGCGGCAGGTTCGAGAAGTCGGGGTTGCCGATGAAGCGGCGCTGGATCTCGTCGATGGCGGGGGAGCCGTCGATGACCTCGTTCTCGGCGATACCGGCGACGGGCGAGCCGAGGATGACGCGGGGAGTGTCACCGCAGGCCTCGGTCGTGGAGAGCCCCACGGCTTCGAGCCGCTCCCAGATCGCGGGCACGTCCTCGATGCGGATCCAGTGGTACTGGACGTTCTGCCGGTCGGTGAGGTCTGCGGTGCCGCGCGCGAACTCCTGCGAGATCTCGCCGATGACACGCAGCTGCTCGGTGGTGAGCCGCCCGCCGTCGATCCGGACCCGCAGCATGAAGTACTCGTCGTCCAGCTCTTCGGGCTCCAGGATCGCGGTCTTGCCGCCGTCGATGCCCTGTCGGCGCTGGGTGTAGAGCCCCCACCAGCGCATACGCCCACGAAGATCGTTCGGGTCGATGGAGTCGAAGCCGCGCTTCGAGTAGATCGTCTCAATGCGTGTCCGCACATTGAGACCGTCGTCGTCCTTCTTGAACTGCTCGTTGCCGTTCAGCGGCGTGAAGTGGCCTACGGCCCACTGGCCCTCACCACGGTGACGGCTCGCCTTGCGCCGGGGCGCGGCAGTCGTGGGTTTTTCAGGGGTGGCAGCCATGGCTATACGTCCTTCAAGGCGGGCTGAGGGCGGCTCTGACCTGCACACTTCGCGCTAGGGGCGCGGCGGTGCGCAGATAGGGGGTCAAGCAGAGAGAGTCGTCGGCGCTGGTGCTGTCAGCTCGCCGGACACATGGCGCTGGACATGCGGCAGAGATCGACGTGACGCCGACTCACCAAGGCAATTCCAGTGCGATCCATGACGGAAGCGTGTCACGGGACTTTCGGCCCAGTCCACCATTATCCAGAATGTGGACGTGAGGGTCTTGCTATGCGAGACGGTGTGGTCTCGGTCACTTGTTGTCGGCCGGGCCCCGGGGCCCGGCCGACGCACCTTGCTAGGCCCCCTGCCAGGGCCCCGGCGTCGGAACGTCCGGCTCCTGTTCGACCTTCGTGTCGAAGAGCTTGAAGCCGCGCCGCAGGTAATTGTCCATGGCGTGCTCGCCGTCCTTGGAGCAGGTGTGCAGCCACACCCGCTTGGTCGGGGCCAGCTCGGGCCACCGCTCGGCGAGGTCCCAGGCCCGCCGCACCCCGTACGAGAGGAGGTGGCCGCCGATGCGCCTGCCCCGGAAGGCGGGGATGAGCCCGAAGTACACGATCTCGACGACACCGCCGTCCTGCGCCGCCAGCTCCACATACCCGGCGGGCGTCCCCTTGTCGTACGCGACCCAGGTCTCGACGCCCGGCTTCCCGAGCTCCTCCTGCCACTGGGCGTAAGAGAGGGAGAGCCGGTCCGTCCAGTGGATGTCGCCGCCGACGGAGGCGTAGAGGAAGCGGCTGAACTCGGGGGAGGGGATCTCGGCCCGGACGATCGTGACGTCCCCGTCCGGTGCCGCGGCCGGCAGCAGATCGGTGGGAGCGGTCTGCTCCAGGGACCAAGTGGTGACAGTGAGGCTCATGCGGGTCAGCGAATCACGTGCCACGCACCCTGGCCAAAGGTGCCCGGGATGCGGGAAGATCCCGCAGCGCACGCCACCCCCCGCATTCTTCGAGCTGGAGGATGTTCCATGGCCCGCCGCACACCCCGCGGCCTGCTCGCCGCGGCCACCGTCACCGTGGCCCTCGCGACGCTTGCCGCACCCGCTTCGGCCTCCGCGGACCCGCAGGCCCGTGTCTTCATGGTCAACCCCGTCCAGTCGTCGGGGGACCAGACCCTCGTCGACGCGAAGGACTCCGCGACGTCCGTTCCCGCCAGTGCCTACGCCACCGCCACCCTGCGCAACCTCGACTCCAGCGGTGGACTCTCCGGCAAGTGGGCGTACATCAGATCCGACACCGGCGCCTCCGCCAAGGTCGCTGACGCGGGCGGATACGCCCGCGACGACGACCAGTTCGAGCAGGTCATGGCGTACTTCTGGGTCAATGAGTCACAGGAGTATTTGCAAAGCCTCGGCTTCGGGACCGAGCTGCCGGGTGCCAACGACCGCGCCCAGCCCGTCCGCATCAATCAGTGGGGCGCGGACAACTCGTTCTTCACCGACAAGAAGGCCGAGATCCGCTTCGGCAAGGGCGGTGTCGACGACGCCGAGGACGCGGAGGTCGTCATCCACGAGTACGGGCACGCCGTGCACCACGCCCAGGTGCCCGGCTTCGGCACATCGCTGGAGGCGGGCTCGATCGGTGAGGCCTGGGGCGACTACCTGGCGGTGTCGGTCGGCGCGTACGCGGACGCCAAGTACGGCTGGCCCGCCAAGGCCGACCTCGCCTGTGTCGCCGACTGGGACGCCGTCTCGTACTCGGACGCCCCGCACTGTCTGCGCCGGGTCGACAGCGACAAGACGTACGCCGACAAGGTGGGGGAGGTGCACGCGGACGGCGAGATCTGGTCCCGTGCGCTCTTCGACATCCGTGGCTCGCTCGGTGCCCGTACCGCCGACCGGATCATCGTCAACGCCCAGTTCGGCTTCGCGCCCGACACCAGCTTCCAGGACGCGGCCCTGACGACGATCGCGACCGCTCAGAAGATGTACGGCAAGAGCGCGGCGGACGCCGTGCGCAAGGCGTTCGAGGCGCGGGAGATACCCGGCGTGTGAGGGGAGGGGGCAGCGGCATTCAAGGCTCCGGCACTCGCCGTGCCTCGCGCACCGCGGGCGCCGTCGAATGCGGCAGCAGGTTCGCCGGACGCTCGGGCAGGATCACGTCCACGTCCACGTCCTCGGGGAAGCGGTAGGGGCGGTGGGCCAGGAGGCCGCCCAGGTAACGCCGGACCCGGGAGAGCTCGGCGCGGACCGTCACCGTGCGGGCCGGGTCGCCGAACATGTCGTCGGCCAGGCCGGAGGCGGTGCGGCCCTTGCGGTGGGTGGCTAGGAGGTAGAGCAACTCCGCGTGGCGCGGGCTCAGTTCATGCGTCCAGCCGCCCGCGCCGCCGCCCTCGACGGTGACCGACCAGCGGCGCGGCCCGCTCACGTCCAGGACGACGCGGGTCGCCGCCAGCGGCTGCGGGTCCTCCTCGACGCGCAGCAGCCAGCCGCCGGGCAGCGGCTCCACCGCGCACGTGCCGAGCGAGGGCAGCCGTACGTGGCCCGCGGCCATCGCCCTGGGCAGCGCGAGACGGTCCGTCGGCGGCATTCCCGTGACCGCCGCCGTCCACCCGTGGGAGTCCACCGCGACGGCGCGCCCCGCCAGGCGGGCGAGGATCGGCGCCGCCACCGAGCGCAGCCGGTCGAGCGCCGTCACGTGGGTCTCCCGCAGCCGGGCCTCGGCGAGCTTCGCCACCGAGTCGACCAGGGCGAGCGTCGCCGGATGCATGGTGTTCAGCGGGCCGCTGATGTCGACCACGCCCAGGAGACGGCCGTCGCGAGGGTCGGTGATGGGCGCGCCCGTGCACGTCCAGGCGTGATGCGTCTCGACGAAGTGCTCGGCGGAGAACACCTGCACGGGACGGCGCACGACGAGCGGTGTCCCTATGCCGTTCGTGCCGACGACGCTCTCGCCCCAGTCCGCGCCCAGTTCGAAGCCGAGCGAGTCCGCCTTGCGAAGCACCGTGGAGTTGCCCTCCCGCCACAGCACCCGGCCCTCCGCGTCACAGACGACCATGATGTGGTGCGCCGCGTCCGCCACCGAGACGATCGCGTCCCGCAGCACCGGCATGATCTCCGTCAGCGGCGACGCGCGCCGCCGCTCCTCCAGCTCCTCGATGCTGAGCAGCCGGGAGCGGAAGTCGCGGTCGGGATCGACCCCGTCGAGCTTCATGCGCTCCCAGGACTCCTCGATCACCGGACGCGGCAGCACACGCGGCTGCTGCCCGGCCAGCGCCGCGTGGCGGACACCCGCGAGGAGCCGTGCGGCCTGCGCACAGTCCATGGCGGAGATCCTCGCGAGGTTGATCGTCGAAGTCGCGTTCATCACCGGGTCCTTCCCGAGCAGAGCCAGTGCGTCGGGGGCACTTGCTCATCGTGCCCTTTCGGCGTCCGCAAGGGTATTGGTTCAGAAATGAACTTCTGGCTTGCAACCGTCTGCAACCCTCGCGAACAGCCGTACGGCGACCGAAGCTGATGCCGACGCCGTTCGCGCGGCGTTCACGCTCCTCAACGGGGCTTGTGAGTGGGGGTGGTGCCGTGTCGGCGCAGCACCACCCCCGCGCTTCCCGCTAGTTGCCCGGCGCGGCCCGCTCCACCACGGTGGCCAGATCCAGACTGTGCGGCAGCGTCCCGAACGCCGAGCCCCAGTCCCCGCCGAGCCGCGAGGCACAGAACGCGTCGGCCACCTCCGGGGGCGCGTACCGCACGAGCAGCGAACCCTGGAGCACCAGAGCCATCCGCTCCACGAGCCGGCGCGCCCGCGCCTCGATGCCGTCCAGATCGGCCAGTTCGGTGAGCAGCCCCTTGATCGCGCCGTCCAGACGGTGATCGGCGCCGCGGGCGAGGCCCACCTCCTGGAGGAAGGCGTTCAGCGCCAGCGGCTCCCGCTGCAGCGCACGCAGCACATCCAGCGCCTGTACGTTCCCCGAGCCCTCCCAGATGGAGTTGAGCGGCGACTCGCGAAGGAGCCGCGGCATCCCCGACTCCTCGACGTAGCCGTTGCCGCCGAGCACCTCGAGGGCCTCCACCGCGAGCGGCGTGCAGCGCTTGGTCACCCAGTACTTCGCGGCCGGCACCGCGATGCGCAGGAACGCCCGCTCCTGCTCGCTCCCGTCGTCGTACGCGGCGGCGAGCCGCAGCGCGAGCGTCGTGGCCGCCTCCGACTCCAGGGCCAGATCCGCGAGGACGTTGCGCATGAGCGGCTTGTCGATGAGCTTGCCGCCGAACGCCTCGCGGTACGTGGCGTGGTGCACGGCCTGCGCGACGGCCTGCCGCATGATCGCCGCCGAGCCCACCACACAGTCGAGCCGCGTGGCCGCCACCATCTCGATGATGGTGCGCACCCCGCGCCCCTCTTCCCCGACCCGGCGCGCCCACGTCCCGTCGAACTCGACCTCGCTCGACGCGTTCGACTTGTTGCCCAGTTTATCCTTCAGGCGCTGAATGGCGAAAGCGTTCCGGGTGCCGTCCTCAAGAACACGCGGCACGAGGAAACACGTGAGTCCCGCGTCGGTCTGACCGAGCACGAGAAAGCCGTCGGACATGGGCGCGGAACAGAACCACTTGTGCCCCGTGAGTTCATAGGTGCCCTCTTCCGCGAGAGCACGCGCGCGTGTCGTGTTCGCGCGTACATCACTGCCGCCCTGTTTCTCCGTCATGCCCATCCCGAAGAGCGCACCGGCCTTCTGGGACGCGGGCCGGAGACCTTCGTCGTAGACGAGAGAAGTGAGCCGTGGCTCCCACTCGGCGGCGAGAGCGGGATCGGCCCGCAGCGCCGGAACGGCCGCGTGCGTCATCGAGACCGGGCAGCCGTGCCCCGCCTCGACCTGGGACCACACCAGGAACCCGGCCGCGCGCCGCAGATGCCCGCCCGGCCGCGACCAGGCCGTGGTCAGACCCGACGACACCGCCTTGCCGAGCAGCCGGTGCCATGCCGGGTGGAAGGTGACTTCGTCGATGCGATTCCCATAGCGGTCATGGGTGTGCAGAACGGGCGGATTCTCATTGGCCAGGAACCCCCATTCCCGCGCCTGTGCCGATCCCGCGGTGCGCCCGAGTTGGGAGAGTTGCTCACGCGCGGTGTCGAGCAGCGCGGGATCGAGATGCCGTTCGACTCCTTCCGTGAGGACGCGGTCAGACGTGAAGACGTCATATCCCACCAGGGGCGGAGCCTGGTTGGTCACTGTGTGGGTGGTGGCTGCCATGCCGCTACGGTAAGGAGGTGCACCAGGCAAAAGAAACACCCGGGAGGCCGACGGGCCGCTGGCACCGGGCCCGCGCTCTCTACAGCAACGTCTCCAAGCGCAGGACCGCCTGGCTGCTGCTCAAAGACACGGTCAACTCCTGCGTGGAATACCGGATCCTCGGCCTCGCCGCCGAGGCGGCGTTCTTCACGCTCCTTTCGGTGCCGCCGCTGCTCCTGAGCCTGATCGGCCTGCTCGCGTACGTAGACCGGTGGACCGGCGCGAACACCATCGCCAGCGTCGAGAACAACATCCTCGAGGCGTCCCGCACGGTCCTCTCCGACAAGGGTGTCCGGCAGATCGCGGAGCCGATACTGGAGGACGTCATGCGGGTCGGCCGGCCCGACGTCATCTCGATCGGTTTCCTCTTCGCCCTGTGGTCGGGCTCGCGCGCCGTGAACGTCTTCATCGACACGATCACGGTGATGTACGGATTGGACGGCGCACGCGGCATCGTCAAGACCCGTCTCCTGGCCTTCGGCCTGTTCATCGTGGCGCTGCTGATCGGTTCGGTGGCGCTGCCGCTGATGGTGGCGGGGCCCGACGCTGTGGTGAAGCTGGTACCTGGCTCCACGACGGTCGTACAGATCCTCTACTGGCCGGTGGTGACGCTTCTGTCGGTGGTCTTCCTTACGACGCTGTACCACGTGTCGGTGCCGGTGCGGTCGCCCTGGGTGGAGGACATGCCGGGTGCGCTGATCGCCCTGGGGATGTGGGTCCTGGGCAGCTTCCTGCTCCGGATCTACCTGACGAGCACCGTCGAAGGACCCACGATCTACGGTTCGTTGGCGGCGCCGGTGGCTGTGCTGTTGTGGATCGGAGTCTCGGCGTTCGCGGTCCTTGTCGGGGCGGCGGTGAATGCCGCGATCGACCGGGTGTGGCCTTCCGTCGCCACGGCGGCTGCGCGGGCGGCCAATGATCGGATTCGGGAGGCTCGGGCGGTGGAGGTGGTGGCGCGGGCCGCTGCCGCGAGGGAGGCCTCGCAGGACCCGGACGACCCCGACATGCCGTCGGAGTTCCCGGAGCGGTGGTCCCGCTTTCTGCCCCCGGATGACGTTTCCTCGCGACTGCGGACGCACGTCAAGAAGAACGGCGGCGGCGAGGAGCCGCCAGTGGAGTAGGGCGGTCCCTGCGGGGCTTTCCCCCACCCCGCCCCTTCCCGAAACTGAGGGGCTCCGCCCCCAGACCCCCGCTCCTCAAACGCCGGAGAGGCTGAATTTCCAGCCCGTCCGGCGTTTGAGGACGAACTCGGCGGAGCCGGTGATGAGGGCACACAAGGCCCCCGCGCCAGCGGGTTTTCGGGAAGGGGCGGGGTTGGGGACAATTCACGCTTTCCAGACGGCTGCATGCTCCCTGGCGAAATCAGCGAAGTCACGAGGCGCCCGCCCCAAAATCTCCCGCACCCCCTCGGAGAGATGCGCGTTGCGGCCGTCCAGGTTCGTTTCGAACAGCTCGATCAGGAACTCCGTCTCCTCCTCCGGAACCCCGAACTCGGCGAGCGCACCCCCGTACTCCCTCGCCGAGACGGGGACGTACCGGATCTCCCGCCCCGCGGCCGCCGCGATCTCCGCCACCGCGTCACGGAACGACAGCAGGCGCGGTCCCGACACCTCCACCACCCGTCCCTCGTAACCCGAGTTGGGGCGAAGCACCGCCACCACCACGTCCGCGATGTCCCGCGTGTCGATGAACGGTTCGAGCACCTCCCCGGCGGGGAACACCAGTTCCCCCTCCCGCATGCCGTCGAGGAGATGCCCCTCGCTCAGGTTCTGGGCGAACCAACTCGCCCGTACGACGGTCCACTCCGCCCCGGACTCCCGCACCGCCCGCTCCGTCGGCTCCGCCTGGTCCTCGCCCCGTGCGGACAAAAGCACGATCCGCCGCACACCGAGCGCCACCGCCTGCCGGGCCAGCGCGCCCACCGCCTCGCCCGCGCCGGGCGCGCCGACGTCCGGCTGGTAGGCGAGGTACGCGGCGTCCGCGCCCCGCAGTGCGTCCTCCCACGTCGAGGGGTCGTACCAGTCGAACCGCACGGCCCCCGACCGTGAAGCGGCCCGCACCGTGAACCCCGCCGCCTCCGCGGCCTCCGCGACCCGGCGCCCGGTCTTGCCGGAAGCGCCCGTGACCAACACCGTCATGCCCTGAGTGCTCTGCGTGTTCCCCGCGTTCTCTGTCATGACTTCAGTGAACCGGCCCCCGCCACAAGGAGCCATCCGCCAGGGACTCGCCCCCATACGCGTGCGTCTACGCTTCCGGCATGGACGTACTCGCAGGCTTGCTGGAAGGCCCCCGCGCGCGAGGAGCCTTCATGATCCGCGCGTGCTTCGACCCGCCCTGGTCCGTCCGCATCGCGGACGAGGCGCCCCTCTCGGTCATGATCATGGTGCGGGGCACCGCCTGGATCGTGCCCGACGACGGCGAACCCCAGCTGATCCGTCCCGGAGACGTCGCCGTCGCCCGCGGCCCCGACCACTACACCGTCGCCGACGAGCGGGCGGCGGGGCCCCACGTCGAGATCAGGCCCGGCGAACGCTGCGTGCCCCTCGGCGATACACCGGCCGACCAGTACCGGGACCTCGGCCAGCGCACCTGGGGGCAATCGCTCGACGGAGCCTCGGAGATGCTGATCGGCACCTATCAGGCGCGCGGCGAGATCACCGGGCGGCTCCTCGACGCGCTGCCCCCGCTCCTCGTCCTGCCCACCGAGGTGTGGGACTGCCCGCTCACCCCGCTGCTCGCCGACGAGATCACCAAGGACGAGCCGGGGCAGGACGTCGTGCTCGACCGGCTGCTCGACCTGCTGATGATCGCCTCGCTGAGGGCTTGGTTCTCGCGGCCGGAGGCGGAGGCCCCCGCCTGGTACCGGGCGATGGGCGACCCGGTCGTCGGACAGGCGATCCGGCTGCTCCAGGACGACCCCGCGCAGCCCTGGACCATCGCCGCGCTCGCCGCGAAGGCGGGCGTCTCGCGGGCCGCGCTCGCCCGGCGTTTCACCGAACTCGTGGGCGAGCCGCCGATGGCGTACCTGACGGGATGGCGGCTCGCGCTCGCCGCCGACCTGCTGCGGGACAGCGAGCAGACGATCGCCGCGATCGCACGCCGCGTCGGATACGGCAGCGCGTTCGCGCTTTCCAGCGCCTTCAAGCGGGTGTACGGGGTCAGCCCGCAGGAGCACCGCTCACGGGCCGCTTAGCCCCTTCAGCGGCGTAGCCTTGAGAACGTGTCGTACGAGACTGTCGAGTACGCCGAGCGGCCGTCCCGGCTCGCGGGCGCGGTCCTGTGGACGCGTGCCTCCGGTGGTGAGGCAGGCCCCGTCTACCCCGTCCTGCCCGACGGCTGCATGGACCTGCTGTGGACCGGCGGCAAGCTCCTGGTCGCGGGCCCCGACACGCGCGCGTACCGCCCCGAAGCGAACGTCGCCGCCCGGTACGTGGGCATCCGCTTCTACCCCGGCACCGCCCCCGCCTTCCTCGGCGTGCCCGCGCACGAACTCCGTGACCGGCGCGTCGACCTCGCCGACCTGTGGCCGTCCGCGCAGGCGCGCCGGCTGACCGAACGCATGGACGCGGCCGGTGATCCGGCGGCCGTCCTGGAGTCCGTCGCCCTGGCGCGCGCGGGCGGGAGCGAGCCGCCCGACCCGCTGCTCGCGCACGTCGTCAAGACCCTGGACGCGGGGCAGAGCATCGCGGCGACCGCCGAGGAGGCGGGCATCAACGCCCGCCTCCTGCACCGGCGTTCACTCGCCGCGTTCGGCTACGGCCCCAAGACGCTGGCCCGTGTCCTGCGGCTCCAGCGCGCGCTCGCCCTGGCCAGGGGAGGCCTGGCGTACGCGGAGACCGCCGTCGTCGCGGGCTTCGCCGACCAGGCCCATCTGGCGCGTGACGTCAAGGAGTTGGCGGGCGTTCCGCTGAGCGAGCTGCTCAGCCCGCGTCCGGGCTAGACAGCGGAGCGAACAGGTCGACGCCGTTGCCGTCCGGGTCGAGGACGGAGGCGTACCGCTGGCCCCAGAAGGCGTCCCACGGCTTGAGCTCACCGTGATATCCGGCGCCGACCAACTCGTCGTACGCCGCGTCGACGCCCGCCGGGGTCTCGCAGTGGAACGCGAGTCCGATGCGGCCGGAGCTCCGCGGCGGCTCCCAGTTCTCGACGAAGGAGCGGATGGTCTCCTCGGTGTCGAACGCGATGCGCAGACCGCCGGGGAGCGCCGCCTCGACATGCGGCTGGTCCTCGGAACCCTCGGGGAACTCCAGGCCGAGACGGCGGTAGAAGGCGAGTGTGGCGGACATGTCGGCGACGACGATGCCGACGAGGTCGAAGCGGGGTGTGATGTTCGTGTTCATGCTTCGCAGCGTAGGCAGCCGACCTCAGCTCGTCTTGAAGAAAACGGACAGCGGGACGTCAGCGGTCGTGTCGGGCGTGGCATCCCGGTGCGAGAAGGTGAACGCGAACTCGGCGGGGGCCGCGTGGAGTTCGTACCGCGGCAGCACCCCGGGACCGCACGACTGCGAGCCGATGCCGTGCTGCCCGTGGTCGAGGTGGACCCACACCGTGTCGCCGGGGGTGAGGTCCGTGCGGTGTGTGGCCGCGTCGAGCTGCTCGGTCGTCCAGCGGCGCGCCGTGAACCAGAAGGCGGGCTCGCCGACGACCCGTATCCCCTCGCCGGTGAAGCCCGCCCGCAGCTCGGCCCAACGGACGTCCGCACGGGCGCCGTTCTCCTGCGGGCGGACGTACGGGGTCTGCATCCGGTCGACCGGCGAGAAGTGCCGACTGGTGACGGATGCCGCTGCCGTGTCCGGGTAGGCCTCGTCGATGCCGCCGAACCAGTGCGCGTACCCGTACGCGGCGGGCAGACCGAGCCGGATGCCGAGCCGGGGCAGCGGCACCGTCCACTCGCCCTCGGGCGTGACGGAGACGGTGAGGCGCAAACGGGGGCCGTCGGACGTCCAGCGGTAGACGGTGCGCAGGCCGATGTCGCGTGCGGCGGGCGCCACGCGGGTGCGGACGGTGAGCGTGTCGTCGGTCAACTCGACTCCGTCGAGGCGGTGTTGCATGCGGTGCAGACCGAGCTCGCGCCACACGAGACCGTTGCGCTGCCCGCCCTGCCAGGACGCCCCGTTGTCGTTGTCGGTGGGGGCCCGCCAGATGTCCAGACGCGGGGCGCTGGACAAGGGGATGCCGTTCAGGCCGCGCAGTTCACCGCTTCGGGCGTCGAAGGTGCCGGGGCCGAGCGTGATGAAGTCGCCGCCGCGCGAGGGGCGTTCACCGATCGCGGCGGGGACGGTCGGCCGTGGCGTGACGGGGAACTCGGCCCGCGCGACGACGTGGTCCAGCTTCGTCCAGTCCGTCTTGACGCCCACCATCGCCGTGAGGTGCAGGAAGGTCTCGGCCTCGCGGCTCGCGGGCGGCGCGTCCGGCAGCTTCAGGTCGACGGATTCACCGGGGCCGAGGCCCGGTGGGACGGCCAGCTCCCCGGCCACGGAGACCTCGTCGTTGTCGCTGATGTACGACCACTCGAAGGACAGATGGGACAGGTCCGCGAAGTCGTGCAGATTGGTGATCCGAGCCGTCCCCGCGTCCTCGTCGTACGCGAAGCCCACGGGCTGGATGACCCGCTTGTACACGTCGAGCCCCGGCGAAGGCAGCCGGTCGGGGAAGACCAGGCCGTCACAGACGAAGTTCCCGTCGTGCAGCTCCTCACCGAAGTCGCCGCCGTAGGCGTAGCCGAACTCCGGGTGCCTGAGGCCGTGGTCGATCCACTCCCAGATGAAGCCGCCCTGATTGCGCTCATGGGCGTCGAACAGCTCCTGGTACTCGCTCAGGCCGCCGGGGCCGTTGCCCATCGCGTGCCCGTACTCGCAGAGGATGAAGGGGAGTTGGCGCCTCGGCTCCGGTCCTTCGGTGTCCGCCCGGTGGCCGATGCGCTCGACCTCGGCATGGTCGGCGTACATGCGCGAGTACATGTCGGTGTCCGCGCAGGACCGGTCGCCCTCGTAGTGGATGAGGCGTCCGGAGTCCCGTGCGCGGATCCAGTGGGCCATGGCGGTCAGGCCGCGGCCCGTCCCGCACTCGTTGCCGAGCGACCAGATGATCACCGAGGGGTGGTTCTTGTCGCGCTCGACCATGCGGGCCGCGCGGTCCAGGAGGGCGGGCGTCCAGCGGTCGTCGTCGACGGGGTTGCCGCGCCACCCCTGCTCGGTGAAGCCGTGGGTCTCCAGGTCGCACTCGTCGATGACCCACAGGCCCAGCTCGTCGCAGAGGTCGAGGAAGGCGGGATGCGGCGGATAGTGACTGGTGCGGACCGCGTTGATGTTGTGCTGCTTCATCAGGAGTACGTCGGTGCGCATCGTGCCGAGGTCGAGCGCGCGGCCCGTGTCCGGGTGGAACTCGTGCCGGTTCACGCCGCGGAACAGGATCCTGCGGCCGTTGACCTTGATGACCCCGTCCTCGACGGCGACCGTACGGAAGCCGATCCGCAGCGGGACGCGCTCGCCCGCCGTGGCAAGGACGCCGTCGTAAAGGCGTGGCGTCTCGGCGGTCCAGGGCTCGACGGCCACCGTCACCGACTCACCCGTGGCGACGTCGACGCCCAGCTCCGGCACGGTGACCCGGCCGTCGATGTCCGAATCGACCCGCAGCGTCCCCGTCCCCGCGCGATGGTCGTACGAGGCGTGCGTGAAGAAGTCGAGCACGCACCCCTCGGGGCGGTGCAGCAGGGTCACGTCCCGGAAGATGCCCGGCAGCCACCACTGGTCCTGGTCCTCCAGATAGGAACCGGACGACCACTGGTGGACGCGGACCGCGAGGACGTTGCCCGACGGCTTCAGGAGGTGGCCGACCGCGAACTCGTGCGGCAGCCGGGAGCCCTTGAACTCGCCGAGCTCCGTGCCGTTCAGCCAGACGCGGGCACAGGACTCGACGCCGTCGAAGCGGAGTGTGCCGCCGCCGGTCGTGGGCCAGTCGGCAGGGAGGTCGAAGGTGCGCAGGTGATCGCCGGTGGGGTTCTCGGTGGGCACGCGCGGCGGGTCGACCGGGAAGGGATAGACCATGTTGGTGTAGATGGGCGCGCCGTGGCCCTGAAGCACCCAGTGGCCGGGCACCGTCACGGTGTCCCAGGCGCCGGCGTCGAAGCCGTCCGAGGCGAAGGAGTCGTCGGCGGTGTCGGCGGCCGGGGAGAGCCGGAAGCGCCAACTTCCGTTCAGGGAGAGGGAGATGGCATCCGAGCGCGCATACCACGCGCGGGGCGGGAGGCTGCCGGTGCCGGGGGATACGTCCTCAAGGTAGGGAAGCTCCATGGCCTCCATCAGACAGCGGGGAGGTGGGACGTCACAACACTCACACGGCGGGGGTTGTTGGATTCTCGGCGGCTCGATTGGACGAATGTCGCATGGGGTGCGGATTTCGTCGTTCGCCCCCGATCTGTCGGCTGTAATCCGTTGAGGCATGGCATTTCGGTCGCGATATCGGTAGCTTGCGGAGGCGTGACCACCAGCAAGCACCAGACCGAGCAGCAGAGCCAGCAGCAGACCGAGCGGCACGTGCCCCCGACCCTGCCCCCGTCCCCGCCCCTCTCCGGCACGCTCCCGCAGACCGCCCGCACCCGCCACAGCCGCCTGCGCGAGCAGGGCAGCCTGGACCGCGCCGACCTCGAAGCGATCCTCGACGCGGGGTTCATCTGCCATCTGGGCGTCGTCGTCGACGGGCACCCCATGGTGGTGCCGACCGTCTACGGCCGCGACGACACGCGGCTGTATCTGCACGGCTCGGTCGCGAGCCGCAGCCTGGCCGCCGACCCCGACGCCACGGTCTGCGTCACCGTCACCCACGTGGACGGCCTGATCCTGGCCCGCTCGGTCTTCGAGCACGGCGTCAACTACCGCAGCGCGATGATCTACGGCGTCCCGCGCAAGGTCACCGACCCGGACGAGAAGCTGACGGGCCTGCGCCTGCTCACCGAGCACGCGACCCCCGGCCAGTGGGACTACGCAAGGCGCCCGAGCCGCAAGGAACTCGCCGCCACGACACTGCTCGCCCTCTCCCTGGAGGAGGCCTCGGTCAAGACGAGCGTGGGCCCTCCGGACGACGGCGAAGGCCCGGACGCGGAGCTCGGGCTGTGGGCCGGAAACCTTCCCCTGACGTCGACTTGGGGCACCCCGGTCGCCGACCCGCTGCTCCCGCCCGGCATCGCCGTCCCGCCGCACATCGCCGGGCGCGCCGGGACCAGGCACGGCTGAGGCACGTCAGGGCTTCACGGACGCGGGCGCCCCGCAGCCGTGCGCCTTCGCCGAACCCTCCGCGAACGCCTTGAGCGCGGCGCGCTGGTAGGCGCGGTCGGCGGACGTGGGCTCGCCCTCCCCGCACTCCGTGCTCACCCAGATCCGTGCCGCCGTAGAGGTCGAGATCCGCGTCGGGGCCGAGCAGCACGCCATCGGCCAGCGCGTCGGCCACGTCGTCGAACCTCCCCGCACGGGTAGTCCCGCCCGGTGATCGCTCCCGCCGTGAACCGCATCGGGCGACGCATGACTGCCTCTTGTTCTCTACGAGGCGGCGGACGGCCCCGGGGATCTCCTCCACGTGGAGCACGAAGTCCACGGCCCCCCCGTGGCGACCGCCGCTTCGGGCATGCCCGCGAACCGAGCGGCCTTCGGGTCCTCGACGATCACGGTGCGGCCCCGCTGTTTGACCGCCTCCACCCCACCAGGAGATGCCGGTCGGGGGGCGGGCCTGGATACCGCCCGCGGATGACGCGACGGCCAGGATGGAGTACGGCCTCAGGGTGGAGTACGGGCCTGAAGCGTACTGTTCCGACATCACACTCCGGGCCTAGCCGCTGCCGGTGGGCCTAGGCCCACAGCGCGTGACTGCCAGGTGCTGACGGTCTTGTCGCCACCCGGGGCATCTGCTTGACTCCGCCCGCCAGAACGCGAGTACGCCGATACGCCAGTACGCCATCTCACCGGCGGAGGTCGCCATGGAGATCACCCGCAGACGTCTGTTGTCCGCCCTGTCGGCCGCCGGTCTCCTGGCGGTGGTCCCCGCGCTGCCCGTGAGCGCCGCCGAGGCCGCGGCGGGCAGCGAACGCCTCCTGGCCAACACCGTCGGGATCTTCGCCGGGACCACCGAGTCCAACGCGCGCCCCGAGACGGCCGCCAAACTCGCCGCGATCGACAAGACAGCCCGGACGAACCTGAAGGCGATGGACGACGCGGGCGAGGGCGAGCTCTTCGCCGGTCTGGCGCTCGGCACCGACGACGCCAACCTCAACACGGCCTTCAGGCGGCTGTACGAGATCGCCCTCGCCACCCGAACGCCGGGCACCCCCTCCGACCTCTACGGCGACACCGCCGTGCAGCGCCGCGTGATCGACGGCCTCGGATGGCTCCACGAGCGCTACTACGGCGACCAGACGAAGGGCTACTACGGCAACTGGTTCAACTGGGAGATCGGCATCTCCCAGCACGTCAGCAAGACCCTCGTACTCCTCGTCGACGAGGTGCGCACCTACAAGCCGGGCCTCATCACCGCGTACGTCGCCTCGATGGACGCCTACCTGCGCAACGGCACCGACGGTGACGTGAACCTCGACTCGCGCTTCCACACCGGCGCCAACCTCGCCGACATCACCACCAACCGGATCCTTCAGGGCGCGCTCCTCGGCGCGGGCGGCGAGGCCCGCATCCGCAAAGCCCTCACCGACCAGCTGACGGTCTTCGTCACCATCGACCCCTACCGCCTCAACCACGGCGTGACCGACGGCTACTACGCCGACGGCTCCTTCATCCAGCACTCCTCCGTCGCGTACACGGGCTCGTACGGAAAAGGCCTGCTCACGCGGATCGTGCAGACCCTCAAGACGCTCGACGGCACGGGGTTCGCGCACGGGCAGGAACTGGTGCCGACCGTTCAGAGATGGGTACGCGACGGCTTCGCGCCGCTCATCTTCGAGGGCTGGATGATGGAGATCGTCAAGGGGCGCGCGGTGTCGCGGCCGGACGGCGGCTATGTGGATGTCGCGGTCGTCGTGGAGGCGGTCGTGGACCTCTCCTCGCTCTCCACCGGCGCCGCCGCCACCGCCCTGAAGAGCTACGTGAAGCACATCCGGTCCACGTCGCGCGCCGTGCTCAACCCGACCGGCTTCGTCTCGCCGGTCAGCATCGTGCGCTACACCGACATCATCGGCGACGCATCGGTGCCGCCCGCCGACCTGAACCCCGCGTCGCGCAGCGTCGCCTTCAACGCCATGGACAAGACCGTCCACCGCAGACCGGGCTACGCCTTCGCCCTCGCGCGCAGCTCCGACCGGATCAGCAAGTACGAGTACATGAGCGGCGAGAACCTCATGCCGTGGTTCCAGGGCGACGGCGCGTACTACCTCTACCTCTCGGGCCAGGACCAGACGCAGGCGTACGGGGTCGACTACTTCACCATGGTCTCGCCGTACGGCCTCGCGGGGGTCACCGCGCCCGTCGAGCGGCGCCGCACGGTCCCCGAGCTGTACGGGAAGCCGTTCTACGACAACCCCGGCCACCCGCTGAACTTCACCTCGTCGTCCGAGTCGCAGAACAAGTACGTCTACTTCCCGCGCGGCACCAACCAGTACTCAGGGGGCGCCGTCCTCGGAACGTACGGCGCGGCCGGGGCGGTGCAGTCCAGTGATGTCGCCTTCCGTGACCGGGAGTTGCTGCCGGATGACTTCGTGGCGTACCGGAACGCGACGGCGACGAAGTCGTGGTTCCTGCTCGACGAGGAGATCGTGGTGCTCGCGGCGGGGGTGGGCGACGGCGCGGGTCGGGCCGTGACGACGACGGTCGACGCGCGGACCGCGGCCCCGGACGACCAGGTCTCCGTCACAGGGGAGCTGCGTGACGGCCGCCCGTGGACCGGCGCGGGCACGGGCGACCTCCGGTGGCTGCGCTACGCCAACGCCACGCAGCGCACGTCCGTCGGCTACGTCTTCCTGGACACCCCGAAGGTGCGGGTCGCCCTGGACAAGGTCACCCGAAGCCGCCGGGTCGTCCGCACCGCGAACCCGGACACCGCGGTGACGCGCTCGGTCTTCGGCGTGACGGTGGACGGGGCGGCCGGGGCCGAGCCCGTCTCCCTGGCGTACGCGCTGGTGCCGAACGCGGCCGAGGCGGGGCTGAGGTCGTACCGGGGCGGGCAGCCGCTGAAGGTCCTCGCGAACACGGTGCGGCTCCAGGCCGTCAGCCACGCGGGCCTCGGCCTGACCGCCGCGAACAGTTTCACGGCGGGGCGCCATGAGACCGCGGGTCTGCGGATCGAGGGGCCCGCCTCGGTGCTCGTACGGCGCGAGCGTCGCGGCACGACCACCGTGGCGGTGTCCGACCCGACGATGGACCGTGCAGGGATCAGCGTGCTGCTGCGCGGCCGTCCCCTGCGGGCGGTGAGGGCGGACGAGGGGGTGCGCGTGAGCCGGGCCCACGGCGGGACGCGGATAGACGTGAACACCCACCACGCGTACGGACGGAGCTTCACGGTGACGTTGCGGGGCTGACAGTTGCAGGGCTGACAACTGCCGGTCCTTGGGCAGGCACTTGGAGCGTTGTCGCAGGTGTGAGGCATGATGCCGCCATGAGTGATCCACGGGGGCAGTACCAGTACCAGCAATACGCTCAGCCGCAGGCGCCTTACGGCGTGCAGATGCCACCCACGCGGCACCCCGGTCGGCTGCCGCGACGTGCCGGGGACGCGCGCCGCTTCTTGGCCGTGATCGTCGACCTGGCCGTCGCCCTGTACGGCGCGCTGGGGATCGCCGGCCTGACCCCGGAGTCCAGCCCGTGGTGGACTCTGTACGCCCTCGTACCGGCGGTGTCCTTCACCAACCAGTGCGTCCTGACGCTGCTGTTCCGCGGCAGTGTGGGGAAGCTGTTGTTCGGCGTCCGCGTGATGCGCGCCGCCGACGGGGGCCGCCCCGGGCCGGTCCGCGCCGTGCACCGCTGGCTCGCCGGTCTGTGCTGGCTGCCGCTGCAGCCGTGGTACTGGCTGCGGGAGAACTTCGGCGGCAGCACGGACAACTCGGTGCGCAAGAGCTGGACGGGCGAGCTCTACGACACGGATATCGCCGGGCTCCGCTCCGTACGCCGCAAGGACCTCGCCGCCTGGCAGCGGGGCCACTGAGCCGGTCCCGGCCCGGGGGCGGCCCGCCCAGTCAGGAGTCGTCGACGGTGACCGCCCGCACCGGGCAGGCCCGCACGGCCTCGCGCACCAGGGGGTCGCCGCCGCCGTCATCGCGGCCGGGGAGCACCTCGCTGAAGCCGTCGTCGTCCTGGGTGAAAACGCCCGGGGCGGTGAGCGCGCACATCCCCGCGCCCACACACCGCTCCTTGTCCACATGGACCTTCACGCTCATCCTCCGCCCATCTCCTACCAGGTGACGGGGAGTTCGAGCATCCCCTGGATCGTGTCGCCCGGCTTGAAGGGAATCTCCCGTGCGGGCACCGCGAGGCGAAGCTCCGGCATCCGGTCGAAGAGCGACCGCAGGGCGATCTCGATCTCGGCGCGGGCGAGGTTCTGGCCGAGGCACTGGTGAACGCCGTATCCGAAGGCGAGATGGTGGCGGTCGGCACGGTGGAAGTCCAGTTCCTCCGGCGTCTCGTAGGCCGTGCCGTCGCGGTTGATGAGGGAGGTGGAAAAGATGACGCCGTCGTCCGCACGGATGGTGCTTCCCGCGATGTCGATGTCCTCCTTCGCCACCCGCAGCAGGCCGTCCGCGATGGACAGGAAACGCAGCAACTCCTCGACGGCAGCGGGCATCAGCGCCCCGTCGTCTCGCAGTTCGGCGCGCAGTTCGGCGAGCTGCTCGGGGTGCTGAAGGAGCGTGAACGTCCCCAGGGAGATCATGTTCGCCGTGGTCTCGTGCCCGGCGACCAGCAGGATCGTCGCCAGGCTGACCAGTTCCTCGCGTTCGAGCGCACCCTCGGAGAGCTGCCGGTGGATCAGTTCGTCGAGCATCCCGTCGCCCGGCTCACGCCGTTTCCGCTCGATCAACGCGTGGAAGTAGGCGTCCAGTTCGTCCCGCGCCCGCTCCGTGTCCTCGGCGTGGGGGCCGCGCAGCAGGCGGCGCGACTGCTCCTCGAAGAACTCGTGGTCGGCGTAGGGCACGCCGAGCAGGGCGCAGATCACCATGGACGGAACCGGCAGCGCGAACGCGCCGACCAGCTCGGCGGGCGGCCCCTGTGCCTCCATGGCGTCCAGGAGCCGGTCGACCGTTTCCTGGATCCGGGGCCGCAGCGCGGCGATCCGCCTGACCGAGAAGCTGGGGATCAGCATGCGGCGCTGAGTGTTGTGCAGGGGGTCGTCGACGCCGAGCAGGGCGACTCGCCGGTTGCGTACCTTCGCGAAGCGTTCGGTCGGCGCGGGGAACGCCTCGTTCTCGCGGTCGGTGGAAAGACGTGGGTCGACGAGCAGGTCACGGGCGGTTCCCTGCCCGGTGACGACCCAGACGGAGCGTCCGTCGAAAAGGCGGACCCGGGAGAGCGGCCGGGCGTCGCGGAGCGGCTCGTACGACTCCGGCGGGTGGTAGGGGCAGGTGCGGTCCTGCGGGAAGGCGATGGGTTCGCGGGCGACCGGTTCGGGCGCGATGGGTTCGGTCGCGAGTGATTCCGTCATGGACTTACCTCACAAGCGGAGGGGTTCCTCTTACCTCTTCCATTGGATGCCTGGGGCATCTAGTTGGTCCACGACAAGACAAGCCAGAAAACGCCCGTTACGGTGCGTGAATCTGGCCAGAATCGCTCCCTCCGCTCAGGGTGCGCTTGTTGGGGGTGCCCTGAGGGCAGGTGTTCGGTGTGCGACGCTTAGGGGTTTGGCGAAAACAGGCCCCAGGTATCGCTAAGGTCCCCCCATGCTCATCCCCGCCTTCGTCGATATGCGACCCATTGGGCGATGTAACCTCGACTGTCCCTTTTGCTTCGGTCCGCGGCACGAGGTCCCCTCCATGCCCAGGAACACCGCACTGCGGGTCGCGTCCGCGCTGAAGGACGGGGGCGTGCGTGGCGTCGTCATCTCCGGGGGTGAGCCGACCTTGCTCTCCTATCTCGCGGAACTCGCGCGGACACTGCGCGAACCCCAGGCGGACGGTCGCTCGGCGAAAGTGGTCCTGAGCACCAACGGCCTCGCGCCTCTGCGCGCGATGCAGCGCGTGCTGCCCCACCTCTCCTGGATCGCACTGCCTCTGGAGTCCGCGGACGCGGCGGAGCATCGCGCGCTGCGCACCGGGGTCGCGCCGCACCGCGAGAAGATGCTCGCGCTGCTCAAAGAGGTGCGCAAGAACCACCGGCACGTCGGGGTGAAGCTCGGCACCGTCGTCACCAGGCTGAACGTCGGGGGCGCGCCCGGCGTGCTGAACCTCATCGAGGACGCCTGTCTGCCCGACGTGTGGAAGGTCTACCAGATGTCGGAGACCAACTACGGGGCGGACAACAGGAGTTGGCTCTCACTGGGCGACGAAGAGTTCGAGGACGTGGTCCACCGGTGCGGGGAGGCCGCCCGCGAGCGCGGTGTGGCCCTGCGGGTGTACCGCAACCGCACCCGCACGGGCAGCTACTTCTTCATCGACCCGGACTGCGAGGTCGTCGTCATCGACGGGGGCGGCGAGCGGCGGATCGGTAACTTCTTCGACCGCCTCGCGGAGGGCCCCGCCGTGCGGCCCGCTCCGGTCGAGGGGGCCAGGAACGCCGAGAACTTCACCGGCACTTACACCCGGACCAGGAACGCATGAGGAGCCCGCGATGACGACACAAGTACGCGTAGGGGTCCAGGCGATCGTCCGCGCGGGCGGCCGCGTGCTGCTCGGCCTGCGAGCCAACACCTTCGGCGACGGCACCTGGGGCCTGCCCGGCGGCCATCTCGAAGTGGGCGAGTCCCTGGCCGGCGCCGCCTGCCGTGAGCTGGCGGAGGAGACGGGCCTGCGCGCGATCGGCACGCGCGTCGCGTGCGTCACCGATCCCGACCCGGCGGCCAATCACCACATGCAGGTCGGCGTGGAGATCCTCGACTTCACCGGCGAGCCGCGGGTCCTGGAGCCCGAGCGGTGCCTGCGCTGGGAGTTCTGGCACCTGGACGCACTGCCCGACCCGCTGTTCGTCGGCTCGGCCGGGGTGCTCCGCAGCATCAGGGGCGGGGCTCTCCATCTCCCTTGAACCGGTCGTCGGACTGGGCGCGCACAGCGTCCCGTAGCGCCGTCTTGTGCTGGTCCTCGCTCGCCTCGAACTGGTCCAGGGTGCTTGCCAGTTCCCACTGGATGTCGAACTCGGCCCGGCTGTCGGAGTAGTACCTGCTGTCCTTGTGGAACTCCACCTCGAGGACATTGAGCTTTCGGCGGGTCCTGCGTTCCGGATTGGACGTGATGTAAGGCTCGAAGAATCCGCGGTCCGTGGTGAGCAGGGTCGAGCCGGGGATGTCGATGTGCGTGAGCCGCAATTCGATACGGTCGTGATATGTGTCGCGCAGTGTGCGGTAGGCGTCTATCACGTGCAGGAAAGTCTTCGAGTAGTAGTCACTCGCCGCGATGATGTCCACGATGTTGTGGGAGTTGGGGCGCTCGGCCGTCGCGTCGTGCTTGGTGAAAATGCCGAGGTTGTTCCAGGGGCTGCTGATGATGGCGTAGAAGTAACTGCCCTGATTCAGGGCGTGAATGACCTGCGGATGGAACAGCTTCAGATCCTTCAGGAAGAACGACGCACCCGCGTGCGCGACCAGCCTGATCACATTGCGCTCGTGCCGCAGGGCGTCGCCCTTCGCTTTGTTGCGGGCGCTGTTCTCCTGGGGCGTGTAGACATGCTCGATGAGATAAGGGAGTTCGTCCGACGGTGCGGTGGCACCCCGCATGTCCGCGAGCGCCGCACGCAGGGCGAGCGTCTGGGAGTGGTCACGGCCCAGGGTCCGCGCCGCCGTCGCGGTGGCCGAGTCGAGCAGGGTCACGGCCTGATGCCTGCGCGTGGCGCAGAACGCCGTGCCGTCGGCCGCGTCGAACTCCGCCGTGGCAAGCGCCGCTTGGGCGACCAGCGTCTCCTGGTGATCGGCGCCGAGGAGCGCGGCCGCGCGTAAGTGGGCGATCTCCAACTCGCCCAACTCCGCCTCGATCCGCTCCTCGTCCTGCACCGCCTTGGCGGCCTGGAACTTCGCCTGGGCCAGCGCCGAGCGCGCCGCGACGGCCTTCGGATCGTCGTCGTCCTTGAAGCTCGTGAACCAGTCGACGGAGGCGGCGAAGTCGCCCAGCGTGCGGGTCAGTTCGGCGGTGTCCCGCCGGATCGAGGCCACTTCGACCCGCACCCAGTCGGCGGTGAGCCGCGCCTCCGGGTCGCCGCCGTAGTACCTGCCAAGGATGGTGACCGCCTTCTGCGCCCAGATCTTGGCGTCCTCCAGATGCCCGGCCCGCAGGCTCACCGCGCTCAAGTTGGCCAGTATCCGGGCCAGTTCGGGTGCGGCGGCGCGCTGCGCGCGGTTGAGGGCGTAGTTGAGGACCATGCGGGCCCGGTCGAGATCGTCGTGCTCCGCGAGCAGTGAGCCGAGTTCGTTCCAGGTGTCGGCCGCGAACAGCTCCTGGTCGGCTTCGGCCAGCTCCATGTGGCGCAGGGTCACCGCGGCGAGAGCGTGCGAGCGTTCCCTCATGTCGAGCGCGAGGAGCAGCTGCGCGAGATTGATGTGCTGGCGGGCGTGGGGCCGTAAGAGTGCGTAGGGCGCTTCCGGGTTGGTGAGGCGATCCACGTAACCCGCGAGCGATTCCTTCAGATCGGACCGGTCCGTACCGTGCGCCTCAAGGGCGTCCTCCGCAGTCGCCAGCGCCTCGCTGACGTTCGCGATCGTCGTCATGTCCCCTCCAGGAGACGGGCCGCAAGGGTGTGCGGCATGCTCGTCACGGCCGGGGCCGGTGCCAGCGCAGGTTCACATAGCTGGTCACGGCGGCCAGTCCGGCCGGCACCGTGCGGTCCTTGCGGGCCAGTGCTTCCGCCTCGTGGTCCTGGCGCACTTCGTAGATGCGTTCGGAGTCGGACAGCGGCTGTCGTGGTTCGTGGTGGAACTTGAAGGTGTCGAATCGGCGCACCGCCTCGTCGATCGTGCCGGCGAACAGCGTGTCCTCCGGAGCGTCCGTGGTGGCGGGCCGTGCGACGAGGAGCCCGAGGACGGCCGCGGGGCGGCCGCGATCGGGCTCACCGCGGTCGACGGGACTGCCGGCGAACTTCCGTACGTCGTCGCAGGAACCGTCGTGCCGCAGCCGGTGGCAGTTGACGGCCTGCTCGCCCGTGCTCTGGTAGATGACCGATACGTGGCTCACGGTTCCCCGCAGCCTGCCGTTGCCCGACGGCCTGCGGGCCGCCGTCCACACTTCTCCTTCGCGGGCGACATCGAAGTGGATGCCGGGGAGCGGAACCTTTTCGCCTTTCTGGAACACGATCTTCACGAGAGCCATGTCGGAGAGGAGATCGAATTGCTGGACCTCGCCCTCCAGGCGCCTGCCGTTCGGAAGCCGCAGGAGAAGCGGTCGCATGCGCTTCTCTTTGTCATCTCCCAGGCAGTGCGCGGCAGTCAGGGCGAAGTGCCTGGTGAGGCGCACACCGGAACCGATGCGATCGTTGTTCCGGAATATCTGGATCAAGTGCTTCTGGTGCGGCTCGTGATGCGTCATGGGTTCGTTCCCCCGTCCGATCCCAGGAGAGAGCAACTGCCCTGCGGAGGCCGGCCGCTCTTGCGCCGTGAATATGCAATGGTAGCCACGATCGGTTCCAGGACGGCAGCTACCGCACAAGAAACCTTCTCAGGGCCTGAGTTGAGGAGATCCCTCCGTGTCCGGGCGCCGGAAAGGGCGCCACTTCCACCAAGGTCTTCTTTGTTTCCGCCTTCCGTGCACCTCCTCGCGCAGGATGCCCAGGAGCAGATGGTCGGAATCCTCTGATTCCTTGACGCGCTCGGTGAATTCCCGCCACAGCGGGTCCGTTTGACTCACCCGGGGATTGGTCCCCTCCTGGTTGTCCCAGTCGTGCCACGCGTCGATCCACGCCCGCATCGCCTGGAAGGCGGCCCAGTGCGCGTCGAGGACGGGAGTCGTGGCGTATATCTCCAGCCGGGCCGCGAGGACATGGACGTCGCTCACCGCCGCACCGGTGCCGTCCGGCCAGTCTCCCGTGTCCGACAACTGCGCGCGCAGGGCGCCGACCCGGTGCACGGCGATCATGGCTTCCTCGTAGACATCCATGCACCGCGACCACACGCGGTTCTCGCGCTCGCGCCTGTCCGTGGCGTGCTGGGTGAGCCAGGCGCCGGAGAAGGACGCGACGGCGCCCAGGGTCATGCCGGTGATCGCCGCTTCGGCCGGGTTGAGTCCCACCCCGCCAGCATGAGGGGTCGGCCGCGACGGCGCGGCGCGGTTGCGGCCGGATCTTCTACTGGAGGGTAGGCCCGTACGGTTGGGGAGGGTAGGCCCGCACGGCACCCTTGTTGTACGTTCCGTCCAACAAGCCTCGGCCGCGAGATCCTTTACGCGTCAACTCCGGTCGGCAGAAGTCGAGTTGGAGGACGATCAGCAGTGGCCGACCATGACCTGACGGGATTCACGCGGAGCCGGTTCACGCACGAGGGCACCACCCGCAAGGTCCTGCGGCGCGGCGAAGGCCCCGCCGTCATCGTGATCGCGGAGATACCGGGCATCACGCCCAAGGTCCTCGCGTTCGCCGAGAAAGTGGCCGCCATCGGATGCACCGCCGTGCTCCCCGTCCTCTTCGGGACCCCGGGCAGGGACGCCCATCCCCGGGCCCACGGCTCGCTGAAGTCGGGTCTCTACACGGCGTCGTCCATGCTGAAGGTGTGCGTGAGCCGGGAGTTCACCCTGCTCGCCACCGGCCGCAGCTCGCGCGTCGTGACCTGGCTGCGCGCCCTGGCCGCACACGAGCACAAGCGCTGCGGCGGCCCCGGCGTGGGAGCCGTCGGCATGTGCCTCACCGGTGGCTTCGCCCTGGCGATGGCCACGGACGACCGGCTGCTCGCCCCGGTCCTCTCCCAGCCCTCGCTCCCGCTGGCCGTCAACGCCCGCCGTGCGGGCACCATCGACATCTCGGACGAGGAACTCGCCGTCGTCAAGGGCCGCTGCGAGCGGGACGGGCTGCGGGTCCTCGGGACGCGGTTCAGCGGCGACCGGCTGGTCCCCGGCGACCGGTTCGCCTTCCTGCGCCGCAGGCTCGGCGACGCCTTCACCGCCGTCGAACTCGATGACAGCGACGCGAGCCCCGAGGGCGTCCTGCCGCCGCACTCCGTCCTGACCGAGCACCTCATCGACGAACCGGGCCAGCCGACGAGGGCCGCGCTCGACGAGGTCCTCGACCTCTTCCGTACGCGGCTGCTTCAGGAGACCGGCGGCCCGGCGGCCCCGTAGCCGCGCGCCCGCACCGCTCGGGGCGTCGCGCCCCACCAGCGGCGGCAGCAGCGGTTCAGGGCCGACTGCTCGGAGAGGCCGAGGAGCAGGGCGACCTGGCCCAGGGGGAGGGCGGTGCCGGTGAGGTAGCGGTGTGCCGCCTCGCGCCGTTCCTCGTCGACGACCTCGGCGAACGTCGTGCCCGCGGCGCGCAACCGGCGTTGCAGGGTCCGCGGATGGACGTTCAGAAGGTGCGCGACCGTGCCGATGCCGGGCGGCGATGTGCCGAGCGAACGCCCGACGACGGCGCGCACACCGGTGACGATGTCCGAACGCTCGCTGGGCAGTTGCTCGTCGAGGTAGGCGAGGGCCAGGCGGCGCAGATGCGCGTTGCCGCCGTCGAGCGGCCGGTCGGCCAGGCTGAGGGGGACACGCAGCAGCGCCGCCGGGCGGTCCGCCTTCACTGGTACGCCGAAGAAGTCCTCGTACACCGAGAGCGGAGCCAGCAGTGGATGCGGCAGCTCGACCGAGCCGAGGCCGTACGGACCGACCAGGTAGACGATCGCCCGGTGCATGAACCCCAGGGAGAGGTCGATGCCCTGCGGCGGTGCCGCCACCCCCTCGCGCACGCCGTAGCGCAGGGCGGCCACCCCGGGAGTTCCGTACGGGTCAGGCTCCAGGCTCAGGCTCAGCGAACGCGCGTGGACGAACAGATAGCGCGTCGTGCACTCCAGGGCGTCCCCGAGCGTGGCGGAGTTCTGGATGGCGAGAGCGAGGGCGCCGAGCATGCCCAAGTCCTGCCGGGCCGCGATGCGCAGGCCGAGATCAGGACAGCCGAGATCCCCGGCGGCCAGCTCCAGTACCGTGGCCATCGCCTCCTCGGGCACCAGGAGGTCGTCCCCGTCGAGAGCGCCCGCGGGAACACCCGCCTGCCGCGCGTACGCCTCGGCGTCGCCGCCGAGCTCCGCCACCGTGGCGCGGAAACCACGCAGCCCCGCCGATCTGATCACGGACATGTCGTCCAGGGTCAAAGATCTGTCGTCCCGGGTCAATTCCTGCCGCGTGTGCTTCCGGACACTGAAGGAATGACGTACTCCGCAGACTCAAGGACCGAGGGCCCGGAAGGCGCCGCTGGGCCCGGCGCCGCCGAGCCCGGCATCCCGGCCGAGCACATCGATGTCGTGATCGTGGGCGCCGGTCTCTCCGGCGTCGGCGCCGCCTACCGGCTGCAGACCGAGTGCCCCGAGCGTTCGTACGCGATCATCGAGGCGCGGCAGTCCATGGGCGGGACGTGGGACCTGTTCCGCTACCCGGGTGTGCGCTCGGACTCCGACATGTTCACCCTCGGCTACGCCTTCAAGCCCTGGCGCGACTCGAAGGTGCTCGCCGACGGCCGGTCCATCCTGAGCTACATCAAGGAGACGGCGGCGGAGTTCGGCATCGACCGCCGGATCCGCTACGGGACCAAGGTCGTCGGCGCCGACTGGTCCACCGCCACGGCACGCTGGACGGTGACCCTTGAGCGCACCGACCAGGACGGCAGCCGCACCCTGACCACCGTCACCTGCGACTTCCTGTACTCCTGCGCGGGCTACTACAACTACGACCAGGGCCACGCCCCCGAGTTCGCGGGCGTCGACTCCTTCACCGGCACGGTCGTGCACCCCCAGTTCTGGCCCGAGGACCTGGACCACGCGGGCAAGCGCGTGGTCGTCATCGGCAGCGGCGCCACCGCCGTCACGCTGGTGCCCGCGATGGCGCAGAGCGCCGCGCACGTCACCATGCTGCAGCGCAGCCCGACCTGGATCGGCTCGCTGCCCTCGCGCGACAGGCTGGCCGACGGCATCCGCGCCGTACTGCCCCCGCGCGTCGCCCACCGCGTCGTGCGGACGAAGAACATCCTCTTCACCATCGGCCTCTACCAGTTCTGCCGCCGCAGCCCGAAGGCCGCGCGGAAGCTGCTCACCGGCCTCAACAAGCGCATCGTCAAGGACGACCAGCTGGTCGCCGACCACCTCACGCCGTCCTACGACCCCTGGGACCAGCGGCTGTGCGCGGTGCCCGACGCCGACCTCTTCGAGGCACTGAAGGCGGGTGACGCCGAGATCGTCACCGACCACATCGACCGCTTCGTCCCCGAGGGCGTCCGGCTCAGGTCCGGCCGCGTCCTGGAGGCCGACGTCGTCGTGACCGCCACCGGACTCCAACTCCTCGCCTTCGGCGGCATCACCCCGCGCGTCGACGGCCAACAGGTGCGACTGGACAAGCAGTTCGTGTGGCGCGGCGCGATGATGACGGGCGTACCGAACTTCGCCGTGTGCATCGGCTACACCAACGCGTCCTGGACGCTGCGCGCCGACCTCACCTCCCGGCTCGTGTGCAAGGTGCTCAACCACATGCGCGAGAACGACTACGCGGCGGTGGAGCCGAGGCCGACGAGCACCCTCAGCGAACGCCCGCTGCTCGACCTCGCCTCCGGATACGTCCAGCGCTCCATCGACGCCTTCCCCCGGCAGGGCGACCGCGGCCCCTGGAAGGTCCGGCAGAACTACGTGCTCGACGCCGCGTCGACGATGCGGACCAACTTGCGCAAGACGCTCGCGCCCACGCCGCTGTCCGCCGTGCGCCGGGCCCGCGCGGCGGCCGCCGACCGGCCCGCTCCCGCCGGGCGGGAAAAGAGCTGGCGCTCCGCCTGAGCCCGAAGCTAGGGTTCCTTCTGTTCGTCCGGCGGCCGGCTTCCGGCTGGCTGCCGGCGCCGGTTGAGTGTGATCCAGGAGGTGTGACCGATGGCTGTCGTTGAGATGGGCGCTGCCCGCATCGAGAAGTCCGTTCATTCCACCTCCGTGGCCACCGGCTGACCTTCCTCTTCTTCCACGCGCCAGTGCGCGCGTGCGCCGGGGCCACCCTTGTGAAGGGTCACCCCTTGTCTTCCTCTGCGACCCCGCAGTCTTCCGCTCCGTCCTCGCACCCCCTCGCCCCCTACGGCTGGGACGAGGACTGGGAAGCCGAGTTCACCCCGTACGCGGCGCAGGGTCTGCTGCCCGGCCGTGTCCTGCGCGTCGACCGCGGCCAGTGCGACCTCGCCACCCCCGTCGGCACGGTCCGTGCCGACACCGAGTTCGTCGTGCCCCGCGACCCGATGAAGGTCGTATGCACGGGGGACTGGGCAGCCGTCGACCCCGAGGGCGGCGATCCGCGCTACGTCCGTACGCTGCTGCCGCGCCGCACGGCCTTCGTGCGCTCCACTTCCTCGAAACGGTCCGAGGGGCAGATCCTCGCGGCCAACGTCGACCACGCGATCATCGCGGTCTCGCTCGCCGTCGAGCTCGACCTCGGCCGGATCGAACGGTTCCTCGCCCTGGCCTGGGAGTCCGGGGCCCATCCGCTGGTCGTCCTCACCAAGGCCGACCTGGTCCCGGACGCCACGGGCCTGTCCTACCTGGTCGAGGACGTCGAGACGTCGGCCCCCGGCGTCCAGGTGCTCCCGGTCAGCGCCACGACCGGGGAAGGCGTCGACATCCTGTGCGCCGTCGTCGCCGGGGGCACGTCCGTCCTGCTCGGCCAGTCCGGAGCGGGCAAGTCGACGCTGGCCAACGCGCTGGTCGGCGAGGACGTCATGCACGTCAACGCCGCCCGTGACGTGGACGGCAAGGGCCGCCACACCACGACGACCCGCAACCTCCTCGTGCTCCCCGCCGGTGGCGTCCTCATCGATACGCCGGGACTGCGGGGCGTCGGCCTCTTCGACGCGGGGACGGGCGTCGGCCAGGTCTTCGCCGAGATCGAGGAACTGGCGGCCGACTGCCGCTTCCACGACTGCGCCCACACCGCCGAGCCCGGCTGTGCGGTACTCGCGGCAGTGGAGGACGGCACGCTCCCGCCCCGCCGCCTCGACAGCTACCGCAAGCTGATCCGAGAGAACCAACGCATCGTCGCCAAGACGGACGCAAAGCTCCGGGCGGACATGCGCCGCATGTGGAAACTGCGGGGGGCGGAGGGGAAGGCGGCGATGGAGGCCAAGCGGGGCCGCATCCGCTAAGGGGGGAGCGGCGCGGTGCGGGATGCTTCGGGCGCTCCCGCACCGCGCGTCCCGCGCGTACTCATGTGCCGGAGCGGCTCAGGACGGCGAAGATCGCGCCCTGCCACGGGCGGCCCTGCCCCGAGCGAGGACCTTTCGCGGTCCGTCACCTGGCCGCTGTGAGCAGCCGCAGCACCGGCCCGCTGCCTGCCGCGTGCCGAGCGACGTCCTTGGGGGACGGCGGGGTACGGGGTGCTTCGCGGACACCCTTGCCCCGCGAAGACCGAGGCCCCGCGAGCACGCGACACCGCGGGACCCCGGCCCTTCTGGCGCCCTGCTCCCGCTCCCGCTCTTGTGCCGGAGCTGCTCGTGGCGGTGAACTTCGTGCTCGTGTCAGGGGTGATCTCGGCCCGGCTCAGGGTCCCGCGCGTCTCGTCACCTGGCCGGGGGCGGCGCCTTGCCACCCCCAACGCTGCTCCTGTGCCGGAGCGGCTCGTGGCGGTGAAGATCGCGCCCTGCCACGGGCGGCCCTGCCCCGAGCGAGGACCTTTCGCGGTCCGTCACCTGGCCGCTGTGAGCAGCCGCAGCACCGGCCGCTGCCTGCCGCGTGCCGAGCGACGTCCTTGGGGGACGGCGGGGTGCAGGGTGCTTCGCGGGCACCCTTGCCCCGCGAAGACCGAGGCCTCGCGAGCACGCGGCACCGCGGAACCCCGGCGCTTCTGGCGCCCTGCTCCCGCTCCCGCTCTTGCACCGGAGCGGCTCGCGGCGGTGAACTTCGGGCTCGCGTCAGGGGTGATCTCGGCCCGGCTCAGGGTCCCGCGCGTCTCGTCACCTGGCCGGGGGCGGCGCCTTGCCACCCCCAACGCTGCTCCTGTGCCGGAGCGGCTCGTGGCGGTGAAGATCGCGCCCTGCCACGGGCGGCCCTGCCCCGAGCGAGGACCTTTCGCGGTCCGTCACCTGGCCGCTGTGAGCAGCGGCAGCACCGGCCGCTGCCTGCCGTGTGCCGAGCGACGTCCTTGGGGGACGGCGGGTGCGGGGTGCTTCGCGGGCACCCTTGCCCCGCGAAGACCGAGGCCTCGCGAGCACGCGGCACCGCGGAACCCCGGCCCTTCTGGCGCCCTGCTCCCGCTCCCGCTCTTGTGCCGGAGCAGCTCGTGGCGGTGAACTTCGGGCTCGCGTCAGGGGTGATCTCGGCCCGGCCGAGGGTTCCGCGCGACCTGGCACCTGGCCCGGGGCGCGGCAGCCGCCGCGACGCCCGCGTTCCGGGCGGCGTCCTGCCGCCCCCAACGCGGTGTCCGAATTCCGCCAGCCGAAGTGCTCTCGACGTCGCACACTAGAAGGCGTGATCGATGAAGAGACCAGGTACGAGGCGGTTCGCAGCCGCGATGCTCGCTTCGACGGGGAGTTCTTCTTCGCCGTCGAGACCACCGGCATCTACTGCCGGCCCAGCTGCCCCGCCGTCACCCCGAAGCGTCAGAACGTCCGCTACTACACCACCGCGGCCGCAGCCCAGGGCTCCGGATTCCGGGCCTGCCGACGCTGCCGCCCGGACGCCGTGCCGGGGTCCGCGGAGTGGAACGTACGCGCGGACGTCGTAGGGCGCGCCATGCGCATGATCGGTGACGGTGTCGTCGACCGCGAGGGCGTCTCCGGGCTCGCCGTGCGGCTCGGCTACAGCTCCCGGCAGGTCCAGCGGCAGCTCACCGCCGAGCTGGGTGCCGGGCCCGTCGCCCTGGCCCGGGCCCAACGGGCGCACACCGCACGGGTGTTGCTGCAGACCACGGCTCTGCCGATCACGGAGATCGCGTTCGCATCGGGGTTTGCCAGCGTGCGCCAGTTCAACGACACGATCCGGGCCGTGTACGCCCTGACGCCCACCGCGCTGCGGGCCGCCGCGCCGCGTGGCGGAGGTGCGGGGCGGGCGACCCCGGCCGCCGGGGTTCCGCTGCGGCTCGCCTACCGGGGGGCCTACCAGGCCGGCGCCGTCTTCGACCTCCTCTCCGAGGAGGCCGTCGCCGGGGTCGAGCAGGTCAGCGGGGAGCGGGGTGGGCGGACGTACCGGCGTACGTTGCGGCTGCCGTACGGCACGGGGATCGTGGCCGTCGAGGAGAGTGACCACGGGGTCGGTGGGTGGCTGGACGCCAGACTCCATCTGACGGACCTCCGTGACCTCACGACCGCCGTGCAGCGGTTGCGCCGTCTCTTCGACCTCGACGCGGATCCGTACGCCGTGGACGAGCGGCTCGGCGCGGACGCGCGGCTGGCTCCGCTGGTCGCGGCGCGGCCCGGCCTCCGGTCGCCGGGCGCGGCCGACCCCGAGGAGTTCGCGGTGCGGGTGCTTGTGGGGCGGGCGGAGGCTTCCCTGCTGGTGGAGCGGTACGGGAAGGCGCTGGACGCGCCGTGCGGGACGCTCACCCATGTGTTCCCCGAGCCGGGGGCGCTTGCCGGGGAGCCGGGGGCCTTGGGGGAGTTGGCTGCTGCGTTGGCTGATGGGCGGGTGCGGCTGGATGCGGGGGCGGATCGGGAGGACGCGGAGGCCGGGCTGTTGGCTTTGGAGGGGGTGGATGCGGGGGTCGTGGCGGTTGTCCGGATGCGGGCGCTGGGGGATCCGGATGTGGGGTTGCCGGGGGTGGGTGTGTCTGAGGGGTGGCGGCCGTGGCGGTCGTATGGGGTACGGCACTTGCTGGCGGCGGGGTAGGGATTTTTCCCCAACCCCGCCCCTTCCCGAAAACCCGCTCGGCGCGGGGGCCTCTCGGGGGCCTTGGTTGCCGTCAATCACCGGCTTCGCCGAGTTCGTCCTCAAACGCCGGACGGGCTAGAGATAGCCCGGCCGGCGTTTGAGGCCATCTTGTCGGGGCCCGGGGCGCAGGCACGCCACGCGGCGGAGCCGCAAATGTCACAGTCGGGAAGGGGCGGGGTTGGGGAAAACTACTCCTCCAAGCCCCAGCTATGGATCCGCCGAGGATGAATCCGAATCAGCTCCTCACTGAAGTGAGGGCCCAACTCATGCGGCCCCGTGAGGAGTTCGGCGTCCCCCCGGATATCGACGCCCCGCACCTTCCACGGCCGCTCACTCACAATGTCGTCGACGACCAACGACACCTTCGGATTCGTCTGCAGATTTCTCCACTTCTTGGTGGTGCCCAGCGCGTACCCCCCGATCAGGATCGTCCCGTCGTCCTGCGGGAAGAACCCGACAGGGTTCGCCTGCGGCTGCCCCGTCGCGTCGACACTGGCCATCCGGCCCAGACGCTGGGACTTGAGGTACGCCCGCTCGGCCTCGCTGAATTCGGTCATGGCGCGAGCCTAAGCCGCGGGCAAGCCCCAGCGCGGCGCCTCCTCGTTCGGCTCGACCGGCGCGATCCGCAGATCGGGCCGGTCACCCTTGGCGGTGATCAGCGCGGACTCGCCCCGCCCGAGGGCGATCCTGACGGTGCCGCCCCCCTCACCCTCGTACGGCAGAGACCGCCCCCGCCCGTCCCGCACCTCGACCGCCCCCGCGATGCCATGCCGCACGACACACGGCGCCCCCGCCTCGCTCACGACCCGCACCCACCGGGTCACCCCGCCCTCCCGTACCGCGCTGAGCAGGAACGCCCCCTGCGTACGGAAGTTGTGCACCGTGAGGTCAGCCCACGCCGGCGGCAGCGCGGGGAAGACGCTGATGACGTCGCCCCAGGACTGGCAGACCATGTCGTGCAGGGACTGCGCGGCGGAGAGCGGGGTCTCGATGACCGGGCCCGACTCCTTGTACATGGTGTTGGGCTGGATGAACCTGCTCATAAGCTGGCCCAGGTACTTCAGCGCGTCCTCGCCCTTGCCGAGCAGCGCGGACATCGAAGCGGCGCCCGTGAATGTGTAGCCCTGGAGGGCTCCCTCGAAGCCCACCCAGTGCGCCAACGACCTCTCGATCAGGGCGCGTTCCTCCGCCGTGCGGCCCGTCACCTCGTACAGCGGGTACACCGCGAGCATGTGGGAGTAGTGGCGGTGCGACTTCGCGAAGGGGATGTCCGCGCCGATCATGTAGCCGTTCGCGTCGGTCGGATACGCGGTCAGCCTGCCGACGACCTCCCTCCAGCGCGGCGCCAAATCATCGTCCATTCCCAGGAGTTCGAACACCTCCAGCAGTGTTCGGCAGCCCCACTTCAGCAGCATCAAGTCGTAGTTGCAGTCGCGCGAATTGCCCCCGTACTCGGGGGAGTAGGTCGCCGGCAGGTGCAGCTTGCCGTCCGCGCCCGGCTCCAGGAAGTGCAGGTAGTAGTTGACCGCCTTTCGCAGCAGCGGGAAGAGAACGTCCCGCAGGATCGACTCGTCCATGGTGTGGCGGTAGCTCAGCCAGACGTTGTGCAGCGCCCAAGTGAGGTTTCCGACCTCGGGAGATGGGGGTCCCCCCTGCTCCTTAAGAGCTTGGGGGAGGTCTTGCACCTCGGAGTGCTGAACGTTGAAGCGCAGTGCCGTGGTCGCGCCGCCCGGCTGCGTGCTCGGTTCCGCGTAGATCCCCGAGCCGAGGAAACCGTTGCCGAGGAATGGGCCCTCGTACCAGGTCTTCGGGAGCTTCTGCCAGACCAGATCGGCGTCGTCGAGGACAGTGCGCCAGGGGTCACCCGGCGTGCTCACCTCCGTCGCCTGCCGGGGCGCCGCGGTGGCCTGCGCGGGCAGGCCACCGGCCATCAGCGCGCCGCCGACCGCTGATCCGGTGGCTAGCACGGTTCTTCTGGACGGTTCTGGCATCGCGTCTCCCAAGGTATGCGTCGCGAGTCATCGGAGCTTTACCTCGCTGCTCGTCAATGAGTCGGGATAGATCCGATGGCGGTTTACCTACATGAACAGGTGCTGTGTATGTACTCAGCCCCAGATCACAGCCCCCACCCACGCCCCCGCAATCAGCAAGCACGCGAACAACTCGGTCAGCACACTCCACCCGCCCGCCCGCATGGCCGTTCTCGTCGCCGTCGCCGCCTCCCCGTGGCCGCCGAGCCGCAGCCGCTCGCCCAGGTAGATCCCTCCGATGAACCCCGGCAGCGACCCGATCACCGGCAGCACGCAGAACCCGACCAGGGCCCCGGCCCCCGCGTACACGGCCGTCCGGCGTGTGGCACCGCTCTGCCGGAAGCGGCGCGGGGGCAGCAGCCATCGGATGCCCTGTGCGACGAGGAGCACCACGGACGCGCCGACCAGGACCCACCAGGCGACCGGCTCCGGGTCCTTCAGCGCCCACCACAGAACCGCGGCCCACACCAGCCACGGCCCCGGCACGCCGGGCACAAGCACTCCGCAGAGTCCGAGCAGCAGTACCACTCCGACCAGCAGGAGTTCCCAGGCTCCCATCTGTCAAGCGTGCCGGAAACGGGAGAAAACCGCAGGTCGCACAAGCGGCGGGGGCCTACCGCGCCACCCAGCCCCGCTCGTACGCGTGCCAGCCCAGCTGCAGCCGTGTCGTCACGCCCGTCAGCTCCATCAGGCGCTTGACCCGGCGCTGCACCGTCCGAAGGCCCAGGTCGAGCTGTTTGGCGACGCTCGCGTCCGTCAGGCCCGCGAGCAGCAGCGAAAGGATCTCCAGGTCCGCGCCGTCCGGGCCCTCGGGGGCGTCCTCGGTGACCGAGTGGCCGCCCTCGCCGAGCCGCAGCGGCAGCGCGTCCCGCCATACAGCCTCGAAGAGCCCCGTCAGGGATTCGAGCAGGCCGCTCGCGTGCACCACGAGCGCGGCGGGCTCCGCCCTGCGCGAGGTCAGCGGCACCATCGCGAGTGATCCGTCGGCGATCACCAGCTTCGTCGGGACGCGGTCCACGACGCGCACCTGTTCGTTGCGGCCGATCGCCGTCGACAGTTCGATGAGGCCGGTGGGCAGGGCGAGGACGGAGCGTTCGACCACCACGCGATAGGTGACGCCACGGCCCGCCGCCTGCTCCTCCGCGTCGTTCTCCATGCCGGTCACGGCCACCGGGTTGCCGGTCACCAGGGCGCACACCTCGTGGCTCGCGCCCAGCTGGAGCTGGAGGAAGCGCTGCGAGACCGCGCCCGCGCCGGTGACCACCTCGACCAGGTCGTGCACCGTGGGCTCGGCCGCCTGCGCGCGGTACTCCTCGGCAAGGAGCTTCGCGGCGAGCTCGGCCTTCTCCAGTTCGTGCCGCTGCTGGGTCAGGAGCGCGCCGAGTGCGACGCCGGGCGGGGCCGCCACCCACCGGCCCGCCTTGCCGGACGCCTGAGCCGCGAGGCCGTGCAGCTCCAGGCGGCGCAGGGCGCGCACCGTATCCGGTTCGCCCAGCGAGAGCCGCCGCGCGAGATCGGGCACGTCGGCGGCGCCCACCGCCACCAGCGCGCGGTACGCCGACTCGTGCAGCTCGTCCAGACCTATCGCAGCCAGCATGCGGTGACGTCCCTCCCCAAGGCTCCGTTCCGACGGCGCCCTGGCGGAAAACAGCCACGGCGTAAACCCGCCCCAGGACATCATCCCCGCACCCCCCGCCTCTCTGCCAAGGTGACGCCACCGCAGCACCAACGGCAGCCGGGATTAGGGCCTTTGGGCCCCTTTTGGCTGTGGTTCCGCATGCCCTTCAACCACATGCCCGTCAGTCACATGCCCATCAACCCTGGGGAGAGCGATGCGCCCGATATCGCGTACGGCCTTGGGGGCGGCGTCCGCCGCCGTCCTCGCCGTCACCGCGGCCGTCCCGTCCGTGGCCGAGCCACGCGCGGGCACGGCGGACACGAGTCCGCTGGTGGGGAGCGTGGGGAGCGCGGCACGCGGCGGGGGCAGCTCCGTCGTCACCCTCGTCACCGGCGACCGCATCCTCGTCACGACCGACGGCAAGAAGCGCGCGGGCGCGAGTGCGCTGCCCGGCGCGGACGGGACAGTGCCCCTCGTCCAGACCAGACAGTCCGGCAAGGACCTGTACGTCTACCCAGAGGGCGCCGTCCACGCGATCGCCACCGGCAAGGTCGACGAGGAACTCTTCAACGTCACCGGCCTCGTCCGGCAGGGCTACGACGACGCGCACGCCAAGCAGCTCCCACTGATCGCCGTGTACGACAGGTCCGTCGACGTCACGCGCGCGGTCCCCGCCACTCCGCGCGGCGCCGAGCGCGGACTCGTCCTCGAACCCGTCGACGGTGTGGCCCTGAAGGCCGACAAGAAGAAGGCCGCGGACTTCTGGGCGGACATCACGTCCCCCAAGTCCCGTTCCGCGTCCGACCTGAAGAAGCTCTGGCTCGACGCCAAGGTCGAGGCCACCCTCGACAGGTCGACGAAGCAGGTGCACGCCCCCGAGGCCTGGGCCGCGGGCTACGACGGCAAGGGCACCAAGGTCGCCGTGCTCGACACCGGAGCCGACGCCGAACACCCCGACCTCAAGGGCCGGATCGGCGCGCGCAAGAACTTCACCGACTCGCCGGACGACGAGGACCGCCAGGGCCACGGCACCCACACCACCTCCACCGTCGGCGGCACCGGCGCGGCGAGCGACGGCAAGAAGAAGGGCGTCGCCCCCGGCACCGAGCTGCTGCACGGCAAGGTCCTCAACGACAGTGGCTCCGGAGCCACTTCGTGGATCATCGCGGGCATGCAGTGGGCCGTCGACGAGAAGGCCGACGTCGTCTCCATGAGCCTCGGCAACCCGGCGAGGACCGACTGCACCGACCCCATGAGCGCGGCCACGGAGGAGCTCGCGCAGTCGAGCAAGGACACGCTCTTCGTCCTCGCGGCAGGCAACACCGGGCCGAGCCTCAACTCCGTGTCCTCGCCCGGCTGCGCGCCCAGCGTCCTGACCGTCGGCGCCGTCGACCGCGACGACTCGACGGCCTCCTTCTCCAGCAGGGGACCCGCGTACGGCTCGCACACCCTCAAGCCGGAGATCGCCGCACCCGGAGTCGACCTCTCCGCGGCTGCGGCGGGCGGCAGGGGTATCTACGCCTACCAGTCCATGAGCGGTACGTCGATGGCGACCCCGCACGTCGCGGGCGCCGCCGCCCTGGTCAAGCAGCGCCACCCGGAGTGGAGCGCCCAGCAGATCAAGTCGGCCCTCGTCTCGTCGGCGGACAGCGGCATCCCGGGCGACGTGACCGAGACGGGAGGCGGGCGGCTCGACGTGAAGGCCGCCGTCGACCAGAAGGTGCTCGGCTCGCCCGCGGTGCAGGGCGGCAGCTTCGGCTGGCCCCAGGACAACTCCGACCGCACCACGGTCGACGTCCCGTACACCAACACCACGGACAAGGCAGTGGAGTTGAAGCTGTCGGTGCAGGGCGTGACCGGCAACGACGGCTCGGCCGTGCGGTCGGGCATCGCCAGGCTCGGCGAGCGCTCCGTGAGGATTCCCGCCGGGGCCACGGTCGAGGTCCCGCTGAAGCTCGACCCCGGCGCGGACCTCAAGCGGGCGCAGTACGGCGACGTGACCGGCCGCGTCCTGGCGAAGGCCGGCGGGGGTGTCGCGGTCTCCACACCCTTCTCCCTCTACGTGCAGCCGGAGACCGTCAGTCTCCGCGTGAAGCTCGTCGACCGCGCGGGGAAGCCCGCCGACGGCCCGTCGTCCGTCGACCTCATCGGCACCGACGACGCCACGGGTGAGCGCCGCTTCAACGAGGGCGCGAACGACCAGACGTACCAAGTGCGGCCCGGTGCCTACTTCTTGACCGGCTTCATCGCGACGCCTGACGCGGACGGCGGGACCCTGACCGACTCCCTCACACACATCGCCCGGCCCCAGGTCGAGGTGAAGAAGGACATGACCGTCACGCTCGACGCCCGCGAGGCGCACCGCCTCACCGTCAGGACGGACAAGGAGTCCGAAGTGCGCGGCGCCACCCTCGGGTTCGCCCGCACCTGGGGCGCCGACAACTGGCTGCACGCGGGCACCGCGGCAGGACCGCGCACCATCCGCGGCTTCTACCAGTCCGTAGAGGGCAAGGCGACCGACGGCACCTTCGAGTCCAGCACCTACTGGCGGGCAGCGGCGCCCCTGATCTCCGAACTGGCCGTCGTGGGCGGTAAGTCGCTGCACCCCGTGACCGCGTCGACCGGCTCGGCCAATCTCGACGGCACGGGCAGCGCGGCACTCGTCGACGCCAAGTCCGGTACGCCCGCGGAGCTGGAGGCCGCAGGAGTCAAGGGCAAGATCGCCCTCGTCAAGGTCCCGGACAGCGGCAGCGCGACCGGCGTGGCGGCGAACGCGAAGGCGGCGGGAGCGGTCGCCGTCATCGCCCACCGCACGGCCCCCGGCCGCTGGTACCCCTCGGTCGGTTTCGTCGGCTCCCCGCTGCCGGTACTCGGCATCCAGACGGGAGAGGCGACCGCACTCCTCGCCCAACTGGCCGACACGCCCGTCGAGTTGAAGTGGGAGGGAACGGCGAAGAGCCCCTACGTCTACAACCTCGCCTTCCCCGAGACCGGCCAGATCCGCGACGACCGCACCTACCGGGTGCGGGACAAGGACCTCGCCGCGAACGAGGCGACGTACCGCGCGATGGGCACGGCCACGGACTACGTGGACCTGCCGTCCGCCGTCCGCCCCTCGGGCCTTGAGGTGTACTTCGCCGACATCGCGTCGGTCCCGGCCCCCGGCAAGCGCACCGAGTACTACTCGGCCGGCACGACCGGCTGGGGCCACCAGGTCTCCAGCAGCTTCCCGTTCGGCGAGTTCATGATCGACCCGGTGCGGACGTACGAGAAGGGGGAGCGGCGCGCCGAGAAGTGGTACGACGGGGTCCTCGCGCCCGCGGCGCCGCGTGACGCCCAGGGCAGGCAGGCGCTCGCGGCCGAACGGCAGGGCAATCTGATCGGGGTCGCGCCCGGATTCTGGGACGACGGTGAACACGCCGGAGTCCAGGGCAGCTTCGGCGACATCGGCGGCCTGGAGCTGAAGCGGGACGGCGAGGTCGTGGGGGAGTCGGGCTGGCCGTTCGGGGTGTTCGCGGTCCCGGCCGACGACTCGGCGTACGAACTCACCCTCCACACGCACAAGATCGGCTCGAAGGTCTGGAAGCGGTCCACGAACACGCAGACCACCTGGGCGTTCCGCTCGCACCTCGACGAGGAGGTCCACTCGCAGGGGATCCCGATGCTGTTCCCGCGCTACGCGCTGCCGCAGGACGGCATGAAGACGATCGCGGCAAAGGACGGTCAGAAGATTGGGATCACGGCGACTGGGCACTCGGGCTACAAGCCAGGGGCGCTCAAGTCGGCGGCCCTGTCCTACTCGTACGACGAGGGCAAGACCTGGACCGAAGCCGAGACGTCCGCGTCCGGCGGGAAGTGGACCGCGGCCGTCGATCACGCCGGCGCCTCGGGCAAGCAGGTCTGGCTCAGGACCGAACTGACGGATGCGAACGGAAGTTCCGTCACTCAGACGGTGGCCCGCGCCTACGACGTGCGATAAACACACAGACACCGCCGGGCGGTCCTCCCGTGGGGGGTGGGTCCGCCCGGCGGCCCTCATCACTCTTCCGGTGGCCGGAATTTCCGGATGCACCGTTTTCGTACGCCCTTTGCGGTGGACAATAGGGGCATGAGCCAGCAGGGGGAGAGGCACGACGGAGCCTCCGGCCAGGAGGACGACTGGTGGGGTCAGCTCTACGACGACTCCGCTCATGACACGGGACCGGCCGAGGCGGCCGACACTCTCGACGACAGGTTCGCATCGGCGGTTTCTGCAGCGGCGGGCGAGGGCGTGGCTGAACCCGCACCAAGCGAACCGTTCACTCCACGCGAGCCGGAAGCGTCACGCGAGCCGGTAGCGCCACCCGAGCCGGAAGCGTCACGCGAACCCCCACTCGCCGCCCCCTGGGAGCCCCCGGCCGCCGCGCCCACGGGACCGGTCACTTTCCCGGCCGGACGAGCGAAGTCTTCCGGCGACCCGAGCCGCACCACCGCCGTCCCCGCGCCCCGCCCGCCCGAGGAGTCCCCGGCCCCGGCGCCGCGGGCGCAGGACCCGGCGGCTCCGCAGGCACCCGCGCCCGCGCAACCGCAGCCGTCCGTGGCGGCAGCACCCGTGGACTCCGTCTCGTACGTCGGCGACGGCCCGCCCACCTACGACGCCGAGCCCACCGTCCTGCCCGCCGCCGACCCCGACGACCTGGGCGATCTGGTCGCCGACACCGTGCTCGACGGAGCCCGTTACGGCAACTCCACCCTGCGCGCCGTCTCCGTGCGTGGAGACTCCGCGCGCTATCGGGGCGAGCCGCGCCGCGACTCGCTGCTCACCGCGCGGTTCGGGACCGGGGAAGGCGCCCTCGTCCTGGTGGCCATGGCCACCGGCGCGCGGGCCACGCCCGGCGCCCACCGCGCCGCCGCCGAGGCCTGCGCCTGGATCGGGCGCGCCGTGGGCCGCAGCCACCAGCGGCTCTCCGAGGACATCCGGGCCGCGCGGCGCGGTGACCTCAAGAGCGGCCTGCACCGGCTCACGGACCGCAGCCTCGGCAAGCTTCGCGCCCACGCGGTCGACCTCGGCATCGAGCCCGAGGAGTACGCCGCATCGCTGCGCTGCCTCCTCCTGCCGGCCGACCCCGAATGCCGCACCCGCGTCTTCTTCGGCGTCGGCGGCGGCGGACTCTTCCGGCTCAGGGACGGCGCATGGCAGGACATCGAGCCGCAGGTCAGCGACTCCGCCGGTGATGCCGGGCCGCCTGTCGTCGGATTCGGTTCCGTGCCGTCGGAGACCCCCGAGGGCGACCGGCTCACCATGGACATGGGGATCATCACGCCCCCGAGTCCGTACGAGCCCGCACCCGAGCCCCCGCCCCGGGAACCCTTCCGCTTCCGGGCCTCCGTAGCCCGCCCGGGTGATGCCCTGATGCTCTGCAGCGGCGGCCTCGCCGAGCCCCTGCGCGGCGAGCCCGAGCTCGCCACCCACCTCACGCAGCGGTGGGCGAAGAGCGGTCCACCGGGCCTGGCGACCTTCCTCGCGGACATCCAGGTCAGGGTCAAGGGCTATGCCGACGACCGGACGGCGGCCGCCGTCTGGGAGGCGTGAGCGGCCTCGTTTGGGAGGCGTGAGCGCCCGCCCTGTGAATTCATGGAACCCAAGAGAGTCAAGGGGACTGAAGGGTTCGTGAAGCCATGGCCAAGCAGAACGTCGCCGAACAGTTCGTCGACATCCTCCACCGCGCCGGTGTGCGCCGCATGTACGGCGTCGTGGGCGACAGCCTCAATCCGGTCGTGGACGCGATCAGGCGCACCAAGGGCATCGACTGGGTGCAGGTCAGGCACGAGGAGACCGCCGCCTTCGCGGCCGGTGCCGAGGCCCAGATCACCGGCAGCCTCGCCGTCTGCGCCGGTTCCTGCGGCCCCGGCAACCTCCACCTGATCAACGGCCTCTACGACGCCCACCGCTCGATGGCGCCCGTCCTCGCCCTCGCCTCGCACATCCCGTCGAGCGAGATCGGCCTGAGCTTCTTCCAGGAGACCCACCCCGATCAGCTTTTCCGCGAGTGCAGCCACTACAGCGAGATGATCTCCAACCCGAAGCAGATGCCGCGGCTGCTCCAGACCGCCATCCAGCACGCGATCGGGCAGTCCGGCGTCAGCGTCGTCACCCTGCCCGGGGACATCGCCGACCAGCCCGCCCCCGACAAGTCCCCCGAGAGCGCCCTGGTCACCTCGCGTCCCACCGTGCGCCCCGGCGACACGGAGATCGACAAGCTCGCCGAGATGATCGACAAGGCCGCCAAGGTCACCCTCTTCTGCGGCAGCGGCACGGCCGGCGCGCACGCCGAGGTCATGGAGTTCGCCGAGAAGATCAAGTCCCCGGTGGGCCACGCCCTGCGCGGCAAGGAGTGGATTCAGTACGACAACCCGTACGACGTCGGCATGAGCGGCCTCCTCGGCTACGGCGCCGCGTACGAGGCCACCCACGAGTGCGACCTCCTGATCCTCCTCGGCACCGACTTCCCCTACAACGCCTTCCTGCCCGATGACGTCAAGATCGCCCAGGTCGACGTGCGGCCCGAACGCCTCGGCCGCCGCTCGAAGCTGGACCTCGCCGTCTGGGGCGACGTACGCGAGACCCTGCGCTGTCTCACCCCGCGTGTCACGCCCAAGAGCAACCGCAAGTTCCTCGACAAGATGCTGAAGAAGCACGCGGACGCCCTCGAAGGCGTCATCAAGGCCTACACGCGCAAGGTCGAGAAGCACATCCCGATCCATCCCGAGTACGTCGCGTCCGTGGTCGACGAACTCGCCGCCGACGACGCGGTGTTCACCGTCGACACGGGTATGTGCAACGTCTGGGCGGCCCGCTATCTCTCCCCGAACGGCAAGCGCCGCATCATCGGCTCCTTCAGCCACGGCTCGATGGCCAACGCCCTGCCGCAGGCGATCGGCGCCCAGTTCACCGACCGCAAGCGACAGGTCGTCTCCATGTCGGGCGACGGCGGATTCTCCATGCTGATGGGCGACTTCCTCACCCTCGTCCAGTACGACCTGCCGGTGAAGGTCGTCCTCTTCAACAACTCGTCCTTGGGCATGGTCGAGTTGGAGATGCTGGTGGCCGGGCTCCCTTCGTTCGGCACGGACAACCACAACCCCGACTTCGCCGCCGTCGCCCGCGCCGCCGGTGCCTACGGAGTACGCGTCGAGAAGCCCAAGCAGCTCGCGGGCGCCCTGAAGGACGCCTTCTCGCACAAGGGCCCCGCCCTCGTCGACATCGTCACGGACCCGAACGCCCTCTCCATTCCGCCCAAGATCAGCTCCGAGATGGTGACGGGCTTCGCGCTCTCCGCCAGCAAGATCGTCCTGGACGGCGGGGTCGGCCGCATGGTCCAGATGGCACGCTCCAACCTGCGGAACGTGCCACGACCCTGACGGCTCGTCAGGCAGGCCGCAGCCGCAGCGTCACGATCTGGAACGGACGCAGCGCCAGCACGAGCCCCGTGTCATCGGTGTGGGCCGGTTCGAGCGGCCGCTCCAGGAGGTCGGTCACCTCGGCCGCGCTCACCGCGAACGACGTGGTGAGCGTGGCCGCCGCGCGCCCGCCCCTGGACTCGTAGAGACGCACCACGACATCGCCGCTCCCGTCGTCCGCCAGCTTCACCGACTCCACGGTCACCGCCGGATTGTCGACGCTCACCAGCGAGGGCAGCACGGGCGCCGCCGCCACCCGCAGCGGAAGGTTCAGCGCGAGCCCCTCCGCGACCGCGTCGCCCGTCGTCGCGCCGGGCAGCAGGGCGTACGTGAACCGGTGCGTGCCCAGATCCGTCTCCGGGTCAGGGCTGTGCGGGGCGCGCAGGAGCGTGAGCCGCACGGTGGTGCCGAGCCCCTCGCCGTGCGGCGCGCGCGTCACGTCATGGCCGTACGTCGAGTCGTTGAGCACCGCCACGCCGTACGCCTCCTCGGCGACCCGCAGCCAACGGTGCGCGCAGATCTCGAAACGGGCGGCGTCCCAGCCGGTGTTGGCGTGTGTGGAGCGGTGCACATGCCCGAACTGGATCTCGGCGGCGGACCGTTCGGCGTGCACGTCCAGTGGGAAGGCCGCCTTCAGTACCTTCTCCGACTCCCGCCAGTCGACCTCCGTGACGACGTCGATGCGACGGCTGCCCGCCGCGAGCCGGATCTCCTGCGTGATCCGCGAGTCCCCGAAGGCCCGCACCACACGGACGGCGACCCGCAGCGGCCCGTCCTCGACGAGCTCCACGGACTCGGCTTCCGTGAGGTCGGTGTGCGTGTTGCGGTAGTGCTTGTCCAGGTCCCAGGCGTCGTAGTGCGTGGGGTGGTCGGGGTGCAGCTGGAGGAGGTTGCCGCGCGATCCGGGGGAGAGGACCTCGCGCCGCGCGTCCACGTCGTGCACGGAGGTCAGCAGGCCGTCCGCGTCGATCGCGACACGGAGGTGTTCGTTGACCAGCTGGATCTCGCCGTCGGCAAGGAGGGCGGTCGTGCCGGTCTCCCGCGTGTACGAGGCCGCCTCTTCGAGGCTCTGGCTCCCCAGCGCCGGGACATTGACGTGCACCAGCGCGCCCTCGTCGGTCCTGACGACCTCGCTGCGGGCGTACGGCGACGCGTTGAGCGCGGCGGGCCCTCCCGGGCCGAGGGAACGGACCGCCGAAGCGGTGATCCCATCGAGCTCGGCCAGCACGCGCGCGTACGTGTCGCGGGCTTCCCGGTGCACCCACGCGATCGACGAGCCCGGCAGGATGTCGTGGAACTGGTGCAGAAGCACCGTCTTCCACAGCCGGTCGAGGGTCGCGTAGGGATAGACGTACGAAGGGTCGCGCACCGCGGCTGCCGTGCACCACAACTCGGCCTCGCGCAGGGCGTGTTCCGTACGCCGGTTGCCGCGCTTGGTGGCCGCCTGCGTCGTGTACGTCGCGCGGTGCAGCTCCAGATAGAGCTCGCCGGACCAGACCGGCGCCTTGGCCCCGTACTCCTCCTCGGCGGCGGCGAAGAACGCCGAAGGCCGCTCGATCTCGACGCGCGGCGACCCCTCCAGAGACCGCAACCGCCGGGCCTTCTCCAGCATTTCGCGGGTCGGCCCGCCACCGCCGTCGCCCCAGCCGAACGGCACCAGCGAGCGGGACGCACGGCCCTTCTCCGTGAAGTTCCTTTCCGCGTGGGCGAGTTCGGCCCCATGGATCTGGGAGTTGTAGGTGTCCACCGGGGGGAAGTGCGTGAAGACGCGGGTGCCGTCGATGCCCTCCCACCAGAAGGTGTGGTGCGGCATCTTGTTGGACTGGTTCCAGCTCAGCTTCTGGGTGAGGAACCAGCGGACGCCCGCGAGCTTCGCCAGCTGCGGGAACGCCGCCGTGTAGCCGAAGGAGTCCGGCAGCCAGATCTCCTCGGTCTCCACCCCGAGCTCCTCGCGGAAGAACCGCATCCCGTGCGTGATCTGCCGGGCAAGCGCCTCGCCGCCCGGCATGTTGGCGTCCGACTCGACCCACATGGAGCCGACCGGCGCCCAGGTACCGTCCGCGACAGCCTTCTTGATGCGCTCCCAGATGTGCGGCTGGTGCTCCTTGACCCACGCGTACTGCTGGGCCTGTGAGCAGGCGAAGACCAGCTCGGGATAGTCCTCGGCGAGAGCCGTCACATTGGCAAAGGTGCGGGACGCCTTGCGCACCGTCTCGCGCAGTGGCCATAGCCAGGCCGAGTCGATGTGGGCGTGCCCGGTGGCCGAGACCCGGTGCGCGCTGGCGTGGGCGGGACTTGCCAGGACCTCCGTCAGTTCGGCCCGCGCCGCTGCCGCCGTACCCGACACGTCGTGCAGATCGAGCGTGTCGAGCGCACGCTCCAGGGCGCGCAAGATCTCGTGGCGCCGCGGACGGGCGGCGTCCAGTTCGTACATCAGCTCGGACAGGACTTCGATGTCCAGCGTCAACTGCCAAACGTCCTCGTCCAGTACGGCGAGATCGGCAGACGCGAATCGGTAGATGAGGCCATCGCCCGCGGTCAGTACGTCGCCCAGGGGCGTCGGTTCGAAGTCGTGCAGAACGGCGGGGTTGGCCGCCGCCTCCAGGAGCAGATGCACCGGCTCGCCGCCCTGTGCGGACACTGCTACGGGGATGTGCCGGTTGCGGGGGTGAATGCCCTTGAGGGGTACTCCCGAGGCGTCGTACACCAGGCCCTCCGCCTGGAAACCGGGGCCGTCACCGGTGAAGCCCGGGTCGACGACCACCTCGACGTGCCGCCCGCGCCAGGCATCGGGCACCTGACCGCGCAGCCGGAACCAACTGGTCGACCAGGGCTTTCCCCAGGCCGTGCCCGTCTCGAAGGGCTCGTACGAGGCGTCGAGGGCCTCGGCGACAGGGACTGGTTCGCCCGGCGCGTGCCAGACGGAGAGGGTGAGCGGCACACGGTCCGCGTACTGGGCGGGGCGGATGAACTGCCGCAGGGCGCGCTCGAGGCGTCCCTCCACCAGCAGTCGGTCGTCGTGCACGGCGGCTCCTCGGAATGCTCGTGCGGGCCCGGAGCGGCGCGATCGGGCCCGGCCTGGATCATGCGGAAACGGTCCACCGCTTCACTTCCCCGCCGGGCTCGGGCGCACCCACTCCAAAGGTTGACGAATGGACATGAGTGCCGCCAACCGGGTGGGGCATGCATTCCGTGAGGGTGTTCGAGCAGGGAGGAATGGTCTCGTTTTGTGGGCGGGGGTCATGACAAGGCAGTTAAGAGGGGGCGGTCCCATTCATCTTGGGACCTCTTCGCCGAAAGCAAGGGACGAGCCGATCGACGACAAGCCGGTGGAGCTCCATCGGGCTCAACTCCGGCGCAGACTGGGGCGATCCGACCTCCGGGTGGTCCCCGAGGTCAGGTGCGCGCTGCGTGAACTGCTCCGGTCCTGGGGGAGGCCCGGAAGATCCGAGATAGCCGAGCTGCTGACCAGCGAACTGGTCACGAACGCACTGGTGCACACCGATCGCGACGCCATTCTGACGGCGACCGTGCGGCCTGGCAGGCTGCGCGTCGAGGTCAGGGACTTCGTGGGGCGCCGCCCGAAGCTCTGCGTGCCGAGCGCCGACGACAGCACGCACGGCCGGGGTCTGATGCTCGTGCAGTCCCTCGCCGACGCGTGGGGAGTGCGGGCGCACGGGGTCGGGAAGGTGGTGTGGTTCGAGCTGGACGGCGGCCCGGCATGAACCGGACCGCCGGCCAACTCCCGTCCTGCGCTGCTGACATCAGCCGAACTGCTGCTCCAGATCCTTGAGCTTCTGCTCAAGGGAGTCGAGCCGCGGCAGCGTCTGGGTGTCGTCCTCGGCGGTGAGGTCGACGGTGACGGGTTCAGAGCCGTTCTTCACGGCCTGGAGGGAGGGCCGGGAGCGCAGAGGCAGCTGCTCCTGTTCCTGTGGCGCTGTGGCAGGTGCTATCGCGGGGTCCGCGCCGACCTGCGCGGACCCGGCGGCCGGAGCGACGGCAGGCAGGTCGACCTGCCGCGCGCCGCCGCGGGTCGGGAGGCTGCGGTGGCCCCTGCTGATCGCCTTGAGCTGCGCACGCTCCAGCTTCTCGCGGCCCCGCCTGGTGATCCGGGTGCGCTCCTTCTCGCGCCGGTCCTCGCGGACCTCCTCGACCGCCTCGTCCAGGGTGCGTACGCCTTCGAGGAGCATCAGCGACCAGGCGCCGAAGGTCTCCCGGGGCGCACGCAGCCACCGTACGATCCGGATCTGCGGCAACGGCCTCGGCACCAGGCCCTGTTCGCGCAGTGCCGCACGGCGGGTCTGCTTCAGCGCGCGGTCGAAGAGCACCGCCGCCGACAGCGACATCCCGGCGAAGAACTGCGGGGCGCCCGCGTGGCCGAGTCCCCTGGGCGCGTGCACCCAGTTGAACCAGGCGGCCGCGCCCGCGAACGTCCACACCAGGAGCCGCGAGCCGAGGGCCGCGTCACCGTGGCTGGCCTCGCGCACGGCGAGCACGGAGCAGAACATCGCCGCGCCGTCGAGCCCGAACGGGACCAGGTACTCCCAGCCGCCGGTCAGGTTGAGGTTCTGCCGGCCGAAGCCGACGAGGCCGTGGAAGGAGAGTGCGGCGGCGACCGCCGCACAGCAGAACAGCAGAACGTACGAAGCCGTTCCGTAGATGGCTTCCTTGCGCCTGCGGCGCTCCTCGCTGCGTTCCCAGGAGTCGTCACCGGAGGCACCGGCGGCCGCCTTCTGCCCGGCGCGCTTGCCGCGTGCGAGTACCGCCACCGCCACCAGCATGCCCAGGAGCAGGACGCCACCCGGAAGCAGCCAGTCCAGCGATATGTCGGTCAGTCTCATCTGGGGTCCCTTGCGTCGCGGTAGGGCGTTCGGGCGCCATAGTGGCCCAATCCCGATGACCCCCAGAGGGGTTTCGGCGCAAGAGAACGCCAAGGGGGGTGCAAAGGGGTGCCGCGCGCGCCGTTTTGCTCGAACTCAGGCCTTGGTGAGGGGAGTTGAGTTCGATTAATCGGACACGAAAGGGTGGTTCAAGGGGGAGGGGGCGCGGTTTCGGTTCGGGGCGAGGCTCAGGTCAGGCCGCTCAGGCCGCGGCGGCGGCACTGAGGCGCGCGACGCGCTCCGCGTCGCAGGTGCGCGGGCAGGTCACACAGGTGTCCTCGGGGCGCAGCGTGTAGAACATGCAGCAGCTCGCGCGGTCACGCGTCGGCAGGGCCTCGCCGTTCGGCCCCCGCAGCTCACGGAACCCCGCCGTCCCCACGTACGGCTTGGTGGCGCCCGGAAGCAGCCGCTCCAGCTCGGTCGTGGCGCGCTGCTCCTCGCCGAGGAGATGGGCGATGTACCAGAGGCCCTCGACGATCTCGTCCGTGGCGACGCTCCACAGGGCGCGCGAGCGGCGCCGCATCCGGGGCCCGAAGGCGTCCAGGAGCGGTCCCAGATGCTCGGCGACGGAGGTACGCACCTCCGCTCGCAGCGCCTCCTCGTCCGGCACGACGCGGGCGCCGGGCAGCGAGGCGGCCGGATCGCCCGGCAGACAGGCGAAGCCCGCGCCGCGCACGGCAAGGCGGCCCAGGGTGCGCTGGAAGGACACGTTCTGTACGGGGAAGCGGGGGACGCGGCGGTGCAGGAACCACGGCACGGTGATGAGGAGCGTGGCAGGCCAGGCGTAGCGGTGCAGCGCGAAGCTGGCGATGACGTCCGGGCGCCCCGCCTGCCCGTAGTCCTTTTGCACCTGCGCCTCGTCCCACGCCAGAAACGCGTCGAGGTCGGCCCCGCCCTCCGCGAGCCGGGAGGCGGTGACCCAGCCGCCGCCCTGTGGGGCCTGCTCCTCGTCGCCGAGCTCGGTCACGCGCAGTCCTGGGAACACCTCGGTGAGGCGGGCGTAGGCGTCCGCGAGGGCGCTCGGGGCGCGCTTCGCCAAGGTGGGTACGGACATGCGAGGACCACCGAATCACGATCGATTACAGGTAAGCCTAACCTTACCCAGAATGATCGAGGTTTCAACTGCGGGGCTGTCCGCCTATGGTGCCTCTCGTACCTTTCGGACCGAGCGGACTTTGGGGTGGACCTCGTGGAGCAGGCCAGAGCGCATGACGCGTACCGCCTCGCTGTCCGTGTGCCGGAGCAGGTGCGGGCGGCGACGGCGCGGGACGCGGGCCCGGCGGCGCCCACGGCTGCCGCCCGCGGTGAGCACACGCACGGGGAAGCGGCCGTGCCTGTACCTGTGCCCGCGCCCCGCAAGACGGTCCAGCGGAACTCGGTCCGCGGGCAGATCCTGGACGCCCTGCGGGACGCGCTCGTCGGGGGCGACCTCGCGCCCGGCGAGGTGTACTCGGCGCCGGTGCTCGGCGAGCGCTTCGGGGTCTCGGCGACTCCCGTGCGCGAGGCGATGCAGCAGCTGGCGATCGAGGGGGCGGTGGAGGTCGTACCGAACCGCGGCTTCCGGGTCACTGAGCGGAGCGCGCGCGAGTTGGGGGAGCTGGCGGAGGTGCGGGCGCTGATCGAGGTGCCGGTGATGTTGCGGCTCGCCCGTACGGTGCCTGCGGCGCGGTGGTGCGAGCTGCGGCCCCTTGCCGAGGCGAGTGCGGTGGCGGCGGCGGGCGGCGACCTCGCCAGGTACGCGGAGGCGGACCGTGCCTTTCACGGGGCGGTCCTCGGCCTCTCGGGGAACCAGCAACTGGTGCAGGTGGCGGACGATCTGCACCGCCGGTCGCAGTGGCCCCTGGTGAGCGGCCCCGTCGCCGGGCGGCGGGCGGATCTTGTTGCTGACGCGGCGGAGCATATGGCTTTGCTTGAGGCGTTGGTTGCGCAGGACTTGGGGGTCGTGCAGGCCTTGGTGCGGGAACACTTTGCGGGGGCTGGGGGCTGAGGTTCGGGCGTTCCCTGCGGGGCATTCCCCAATCCCACCCCTTCCCGAAACCATGGGGCTCCGCCCCCTGGACCCCCGACAAGATGGCCTCAAACGCCGGCCGGGCTGGAGATTTCCCTGAGCCGGGGAAATCTCAGCCCGTCCGGCGTTTGAGGACGAACTCGGCGGAGCCGGTGATGAGGGCACGCAAGGCCCCCGCGCCAGAGCGGGTTTTCGGGAAGGGGCGGGGTTGGGGACAAGGACCCCCTAGATCAAGCCGCCGGCGCCGGCGGACTCAACTGCTGCGCCAGCCAGGACGGCACCCCACCCATCAACCGAAACAACCGCGCCGCCTCCGCCCGAAGCCGCCCCGCCTCAGGCTCCGGCTCCGCGTCGGCGAGAGCCGCAAGCGCCGGTGCCGTACCCACCAAGTACCCCAGCTCCTCCCTGATCCTCAACGACTCCGCGAACCCATGCCGCGCCTCCGCCAACTCCCCCTCCCGCAGGGCGAGTCCGGCCAAGTGGCGCCATGTGAAGGACAGCAGCAAGGCGTCGCCGTGCGCCGTCGCCCCCGCGTGTGCCCGCCGGTAGGCGGCCCGTGCCGCCTGGGGTGAGTCCGAGATGTGCTCGGCGATCAGGCCCCGGCGGAAGTCGAGGAGAGGCCGCCCCGAAGCAGTCGGGGCAAGGAGCGCCGCCGCCCGCCCCAGCGCCGTACGCGCCTCGTCAGCCCGGTCTCGCACGGCGAGCACCGTGGAGGCGTACGCCAGCTGGCCGCGCTCGCACGCCGCAGCCCCGCGGTCCTCGTCCTCCACGGCCAGCGCCTCCGCCGTACGCAGTCCGTCCTCCGCCTCGGCCCAGCCCTCTCCCGTGAACAGGCACCGCTCCACCAGGAGTGAGGTTCTCTGCAGTGCCGCCCCTGGCCCCTCCCGTGAGGCGAGCAGCGCTGCCGCGTCGGTCCAGCAGCCGCGCGAGCGCAGCCGCCATACCGCGGTCTGGAGTGGATCGTCCCCTGCAGTCGTTCCGGAACCAGACATGGCGGTATGCGCCACGTTGCCCTCCCCGAGCACGCCATTGAGCTGTTGAGTCGTGGGCGCATCTCAGCATGGATCGGCGTACCCGGCCAAGGGGCTGGGTGAAAGAATTCACAAAGGGCCGGCCATGAAAGGGGTTTGAGGGCGGTCGCTCGCGTCAGCTCATCCGCAGTGCCAGGAAGAAATCGAGCTTGTCCTCGAGGCGTGAAAGGTCACGACCCGTCAACTGCTCGATACGGCCCACCCGGTAGCGCAACGTGTTGACGTGCAGGTGCAGCCGCGCCGCGCACCGCGTCCAGGAACCGTCGCAGTCCAGGAACGCCTCCAGGGTCGGAATGAGCTCCGCCCGGTGGCGCCGGTCGTAGTCCCGCAGCGGGTCGAGGAGACGCGCCGTGAACGCCCTGCGCACGTCGTCCGGGACGAAGGGCAGCAGCAGCACGTGCGAAGCCAGCTCCTGGTGACCCGCCGCGCAGACCCGCCCCGGACGCGCCGCCGCGACCCGGCGGGCGTGCCGTGCCTCCTCCAGGGCGCCGCGAAGACCCTCCGCCGAGTGCACGGACGCGCTGACGCCGAGCGTGAGGCGGCCGTCGCCGTCGAGGCCCGCCGAGAGGGGCTCACGGACGGACTCCAGGAGGGAGTCGGCCAGCAGGCCCGACTCCGAGCCGTCGTGCTCCGTGGACACCGCCGGCAGCGGCACGAGCGCGATCGCCTCGTCACCCGTATGGGCCACCGCGATGCGGTCGGAGGGTTCGGGGCCCGCCGACAGGGGGTCCACGAGGATCTCCTCCAGGAGGGACTGGGCCACCGGGCCGCCCTCGATCTCGCCGCCGTCCCACTCCACGCGGGCCACCACGACCTGCCAGTGCGGTGCCGCACCCAGGCCGGGCAGCAGCACGGGGGCGGCGACCCGCAGGCGGGCCGCGATCTCCGCGGGGGCAGCGCCCGTCTGGACCAGTTCGAGGACCTCCTGGGCCAGCCTGCGCCGCACCGTGCGGGCCGCGTCGCGCCGGTCGCGCTCCACCGCGATCAGCTGGGTGACGCCCTGGAGCAGGTCGAGCCGCTCCTCGGGCCAGTCGCCCGCGTCGGCCTCGACGGCCAGGAACCAGTCGGAAAGGACCGTCTCGCGCACGTCGCGCAGGGCCGCCGTGCTCGCCGCGGCCGCCGCAGACGCCGACGCGGCAGCCGGACCGCGCCCACTGCTCCGAATGGGGAACAGGGAGTACGTCGTGCCGTCCATCTGGACCCGGTGCGGGCCCCTGCGGCCCGTGCGGGCCGCGGCCAGGTGCTCGCCCGCCAGACGCGCGCACACGGCCGCCGAGAGGGCGGGGCCCGCCGCGCTCGACCCCGCGATGGCGCGGCCCGCGGGGGACAGGACCCAGGCCCGCAGGTCCAGGTCGGAGCCGAGCAGGTCGAGGACGACGTCGGGGCCGCCGCCCGTGGGGCCCGAGGTCATCAGACGGCGGTGCCGGTCCACCACGGCCGCCAGGTCACCGGCCCGCTCGCCGGAGACCTGGCGGACGACGTGCTCGGTGATCGTCGCGAAGGCCACCGACTCGTTCACGGCGAACAGCGGAAGCCGGTGCCGCGCGCAGGCCTCGACGATGTCGTCGGGGATGTCGCCCAGTTCGGCCTCGCCCGCAGCGAGCGCGGCCACTCCGGCGCTCGCGAGGATGCGTACGAAGGGTTCCGTGTCCGAGGCGTCCCGGCGCCAGGCGAGGCCCGTCAGGACCAGCTCGCCTCCGGCGAGATACCGGCTGGGGTCGCGCAGGTCCGTGGTCATCACACCGCGCACGGTGCGGTCGAGCTCGTCCTCGCCGCCGAGCAGCCGCAGGCCCAGCGCGTCGGTGTCAAGGAGTGCGCGCAGCCGCATGGTGGTCGCCGCCGATCTTGTCTCGAATGGGATGTACAGACAGTTCGGGTGCGTCGACTCTGTGTTGCCGAAAGTCGACCCTGGCCCTCGTGTCCTGGGGTGCCTCCGGTTTCCAGGGGGAATCCGCGAGGTTGCTGAGGCTCGTTCTTCATACGAATCTACAAGACGCGCGCCTTGGCCAGCCAACTCCTTCATGGTTTCGGTGACTGACCGCATCGGACGGCGGGGCGGTGTACTTGCCCCACTCCGCGTTAACAGCACATGAACGAGCAGTCGAGAGGCCTCCGGTCCGACTTGGCTGGATCTTCTCGAACGAACGACCCTCGATATGAAGAAGAAGAGAGCCTCATGGACTTCCTTCGCCCCGCCAGCTGGGAGGAGGCGCTCGCCGCTAAGGCCGAGCACCCCACCGCTGTGCCGATTGCGGGTGGCACCGATGTGATGGTCGAGATCAACTTCGACCACCGTCGTCCCGAGTACCTGCTTGACCTCAACCGCGTCGCCGAGCTGAGCGAGTGGTCGGTGGGCGAGGAGACGGTCCAGCTGGGCGCCTCGGTTCCCTACAGCACGATCATGGAGGAGCTGCGCACGGAGCTCCCCGGTCTCGCACTCGCCTCGCACACGGTCGCCTCCCCGCAGATCCGCAACCGCGGCGGCGTCGGCGGCAACCTCGGCACGGCGTCGCCCGCCGGTGACGCCCACCCCGCGCTGCTCGCCGCCGACTGCGAGGTCGAGGTGGAGTCCGTACGCGGTTCGCGCCTCATCCCGATCGACGAGTTCTACACCGGTGTGAAGCGCAACGCCCTCGCGCAGGACGAGCTGATCAAGTCCGTCCACATCAAGAAGGCGGACGGCCCGCAGCAGTACTCGAAGGTCGGCACCCGCAACGCGATGGTCATCGCGGTGTGTGCCTTCGGCATCGCCCTGCACCCCGAGACCCGGACCGTACGGACCGGCATCGGATCCGCGGCCCCGACCCCCATCCGGGCGAAGGCGGCCGAGGAGTTCCTGAACGCGGCGCTCGAAGAGGGCGGCTTCTGGGACAGCAAGAAGATCATCACCCCCTCGATCGCCAAGCAGTTCGCGGAGCTCGCCTCCGGTGCCGCCAACCCGATCGACGACGTCCGCGGCACGGCGAACTACCGCCGTCACGCCGTCGGCATCATGGCCCGCCGCACGCTCGGCTGGACCTGGGAGTCGTACCGCGGCAACGGCCGCAGCACTGAGGGAGTCGCATAATGCGCGTGAACTTCACGGTCAACGGCCGTCAGCAGGAAGCCGACGATGTGTGGGAGGGCGAGTCCCTTCTCTACGTCCTGCGTGAGCGCATGGGGCTTCCCGGTTCGAAGAACGCCTGTGAGCAGGGCGAGTGCGGTTCCTGCACCGTCCGCCTCGACGGCGTACCGGTGTGTTCGTGTCTGGTCGCCGCCGGACAGGTCGAGGGCCGCGAGGTCGTCACCGTCGAGGGCCTGGCGGACTACGCGAAGCACCGCGAGGACTCCCACCCGGGCGGCGCCTGCGGCTCCGTCTGCGGCGGCACCAGCCTCCAGGAAGCCCGCCAGTGGCAGGCGAAAGGCACCGACGGCCAGACCGGTGAGGGCGGTGAACTCTCCCAGATCCAGCAGGCGTTCATCGACGCCGGCGCCGTCCAGTGCGGTTTCTGCACCCCCGGTCTCCTCGTCGCGGCCGACGAGCTGCTCGAGCGCAACGCATCGCCGTCGGACGCCGACATCCGTGAGGCGCTCTCCGGCAACCTCTGCCGCTGCACCGGTTACGAGAAGATCCTGGACGCGGTCCGCCTGGCGGCCGCCCGTCAGGAAGAGACGGTCTGATCATGGCTGGAACCAAGACCACCACGGGCGCGCCCACCGAAGTCACCCAGAAGCACAACAAGGGCGGCATCGGCGAGTCCACGCTCCGCCCCGACGGCACTCTGAAGGTCACCGGCGAGTTCGCCTACTCCTCGGACATGTGGCACGAGGACATGCTCTGGGGCCAGACGCTCCGCAGCACCGTCGCGCACGCCGAGATCGTCTCGATCGACACCGTCGAGGCCCTCAAGACGCCCGGCGTCTACGCCGTCCTGACGTACGACGACCTGCCGGCCGAGATGAAGAACTACGGCCTGGAGATCCAGGACACCCCGGTCCTCGCCCACGGCAAGGTCCGTCACCACGGTGAGCCGGTCGCCCTCGTGGCCGCCGACCACCCGGAGACCGCACGCCGCGCCGCCGCGAAGATCGTCGTCGAGTACAAGGAACTGCCCGTCATCACCGACGAGGCATCGGCGACCGCTCCGGACGCCGTCCTCGTGCACGAGGGCCGCACCGACGAGTACATCAAGCACGTCCCGCACCCGAACATCGTGCACAACCAGCCGATCGTCCGGGGCAACGCCGAAGAGGCCGCCAAGAAGGCCGACTTCATCGTCAAGGGCGAGTACACCTTCGGCATGCAGGACCAGGCCTTCCTCGGCCCGGAGTCCGGCCTCGCCATCCCGGCCGAGGACGGCGGCGTAGACCTGTACGTCGCCACCCAGTGGCTGCACTCGGACCTCGAACAGATCGCCCCCGTCCTCGGCCTGCCCGAGGAGAAGGTGCGCATGACGCTCTCGGGCGTCGGCGGCGCGTTCGGCGGCCGCGAGGACATCTCGATGCAGATCCACGCCTGCCTCCTCGCGCTGCGCACCGGCAAGCCGGTCAAGATCGTCTACAACCGCTTCGAGTCCTTCTTCGGCCACGTGCACCGCCACCCGGCGAAGCTCTACTACGAGCACGGCGCCACCAAGGACGGCAAGCTCACGCACATGAAGTGCAAGATCGTCCTGGACGGCGGCGCCTACGCGTCGGCATCCCCGGCGGTCGTGGGCAACGCCTCGTCCCTGTCGGTCGGTCCGTACGTGATCGACGACGTCGACATCGAGGCGATCGCCCTCTACTCGAACAACCCGCCCTGCGGCGCGATGCGCGGCTTCGGCGCCGTCCAGGCCTGCTTCGCCTACGAGGCCCAGATGGACAAGCTCGCCGACAAGGTGGGCATGGACCGGGTCGAGTTCCGCCAGCTCAACGCCATGTCGCAGGGCACGATCATGCCGACGGGACAGCCGGTCGACTCGCCGGCCCCGGTCGCCGAGATCCTGCGCCGCGTCAAGGCCCGACCGCTGCCGCCCGAGCGCCAGTGGGAGTCCAGCGAGGGCGCGGACGTCCGCGCGCTGCCCGGCGGACTCTCCAACACCACGCACGGCGAAGGCGTCGTACGCGGCGTCGGCTACGCGGTCGGCATCAAGAACGTCGGCTTCTCCGAAGGCTTCGACGACTACTCCACCGCCAAGGTGCGCATGGAGGTCATCAACGGCGAGCCGGTCGCGACCGTGCACACCGCGATGGCGGAGGTCGGCCAGGGCGGCATCACCGTCCACGCGCAGATCGCCCGCACCGAGCTCGGCGTACAGCAGGTGACCATCCACCCCGCCGACACCCAGGTGGGCTCCGCCGGTTCGACGTCCGCGTCCCGTCAGACGTACGTCACCGGTGGCGCGGTCAAGAACTCCTGCGAGCTCGTCCGCGAGAAGGTCCTGGAGATCGGCCGCCGCAAGTTCGGCTCCTACCACCCCGCGTGGGCCACCGCCGAACTGGTCCTGGAAGGCGGCAAGGTCCTCACCGACGGCGGCGAGGCCCTCGCGGACCTGGCCGAGCTGCTCGAAGGCGAGACCGTCGAGGTCGAGGCCGAGTGGCGGCACCGTCCGACCGTGGCCTTCGACAAGAAGACCGGTCAGGGCAACGGCCACGTCCAGTACTCGTTCGCCGCGCACCGCGCGGTCGTCGAGGTGGACACCGAGCTCGGCCTGGTCAAGGTCGTCGAGCTCGCCACCGCCCAGGACGTCGGCAAGGCGCTCAACCCGCTCTCCGTGGTCGGCCAGATCCAGGGTGGTACCACCCAGGGCCTGGGCGTCGCGGTGATGGAGGAGATCATCGTCGACCCGAAGACCGCGAAGGTGCGCAACCCCTCCTTCACGGACTACCTCATCCCGACCATCCTCGACACGCCGACCATCCCCGTCGACGTGCTGGAACTCGCCGACCCGAACGCCCCCTACGGCCTTCGCGGCATGGGCGAGGCCCCGACCCTCTCGTCCACCCCGGCCGTCCTCGCGGCGATCCGGAACGCGACGGGTCTGGAACTGAACAGGACGCCGGTACGCCCCGAACACCTCACCGGCACCTGATCCCACGATCTCTCCGGGCGGCGCGTGCCTCCCATGGAACGTCACACTTCCCGTCGCCCGTGCCGCCCGGAGAAACCCAGTACCGCACCGCTCGCGGTCACCGCAGTACCTGAGCAACACCCACGCAGCACCCACGCTCTTCGGAGCCCCAGTTCGTCTCGGGCCGTCCCCCGGGTCGTGCAGCCAAACGCACCATCCCAAATCCCGCAGTCTCCACAGGCCCAACCCTTGTTCGACCAGCCTGTTGCGGGTGCCCCTTTGAACCTTGGGAGTTAGGCACCATGACCCAGCAGTCAACCGAGCCGAAGACCACGGCAGAGGACGCGGGCAACGGCACACGCGTCCCGGCCGGAAGGTCTTGGCTGGACCGGTATTTCCACATAACCCACAGAGGATCGACGGTCGGCCGGGAGGTGCGTGGCGGCATCACCACCTTCATGGCGATGGCCTACATCATCCTTCTGAACCCCGTGATCCTCTCGGTGCCCGACGCCACGGGACACCGCCTCGACGGTGATCAGCTGACCACCGCCACCGTCTTCGCGGCGGCCGCCACCACCATCGTCATGGGCATCCTCGGCAACGTGCCGCTCGCCCTCGCGGCGGGACTCGGCGTCTCCGCCGTCATGGCCTTCCAGGTCGCCCCGGAGATGACCTGGGGCAACGCGATGGCGATGTGCGTCATCTACGGCGTCATCATCATCCTGCTGGTCCTCACCGGCCTGCGGACGCTGATCATGGACGCGATTCCCCTGGCGCTGAAGCACGCCATCACCATGGGCATCGGCATGTTCGTCACGCTGATCGGCCTGGTCCAGGCGGGCTTCGTCACCTCCATGCCGTCCAAGTACGGCGACATGGGCGCGAAGCCGATCCAGATGGGCATCGACGACAAGCTCATCGGCTGGCCCGTCCTCTGCTTCGCCGTCACCGTCCTGCTGATCTTCGTGCTCCAGGTCCGCAAGGTGCCCGGCGCGATCCTCATCGGCATCGTCGGCGGCACCGTGTTCGCCGCGATCGTCAACCAGCTCGCGGGCATGAGCCACAAGGACTGGGGCCTGAACGCCCCTGAGCTCAACGGCTCCGTCGTCTCGTCGCCCGACTTCGGCCTCTTCGGCGAGGTGTCCTTCAGCGGCATCGGCGACATCGGCGGAATCACCGTGGGTGTCATCGTCTTCACCCTGGTCCTCGCCGGCTTCTTCGACGCCATGGGCACCATCATCGGCATCGGCCAGCAGGCCAACCTCGCCGACAAGGACGGCAAGATGCCGGGTCTGAACAAGGCCCTGGCGATCGACGGTGCCGGTGGCGTCGTCGGTGGTTTCGCCGGTGCCTCCGGCCAGACCGTCTTCGTCGAGTCCACCGCGGGCGTCGGCGACGGCGCGCGCACCGGCTTCGCGAGCGTCATCACCGGTCTCGCCTTCACGCTCTGCCTCTTCTTCACCCCGCTGGCCCAGCTCATCCCGACCCAGGTCGCGGCCGCCGCGCTCGTCGTCATCGGCGCGATGATGCTGAGCAACGCCCGGCACATCGACTGGACCGACCAGGCCACCAGCATTCCGGTGTTCCTGACCACGGTCCTGATGCCGTTCACGTACTCCATCACGGTGGGTATCGCGGCCGGTGTCATCGCCCACGTCCTGATCAAGGCCGCCCAGGGCAGGGTCCGCGAGATCGGCTGGCTGATGTGGGTGCTCGCGCTCGTGTTCCTCGCCTTCTTCGCGCTCCATCCGATCGAGAACTGGATGGGCGTCAAGTAGCCCATCCTGGAATCACACACCCGTTAGGAGACGGACATGCTGGACATCGCCGAAGAGTTGAACCGGTGGGTCGAGCAGGGACGCGACTTCGCCGTCGCCACCGTGGTGGCGGTCGGCGGCAGCGCGCCCCGGCAGCCCGGTGCGGCCCTTGCCGTCGACTCCGACGGCACGGCGATCGGCTCCGTCTCCGGCGGGTGTGTGGAAGGCGCCGTCTACGACCTGTGTCAGCAGGCACTCGAAGACGGCGAAAGCGTCCTTGAACGCTTCGGATACAGCGACGAGGATGCCTTCGCCGTGGGCCTGACCTGCGGCGGCATCATCGACATCCTCGTCACCCCGGTCCGCGCGGACTCCTCCGCGCGGCCGGTTCTGGCCGCCGCGCTCGCGGCGGCCGCGTCGGGCGAGGCCGCGGCCGTCGCCCGCATCACCTCCGGACCCGCGGAACTCGTGGGCCGGGCTCTTCTCGTACGTTCCGACGCCGACGCCCCTCATGAGGGCGGCCTCGGCGGACATCCCGAGCTGGACCGCACCGCCGCGGGCGAGGCCCGCGCGATGCTGGACGCCGGGCGCACGGGCACGGTGGAGATCGGTGAGGACGGCTCGCGCTGCGGGCAGCCCCTCACGCTCCTCGTCGAGTCGAGCGTCCCGCCGCCCCGCATGATCGTGTTCGGCGCGATCGACTTCGCGTCGGCGCTCGTCAGGATCGGCAAGTTCCTGGGCTACCGCGTGACCGTCTGCGACGCCCGGCCCGTGTTCGCCACGGCGGCGCGCTTCCCGGACGCGGACGAGATCGTCGTCGAGTGGCCGCACAAGTACCTGGAGCGGACGGAGGTCGACGGCCGCACCGTCCTGTGCGTCCTGACGCACGACGCCAAGTTCGACGTGCCGCTCCTCGAACTGGCCCTGCGCCTTCCGGTCGCCTACGTGGGCGCGATGGGTTCACGCCGTACGCATCTGGAGCGCAACGACCGGCTCCGTGAAGTCGGCGTCAGCGAACTGGAGTTGACCCGCCTCCGCTCGCCCATCGGCCTCGACCTGGGGGCGCGCACCCCGGAGGAGACGGCCCTTTCGATCGCCGCTGAGATCGTCGCGAACCGGCGCGGCGGCAGTGGGGTCTCGCTGACGGGCGCGCACACGCCGATCCACCACGACGGCTCGCGGCGGCCCGCGGGGCGCATCGGGTCCGTGGCCTGACGTCTCGGATCCGCCGCCGTCTGAGATCCACGGGCCCGCCCCCCATTGCTGCTACCTTGCGTCACGAATGATCTATTTGTGTCGTAATAGGAGCATCTGTGAAGGTCGCCTGCGTCGGTGGCGGGCCCGCCGCCCTCTACCTCTCGATCCTGCTCAAGCGGCAGGACCCGTCCCACGACATCACCGTTCACGAGCGCAACCCGGCAGGATCGACCTACGGCTGGGGGGTCACGTACTGGGGCGGCCTGCTGGAGAAGCTCCGTGCCGGTGACCCCGAGTCCGCGCGCGCCATCAGCGAGCACTCGGTCCGGTGGAGCGACGGCGTCGCCCACGTCGGCGACCGCACGACGGTCCACCACGGCGACGAAGGCCACGGCATCGGGCGCCACCGGCTCCTCGACATCCTCACGAGCAGGGCCCGCTCCCTCGGCGTACGCGTCGAGTTCGAGCGGGAGATCACCGACGCGGCCCAGCTGCCCGACGCCGACCTCGTCGTCGCGGGCGACGGTGTCAGGAGCGCGCTGCGCGAGCGTCACGCCGACCACTTCGGCGCACAGGTCGCGCTCGGCCGGAACAAGTACATCTGGCTCGGCACCACCAAGGTCTTCGACTCCTTCACCTTCGCCTTCGTGGAGACCGCGCACGGCTGGATCTGGTGCTACGGCTACCGCTTCAGCGACGAGCGGAGCACCTGCGTCGTCGAGTGCTCCCCGGAGACCTGGACGGGCCTCGGCCTGTACGAGGCGAGCGAGCCCGAAGGCCTCGCCCTTCTGGAGCGGCTCTTCGCGGGGCCGCTGGACGGACACCGCCTGATCGGCCGCGCGCAGGCCGACGGCAGCGCGCAGTGGCTCAACTTCCGGACGCTGACCAACCGGACGTGGCACCGCGGCAACGTGGTCCTGCTCGGCGACGCCGCGCACACCACGCACTACTCGATCGGCGCGGGCACGACGCTCGCCCTTGAGGACGCGATCGCCCTGGCGGACGCGCTGCGGGGGAGCCCGGCGGAGCTCACTCCCGCCCTCGCGCGCTACGAGCGGGAGCGCAGGTCCGCCCTCCTCTCGGTGCAGAGCGCGGCCCGCTACAGCGCCCAGTGGTACGAGAACCTGCCGCGCTACATCGGCCTCGACCCCGCCCAGATGTTCGCGCTCCTCGGCCAGCGCCACTCGCCGCTGCTTCCCCACGTCCCGCCGCAGCTGTACTACCGGATCGACCGCGCGGCCGAGCAGTTGGAGCCGCTGCGCAGGATGAAGCGGTGGCTGGGCCCGAGGGTGGCACGCACCCTGCACGGCCGCACGTGCTCGCCGGCTTCCCGGGGCTGAGTGAGGTCTGCTGAGTCAGGTCCCAGGTCACGCGTAGGGGCGGGGCGCCGGAGAGGAGAGCAGTCCGTCCACCGCCCGTCCGAACATCCGTCGCGCGGCGGCCACGAGCACCCCGTCGAAGACCCGCGGCAGCCACCGCACGCGCAGGTCCTCCCGCCAGACGACCGTCGAACCGTCCGCTCCCGCCCGGGGGGACACCTCGATCTCCGCCCACCCCGTCACGAACGAGCCCCGCTTCTCAAGGCGGCACAGGCCCCCGCCCTCCACGGCCGGGCGCCACGTCACGACCTCCATGACGTCGTCGAACCCGACAGGACCGAGCCCGCTGCGGGCGACGAACACCGTCCCCTCCCCACTGGGCGGCGGCGTCCGCACGGTGACCCGCGTCAGCGGCACCACATCGGCATGCCGCTCCCACGCGGTGAGCCGGCGCCAGACCTCGCCGGCGGGCAGGGATGATTCCCGGTCGATACGGAAGAGAGCCACACGGCGATCCTGCCAGGGCTAAGGGCGGTAGACCTTCCCCGGCTCGGCCTTGCCCGGCGCGAGCAGCTGCGGAACCGTCACGAAGACGTAGCCGCGCTTCTTCAGCTCGTCGATGATGCCCGGCACCGCGGGCACCGTCCCCTTGTAGATGTCGTGCAGCAGGATGATGCCGTCCCGCTTCGTCTGATCGATGACGCGCTTCTGGATCAGGGCGGAGTCGTTGGTCGTGTAGTCCTTGGCGGTAACGCTCCACAGGACTTCCGAGAGGCCTTCCTCGCGCGAGATCTTGTTGACGTCGGGGTTGGTGCGGCCCTGCGGCGGGCGCATCAGCGTCGGCTTGTGGCCGATCAGCTTCTCTATCGCCTTGTTGGGCCTGCGCAGTTCCTCGCGTGCCTCGTCCGGCGTGATGTCGGTGAGGATCTTGTGCGACCAGGTGTGGCTCGCCACCTCGTGCCCTTCGGCGGCCATGCGCTTCACGAGTCCGGGGTGCTCGGCTATGTGGTTCTTGCCGAGCAGGAAGAAGGTGGCGGGCACCTTCTCCTCCTTGAGGATGTCGAGCAGCCGCGGCGAGTTCTCGCTCGGCCCCGCGTCGAACGTCAGGGCCACGCACTTCGCCTTGCGGCAGTCGACCGTACCGAGCTTCGCCTGGTTCTTGACGCTCACGGACGCAGCGTCCTTGCGGGCGGAGCTGGGGGATGTGGTGTCCACCTTGGTGCACCCCGTCAGGGCGACGGCCATGACCGCGGCGGTCATGGCCGTCATGGACGCGGCTCGGCGGAACCCTTTGGCGGAACTCTTCATCTTGCTTTTCGCAGCGGGCATGCGAGCACTATACATAGCGTGTATATACGGGGTGTATAGCGGGGGTCGCCGGGCCGCCAGGGTGCTCTAGCGACCGCTCACCAGGCCGCTCATCAGGCCGCCCATCCAGGCCTCGACCGCCGCGGAACCGCGCGGCAGACCTGCCGACAGGTTCTCGTTGCCGTCGGCCGTGACGAGGATGTCGTCCTCGATGCGGACCCCGATGCCCCGGTACTCCTCGGGCACGGTGAGGTCGTCCGGCTGGAAGTACAGGCCGGGTTCGACGGTGAGCACCATGCCCTCCTCCAGTACGCCGCCGACGTACTCCTCGGTGCGGGCCTGGGCGCAGTCGTGGACGTCGAGGCCGAGCATGTGGCCCGTGCCCGCCATGGTGAAGCGGCGCTGCAGGGCGAGCTCGAAGACCCGCTCGGGGTCGCCGCCGAGGAGCCCCCACTCGACGAGCTTGCGCGCGAGGTGCCGCTGCGCCGCGTCGTGGAAGTCGCGGTACGCGGCGCCCGGCTTCACGGCCGCGATGCCCGCCTCCTGCGCCTCGAACACGGCGTCGTAGATCTTCCGCTGGAGCGGGGTGAAGGTGCCGTCGATGGGGAGGGTGCGCGTGATGTCGGCGGTGTAGAGGGTGTGGGTCTCCACGCCCGCGTCCAGGAGCAGGAGTTCGCCGGGGTGTACGGGCCCGTCGTTCTGCTCCCAGTGCATGATCGTGGCGTGCTCGCCCGCCGCGCAGATCGAGCCGTAGCCGATGTGGTTGCCCTCCAGGCGGGCGCGGCGGAAGAAGGTGCCCTCGATCCAGCGCTCCGAGGTGGCGACGGCGGTCGCCAACTCCCGCACGACATCGGTGAATCCGCGGACCGTCGAGTCGACCGCCTTGCGCAGCTCGCCGATCTCCCAGTCGTCCTTGACCAGGCGCAGGCCCGAGAGCGCCTCGTCCAACTCGGCGTCGCGCCGCTCGTCGGTCGTCACGGCGGCTTCGAGCGCCGGGTCGTGGCCGCGCACGATGCGGGTCGGCACGTCGGGCGACGCGGCCAACTCGGCCGGGGCGTCGCGGACGTCACGGCACGGCAGGCCGAGGAGGAGCTCGGACTCGGCGAGGCTGCGCCTGCGGCCCATCCACAGCTCGGCCGTCATGCCGGTCCAGAACTCGTCGCTTTCCCGGCTGTCGCGGGGCAGTTGATAGAGGTACGCGTCGTGGCCCTCGCCGTCGCCGGCGGCCCGCGGTTCGAGCACGAGGGCGCAGTCCCGCGCCTGGTCGCCGGTCATGTGGACGTACGCGGAGTAGGGACGGAAGGGGTAATGGCTGTCGTTCGAGCGGATCTTGAGCTTCCCCGAGGGGATCACCAGGCGTTCGCCCGGGAACAGCGCGGAAAGGGCGGCGCGGCGGCGCGCGGCGTGCGGGGTCTGTTCGGCAGGGCGCAGGTCGCGCTGCTCGGTGTCGGCCCAGCCCGTCCGCATCAGGGCGGAGAGCTCGTCGGAGATCTCGGGATACAGGCCGTTCTTACGCGAGTTGGCCACGGGGTTCACCTCTTCTTCTCGTCTTCCGGTGGCGGTTCCGCCAGCGTAGGGACCCTTGGCCCGTAAGGGAACATGTGACATAGTACTGACGTGACAAAGCGGCTGACCTGCGATGTTGTGGTAGTCGGCGCCGGGATGGTGGGCGCCGCTTGTGCCCTGTACGCGGCGCGCGCCGGACTGTCCGTCGTCCTGGTGGACCGCGGTCCGGTGGCCGGCGGCACGACCGGAGCGGGCGAGGGCAACATCCTCGTCTCCGACAAGGAGCCAGGCCCTGAGCTCGAACTGGCCCTCCTTTCGGGGAGGTTGTGGACGGAACTCGCGGCTGAGCCGGGCGTGGGCGAGAGCATTGAGTTCGAGGCCAAGGGCGGCGTGGTCGTGGCGTCGTCCGGTGAAGGGCTCGCGGCATTGGGGGAGTTCGCCGCGGGGCAGCGTGAGGCGGGCGTCGACGCGAGGCCCGTCACGGCCGACGAGCTGTACGACCTCGAACCGCACCTAGCTCCCCGCACGGCGGGCGGCGTGTTCTACCCGCAGGACGCCCAGGTGATGCCGACCTTGGCGGCAGCCCAACTGGTGCGTATGGCAAGGTCCTTGGGAGCAGAGCTGCGCACGTCTGCTTCCGTCACCGCGGTGCTGCGGACGGCGGGCGGTGAGGTACGCGGGGTCCGCACCGACAGGGGCGAAATCCACGCTCCGTACGTCGTGAACGCGGCGGGCACCTGGGGCGGCGAGATCGCCGCGCTCGCCGGAGCCGCCCTGCCCGTGCTGCCGCGGCGCGGCTTCGTCCTGGTCACGGAGCCGCTGCCGCGCAGGGTCAGGCACAAGGTGTACGCCGCTGATTACGTGGCGGACGTGGCCAGCGGGTCCGCGGCGCTCCAGACGTCGCCGGTGGTCGAGGGCACGGCAGCGGGGCCGATCCTGATCGGCGCGAGCCGCGAACGGGTCGGCTTCGACCGCTCCTTCTCCTTGCCGGTCATGCGGGCCCTTGCGGCGGGGGCGACCCGGCTCTTCCCGTTCCTGGCGGACGTCCGCGCGATGCGCGCGTACGTCGGCTTCCGCCCTTACATGCCGGACCACCTCCCCGCCATCGGTCCTGACGCCCGGGTGCCGGGGCTGATCCACGCCTGCGGACACGAGGGAGCGGGCATCGGACTCGCCGCGGGTACGGGGCACTTGATCGCCCAACTACTGAGCGGCGCGCCCCCGGACCTGAGCCTCACCCCCTTCCTCCCCGACCGTTTCGCCACCCGCCCGCCCGAGGAGGCGCCATGAACAAACGCACCCCCCTGAACCTGGCCCGAGCCCACCCGGGCCCACCGCACACCGTCACGTTCGACGGCCGAGAGATCCCGGCCCTGCCGGGCCAGACGGTGGCAGCCGCGCTCTGGTCGGCGGGCATCACGGCCTGGCGCACCACGAGGCGGGGCGGTGAACCAAGGGGAGTCTTCTGCGGAATCGGCGTCTGCTTCGACTGCCTGGTGGAGGTCAACGGGCGCGCGAACCAACGGGCTTGCCTGACGCCGACAGCACCGGGCGACGAGATCCGGACGCAGGACGGCAGTGGTCATGGCGGGGAGACGGGGGAGGGGCGATGACGGCTTTGGGGGCGCGGCGGCAGCAGGTGTCGCACCGGGCGGTACGGCAAGCGGTGATGCGCTGTGGGGAGGGAGGTTTCCATGAAGGCGGCTGACGGCGGGTTCGCAGGTACGACGCCGCCGGGCACGCTCGTCGTGATCGGCGCGGGCCCCGCAGGCCTAGCGGCGGCGCTCGCCGCGGCTCAACGGGGTGTGCGGGTGACGGTGGTTGATGCGGCAGGCCAGGCAGGCGGCCAGTTCTACCGACAGCCCGCCGCAGCGCTCGGCGCGAGGCGGCCGCAGGCGTTGCATCACCAGTGGCGCACGTGGGAACGGCTGCGGGACGGGCTGGCGGAACAGATAGCGGCGGGCCACATCACGCACTTGACGGAGCATCACGTCTGGTTCGTGGAGCGCATCGGGGGAGCCTCGGCGGGACAGGGGGCGGAGGGGGAGCCTGGCGAAGGGGGAGGGGAGACATCGGGCGCACCGGCTTCCGGTGTGGCGAGCGGTGGGACATCGGCTTCCGTGCCGAGCGGTGGGGCTTCCGGCGTGCTGAGCGGCGGTGCATCGGCTTCTGCCGTGTCGAGGGGTGGGGTATCGGCTTCCGGCGTTCCGGGCGGTGGTGCACCGGCCTCTGACTTGCCGAGCGGTGGGGAACCGCCTTCCGGCGTGCCGAGCGGTGGGGCACGGGTTTCCGGCGTGCCGAGCGGTGGCGCATCGGCTTCCGGGGTGTCGGGCGGTGGTGCGGTGTGTGCGGGCGGTGTGGGGCCTGGTGGGGCGTCCGGTGGGCAACCCCCGGGTGCCGGCGTTGCTCCGCCTGCCGGTGTGGCATCCCTTCCCCCGGCTTCGTCCACCGCCCCCGCCGGGCCCCGCTTCACCGTGCACGCGCTCCTGGGGCCCGAGCAGGAAGAGTCCGTGGCGGTGCATGCCGACGCCGTGGTCCTCGCGACCGGGGGGTACGAGAAGGTGCTGCCCTTCCCCGGATGGACCCTGCCCGGCGTGATCACCGCCGGTGGTGCGCAGGCCATGCTCAAGGGAGGCCTCGTCCTTCCGGGGCGCACCGTCGTCGTGGCCGGAACCGGGCCGCTACTCATGCCCGTCGCCGTCGGGCTCGCGGCGGCCGGGGCCGAGGTGGCCGCCCTGGTCGAGTCCGCCGACCCCAAGGCCTTCGCGCGGCACGCGGCCACCCTCGCCGCCCATCCGGACAAGCTCGCAGAGGGTGCCGGATACGCCGCCCAACTACTGCGCCACCGCATCCCGTTGGCCTCGCGGCACACCGTCGTCGAAGCGCACGGCAAGGACGCGCTCGAAGCGGTGACCATCGCCGCGCTCGACGCGGCGGGGCGCGTCAGGCCCGGCACCGAGCGACGCATCCCCTGCGACACCCTCGCCATCGGCCACGGCATGCTGCCGCACACCGATCTCGCCGAAGGGCTCGGCTGCCGCATCGACGGCCTGAACGTCGCCGCCGATACCGAACAGCGCACCGACGTCCCCGGCGTCTGGGCCGCCGGGGAGGCGACAGGCATCGGCGGCGCGGCACTCTCCCTTGCCGAAGGGCACATCGCCGGACGCTCGGCCGCCGCCCGGCTCCGGGGGAGCGCACCCGACCCGCGCGCATGGACCGCCGCCGCCAAGTCCCGTACGAGAATGCGGGAGTTCGCCGCCGCGATCAACGCCGTGTACGTGCCGCCCGCCCACTGGGCCGAACAGCTCCACGACGACACCCTCGTCTGCCGCTGCGAGGAGGTCCCCGCCTCGGCGGTCCGCGAGGCCGTCGAGGAACTCGGGGCCACCGACGCGCGAACCGTGAAACTCCTGACCCGGGCCGGCATGGGCTGGTGCCAGGGCCGGATGTGCTCGGCGGCCGTCGCCGGACTCGCGGGATGCGAGGAGCGGTCCGCGCGGCGGCCGTTCGCCAGGCCGGTGCCGCTCGGCGTGCTGGCACAGCCCACCGAAAACCAAGCGGAACAGCCCCCCTCCCCCTAGCGGCAAGACCAAACTGCACCCGCCCCACACCCACCGCACCCCACCGAAGGGACCACCCCCATGACCACGCCCGCCGACCAACCCCGCCGCCCCTGGCACGGCGTCCTCGTCGCCACCGCTCTCCCGCTGAACGACGATCTCTCCGTCAACTACGCCCGCTTCGCCGAGCATTGCACCTGGCTCGTCGAGAACGGCTGTGACGGCGTCGTGCCCAACGGATCGCTCGGCGAGTACCAGGTGCTCACCCCCGAGGAGCGCGCCAAGGTCGTCGAGACCGCCGTCGCGGCGGTCGGCGGGTGGCGCGTGATGCCCGGCGTCGCCGCCTACGGCTCCGCCGAGGCCCGCCGCTGGGCCGAGCAGGCCAAGGACGCGGGCTGCGCATCCGTGATGCTGCTCCCGCCGAACGCCTACCGCGCCGACGAACGCTCCGTACTCGCCCACTACGAGGAGGTCACGAAGGCGGGCCTCCCTGTCGTCGCGTACAACAACCCCATCGACACCAAAGTCGACCTGGAGCCCGAACTCCTCGCGAAGCTGCACGGCGAGGGGTACGTCCACGCCGTCAAGGAGTTCTCCGGAGACGTACGCCGCGCGTACAGGATCGCCGAACTCGCCCCGGAGCTGGACCTGTTGATCGGCGCCGACGACGTCCTGCTCGAACTCGCCCTCGCGGGCGCCAAGGGCTGGGTCGCGGGCTACCCGAACGCGCTGCCCGCCGCCTCCGTCGAGCTCTACCGTGCCGCCGTGACCGGCGAGCTGACCACGGCACGGGAGCTCTACAGGGAGCTGCACCCGCTGCTGCGCTGGGACTCCAGGCCCGAGTTCGTGCAGGCCATCAAGCTGTCCATGGACATCGTCGGGCGGCACGGCGGCCCCTGCCGTCCGCCACGGGTGCCGCTGCTTCCCGAGCAGGAGAAGGCGGTACGCGTCGCCACCGAACGCACGGTCGCCGCCGGGCTCGCCTGACACCCCGCACGGTCACCGACCCCAACCCCGCACGGCCACCGACGAAAGGGCTCCTGCATGCGCAGCAAACTCGTCCTGCACGCGGTCGACTCGCACACCGAAGGCATGCCGACGCGGGTGATCACCGGCGGCATCGGCACCGTCCCCGGCGCGACGATGAACGAGCGCAGGCTCCACTTCCGCGAGCACCGCGACGACATCAAGCAGCTCCTGATGAACGAACCGCGCGGCCACGCGGCGATGAGCGGCGCCATCCTCCAGCCGCCCACCAGGCCCGACTGCGACTACGGCGTGATCTACATCGAGGTCTCGGGCTATCTGCCCATGTGCGGGCACGGCACCATCGGCGTCGCCACCGTCCTCGTCGAGACCGGCATGGTCGAGGTCGTCGAGCCGGTCACCACCATCCGCCTGGACACCCCGGCGGGCCTCGTCGTCGCCGAGGTCGCCGTCGAGGACGGCGCGGCGAAGGCCGTCACGCTCAAGAACGTGCCGTCCTTCGCCGTCGCCCTCGACCGCAAGATCACCCTGCCCGACGGCCGTTCGGTGACGTACGACCTGGCCTACGGCGGCAACTTCTACGCGATCCTGCCCCTGGACCAGTTCGGCCTCCCCTTCGAGCGCGGGCGCAAGGACGAGATCCTCGCGGCGGGCCTCTCGCTGATGGAGGCGATCAACGCCGAGGGCGAGCCCGTGCATCCGCAGGACCCGTCCATCCGCGGCTGCCACCACGTCCACCTCTACGCGCCCGGCGCCACCGCCCGGTACTCCCGGCACGCGATGGCCATCCACCCCGGCTGGTTCGACCGCTCGCCCTGCGGCACGGGGACTAGCGCGCGCATGGCACAGCTGCACGCGCGCGGAGAGCTCCCGCTGGACACGGAGTTCGTCAACGAGTCCTTCATCGGTACGCGTTTCAGCGGGCGGCTCCTCGGCACCACCGAGGTCGCGGGCACCCCCGCCGTACTGCCCAGCTTCACCGGCCGCGCCTGGGTGACCGGGACCGCGCAGTACCTCCTCGACCCGGAAGACCCCTTCCCCGCGGGGTTCGTCCTGTAGGGGCTACTGAGATACTCCTACGACGTACGACGTGACATTGCACTCAGGAGGAACCGCCCCCATGCCCGCCCGGCGCAACCCCGCCCCGTCCGCCGCCCCCGCCGCGCTGCCCAGCCTGGGCGGGACGCGCAGCAGCTACCGCGAGCGGGTCGCGGACGCCCTTCGCGCCGCGCTCATCGCGGGTGAACTGCGCGCGGGCGAGGTCTACTCGGCGCCCACCCTCGCCGCGCGCTTCGGCGTCTCCGCCACCCCGGTCCGCGAGGCGATGCTCGACCTCGCCAAGGAGGGGCTCGTCGACACGGTGCCGAACAAGGGCTTCCGGGTCACCGCGGTCTCCGAGAAGCAGCTCGACGAGTACAAGCACATCCGCGCGCTCATCGAGATCCCCACCACGGCGGAGCTCGCCACGTCGGCGGACCCCGCCGCCCTTGAAGCGCTGCGGCCTGCCGCGCAGGCGATCGTCACCGCGGCGGCGGACGGCGACCTCATCGCGTACGTGGAGGCCGACATCCGCTTCCACCTCGGCCTGCTCGCGCTCTCCGGCAACGACCACCTGGTCGAGGTGGTCGGCGACCTGCGCAAGCGCTCCCGCCTGTACGGACTCCAGGCGCTCGTCGACGCGGGCCGCCTTGAGGCGTCGGCCGAGGAGCACCTGGAGATCCTCGACGCGCTGCTCGCCCGCGACGAGGAAGCCGTACGCGCGGTGATGACCCGTCACCTCGGTCACGTACGTGGCCTGTGGGCGGCCGAGTAGCACCCAGGGCCGTATCAGCCGAGGGCCGTATCAGTCGTCGACGGCGTCGAACACGTCGCCCAGATCCACGAACTTGAAGCCGGTGGAGGGCCGTTCGGAGTCACCGGGCGTGTCATGGCCGTCCTGCACGACGAGCAGCCCGTTCGGGTACGCGGCGCCCAGCGGCTCGTTGAGCACCGCGGCACCGTCGCACTCCTCGGAGCCGTCGAGCGTGGCGGACGCGGCGGTGACGCGGAAGCCGCCCTCGTACTCGTTGCGGTCGGACAGCTCACGGTCGTAGGCGGCGAAGGTGTTGTCGCCCTGGCTGGAGGCCAGCAGATATCCGTCACCGTCGCTGTCGCCTTCTTCAAGGAGCGTCAGACCCTCGACGTCGGCCTTCAGGCGCTTGCCGCCGTAGCCGGGGTCGGCGCCCGCGGCGCACTCCTCGGTCGAAGGGTCGTACGTCCCTGGGACGCCGTACTCCCTTACCTTGTCGACCAGTTGGGGCTTCCCGGTGAGGTCGGCGCGCAGGCGCCAGATGCCGACGTCCTCCTGGCCCGCGTACAGCGTCCCGTTGGCCGGGTCCACGACCATGCCCTCCACCTGCGGCAGTTCGCCCGGCTCGCCGCACGGCGACCACGAAGTGCCGTTCGGCAGGCGGAAGTTGGCAGGCAGGTCGAGCGTGCGGACCTTGCGGTAGCCCACCGTGCCGTTGCTCTTCGGGGTCAGTTCGAGGAGCGCGATCCGGGTCCGCTCCCGTTGGCTGACCACCGCGTACGACCGTCCGGTGGCCGGGTCCGTCCACGTCGCGAGGCCGTACGCGGTGCGCTGCTCGTTGGTCTCCTCCTGCGAGGACGAGAAGACGGGCGGCGCCGACGGGTCGGTGACGTCGGTGAGCGGGCCGCCGGAGCGGTCGCGGTCGATGCGGTAGACGCGCAGCCGGTCGTTGCCGCGGTCGCTCGTCACGGCGAGGTCGGCACGGCCGGACGGCAGGCGCAGACCGTGCACCAGGTCGACGTTGTTGAAGCGGCCGGGCGCGTCCTCGGGGCCGGGTGGCGCGGGCGCGGGAACGGACTGCACCTCGCGCGCGGAGAGGTCGTACACGCGCAGCCCGCCCTGCTTGGCGGTGGCGACGACCAGGCTGCGGCCCGGGTCGGCGGGGTTGCGCCAGATCGCCGGGTCGTCGGCGTCGGCGTTGCCGCCCGCGTCGTCGTCGTGCAGGGCGGGGGTCTCGGAGCGCGGCTCGACGGCGGGCAGGGGCGTGGCCGCGACGGCGCCGGAGTTCAGGGGCGCGGTCGCCGCGACCGCCGTGAGGGCCGCGACAAGGGCGACGCGCGTGAGGGCGGGCCGGGTGAGGCCGGCGTGGGGTCTGCGGGGCTTGGCCATGAAGGGATCCCTTTCTGTCATGGGCACTGCATGACGGATCCACTCTGTGATCTTGCCGTGAAGACTTCCGTCGGGTGGCGCGACGGGCGGCGGTCCGTGCGGTGAACGGAGAATGTCACGCTCCCACGGAGCGCCGACAGGCCCGGCGTACGAGGCCCCCGGGCGCATCGCCCGGGGGCCTCGCGGGCGCGTACGGGCCACGCTGAAGGGGCCCTTCGATCGCGCGCGGCGGGTCAGTCGTCGAGTCGGCTGCGCAGCAGGCGCTTGCCCAGTTCGGCACCCTTGCGGCTGTCCGCCTGTGCCTTGCGGAAGAGGTCCGCGACCTCGGTGTCCTTCTCGCGCTCCGCGTCCTGGATGTATTTCTCCAGGCGCAGTGCGTTGCTGAGGCACGCCTCGACGTACCAGAACAGGTTGTAGTTCTTGTCCGCGGTGCCGGTGACGTCGCCGGTTTCAGCCTGGTGTGCCATAACTCCGTCCCTTCCGTGGTCGGTTGTGCGGCTTGTATGCGGCCGGGTATCCCCACTGCCGCGTCCGTACACGTGCGGGGAGCCGGAGTCGGACGGGACCATGGCCGCACCGCCTGCGCCGGCCGGACCGAGCAGCCGCGTCATGGCCTCGGCGGCACGTACGGCGGCGTCCGCGCAGCAGCTGTTGAACAGGACGTGGACCTGCTCGGTCCGCTCGGCGAGCGTGTGCAACCGGGGCAGCCATTCGGCGAGTTCATGGTCGGCGTACGCGTACCGGAAGCGGTCCTCCTTGCTTCCACGCCCCCACGCGTCACTGCGCCCGTGGAAGCGTACGACGGCAAGGCGGGGCGAGGTGACCGGTGCGCCGGGAGGCAGCGAGGACGGCAGCGTCCGGTTCATGTCGACGCCGACCGCCGCCATGCCGTGACCGGCCAGCAGGGCGCGGGTGGCCTCGGCCTGCTCCGCCCGCCACCAGTCGGGGTGCCGGAACTCCACGGCGAGCGGCCACCCTTGGGTCCGCCGAGCGGTCAGCGCGAGTACCTCCTCGGCCCGCTCCCCGGGCCGTAGCCACGGCGGGAACTGGAACAGCACACTGCCGAGCCGTCCGGCCTGTCGCAGCGGTTCGACCCCCGCGGCGAAACGTGCCCACACCTCGTCCAGGACGCCCGGGTCCAGGACGCCCGGGTTCCGGGCGCCGTCCCGCAGGCCGCCGGGCAGCGCGGCCGGGCGTGTGGGGTGTCCCGTGAGCATCGAGAACGCCTTCACGTCGAACGTGAAGCCTTCGGGTGTCCGCTCGGCCCACAACCGGCTGTTGCGTTCGCCGGGCAGCGCGTAGTACGTCGAGTCGACCTCGACGACGGGAAACCGCTCGGCGTAGTACCGCAGCCGCCCTGCCGCGTCGCGCTGTCCCTTCGGGTACCACCCGCTGCGGACGAGCGCCGGATCGGTCCACGAGCAGGTACCCACAAGAATGTCGCCCATGGGAGCCCCGGTACCCACGTGGCGCATCCCCAACTGACGACTGCCGCTCCCCGGTGGTCTGTTGCCGTGCCGCACGGGTGTCCGAGTAGGGTCGGGGGCTGCGTGACGCCAGGCGGCCGCCGCCTGACGCCTCGCGAGCAGTACAGCGGGCCCCCGGGCCCGTAACCCCCCACACATGTAACCCCCCACACATAAAGAGTCGCGCGTGCGCGGCCGCAGATCAGGAGCACCAGTGCAGGGCATCCCCCACATAGCCAGCACACCGCACGACGGGCGATTGCCGTCCGCGTCCCCGCCGGGCGCGCCCGGGCGCCCGGCGCGACAAGACGCTGTCACGGCGCGACAAGACGCTGTCCCGACGAGGCAGACCCCTGCCGCGCGGCATCCCCCCGCTGCCGCGCCCCAAATCCCCGTATTCATCGACGAGTCGGGCTTGCGGAGGCGGACGCTGCAAGGCCTCGCGCTCGTCGTGGGCTGCGCCTGCCTCGGGTATCTGCTGTTCGTCGGCACCGTGATCAGCGGGCTCTGGCAGCCCGTCGGCACGCAGCCGCCGAGTATGAACGCCCCTGCCCACCCGGGTGCCAAGAAGGCCCCAGAAGCCCCCGGCGCCCCCGCCCGAGCCGGAGCCCGCGCGGACCGGGACGACCACCGCCGCCCGCCGGCCGGCAGATCCGCCCCGCCGGCCGGAGGCCCGGAGAAGTGAGCCCCCGTGCCACCGCTGTCCGCCGACCGCCGCGCGGACACTGGCTCGTGCTCCTCCTCGTGCTCCTGGTGGTCGCCGTCGCCCTCCTCTTCGAGGGCTGGACGACCCACCAGGTCGACGCCGCGCGCACCAAACCGCCGTGCACCCGGCCGATCCCGCGCGAGGCGGACGACGGGAAGCCGTTGCTGCGGTTCGGCCCGAAGGGGGTCGCCACCGCGGGCATGCCGCCGGGGACCGTAGCGCTCACCTTCGACGGCGGGCCCGACCCGGTGTGGACACCGCGCCTGCTCGACCTGCTGCGCAGACACCACGCACGGGCGACCTTCTTCGTCTACGGGAAGGACGCGGCCCGGCACCCCGAACTGACGCGGCGGATCGTGCGCGAGGGCCACGAGATCGGCTCGTACACCTACAGCGGCGGCGACTTCGGAGTCGCCTCACCGCTGCGCGCGCGTCTCGAACTCTCGCTCACCCAGACCGCTCTCGCGGGTGCGGCCGGCGTCAACACCACCCTGCTGCGGCTGCCGCACACCACGGCCGCGGACACGCTCTGCGGCCCGCAGTGGCCGGCCGCGAAGCGCGCGGCGGAACAGGGGTACCTGGTGGTCGCATCGGACTACAAAACCCGCAAGCCGTGGCGCGGCCTCGTGACGCAGCACAGCCAGACCGACCTCGGTTTCCGCGAGGCCGAGGAGTTGCTGCGTGACCGCAGGGTGAATTCGTTCACCACCGTCAGCGGCGGCCTCGGCCGTCCCTCCTTCACCCAAGCGGTCCCGGTCGCCCGGGAGATCGAGGGCGAGGGCCTGATCTGGTCGCAGCGGCTCGGCCACGCCTTCCTCACCGTGATGGTGTGGACGCTGACCCTCACGGGCGTGCTCGGCGTCCTGCGGATGCTCCTGTTCGCGCTGTTCGCCCGGCTCCACGTGCGCAGGCTGCACCGGTACCGGCCCGGCGCGCCACGCCTCCGCGAGGTGCGGGACCCGGTGACGATCCTGGTGCCCGCGTACAACGAGGAGGCAGGTATCGCCTCCACGGTGTACTCGTTGCTCGCATCGACCCACCCGCACTTCCAGGTGATCGTGATCGACGACGGCTCGACGGACGCCACCGCCGACATCGCCGAGGACATCGACGACCCGCGGGTGACGGTGATCCGCCAGCCCAACGGCGGCAAGCCGAGCGCCCTCAACACCGGCCTGGCGCACGCCCGCTACGACATCGTCGTGATGGTCGACGCGGACACCATCTTCGAACCGGAGGCACTGGCCCGCCTCGTCCAGCCGCTCGCCCACCCGGCGGTCGGCGCGGTCAGCGGCAACACCAAGGTCGGCAACCGGCGCCGCCTGCTGGGCAAATGGCAGCACCTGGAGTACGTACTCGGCTTCAACCTCGACCGGCGGATGTTCGAGGTCCTGGAGTGCATGCCGACGGTGCCGGGGGCGATCGGGGCGTACCGCAGGGACGCGCTGATGGGTGTCGGAGGCGTCAGCGACGAGACCCTGGCCGAGGACACCGACCTCACGATGGCGCTCTGGCGGGCCGGCTGGCGCGTCGTCTACGAGCAGTCGGCGGTCGCGTGGACCGAAGTGCCGAGCACCGTGCGGCAGTTGTGGCGTCAGCGCTACCGCTGGTGCTACGGCACCCTCCAGTCGATGTGGAAGCACCGGCACGCGGCGACGGAGGTAGGACCCGCCGGACGCTTCGGCCGGCGCGTGATGCTCTACGTCACGCTGTTCCAGATCGTGCTTCCGCTGTGCGCACCGGTCGTGGACATGTTCGCCCTGTTCGGTGCGCTGTTCCGCGACCCCGTGGAGGCCGCCCTGGTCTGGTTCGGGTTCCTCTCCATCCAGCTGGTGACCGCCGCGTACGCGCTGCGGCTCGACCGCGAACGGCTGCGTGTGCTGTGGGTGCTCCCGCTCCAGCAGTTCGTGTACCGGCAGTTGATGTACCTGGTGGTCATCCACTCCGTGGCCACGGCGCTGCTCGGCACCCGCCTGAAGTGGCACAGCATGAAGCGCACCGGCACCGCCGACCCGTACCTGCTCCAAGCGCCGCCCGAAGAGACGCGGCGCAGTCTGCAAGGGAGTTGACCATGACAGACGTGATCCCGGAAGACTCCGCCGCGCGCGAGCAGGCCGAGCGGTTCACCGACCGCCCGAGCTCCCGCTACGGACCTCGGCGCGCCCACGCCCGTCAGGCGAAGAAGAAGCGCAGGCGGCTGCGGCGGGCGGTCCTCGTCCTCCTCACCGGCGTGGTCGTCGCGGCGGGCGGCACGTACGGCTGGGCCGAGACCCGGCTCCAGCGTGACGTCGACCTCGGCGCGTACGGGGACCGCCCGCCGCCCGGCAAGGGCACCAACTACCTCATCGTGGGCTCGGACAGCCGCGACGGGCTCTCGCCGGACGCCGTGAAGGATCTGCGCGCGGGCGGGGGCGGCGGGCGGCGCACCGACTCGATGATGCTGCTGCACACCGGGGCCAACGGAACCAGCATGGTCAGCCTGCCGCGCGACTCCTGGGTCACCGTGCCCGGCCGCCTCGACACGACGACGGGCAAGACGAAGCGCCCCGAGGGCGACAAACTGAACGCCGCGTTCGCCTACGGCGGCCCCGAACTCCTGGTCCACACCGTCGAGCGCAACACCGGCCTACGCATCGACCACTACGCGGAGATCGGCTTCGCGGGGTTCGTGAACATCGTCGACGCCATCGGCGGCGTACGGATGTGCCTCGACCGCGACATCAAGGACAAGAAGTCGGGCGCCGACCTGCGCAAGGGCTGTCACACCCTGGACGGCAAGCAGGCGCTCGCCTTCGTCCGCCAGCGGCACCAGGAGAAGGAGGGCGACCTGGGCAGGTCGAAGAACCAGCAGAAATTCCTGTCGACCCTCGCCCACCAGGCCGCCCGGCCCGGCACCCTCTTCGACCCGACGGAGATCGGCCCGGCCATGCAGGCCGGGCTCGACACGCTCATCGTCGACAAGGACATGAGCCTGCGCGACCTCAGCAACATGTTCCGCGCCGTGCAGAGCGTCTCGGGCGGACAGGGCGGAAGGGGCGGACAGGGCAAGCGGATCAACGTACCCGTGTCCGGCTTCGGCGTCCCCACCCCCAAGGGCAACGTACTGAAATGGGACCCCGAGAAGTCGGCCCGGCTCTTCGCCGACCTGCGCCACGACAGGCCGCTGACCTGACTCACACCATTTCGGGCTGGGGTTCCGGCGGCCGGAGGGTCGGCGCGGCCGCCGGTTCCCAGGCTCTGTTGGTGCGTACGTAGCCGTAGATCACCGAGGCCATCGACAGCATGACGAGGGGACCGAACACCCACGGATGCGCCGCCATCTCCATCGGCAGATAGCGGTACGACACCAGGAGCGCGCCGAAGACCGCCGTGCCATAGGCGACCAGCTGGATCCCCGACCGGTCCCAGCCGCGGTCGTACGCGCGCAGAGCTCCCTCGACCGTGAGCGCGAACACCACGCCGGCGACGAGATCCACGCCGTAGTGGTAGCCGAAGCCGAGCGTCGCGCTGAGCGTGGCGACCAGCCAGAAGGTTCCCGCGTAGCGCAGAAGGCGCGGGCCCTTGCGGGAGTGGATGAAGATCGCGGTGGCCCACGCGGTGTGCAGGCTGGGCATGCAGTTGCGGGGGGTGATCCCGTCGTACGGCACCGGGTGCGGGACGCCGATCGGCGGCGGCGTGTGCGGCCACAGATTGGCCACGGCCCACTGCACGCCGCCGGTTCCGGAGGTGCCGGGGCCGTAGGCGAAGACCGGCCCGACCACCGGGAAGATCATGTAGACGGCGGGGCCGAGGAGGCCGATCACCAGGAAGGTACGCACCAGATGGTGGCGCGGGAAGCGGCGTTCGCTCGCCACGTTGCGCAGCTGGTAGAGGGCGGCGACGACCGCGGCCACGGCGAGCTGGGCGTAGACCAGGTCGATGACATGGGGGACGAGCGGGCCGCTGGCCTCCAGCATCCGGCCTGCGAGCCATGACGGGTTGCCCAGGGCGTGATCGGCGGTCGCCACGTACGGGTCGAGCACGGTCGGGCGAGTCTTCGCCGTGATGAGCAGCCAGGTGTCACCGGTCTTGCGTCCGGCCACGAGCAGCAGCCCCAGGCCGACGCCCTTGAGCATCAGAACCCGTTCCTCGCCGACGCGGCGCGTGATCGCGACGGCCGCACAGCCCAGCATCACCCACAGCGCGCCATTGCCGAAGAACTGCCCTTCGGGCACCTCGGTGCCGACCGCCCACCGCACCAGCACGAAGACGGCGTCGATCCCGACCGCGGCACCGGCGGCGATGAACCGCTGCCGCCACGTGAGCACCACCATCATCAGGGCCAGGCCGCCGTACAGCGGCCCCGGCTTGGGCGGGAACAGCACCTCCCGCGCCTGATTGGTGATCGGCCCCGGCACACCGCCGTAGCGGCGCGCGGCGATCTCCAGGGCGACGAGGAACCCCAACGCCACGAGACCTGCCGTGACCCAGAGGATCGTGCGTGGCTGACGCCACACGGAGGTCTTGACCGTGCCGATTGTGCCGGTTTCGCCGCTTATTCGCTGACTCATCCGCGAAAATATAGGTATCAAGTGTCTGGCCGATTGTTAGTTGCTTTTCGAGCGGAACGCGGGCGCTCGTCCAGAGGCCGATCATGCCATCGCGGTGGCTCGGGCGGTCCGCTGCGGGGGGTGGCCTCACCGGGAATGGGGGGACAGCGGTAGTGAGGAGGGGTGATCGTTCCGCATAGCGTCTGACGGTGTGACACATACACGGAACAACCACGATAACGAGCGCGAGAACAACCACGAGAACGAGCGCGTCGGCCAGGCGGTGCGCCGCGCCTCGCTCGTGGGGCTCGCCCTCGTCGCCTGTCTGGGCGCGGCACCCGCGGGCTCCGCCACCACGGCCACCACGGCCACGACGGCTCCCACGGCGTCGGAATCCGGGGCCGGGCTCGACCGCTACTACGACCAGCGCCTCAACTGGGGCGGCTGCGCCAAGAACGCCGACGACGCCAAGGGCCGTGACCTGGACAAGGCGGGCGTGCAGTGCGCGGACGCCGTCGTGCCGCTCGACTACGCGAAGCCCCGTGGCCGTACGATCACCGTCGCGATATCCCGGCTCAAGGCCACCGACACCCGCCACCGCATCGGCTCGATCCTGCTCAACAACGGCGGGCCCGGTGGCACCGCCCTTGAGTCACCGCCGGAATTCCACGCCTGGATGAAGAAGGCGGGACCGCGCTACGACATCGTCGGCTTCGACCCCCGCTTCGTCGGCCGCAGCACCCCGCTGGACTGCGGCTGGCCCGTCGGCACCAACCTCTTCTCGGCCGGTCTCGGCCGGGCGAGTTACGAACGTCAAGTCGCCCTCAACAAGGACCTGGCCGCCAAGTGCCGCGCCACCAACGCCTCCGTGCTGCCGCACATCAGCACACGCAACACGGCCCGCGACATGGACGTCATCCGCGGCGCGCTCGGCGAGCGGAAGATCTCCTACTTCGGCTACTCGTACGGGACCTACCTCGGCACGGTCTACACCCAGATGTTCCCCGGCCGCACGGACCGCATGGTCCTGGACGGCGCGATCGATCCCCGCGAGTTCGGCCCCCGGCTGCTCCAGGAGGCCGTCGGCGAGAACGAACGGGCGCTCGCCGACTGGGCCACGTGGGCCGCAGCCCGCGACGCGACCTACGGCCTCGGCCGCACCCGCGCCCAGGTGCTCGCCACCGTCGACCGCGTCATCAAGGCGTCCGCGCGCGGCCCGCTGACGGTGGGCACCGCCCCCGAGACCTACCGACTGGACGACACCCAGGTCCCGTTCGTCCTGCTGGCCGGGGTCGACAGCGACACCGACGCGTCCCGGGCGGCGCTCGGCGAGAACGTGTCCGTACTGAACAGGGCGGCGGCCGGGCAGCCGACGGAGCTGTCACCGTCCTTCGCGGGGCTCCTGAAATTCGCGATGACCGGCGAGCAGTCGGCCACGGGCAGCGTGCAGTCCGCGATCATCTGCGGAGACCGGGCGGCCCCGCGCGACCCCGAGGTCTACTGGCGGGACATCGAGCGCAGCCGTGCCACGCATCCGCGCTTCGGCGCGCTGAACAACAACATCGGCCCGTGCGCGTTCTGGGACCGCCCCCGCGAGGAACCCACCCGGGTGAAGCACGACGCCAAGACGTTGATCGTGTCGGCCACCGGAGACCCCCGCACCACGCACAAGGGCGCCGTCGCCCTGCACGGACTCCTGCCCAGCTCCAAGCTGCTCACCGTGAAGGGCGCCAACCGGCACGCGATCTACGGCCTCTACGAGAATGCCTGCGTCGACAAGAAGGTCAACCGCTACCTGTCCACCGGCAGACTCCCCGCCCACGACCAGACCTGCGCCAAGACCAAGTAGACGGCCCCACCCTGCCGTCCGTTCGACAGCCCACGATCGGCAGGTACCCACCCCCCAGGCAGGGGGTGAACCCCCCTGATCCGCGGACGAGGCGAGAGAGCCGACATGATCCCGTTGCCGCCTCTTTGCGGTCTCTTTCTTGAGGCGCCGTACTGCCGCAACCAAGATCAAGTTCCGGTCCCGGCAGCCGCCTGGACCGGGATCGAGGTGGTGATCGCCGCCTTGCTGATCGGTCCGGAAGCGTTGGCGGAAGCTGGCCTTCCAGATGGATGTTCTGCTGCACGGCGCCATCATCGCGACCATCGGCCTGTGGAGTTTCAGCCTGATCATGATCGGTGCTGCCGCGGTCGCCGCGACGCCGGATCGCGTGGAACTCGCGGACCCCGTACCGCAGGACGGGCGAAAGACCCCGGTCGCGGAAGAGCCCGAAGACCTCGATGAGGCAGATGAGGCAGACGAGGCCGGTGGAACTGGTGAAGCCGGGAAAGCCAGTGAAGCCGGCAGAGAACCGACGTATACCCCCCACTTCGGCTGAAGGAGAGACACATGGCTGCGGACACCATCATCGCGTGCGGCAAGGACCACGTCTTCTGGGGAAGCTGGGTCCACGGAGCCTCAGTGACCACCATCCGGCTCGGCCCGCGCCGGCTGGGCATGTGCAAGGCGGGTCGGCATCTGTCGCTGCTCCGTCGTGTCGACGAGAGCGAGTTGACGGCCGAGCAGCGCGGCACCCTCTTCGACGCGCCGTGACGGGGGTACGCCTCGACGGGGTCGTCGCCGGGTACCGCGGACGCCCGGTCATCGGCCCCATCGACACGGAACTCGCCCCTGGGGTGCATGTCCTGCTCGGGCGCAACGGCGCCGGGAAGACCACGCTCATGCGGGTCCTTGCCGGTATCCTGCCGCCGCTCGCGGGGCGGGTTCTCCTCGGTGGCACCGACCTGGCCACCCACCGTGAGGCGAAGCGCGCGATCGGCGTGCTGACCCACCGCGCCGCGCTCAGCCCGCAGTTGAGCGTGCGGGACAACCTGGAGTTCTGGGCCCGGGTGCAGGGCCTGGACAGCGCGCTGCACACCGAGCGGATACGGGACGCGGCCGCGCGGTTCGACATCGAAGGGCTGCTCGGCCGGCGTACCGCCCGGCTCAGCAGGGGCCAGCTCCAACGGGCCGACCTGGCCAGGCTCACCCTGACCGACCCGGACGTCCTGCTGCTCGACGAGCCCATGACGGGGCTCGACCCGGTCAGTGCCGAGCACACCCGCGCACTCGTACGTTCCTGGGGCGCGCACAAGACCGTCCTCTACTCCACGCACAGCGTGCCCGAGGCGATGACGCTCGCCTCACACCTGCTGGTCCTCAAGGGCGGGGCGCTCCACGGACTGCCCGCGGCGGGAGAAGCGGAACAGGCCGCGTCGCCGTCTGCGTACGACCTGCGCACCTCGCGCGGCGGCGGAGCCTGGGAGCGGGCCGAGCTCGGGCAGGACACGACGATCGGTGAGCACATCGCCGGGCTCGTCGCCGGAGGTGTCGAGGTCACCGACGTACGCCCCGTCTCCGAAGGCCGCGTTTCCGTGGACACCGTCTCCGCGGGTGCCGCCGACATCACGGAACCCGGCACTGAGACCGCCACTCGAACTGCCATTGAAACCGCCATCCACCAACTCCTGGACGATTCCTCATGACCACCGGCGGACTCCTCGGCGCCCTGCTCGTCCGCACCTGGCGCCACCAGGGCCGCCAGGCCCTGCTCGTCCCCGCGGCCGCCGGTACGGGCCTCGTCGCCCTGCTGCTCGTGCTGCCGCACATATTCCCCGACGCGGTCCACGGAGAACTCGTCGCCGCCGACAACGGCCTGGTCGCCGTGGCCGGTCTGCACTCCGCCACCGCCCGCGCGCTGAGCACCGCACTGCTCGCCGCGCCCACCCTGCTCGGGGTGGCCGCCGCGCTGATCACGGGGGCGGTCAGCCGCGCCGTCGTCTCAGGGGACCTGGCGGGCGGCTCCATGGAGGCGCTGCTCGCCACACCGGTCCGTCTGCGCTCCGTGTACCTCGCCTACACCGCGTGCGCGCTGATTGGGGTGCTGTCCTGGCTCGTCCTCGTACTCAGTTTCACCGGACTCGCCTGGGCCGCCCTCATGCTCGGCGGCAGCAGTGTTCATCTCAGCGCCGGATACCTGCTGTTGGGGCTGCTCGTCCCGGCCGCCTCCGTGCTGTGGGCCGCGTCCGCCACCGTGTTCGTCGGTTTTCGCTGGCCCGCCGGGCTGCGGCCGACCGCGGGGCTCAGCGGAGGGCTCGCGCGGGCGATCGCCCTTTTCCCCGCCTTGGGGGCGACGACGGCCGCCAGCCTGGCGCCGGACGCGTATACGACGATGACGGGCTGGTACGTGAGCGGCACCGTGGTGCTGACGGCCGTGCTGCTCGTGCTGATGCCGCTGGTCTTCCGGGCGGAGCGGGTCCTGGAATAACGGGCCCTGGAACAGCGGGTCTTGGACTGGTCAGCCCTGGAATGGGCTGAGCTGATCACCCCGGTTCGCACTCGTCCGGCTTGCACAAGGCGGGACGAGAATCCCATGATGGACACTTGATCAACAGGGGGACAACGGGGACAACGGGGGCGACGAGGACAGTGGCGAACAGAGGGGCGGGTCGGCCTGACGACGTCATCGACGTCGTGATCGTCGATGACGAGGAACTGTTTCGTACGGGATTGCGCATGGTCCTGGAGACGGCCGGGGACGTACGCGTGGTCGAGGCGTGCGAGGCGGACGGCGTGCTCAAGGCCGTGGCCGCGCACTCCCCCGACGTGGTGCTGCTCGACATCCGGATGCCCCAACGTGACGGCCTCGCGGTGCTCGAGGACCTCAAGGGACGCATTCCGACGCCGGCCGTGGTCATGTTGACCTCCTTCAGCGCCGACGCGTACGTGGTGCGCGCGCTGCGCGCCGGGGCGGACGGCTTCCTGCTCAAGGACAGCGATCCGGACGACCTGATCCGCGCCGTGCGCGCGGCAGCGGTGGGAGGTGTAGTGCTCTCCCCCTCCATCGCCGCGGCGGTCGTGGAGGGGTACGCCTCCACGCTCGACGCCCGGACACCTCCTGGCCCCGATGCCTTGGAACGCGACCTGCCGGGACACGACACGTCCCGTGCCGCGCAGCGAACCGCATCAGGTGAATCGCGGGAGCGTCTGGCCCGGCTCACCGCCCGGGAGCACGAGGTGCTCGCGCTGCTCGGCAACGGCCTGTCCAACCCGGAGATCGCCGAACGGCTCGCCATCACTCCCGGTACGGCCAAGGAGCACGTCAGCGCCACGCTCGCCAAACTCGGCACGGACAACCGCGTACGAGCCGCGGTCATCGCCTATCAGGCCGGTCTCGTCGGCGGGTCTCGGCCGGCTCCGGGACGCGACGGCGGACTGCCGACGCCGGAACCGGCCCGATGATTCCGGCCAAGCCTCGGCTCCCGCCGTTCGCGCGCCGCTGCGCGACTGAGGCCGCCGTACTGCTCCTCGCGGGCACCGACCTGCTGGTGGAACTCCTCGAAGGCGAGAAGGAGCAGCCGGGCCCGTACGGCCTCGTGCTGACCGTGCTCGCCCTGGCCGCCCTGCCGTGGCGGCGGCGTCGGCCAGTGCTCGTGCTCGTCCTGACGCTGCCCGCGCTCCCGGCGGGCATGCAACTCGCCCCCCTGGTGGCCCTGGTCGCAGCGGCACGAGTACTACCCCTCGTGGCGGCGTCGCTGTGCGCGGTCGTGGTGTCCGTCGCCGAACTCCTTGACTCTCTGCTGTGGCGCGCCGGATCGCCGCACGCGTCCGGTGACGTGCTCCAGGCGTTGGTGTACTGCACGGTGTTCGGGGCGGCACCGGCCGCGCTCGGACAGTTGCTGCGCTCCCGGGCCCGCGTGGCCGAACAGGTACTTGCCCTGCGGCAGAGCCACGAGCGTGCCCTGAGGAGTGAGCGCGCCGCCGTCGAGGAGGGCGCACGGGCCGCGCTCGCACGCGAGATGCACGATGTGGTGGGGCACGAGATGAGCCTGATCTCGGTCAGGGCGGCGGCGCTGGCCCGGCGGGCCCCGGACGCGGACACCCGTCAGGAGGCCGAACTGATCCGCACGGTGAGCCTGCGTGCCCTGGACGAGATGCGGCACCTGGTCAGGGCGCTGCGGGAACAGCACCCTGAGGAGGCGAGCGTGCCCCTCGGCTCCCGCCTGGCCGACATCCCCGCCCTCGTCGAGCGCAGCGGACTCACGGTGCAGCCCCTGACCATCGCCCCGGGGGACGGGGTGTACTGGCCCGCCACAGTGGAGCTCGCCGCCTACCGCACCGTGCAGGAGGCACTGACCAACGTACTGAGGCACGGCGACGTCGGCGCCCCGGTCGCGCTGCGCGTGGAGTCCGTGGACGGCGACACCTGCCTGGTCGTCGAGGTCCGTAGCGCGTCGGCCCGGGGTACCACCGGTGAAGCCGCACCTGAGACCACCGGAGGAGCCGCCTGCGAGACGAGCGGCGGCCACGGCCTCACCGGTCTGCGCGAACGCGCCCGCATCCTGGACGGCGCACTCGCCGCGGGCCCGACGCCGGACGGCTCCTTCCTGCTCCGGGCCGCGTTCCCGGCTCCGGGGCACGGGCTCATGGGGCCGGAGAGACGGCGGCTGACGGCACCGCGGACAGCAGCCACCCATCGGCCTTGAGGGCTCAGAGCCAGTCCCGCCGCTTGAAGATGAAGTACAGGCTCACGCAGACCACGGCCATCAGCCCGATCGCGAACGGATAGCCGAAGGCCCAGTGCAGCTCCGGCATCTCGTCGAAGTTCATCCCGTAGATCGTTCCCACCAACGTGGGAGCAAACAGAATGGCGGCCCACGAGGAGATCTTCTTGATCTCCTCGTTCTGTTCGAAGCCCGCCTCCGCCAGTGCCCGCATCTCCGCGTTCTGCTGCTGTGTGACGAGCGTGGAGTTGACCGTGAGGATCTCGGTGAGGGCCTGGCGGAAGCCGTCTACTCGTTCGCTGGTGTGCGTGACGTGGTCGGCTACGTCGCGCAGGTAGCGCTGGAGTTCCTCGTCTGTGCGGTACTTCGCGAAGCCCGCCATCAGGGAGTGCAGCATGGCCACCAGGGGGCGGGTCGCCCGTTGGAACTCGACCATTTCCCGGGAGAGTTCATAGATGCGGCGGGAGACCTCCGGGTCGCCCCTGAAGACCTCGGTCTCGATCTCGTCGATGTCGTTCTGGACTCCGGCCACGACCGGGGCGTACCCGTCGACCACCGCGTCCAGGATCGCGTACAGGACCGCCTCGGGGCCGAGCTTGAGGAGCTCGGGGCTCTCCTCCATGCGGCGGCGTACGGCGGTCAGGTCCGGGGCGGCGCCGTGGCGCACCGTGATGACGAAGTCGGGGCCCACGAAAACGTGCAGCTCGCCGAAGTCGACCTCCTCCGGGGCGTCCAGATAGCGGGCCGCGCGCAGGACTACGAAGAGGGTCTCTCCGTAGCGCTCCAGTTTCGGACGCTGGTGCGCCTCCATCGCGTCCTCGACCGCCAGCTCGTGCAGGTCGAACTCGGCTGCCAGCGAAAGGAGTTCGGCCTCCGTGGGGCGGGCGAGGCCGATCCACGCCATGCCGTCGTGCTGCTCGCGCAGCTCCCGGAAGGTGTCGGCCAGGGAGGAGGGGGTCGCGACGCGGACCCCGTCTCGGTAGAGCGCTGCCTGTACGACACTCGCGGCTTCCGGCGGTGCGGGGGAGGGGGGCGCGGGTGTGGCCTCGGGGTCTCCGGAGCCCCCGTTCCCTGAAGCCGCAGAGGCCCCGGCCGGCATGGCGCGCCGCCAGCCGTGCCTCTTCGCGCTCGGTGCGGGCCGGGGCCGGCGCTCCGCCATGCTGGCTGCCTCCGTTGTCGGGCGGTGTCGGATGGGGTCGGGTGGTGTCTGGTGAAGTCGAACTTGTGTCTTGGTGGCTTTGAAGCAGGATATACGTCTCAAAAGGCGCGAGCGTGGCGACATCTCGACGCTCCCTCGATGCTCCTCCCGGCACGCCTTTTGGTGCGCTTCCCGATCCCTGTTCGCCTATCCGCTTGCGGACCGTCGATGTCCGCAAGTCCGGCTAGCCTGCGGAGCATGACCAAGACGCCGAGTACGCCGAAGTCGACGAATCCCCAGACGAAGGCCGCCCCGCACCCCGCCCCCGTACTCGGCACACGCGCCCTCAACCGCGCCACCCTTGACCGTCAGCTTCTCCTGCGCCGCTCGGCCGACCTCTCCGTCGAGGGTGCCGTCGCCCACCTCCTCGGTCTCCAGGCGCAGAACGTGAAGCCGCCCTACTACGCGCTCGCCGCCCGGCTCGAAGGGTTCGACCCGGAGGCCTTGTCGGGGCTCCTTGCCGCGCGTGATCTCGTACGCATCGTCACGATGCGCTCCACCATCCACCTGCACACCGCCGACGACGCCCTCACCCTGCGCCCGCTGGTGCAGGCCGCGCGCGACCGTGAGCTGCACGCCTTCCGCAAGGGGCTGACCGGCGTCGACCTCACGGAACTCGCCTCGCTGGCCCGCGCCGCCGTCGAGGAGGAGCCGCGGACGATGAAGCAGTTGCGAGAGATCCTGCTGCCCCACTGGCCCGACGCCGACCCGCAGTCGCTCGCCGTCGCCGCCCGCTGTTCGCTGCCGCTGGTCCAGGTCACCCCGCGCGGCCTGTGGCGGCGCAGCGGGCAGGTCGCGCTCACCACCGTCGAGCACTGGCTCGGCCGGGCGAGCGAGCCGGTGCCCGCCCCCGACGCCACCGTCCTGCGTTACCTCGCCGCCTTCGGGCCCGCCTCCGTCAAGGACATGCAGACCTGGGCAGGGCTGACGCGGCTGCGGGAGGCGTTCGAGCGGCTGCGGCCCCAGTTGCGTACGTTCCGCGACGAGAACGGCGTCGAGCTCTTCGACCTCCCCGACGCGCCACGCCCCGACGCGGACACCCCGGCTCCGGCGCGTTTCCTTCCCGAGTTCGACAACCTCCTGCTGTCGCACGCGGACCGCGGCAGGGTCGTGCCGACCGAGTACAAGGGCCGTTCCTGGAAGGGGAACTTCTCCTACAGCGTCTTCCTGGTCGACGGTTTCCTGGCGGGCGTATGGCGCGTCGAGGAGGGAGTCAAGGAGGGCGCGGGAGGAACCAAGGGCTCCGCCGTCCTCACCATCGAACCGTTCGGCACCCTCAGCAAAGCGCAACGGCACGAACTGACCGAAGAGGCCGACCGGTTGCTGAGCGGCCCCATGAACCGGGCAGCCACGTACGACATCCGCTTCGGCACGGTCGTCGAGCGTTGACCATCGACCGCTGAACGGCGAACGCCGCCGTCCCTCAGTCCGCCCGGCCCGTCGCCGCGACCGTCACCCCGAGCCCGATCATCGTGACGCCCCCGGCCCCGCCGATCAGCGAAAGCCGCCGCTCCGAGCGCGCGAACCAGGTGCGGGCCGCGGACGCCGTAAGACCCCACAGCGTGTCCGTGACGAGACCGATGCTGATCGGGACAAGCCCCAGGAGCAGCATCTGCGCGGGCAGATGACCCGCCGAGTGGTCCACGAACTGGGGCAGCACCGCCGCGAAGAACACGATGCCCTTCGGGTTCGTCACGCCGACGAGCGCGCCATCCACGACGGTACGCAGATCGAAGCGCAGATCGGTGCGCGTCTGATCGGGGGAGCCCGGCCCCATGGACTGTGCCCGCATCTCCTTGCGGTGCCGGAACGCCTGCACACCGAGGAAGACCAGATAGGCGGCCCCCGCCAGCTTCACCGCCATGAACACCGCGGCCGACCGCTCGACGAGCGATCCGACGCCGAACGCGACCGCGACGACCAGGACGTACGACCCGAAGAGGTTGCCGAGCGCCGTCGCCACGGCGGTGCGCCTGCCATGGGCCAGGGCCCGGCCGATCACGAACAGGACGCTCGGCCCCGGGATCACGATCACCAGCAGCGACATCGCGGCGAAAGCGAGAAAACGGTCCGTGGACACCATGCCCATCACCCCCTCGCCGCTCATTCAATCCGCTGTCGGCATCGCCACGTAAGACACCTACGGCAGCAAACCCGCCCTCCGCGCCGCCACCACCGCCTCCAGCCTCGTGTGCGCGCCCAACTTCCGCATGGCCGCCCGCAGATACCCCTTCACCGTCTCCGGCCGCAGCCCGAGTCTCTCCGCCGTCGCCGCGTTCGTCGCGCCCCCGGCCACGCACGCGAGGACGTCCACCTCGCGCGGCGCGAGGGACACCGACCGCTCCCGCCCCGCGGGCACCGTCGCCGCCGAAGCCAACCGGCCGCACACCGCCAGTATTTCGGCCCGCAGCGCCGGGTCGGCGATCCGCGGGGCCAGTTCCCTGAGCGCGCCGTGCGCCTCGCGTACCTGCTCCCAGGCGGGGCCCGCGCCCTCCCGCGGCTCCCGCGCCGCCGCGATGAGCGCGTGCACCTCGTCCCGTACGACAAGGGCCTGCTCCACGTCCCGCGCGGCCGCCACCGCCGCCGACAGGGTCCGGTCGCCCAGCGGTTGGACCGAGCGCAGGGCTCCGTACAGGACGCCTCGCACCCTGCGCCGTACCACCACCGGCACCGCGAGCACCGAGCGCAGGCCCTCCGCGGCCACCGCGCTGTCGTACTCATGGCTGATGTGGCGCGAGTCGTGGTAATCCGTGACCGCGCAGGGGCGCGAGAGTGCGACCGCCTTGCCGCCCAAGCCGTTCCCGGACGACACCGCCAGGCCGCACAGCGCACGCGTACCCGTGCCCGTCAGCTCGCCGATCCGCACGTGCCGCTGCCCCTCGACGAGGCCCCCGAAGGCCACCGGCAGCCCCGTGCCGCGCCGCAGCCGCAGCAGCGCCGCCCGCATCTCGACCGCCTCGCCTCCGTCAGCCGTCACGCGTCAGACCTTTCACTTCGGAACACCCCCGTCCGGGGGTGGTGAGACCTGCATCACGAATTACACGATGTTACGTAGCGTCCGGCAATGACTCCGGCGAAGAGCCCGGCAAAGCTGCCGGGTATCGGACCGGCGACGAGGAGAGCGCAATGACGAGCAGGGGCACGGGCACAGGAACGACGGGCACGACCGGCTCCAGCGGAACGGAACAGTTCCGCGCGGCCCGGGACTTCCTGCTGCGGCATCGTGAGGACTACACCGCCGCCTACGAGGGTTTCGCCTGGCCGCGGCCCGAGCGGTTCAACTGGGCGCTCGACTGGTTCGACGTCATCGCCGATGGCAACGACAAGACGGCGCTGCACATCGTCGAGGAGGACGGGCCCACCACCCGCTTCTCCTTCGCGCACCTTTCCGCCCGCTCCGACAAGGTCGCCAACTGGCTGCGCGCCCAAGGCGTGCGCGCCGGTGACCGCGTCGTCGTGATGCTCGGCAACCAGGTCGAGCTCTGGGAGATCGCCCTCGCCGCGATGAAGCTGCGCGCCGTCGTCATCCCCGCGACGCCCCTCCTCGGCCCCGTCGACCTGCGGGACCGCATCGGCCGCGGGCGGGCCAGGCATGTCGTCGTACGCCCCGAGGACACGGCGAAGTTCGACGAGGTGCCCGGCGACTACACCCGCATCGTGGTGGGCGGAGAAGTGCCCGGCTGGATCTCGTACGAGAGTGCCGATGACGCCCCTGAGACCTTCGAGCCCGACGGCGTCACCCGCGCCGACGACCCTCTGATGCTCTACTTCACCTCGGGCACCACGGCCCGTCCGAAGCTGGTCGAGCACACCCATGTGTCGTACCCCGTCGGCCACTTGGCGACGATGTACTGGATCGGGTTGAAGCCCGGCGACGTACACCTCAACATCTCCTCGCCGGGCTGGGCCAAGCACGCCTGGTCCAATCTCTTCGCGCCCTGGAACGCGGAGGCGACCGTCTTCATCCACAACTACACGCGCTTCGACGCGGGCCGCCTCATGGCCGAGATGGACCGGGCCGGGGTCACGTCGTTCTGCGCCCCGCCGACCGTCTGGCGCATGCTCATCCAGGCTGATCTGACCCAGCTGCGGACACCGCCGCGTGAGGTCGTCGCCGCGGGCGAACCGCTCAACCCCGAGGTCATCGACCAGGTGCGGCGCGACTGGGGCGTCACCATCAGGGACGGCTTCGGGCAGACCGAGACCGCCGTGCAGGTCGCCAACTCACCTGGCCAGGAGCTGAAGTTGGGCTCGATGGGACTGCCCACGCCTGGCTTCGCCGTGGAACTCCTCGACCCGGTCACCGGGAAACCGGGAGCGCAGGAGGGTGAGATCTCCCTCGACCTCGCCACGAACCCGGTCGGCCTGATGGTCGGCTACCACGGCGACCCGGAGCGCACCGCCGAAGCGATGGCCGGCGGCTACTACCGCACCGGCGACATCGGCACCCGGGACGCCGACGGCTACATCACGTACGTCGGCCGCTCCGACGACGTCTTCAAGGCATCCGACTACAAGATCTCCCCGTTCGAGCTGGAGAGCGCGCTCCTGGAGCACGAGGCGGTGGCCGAGGCGGCGGTCGTGCCCGCGCCCGACCCGGTGCGGCTCGCCGTTCCGAAGGCGTACGTCGTCCTCGCCGCCGGACATGAACCGGGGCCGGACACCGCGAAACTGCTCTTCGAGCATTCGCGCGCGGTCCTCGCCCCTTACAAGCGGCTTCGCCGCATCGAGTTCGGCCCGCTTCCCAAGACCGTCTCCGGAAAGATCCGCCGGATCGAGCTGCGCGAGGCGACGGCCGCGGGCTCCGATGCCGAGTACCGCGAGGAGGACTTCCGATGAGCGAACTGTCGTATGCGCACGGTGTCGGTTCGACGCCGCTGCTCGGTGACACCATCGGGCGCAACCTCGACCGGGCGATCGAGGCCTGGCCGGAGCGGGACGCGCTGGTGGACGTGGCGGCGGGGACGCGCTGGACGTACGCCGAATTCGGCTCCGCGGTCGAGCAGTTGGCGCGGGGCTTCATGGGGGCCGGGGTCGCCAAGGGTGATCGTGTCGGCATCTGGGCGGTGAACTGTGCCGAGTGGGTGCTCGTGCAGTACGCCACCGCGCGGATCGGCGCGATCATGGTGAACATCAACCCGGCTTATCGCGCACATGAGTTGGAGTATGTGCTGAAGCAGGCCGGGGTGACGGTCCTGGTCGCCTCGCAGTCGCACAAGTCGAGCGACTACCGGGCCCTTGTGGACCAGGTGCGGCCCGACTGTCCCGAGCTGAGGTCCGTGCACTACATCGAGGACGGCTCCTGGGATGTGCTCCTTGACGCTGCGAAGGAGGTGTCGGACGTCGAACTGGCCGCCCGTGAGGCGGAGTTGAGCTGCGACGATCCCGTCAACATCCAGTACACATCGGGCACCACCGGCTTCCCCAAAGGGGCGACGCTCTCCCACCACAACATCCTCAACAACGGCTACTGGGTGGGCCGGACGGTCGGCTACACGGAACAGGACCGGGTGTGCCTGCCCGTGCCGTTCTACCACTGCTTCGGCATGGTGATGGGGAACCTGGGGGCCACGTCCCACGGCGCCTGCATCGTCATCCCGGCACCGTCCTTCGACCCCGGCGCCACGCTGCACGCGGTGGAGCGCGAGCGCTGTACGTCGCTGTACGGCGTGCCGACGATGTTCATCGCGGAGCTGAACCTCCCCGACTTCGCCTCGTACGACCTGAGTTCGCTGCGCACCGGCATCATGGCGGGCTCGCCCTGTCCGGTCGAGGTGATGAAGCGGGTCGTCGCCGAGATGCGCATGGAGGAGGTCTCCATCTGCTACGGCATGACGGAGACGTCCCCGGTCTCGACACAGACGCGGCGCACGGACGACCTGGAGCGGCGGACCGGCACGGTGGGGCGCGTGCTGCCGCACGTCGAGGTGAAGGTGATCGATCCGGTCAGCGGCGTGACCCTGCCGCGGGGCGCCTCGGGAGAGCTGTGCACACGGGGCTACAGCGTGATGCTCGGCTACTGGAACGAGCCGTCGCGGACGGCGGAGGTGATCGACGCCGGGCGCTGGATGCACACCGGTGACCTCGCGGTGATGCGGGAGGACGGCTACGTCCAGATCGTCGGCCGCATCAAGGACATGATCATCCGGGGCGGCGAGAACATCTACCCGCGCGAGATCGAGGAGTTCCTGTACGGCCATCCGAAGATCGCGGACGTCCAGGTGGTGGGGGTGGCCGATGAGCGCTACGGGGAGGTTCCGCTGGCCTGCGTGATCCTGCGGGACGCGGAGGATCCGCTGACCCTGGAGGAGCTACGGGCCTTCTGCGAGGGGCAGTTGGCGCACTACAAGATCCCGGCCGGGCTGCGCATCCTGGAGAGTTTCCCCATGACGGTGTCCGGAAAGGTACGAAAGATCGAACTCAGGGAGCGGTACGGGGTCCGGTCCGACCCGGGCTGAGCTCGCGCCGCATGGCGACGCGGGGCCAGCGGTCGAGGCCGAGCTCGGCCTCGTGGGCACGGATCTTCCGCAGCCCCGGGGTGAGTTCGTCCTCGGCGAGCACGCGGAACCCGATGCGGGCGTAGTACGGCGCGTTCCAGGGGACGTCCGTGTAGGTGGTCAGGGTCAGGGCCTCCCTGCCTGCCTCGCGGGCGCGGTCGGCGGTGTGCTCGATCAGGGCCTTGCCGATGCGCCGACGCGCCGCTCGCGGATGCACGGAGACCTGCTCGACGTGTTCCGCGCCGTCCACCGGCTCACTGAGGAGATACGCGACGGGGGCGTCGCCCGCCTCGACAGCCACCCACGCCCGGCCCGCCCGGCGAAATTCCTCCAGGAGCACGATGCCCGGGGGTTCGTCATCGGCGACCGCCGCCATGCCGAGGGCACGAAAGGGTTCGCCCGCGGCGCGTTCGATGTCCTGCAGGAGGGGGAGATCGCCTGTCGTGGCGGGCCGGATGTACATCTGGCGAGTATGGCGCCCTCACGGGCGACGACCACGGGATCTTCCGGAGCGCCGGCCGCCCGTCACCCCGCGGCGATCAGTTCCTCCGCCGCGTTGTTCACCGGCTGGGGTGTTCCCGCCAGGTCGATGATGAACAAGGGGATCGAGAGTGTGTCCGCCCGGGAGCGGGCCTTTTCCTCGTAGCCCGCGAGGGAGAAGCAGACGCAGCTGACGGAGTCGGACATCGCGCTCAGCCACACGCACTCCACGTCACGCAGCGACGTCGGCTGCACGGACGGCTCGACCAGGGCGAGCACGCCCCGCGCCGACACCCGCACCCCGGAAGGCGCCCGCTTGACCGCTCCCCGGACGTCCCCGTACCCGAGCCACCGCAGATACAGCCCCGCCACCGTCACCGCGTCCCGCGCCGTGCGCACCGGCACCGGCAGGAAGGCCGGCCGAGGCGTCGGTGACGCACCGGACGCGGGCGCACGAGCGGTAGCCGGCGGAGGTGGCGGCGCACCCGAAGGTGCCTGCACCGCCCGTACCGGAATGCGCAGCACCGCCCCGCAACCGCACCCCAGCTCCGGCTGCGGCCACTGGTCCCTGCGCCCGCACATCCGGCACCGCACGGTCACCCACTCATCCGCCCACGTCCGGTCCGTCACCGGCATCACCGTCGCGCCGCGCGCCACCGGCGGCACCACGGGGGCGCCGCACGCGCAAGGGTAGGACGGCGGGGCGTACACATGATCGCGCCGGCAGACCGGGCACCGTACCGGGACGCCACTCTCCGTCATCACCCTCACCCGCCACCGTGACCGTCACCCGCTCGCCGTCACCGCTCGACGGTTCGTGGCGTCCATCGTCCCCCAAGTGGGCTGGCCGCGGGGGCCAGTTGAGCCAAGAGCAGCGTGCCCGCCAGGGTCAGGGCTCGGCGGCGGCTGCCCGGCAGGGGAAGGCCCGCCATCCGGGCGACGGTGCGTGGGGCGGGCCTGGCCGTGGGGTGAGTGGCGAGGCAGGCGGTGATGAGGGGCAGTAGCTCCCCGGGCACGCCCGCCAGGTCCGGGGCGTCGCCTCCGGCCTCGAAGGGGCCGCGCCCCGCCGCCGCGTAGGCGAGTACCGCGCCGAGCGAGAAGACGTCCGACGGCGGCCTGGCCTCGCCCCGCGCCGGAGTCAGGAGCTCGGGTGCCGTGTACTCCGGCCCTGCGCGGTCACCTCCGGCCCGCGCCGCGCACCCGTCCATGCCGAAGCCCACCACGCGAGCCCCGTCCGCGCCCAGAAGCACCTTCGACGGCCGAAGGCCACCGTGCACGAGGCCCGCCCGGTGGATGTCGTTCAGCGCCCCGGCGAGCGCGTTCGCCAGGGCGCGCAGTTCCGGCGTACCGAGTGGCCCGCCGAGATCCCGTACGCGCATGGCGAGCGTCGGGCCGTGGACGTACTCCGTGGCGAGCCAGGGCGCCGCGCCGTGCGGGTCGGCGTCGACGAGCGCGGCGATGCGGCGCCCCCGCACCGCGCCGAGCGCGTGGACCTCGCGGGCGAAGCGCGTACGGAACTCCTGGTCACGGGCGAGGGAGGCGTGCACCACCCGCAGGGCGGCGGCGCGTCCCGCACCGTCATGCGCGAGGAAGACGTGCCCGAGGCGCCCCTGCCCGAGCAGGGGCCCGGCCGTCCAGCGGCCGTAGGCCTGCCCGTGCTGCCGGGCAGGCGACGCGTCCGGTGAGCTGGCCACGCTCGACCCCCCGATGGTGCGGCTCGCCTCGCGATGGTGCGGCCCGAATTCAATGCGAATTCAACGACTGGGACGCGCCGCTCGGGCGGCCCGGTTCCCGGACATCTCTTGACGGTCTCCACCGCGCCCCCCTACATTGCTTCCATATAGCAGAACTAAATTTCCACAATGCGGAAACAGAAGCTCACCGCGGGGCGCGACGGGAGCCGGATCCGCCAGCCGTATCCGTCAGCCGAATAGCTGATGAAGCTGTCGAAGCTGTTGTCGAAGCAGGAGAACCCCATGGCCCGTATGACCGCTGTCCGCGCGGCAGTTGAGATCCTCAAGCGCGAGGGCGTCACCAACGCGTTCGGTGTCCCCGGCGCGGCGATCAACCCGTTCTACAAGGCGCTACAGGAGGGCGGTGGCATCGACCACACGCTCGCCCGGCACGTCGAGGGCGCCTCGCACATGGCCGAGGGCTACACCCGCGCCAACCCCGGCAACATCGGCGTCTGCATCGGCACATCGGGCCCGGCGGGCACCGACATGATCACCGGTCTGTACTCCGCGACCGGTGACTCGATCCCGATCCTCTGCATCACGGGCCAGGCGCCGACGCACCTGCTCCACAAGGAGGACTTCCAGGCCGTCGATATCGCGACGATCGCCAAGCCGGTCACCAAGATGGCCGTCACGGTCCTGGAGGCCGCCCAGGTTCCCGGCATCTTCCAGCAGGCGTTCCACCTGATGCGCTCGGGCCGCCCGGGTCCCGTCCTCATCGACCTGCCGATCGACGTCCAGCAGACCGAGATCGAGTTCGACATCGACACGTACGAGCCGCTGCCGGTCTACAAGCCGACCGCGACCCGCGCGCAGATCGAGAAGGCCATCACCTTCCTGGTCGAGTCCGAGCGTCCGCTGATCGTCGCCGGCGGCGGCATCATCAACGCCGACGCCTCCGACCTCCTGGTCGAGTTCGCCGAGATCACCAACACCCCGGTCGTCCCGACCCTGATGGGCTGGGGCACCATCCCCGACGACCACGACCTGAACGCGGGCATGGTCGGCCAGCAGACCGGCCACCGCTACGGCAACGCCACGTTCCTGGAGTCGGACTTCGTCCTCGGCATCGGCAACCGCTGGGCCAACCGTCACACCGGCTACAAGCTGGACGTCTACACCCAGGGCCGCAAGTTCGTCCACGTCGACATCGAGCCGACCCAGATCGGCAAGATCTTCGCCCCGGACTACGGGATCGCGTCCGACGCCAAGGTCGCCCTCGAACTCTTCGTCGAGGTCGCCAAGGAGCTCAAGGCGGCGGGCAAGCTCCCCGACCGCTCCGCGTGGGTCGCCTCGCACCTGGAGCGCAAGGAAACCCTCCAGCGCCGCACGCACTTCGACAACATCCCCATGAAGCCGCAGCGCGTCTACGAGGAGATGAACAAGGCCTTCGGCCCGGACACGCGCTACGTCACCACCATCGGCCTCTCGCAGATCGCGGGCGCCCAGATGCTGCACGTCTACAAGCCGCGCCACTGGATCAACTGCGGCCAGGCGGGCCCTCTGGGCTGGACGATCCCGGCCGCGCTCGGTGTCGCCACCGCGGACCCGGACACCCCGGTCGTCGCCCTCTCCGGTGACTACGACTTCCAGTTCATGATCGAGGAGCTGGCGGTCGGCGCGCAGCACCGCATCCCGTACGTCCACGTCCTGGTGAACAACGCCTACCTGGGCCTGATCCGCCAGGCCCAGATCGGCCTGGACATCAACTTCCAGGTCAACCTGGAGTTTGAGAACCAGAACAGCCCCGAGCTGGGCGTGTACGGCGTCGACCACGTCAAGGTCGCCGAGGGCCTGGGCTGCAAGGCGATCCGCGTCACCGACCCGAACGAGCTCGGCGCGGCCTTCGAGCAGGCCAAGAAGCTGGCCCAGGAGCACCAGGTCCCGGTCGTCGTCGAGGCCATCCTGGAGCGCATCACCAACATCTCCATGAGCCCCACGGCCGACATCAGCGCGGTCAAGGAGTTCGAGGAGATCGCCACGGAGCCGGGCCACGCGCCCACGGCCATCCGGCCGTTGAAGGTGTGACGCGGCGCTGAGCGTCGAAAGGGGCGGTCCACCCGTGGGGGGTGGGCCGCCCCTTTATCTTGGGCGGATGGAATCGCTCGCTGATCTGAAGGCCATGACCTGCGCGGACCGGGCCGAGTTGGAGGCCTGGCTTGACGAGCACCACGACAGCTCGCCGGGTGTCTGGGTCAAGCTCGCCAAGAAGGGCTCGGGGGTGGCGTCGGTGACGGCCGCGGAGGTCAATGACGTGGCGCTCTGCTACGGCTGGATCACCGGCCATCGCAAGTCGTACGACGATGTCCACTACCTGCAGAAGATCACCCGCCGCCGCGCGCGCAGCCTGTGGTCGCAGGTGAACATCGACAGGGTCGAGGAGCTGACCGCGGAGGGCCGCATGCGCGAGCCGGGCCTCGCGGAGGTGGCCGCGGCGCGGGCTGACGGGCGCTGGGAGGCGGCGTACGCGTCGCAACGGACCGCCACGGTGCCGGACGACCTGACGGCGGCGCTCGCGGCGAACCCGGGGGCTCGCCAGACCTTCGAAGCTCTGGGCAAGTCGGACCAGTACGTGGTGTTGCACAGGCTGATGACGGCCAAGACCCCCGCGACGCGGGCTGCGCGCCTGGAGCGGATGGTTGCGAAGCTGGCTTCGGGCGAGAGGGTGCGCTGAGGTTGGCGTGCCCCTGCAGGTGCGTCGTGGTTGCTCGCGCAGTTCCCCGCGCCCCTAAAGGGGCGCCCACCGGCAGCCCCGCCAGGGGCGCGGGGAACTGCGCGACCAGCCCCCATTCACCCGCAGAAGTAAGCGGACCCAGAGACCGCCAAAGCCCGCGCACGCGAAAGAGCGCCGAGTACGGGACCGTCCGTACTCGGCGCTCTGGCTTCGGTGGGAGGAATTTGTAGCCGTCCGACCGCGCGCGACTGGCGGAACATGCATACGCGCTGCCGGACGGAGTCATGTGGGTCCAAGGCCCAGGGGCCCGAGAACGGCTGGGACCGCGGCGGCTGCGAATGGACCGGCGGGGTTCCCTTCCCTCAGGTCGAGAAGGGAGCCGCCTGACCTTTACCACCGCACTGGCTCGCAGAGCCGCCGCGGTCCTCGTCCGGCCCGGTTCACCACGGGACCACCCCTCATCCGGGTCCGTGATGGTGCGGGCGCAGCACCGGGAAACTGACCTCCCGTCAATTCCCCGGCGCAGTCTGGGAGTTCTGCCGGTTCTAGTCCTCGCGCAGGGCGCGGACCGCCTCCTCCACGCGCTTGCCGTACTCGGGGTCGGCAGCGTGGAAGTGGGCCAGGTTCTTCTCGATGACGTCGTCACGGGTGACCTGCGAGAGGCCACCGGCGATGTTCGCCACCAGGCGTGCCTGCTCCTCGGCCGACATCAGGCGGTAGAGCTCACCCGCCTGGAAGAAGTGGTCGTCCTTGGTGTGCAGCGGGGCCTCGTGCGTGCCCGTGTGGCCGTTGACAGCCAGCGGGGCGGAGAGCGCCTGGCCGGTCTCGGCGGGACCGTCGTACGAGTTGGGCTCGTAGTTCTTGCGGTCACGGCCGTAGGCGTTGGACGCCATCAGACCGTCACGGCCGTAGTTGTCGGCCGTGGTCGCCTTCGGCGCGTTCACCGCGAGCTGCGTGTGGTTGACGCCAAGGCGGTAGCGGTGCGCGTCCGCGTAGGCGAACAGGCGGCCCTGGAGCATCTTGTCGGGGGAGGGGCCGATGCCCGGAACGAAGTTGTTCGGGGAGAACGCGGCCTGCTCGACCTCGGCGAAGACGTTGTCGGGGTTGCGGTCCAGGACCAGGCGGCCCACGCGCTGCAGCGGGTAGTCGCTGTGCGGCCACACCTTCGTCAGGTCGAAGGGGTTGAAGCGGTAGTCGGCCGCCTCCGCCGCCGGCATGATCTGCACGTGCAGCGTCCAGGACGGGTTCACGCCGCGCTCGATGGCCTGGAGGAGGTCCGTCTGGTGCGAGTTGGCGTCCTTGCCCGCGAGCTCGGCGGCCTGCTCCGACGAAAGGCTGCGTACGCCCTGGTTCGTCTTGAAGTGGTACTTCACGAAGAAGGCCTCGCCCGCCGCGTTCGTCCACTGGTAGGTGTGCGAGCCGTAGCCGTTCATGTGGCGGTACGACGCGGGGATGCCGCGGTCACCCATCAGCCACGTCACCTGGTGCGTCGCCTCGGGGGCGTGCGCCCAGAAGTCCCAGACGTTGTCCGGCTCCTGCTTGCCCGTGAAGGGGTCGCGCTTCTGGGAGTGGATGAAGTCGGGGAACTTGATCGGGTCCTTGATGAAGAACACCGGGGTGTTGTTGCCGACGAGGTCGTAGTTCCCCTCCTCGGTGTAGAACTTCAGCGCGAAGCCGCGCGGGTCACGGACCGCGTCCGCGCCGCCGAGGCTGTCCGCCACCGTGGAGAAGCGCAGGAACGTCTCGGTGCGCTTGCCGACGGTGTTCAGGAAGTCGGCCGAGGTGTACGCGGTGACGTCGTCGGTCACCTCGAAGTAGCCGTAGGCACCGGAACCCCGCGCGTGCACCACACGCTCCGGGATGCGCTCGCGGTTGAAGCGGGCGAGCTTCTCGAGGAGGTGCTGGTCCTGGAGGAGGATCGGGCCACCGACGCCGGCGGTGGCTGAGTTCTGGTTGTCGGCGACGGGGGCGCCGGACTCGGTCGTGAGCACACGCTTCGACATGGTGGCGGGGTTGACCTTCCGTACGGACTGCTGAAACTGCTGAAGTGACGTGAGCGTAAGTACGCCTGAACAGCTACGTCAACAGTTTGTTGAAGTTTTGGGTGGAGCTTGTTCGTGGTTCTCGATGGAGCTTGAGTTCCGGACCGCGGCGACGCCTGGGCGCGACAGGACAGGTGTCAGCGCCGCCGCGGCCCGGAAGTTGAGGGAGCTCTCGCAGCCTTCCGGCTGCTTAGAGCTCGGCGCCCGAGAGGCGCTCCACGCCGCGAAGCAGCGCGGAGTGGTCGAGGCCGCCGTCACCCTGCGTGCGCAGCGAGGCGACGAGCTGGGCGACCACGGCGCCGACCGGGAGCGAGGCACCGACATTGCGGGCGGCGTCGGTGACGATGCCCATGTCCTTGTGGTGCAGGTCGATCCGGAAGCCGGGCTTGAAGTCGCGCTTGAGGAAGTTGTCCTTCTTGCGGGTCAGGACGGTCGAGCCCGCGAGCCCCCCGTTCAGGACGTCGAGGGCGGCGGTCAGGTCCACCCCGGACTTCTCCAGGAAGACGACGGCCTCGGCGCACGCCTGGATGTTCACGGCGACGATGAGCTGGTTGGCGGCCTTCACGGTCTGACCCGAGCCGTGCGGACCGCACAGCACGATGGTCTTGCCGAGGGCGTCCAGGATCGGCTTGGCCTCGTCGAAGTCGGCCTGCTCGCCGCCGACCATGATGGAGAGCACGGCCTCGATCGCGCCGGCCTCGCCACCGGAGACGGGGGCGTCCAGGACGCGGATGCCCTTGTCCTTGGCGGCCTTGGCCAGGTCCACGGAGGTCTGCGGGGTGATCGACGACATGTCGACGATCAGCGCGCCCGACTTCGCGTTCTCCAGGATGCCGTTCTCGCCGTACGCGATGGCCTCGACCTGCGGAGAGGCGGGCACCATCGTGATCACGACATCGGCGTCCTTGACGGCCTCGGCGATCGACTTGGCGACGGTGCCGCCGGCGGCCGCGAGGCGGTCCAGCTTGTCCTGCTCAAGGGTGAAGCCGGTGACGGAGTAACCAGCCTTGATCAGGTTCTCGGACATGGGGGACCCCATGATGCCGAGTCCGATCCACGCGATCTTGGGAAGGTTGCTCATGGTGGAGCCTTTCTGCTTACTGCGGGGCAATCGGGTGGGTGGGCGGGAAAGATCCGCCGCGAAGCGGCGGCCTAGTTCCCAGTCGGCAGCCAGCCGAAGGATTCAGAGCTAGGACGGTCGCCAGCCTTGTACTCCAGCCCGACGTATCCCTCGTATCCCGCCTTCTGGAGCTGATCCAGCAGCTCCTCCAGCGGGAGCGACCCCGTGCCCGGGGCCCCCCGGCCAGGATTGTCGGCGATCTGCACGTGCGCGGTCTGAGCGACGTACTGATCGATGACGGCAGGCAGGTCCTCACCGTTCATGGACAGGTGGTACAGGTCCATGAGGAACTTCGCGTTGCCGAGCCCGGTGGCGGCGTTCACCTTGTCCACCACGGCGATTGCCGCGTCCGCGCTGACGATCGGGCAGCGCGGCGACTCGGGCTTGTTCAGGGCCTCGATCAGCAGCACCGCACCCACGCGGTCGGCCTCACGAGCCGCCAACACCAGGTTCTCCAGGGCGAGTTCGTCCTGGACGGCGGGGTCCACGCCCTCCACCCGGTTGCCGTACAGCGCGTTGAGCGCCTTGCAGCCGAGGGACTGGGCGAAGTCCGCCGCGACCGAGAGGTTCGCGCGGAACTTCTCGCTCTCCTCGCCCGGAATCGACAGGGCGCCGCGGTCCGGGCCCGGCAGCTGCCCGGCGTAGAAGTTCAGGCCCACCAGCTGTACGCCGGCGTCCGTGATCGCGGCCCGAAGGGCGTCGAGCTCGGACTGCTCGGGGGTGGGGGCGTCGACCCAGGGCCACCACAGCTCGACCGCCGTGAAGCCCGCCGCGGCGGCGGCCGCGGGGCGCTCCAGGAGCGGGAGTTCCGTGAAGAGGATCGACAGGTTCACATTGAAGCGCTGGTCGGAGTATCCCATGGGGCTTCCGCGCTCCTTCCGTATTGCGGAAGTTAATTTCTGTCTGATGGAAGATTGCCGTCGAGGATCCGCCCTTGTCAAGAGGGGGCTGCCGGAAAATCACGACGCGGCAGTAGGTTGAGCGCGTGCGATTGAGAGTGGAGTTCACGACCGAACCCTTCGACCTGGACGAGGCCCCTGCCCATGCGGTGGTGGCCCGTGACGTCATCCAGGGGGCCGAGCTCGACGCCGTGGACGTCGGCCCCTTCGGCAACACCGCGGAAGGCGGCGCCGACGAGGTCCTGACCGCCGTCGACGCGCTGCTGCGCAAGGCCCTGGAGGCGGGCGCCACGCGCGTCTCGCTCCAGGTGAACGTGCTCGGAGAGTCGGGGGAGGCCATCGAATGACCGGTGCCAGAGACGACCACGGTCCCTTCGTGGCCGCCGTCAAGCCGCTCGTGGACGCCATGGGCGGCGAAATAGTGCCCCCCGACGAGGCGGGCACGGACGACGTCGTTCTCTCCTGGCAGGGCGAGGACGTGGTCGCCGTACGCCTTCCGCAGCTCGCGGACTCCCTGGACCACATCCTGCTCGCCCTGGAGCGCAAGCGCGGGGTGCCCCTGTCGGAGCTCGACCGCAAGGCCAAGCAGGAGGTCGTACGGATACTCGAGGCGCGAGGCGCCTTCGCCGTGCGGCACGGGGTGGAGACGGTCGCCGGCGCGCTCGGCGTATCGCGCTTCACCGTCTACAACTACCTCAACCGCTCCACCTGAGCCCCAGGTCAGAGGGGTCCAGAAGGCCGTCGTCCGTTAACCGGGCGGCGGCCTTTGTTACCCGAAGTTTTCAACAAAGTGTTGACGTGGTGTTTCGGCTGGCGTTAGCTATCCGCAGCCCGTCCAGCACAAGGCCGTATGGCCACGGAGGCACCCGTGACTTCGAGCTCGACGCCGGGCCTTGCCCGGTTCAACGCCTTGCCGGAGAGTGCGGCCACCGCCGCCCTCCACGAGGCCTGCGCCTCATCGGCCTGGGGAAGCAAACTGCTCTCCCAGCGCCCTTTCCCCACCGTCGAAGCCCTCTTCGCCGCCAGCGACGCCGCCATGGCCGAGCTGACCGCCGAGGATCTGGCCGAGGCGATGGCCGGGCACCCGCCGATCGGCCGCCCGAAGCCCGGGGACCCCACGTCGTCGCGTGAACAGCGCGGCATGGCGGGGGCCTCCGAGGAGCTCAAGGCCGAGATGCTCGAACTGAACCTGGCCTACCAGGACCGGTTCGGACATGTCTTTCTGATCTGCGCCACCGGGGCCACCGGTGAGCAGATGCGCGACGCGATGAAGGCACGGATCGGCAACACGGCCGAGGCGGAGCGCGAGATCGTGCGCACCGAACTCGGGAAGATCAACCGAATCCGTCTCACCCGTCTCGTAGAAGAGGACAAGGACTGATGAGCACTGACACCACCGCCTCGGTGTCCACGCACATCCTGGACACCAGCGTCGGACGCCCCGCCGAGGGCGTCGCCATCTCGCTCACCGCCCGCAGCGGCCGTGACGCGCAGTGGGTGGCGCTCGGTGGCTCCGCGACCGACGCGGACGGGCGCTGCAAGGACCTGCCGGCCCTGCCGGAGGGCACCACACACGTACGACTCGACTTCGAGGTCGAGGCGTACTTCGACAAGAAGCAAGCCGAGGCGCAGCAGGACGCCCCCCGCGTAAGGGACAGCGGTGCGTTCTTCCCGGAGGTGGCGATCACGTTCGCCGTCACGCCGGGCGAGCACTACCACGTACCGCTGCTGCTCAACCCGTTCGGCTACTCCGTTTACCGAGGGAGCTAGCAGACATGCCCACGATTCTCGGCCAGAACCAGTACGGCAAAGCAGAGAACCGCGTCGTCAAGATCACGCGGGACGGCGACACCCACCACATCAAGGACCTGAACGTCTCGGTCGCCCTCTCCGGCGACATGGACGACGTCCACTACTCCGGCTCGAACGCCAACGTCCTGCCGACCGACACCACCAAGAACACGGTGTTCGCGTTCGCCAAGGAGCACGGCATCGAGTCCGCCGAGCAGTTCGGCATCCACCTCGCCCGGCACTTCGTGACGTCGCAGGAGCCGATCCACCGCGCCCGGATCCGCATCGAGGAGTACTCCTGGGAGCGCATCGCGACCTCGGACAACAACTCCAAGTTCATCGGCTCGGACGAGGTCAACCACTCCTTCGCCCGCAAGGGCCAGGAGCTGCGCACCACGCAGATCACCTTCGACGGTGAGAACTGGGAGATCATCTCCGGGCTCAAGGACCTCACGGTCATGAACTCCACCAACTCGGAGTTCTGGGGCTACGTCAAGGACAAGTACACGACGCTGAAGGAGGCGTACGACCGCATCCTGTGCACCGACGTGTCGGCCGCCTGGCGTTACAACTGGACCAGCGACGCGGACCGGATGCCCAACTGGGAGAAGTCGTACGAGCAGGCCAAGAAGCACATCCTTCAGGCCTTCGCCGAGACGTACTCCCTCTCGCTGCAGCAGACCCTCTACCAAATGGGTTCGCGCGTCATCAACAGCCGGAGCGAGATCGACGAGATCCGCTTCTCGCTGCCGAACAACCACCACTTCCTGGTGGACCTCGAGCCCTTCGGGCTGAAGAACGACAACGAGGTCTACTTCGCGGCGGACCGCCCCTACGGCCTGATCGAGGCCACGGTTCTCAGGGACGGGGTCCAGCCGAAGATCCCGGTCGACATGACCAACCTCTGACGCGGGACGCGCGCCCCCGCCCGTCCGCAGCGGACGGGGGCGCGCCACACCGGAGGGAACAGCAGCAATGGCACAGCCTGCAAAAGGGTCGGCGAAAGGCCCGTGTCCCACCCCATCGGCGAAGACAGACATAGCTGACGGCGAGTCAACTGCCGCCTGTCACCCGGTGGATGAGAAGCTTCACCCCTCGCGGCTGGTCCCCGCCGCACTCCAGCACATCGCCGCCATGTACGCGGGCGTCGTCACTCCGCCGCTGATCATCGGCCAGGCCGTCGGCCTGGACACGGTCGCGCAGACGCGCCTCATCGCCGCGAGCCTGCTGATCGCCGGACTCGCCACGATCCTTCAGACGCTCGGCGTCAAGGGATTCGTAGGCAACCGGCTCCCCTTCGTGAACGCCGCCTCGTCCGCGGGCATCGCACCCATCCTCGCCATCGCCGAGAACAGCGCCACAGGACATCAACTCCCGGCCATCTACGGCGCGGTGATGGTCGCGGGCGTCTTCTGCCTCGCGGTCGGACCCTTCTTCGGGCGCCTCCTGCGTTTCTTCCCGCCGCTCGTCACCGGCGTCGTCATCACCCTCATCGGTGTGACACTGATGCCCGTGCCCGTCACCTGGGCGCAGGGCGGCGACAAGACCGCCGCCGACTTCGGCGCCATGAAGTACCTCGCGCTCGCCGCCTTCACGCTCGCCGTGATCCTGGTCTTCCAGCGGTTCGGACGCGGCTTCATCAAGCAAGTCGCCCTGCTGCTCGGCCTGTTCATCGGAACGCTCGCCGCGATCCCGTTCGGGATGGCCGACTTCAGCGCCATCAAGTCCGCGCCGGTCGCCGCGCTCCCCACGCCCTTCGCCTTCGGCGCCCCTGAGTTCCAGCCCGCCGCCATCCTCTCGCTCTGCATCGTGATGCTCGTCCTGATGACCGAGTCGTCGGCCGGCATGCTCGCCCTCGGCGAGATCTGCGAGCGCAAGAGCGACGGCAGGACCATCACCCGCGGCCTGCGCACCGACGGCATCGCGACCCTGGTGGGACCGGTCTTCGGCGGCTTCCCGACCTCGGCCTTCGCGCAGAACGTCGGCGTCGTCTCCCTGACACGTGTCCGCAGCCGCTACGTCGTGGCCGTCGCGGGCGGCGCCCTCATCGTGCTCGGCGCCTTCCCGATGCTCGGCGCGGTCGTCAGCCTCGTACCGATGCCGGTCCTCGGCGGCGCGGGCATCGTCCTCTTCGGCTCCATCGCCGTGAGCGGCATCCGTACGCTCTCCGAGGCGGGCCTCGACGACAGCTCCAACATCATCCTGGTGGCCGTCGCGCTCGGAGCGGGCATCATCCCGCTCGCCGCGCCCACCTTCTACGCCGAATTCCCGGCCTGGGCGCAGACCGTCCTCGGCTCCGGAATCAGTGCGGGAGCGCTGACCGCGGTCCTGCTCAACCTGTTCTTCAACCATCTCGGCACCCGCAGCCCCGCGGCCGCGGCACTCAAATCTTCCTAGGGTCATGCCGTGCCCACATCGCCACAACACAGAGAAGGAAGAAGCACCATGGCAGCACCGGCAGACCTTCAGCGCATCGTCATCGAGAACTGTGCGATCGCGACCGTCGACGCGAACGACACCGAGTACGCGTCGGGATACGTCGTCGTCGCGGGCAACAAGATCGAGTCCATCGGCGCGGGGAAGGCCCCCGAGGGCCTCCAGAACGTCGTACGCCGCGTGGACGGGACCGGTCACCTCGTGACCCCCGGCCTGGTCAACACCCACCACCACTTCTACCAGTGGATCACCCGCGGCCTCGCCACCGACCACAACCTCTTCAACTGGCTCGTCGCGCTCTACCCGACCTGGGCGCGCATCGACGAGCAGATGGTGAAGGCGGCGGCCCAGGGCTCGCTCGGCATGATGGCCCGCGGCGGTGTCACCACCGCGATGGACCACCACTACGTCTTCCCGAAGAACTCGGGTGATCTGTCCGGCGCCATCATCGGCGCCGCGAGCGACATGGGTGTGCGCTTCACCCTCGCCCGCGGCTCCATGGACCGCAGCGAGAAGGACGGCGGCCTGCCGCCGGACTTCGCCGTCGAGACCCTCGAAGGCGCGCTCGCCGCGACCGCCGAGACCGTCGACAAGCACCACGACGCCTCCTTCGACGCGATGACCCAGGTCGCTGTCGCCCCTTGCTCCCCGTTCTCGGTCTCGACCGAACTCATGAAGCAGGGCGCGGAGTTGGCGCGCGCCAAGGGTGTACGCCTGCACACCCACGGCAGCGAGACGGTCGAGGAGGAGAAGTTCTGCCACGAGCTCTTCGGCATGGGCCCGACCGACTACTTCGAGTCGACGGGCTGGCTCGGTGACGACGTGTGGATGGCGCACTGCGTCCACATGAACGACTCCGACATCGCCGCGTTCGCCCGCACCGGCACGGGTGTCGCGCACTGCCCGTCCTCCAACGCCCGCCTCGCGGCAGGCATCGCCCGCGTCCCCGACATGCTCAAGGCGGGCGTCCCGGTCGGCCTCGGCGTCGACGGCACCGCGTCCAACGAGTCCGGCGAACTCCACACCGAGCTGCGCAACGCGCTGCTCATCAACCGCCTCGGCGCGCACCGCGAAGCGGCTCTGAACGCACGTCAGGCCCTGCGTCTTGGCACCTTCGGTGGCGCCCAGGTCCTCGGCCGCTCCACGCAGATCGGGTCGCTCGAGCCGGGCAAGCTCGCCGACCTGGTCCTCTGGAAGATCGACGGCATCGGGCACTCCTCGATCGCCGACCCGGTGACCGCCATCGTCTTCGGCGCGGCGGCCCCGGTCACGCTCTCCCTCGTCAACGGCCGGCCGATCGTCGAGGACGGTCGCCTGTTGCACGTCGACGAGGACGCCATCGCCCGCTCAGCGCGGGAGGAGGCGCAGCGCCTCGCGCGGATCGCCGCCGAGGCCTGATCCCAAGAACTCCGGTCAGGGGGGACGGCCCCTGACCGGACTTGAGCAGCCGAGCGGGTTGCTCAAGTGCCGCCCCGGAACGTGGCCCAAAGCTTCACGTTCCCGGGGCGGTCAGTACTAAGTCAGTACTGAGTCAGTACTACCTGGGCGCACGACCCACAACTTCATACCGAGCAAGTCCTTGCACGACGCACCACCTCCCAGAAGCGATGTGCCGGCGGAGAGCCCGCCCGTACTGGAAAACAACCGGAGGAGCCACAGTGGCCACTCAGCCCAGGTTCACCAAGCAAGGCACCACCCCAGACCCAACCGAAGTCGACGGCGAAAGCGCCATACGTGGCGAAAGCGCCGCACAAGAGATACATCCCGTCGATCAGAAGCTCCCCCCGCTCAAGATGGCGACGACCGGCCTCCAGCACGTGGCGGCCATGTACGCGGGCGTCGTCGCCCCTCCGCTCATCGTGGGCGCGGCGATCGGGCTCTCGGCGAAGGAACTCACCTTCCTGACCGGAGCCTGTCTGTTCACCGCGGGCCTCGCCACCTTCCTCCAGACGCTCGGCATCTGGAAGATCGGCGCCCGCCTGCCCTTCGTCAACGGCGTCACCTTCGCCGGCGTCGCCCCCATGCTCGCGGTCGTCGACTCGACCAAGGACAAGGACGACGCGCTCCCCATCATCTTCGGGGCGGTGATCGTCGCCGGTGTCCTCGGCTTCATCGCGGCGCCGTTCTTCTCGAAGCTGGTCCGGTTCTTCCCGCCCGTGGTGACCGGCACGGTCATCACGCTCATCGGCATCTCGCTCATGCCCGTGGCCTTCGGCTGGGCGCAGGGACCCGTACCGGGCGCCGATGACTACGGCTCGATGAAGAACCTCGGCCTCGCGGGCATCACCCTCGTGATCGTCCTGCTTCTGCGCCGCTTCACCACCGGCTTCGTCAAGCAGATCGCCGTGCTCCTCGGCCTCATCGTCGGCACGCTCATCGCGATCCCGTTCGGCGTCACGGACTTCAGCCCGGTCGGTGACGCGGACATCGTCGGCTTCCCGACGCCGTTCCACTTCGGCGCACCGCAGTTCGCGGCGGCGGCGATCGTGTCCCTGTGCGTGGTCATGGTGGTCTCCATGACCGAGTCCACCGCCGACATGCTGGCGCTGGGCGAGATCGTGGAGCGTCCCGCCGACGAGAAGACCATCGCGGCCGGCCTGCGCGCCGACTGTCTGGGCTCGGCGGTGAGCCCGCTCTTCAACGGCTTCATGTGCAGCGCGTTCGCGCAGAACATCGGCCTCGTCGCGATGACGAAGATCCGCAGCCGGTACGTCGTCGCCGTGGGCGGCGGCTTCCTGGTCCTGATGGGCCTGTGCCCGATGGCCGCCTCGCTCATCGCCGTCGTACCGCGTCCGGTGCTCGGCGGCGCGGGTGTCGTCCTCTTCGGTTCGGTCGCGGCGAGCGGCATCCAGACGCTGGTCAAGGCGAACCTGGAGCGCGACAACAACGTCCTGATCGTGGCCGTCTCGCTGGCCGTCGGCCTCATCCCGATCGCGGCGCCGGAGTTCTACCACGCGTTCCCGGAGACCGCGAACATCATCCTCGACTCGGGCATCTCCACGGGCTGTGTCGCGGCGGTGCTGCTGAACCTGGTCTTCAACCACATCGGCAAGCGGGGCGAGGACGACGACGTGACCAATCCGATGGAGCCCGGGGGAGAAATCGCTGAACAGAGGGTGCACGAAGGGTCTTCCCCGGCGGGGGCCCACTGACGTAACGTGCGTGACGCCGCCCGCATCGCGGAAGTTACTTTCCAGTCGGAGTAGTGGTCGGCCCCGTCCCATGCGTCGTGAACTCCCATGGGACGGGACCGACTTCCGGCGTCACGCACACGGAAGAAGCGCCACCCATGAGTTCTCAGCACCGCCCTGCCGGGAAGGCTGCACCGATTTCTGAGGTGCACCCCGTCGACGAGATCCTGCCGCCGGGCCGGATGCTCGTCGCTAGCCTGCAGCACGTCGCCTCCATGTACGCGGGCGCGGTCTCCGTCCCGCTGGTCGTGGCCGTCGCCGCCAAGATGTCGCCGGGGGACACGGCCGTACTCATGGGCGGCAGCCTCCTGATGGCGGGCATCGCGACGCTGCTCCAGACGCTCGGCATAGGCAACTTCATCGGTTCGAAGCTGCCCTTCGTCAACGGCGTCTCGTTCGCGGGCGTCGGCGTGATGCTGACGATCATCACGACTCAGGGCGGCGTCGAGGCCGGGATGCCGGTCGTCTTCGGGGCGATCATCGTCTCAAGTGTGTTCGGATTCCTGGTCAGTTCGTACTTCTCGCGGCTTGTCCGCTTCTTCCCGCCGGTGGTGACGGGATCGGTCATCACTCTGATCGGCGTCTCGCTGATCCCCGTCGCGTACGACTGGATCGTGGACGACTCGCCGACGGGTACGCCGGAGCCGGGCAGTATCGGCCTGGCGGGCGCGACGGTCCTGGTCATGTTGCTGCTTCAGCGCTTCACGCGGGGCTTCCTCAAGCAGATCAGCATGCTCTTCGCGATGATTTTCGGAACGCTCCTTGCGATCCCGATGGGGCTCGCCGACTTCTCCAAGCTTGATGAGGCGGCGCTGGTAGGCGTCCCCGCTCCGTTGCACTTCGGAGCACCGGAGTTCAACATCCCGGCGATCATCTCGATGTGCGTGGTGATGCTGGTGATCTTGACCGAGTCGACCGCGGACATGATTGCCCTCGGCAAGATCGTCGACAAGGAGGTCGACGAGAAGACCATCGCCCGCGGCCTGCGCGCCGACGCGCTTGGTTCGGCCCTGAGCCCGCTGTTCAACGCCTTCCACGCGAGCGCGTTCGCGCAGAACATCGGCCTCGTCGTGATCTCCAAGGTGCGCAGCCGCTTCGTGGTGGCGCTGAGCGGTGCGTTCCTGGTCCTGATCGGCCTGAGCCCGGCCGCGGCGGCGCTGATCTCGGTGGTCCCCATGCCGGTCCTGGCCGCCGTCAGCCTCTTCCTCTTCGGGTCCATCGCGGTCAGCGGCATCCAGACGCTGCTCCAGGCGGACCTGCACCGGGGCGACAACGCCCTGATCGTGGTGGTAACCCTCGGCGCGGGCCTGGCCCCCGCGCTCTCGGACGGCTTCTACGACGCGTTCCCCGCTTGGGCGCAGATTGTCCTGGGGTCGGGAATCTCTACGGGGTGTTTGTTGGCGGTGGCGCTGAACCTGGTCTTCAACCACCTTGGTGGGGAAGCGAGTTCGGAGGGTTCGGGGAGTTCGGAGGGTTTGGCTGAGCCGGAGCCCGCGGTCACGCACTGAGGCGAACGGCAGGTCGGCGGGGGCGCCGCGCGGGAATCCGACGCCACCCCCGCCGCGGCACATTGACGTCGCATACGTGCCAGACCTGGCCCGTACGGCACTGCTGAACTCGGCAGCATGCCAGCACCCACCACGTCACCTCCGTTCACCGAGGCCTCCTCCGCCCGCCGTCGGCGGGGCGGCTGGCCGGCTGTCGTCGCCGTGACGACGGGGATCTTCGCCATCGTCACCACCGAGATCCTGCCGATCGGCCTGCTCAACCCCATCGGCGACACCTTCGGCATCTCGGACGGTACTGCCGGCCTGATGATGACCCTGCCGGGCATCCTCGCCGCCGTCGCCGCGCCGACCGTGACGGTTTCGACCGGACGCGTCGACCGGCGCCTCATGCTCTGCGGCCTGATGATGTTGCTGGCTCTCGCGAACTTCCTCGCCGCGCTCGCGCCCGGCTACTGGCTGATGATGGTCTCCCGGGTCCTCGTCGGAGTCGTCATCGGCGGCTTCTGGTCCATCGGCGCGAGCCTCGCCTCCCGCCTCGTCCCCGAGGTGCAGGCCGGGCGGGCGACCGCCGTGATCTTCTCCGCCGTCCCGCTCGGCTCCGTGCTCGGTGTGCCGGCCGGTACGTTGCTCGGTCAACTCGTGGGCTGGCGTGTTGTGTTCGTGGCCATGGGTGGTTTGACGCTGGCAGTTCTCGCCGCGCTTCTGGTGTCCGTGCCGGCCCTGCCTCCGCAGAACGTCACCCGCCTCGCCGTGCTGCGCGAGCTGCTCGGCGCGGGCCGCGTCCGCGCCGCCCTTGCCGTCACCTTCCTCGTCGTGACGGCTCACTTCGGCACGTACACGTACGTCACTCCGTTCCTGGCGGAGGTGACGGGTGTGGGCGCGGGGGCGATCACCGCTTTCCTGCTGGCGTACGGGGCTGCCGGCATCGTCGGCAACTTCCTCGCGGGCCCGTGGGTGAGGCGTGCGCCGCGCGGCACCTTCGCCACGGCCGCCGGGCTGATCGGTGCGGTGACGTTGCTGCTGCCCGTCCTCGGCACGGGGAAGGCGTGTGCGCTTGTGCTGCTGGTGGTGTGGGGCGTCGCGTACGGGGCGGTGCCCGTCTGCTCGCAGACGTGGTTCGTGACCGCGGCGCCGCATGCGCCGGAGGCGGCGTCCGTGCTGTTCACGTCGTCGTTCCAGGCGACGTTCTCGTTCGGCGCGCTGGCGGGCGGGGTGGTCGTGGACACGGCGTCAACCACGGCGGTCATGGCTGTCGGCGGGGGCGTTGCGGTGCTGGCGGCGTTGATGGTTGCCGGGGCCGCCCGGTTGGTCTGAGGGTGGCGGTGGAGGGGCGGGAGTAAAGGGCGCTCCGCTGCGCTACGCGTCGGCTGCGCCGATTCCGCTCCGCTCCACCCTTGACTCCCGCCCCTCCACCGCGCGTGAACCCGAGGCCGGGCGGCCAGGGGTGGGGCTCTCGGGGTCCGCTGCTCGGGTCATCCGGTTTCGATGCCGGGTGCGGACTGGTTCTTCTGGTGCGGGGCGGGAGGGGAGGAGTGCAGGAGTGCAGGAAAGTCCCAGTGGAGGCCCATTTTGTGGCTGCGGGAGTGGGATTTCTCTGCGGGAGGCGAGGGAGTGGGGAGGGGCGCCCTTATGTTGCCGTTGCCGGGGAGCGGTCCGTTGCGAGTTTGATTGCTAGTCCGCCCAGCACCGTTCCCATCACGTACCGCTGGGCTCGGAGCCATGTCGGGCGGCGGGTCAGGAATACCGCGATGGTTCCTGCCGCCACGATGATCGCCAGGTTCACGGCCAGGCTGATGGAGATCTGGATGCCGCCGAGTACGAAGCCCTGGAGGAGGGTGTGGCCGGCTGTCGGGTCGATGAACTGGGGTATCAGCGAGACGTACATGATGGCGACCTTTGGGTTCAGGAGGTTCGTCAGGACTCCCATGGTGAACAGGCGTCGGGGCGAGTCGGGGGTCAGCTCCTGGTGGGCGAAGACCGATACGCCGCCCGGCTTGAGCGCCTTCCAGGCCAGCCATGCCAAGTAGGCCGCGCCCGCGAGCTTCACGGCCATGTACAGCTGGGGGACTGCGAGGAAGACCAGGGAGAGGCCGAGGTTGGCTGCCGTCAGGTAGATGATGAACCCGACGGCGACCCCGGCCAGGGAGATCGCTCCGGCCCGCCTGCCCTGGGTGATGCTCCGCGAGACCAGGTACATCATGTTGGGGCCCGGCGTGAGCACCATGCCCAGGGACACCACTGCGACGCCGAGTATCGCGTTCATTCCGATCATTCGACAAGGATCGGGTGGCCTTGCCGTTCAGCACCAGCGAAAGCTGCTTCACTCAACTCGTAAGCGCTGCTACATCGGCGCGGGGTGGTGGTGTCCCGCGCCGATGTGGGCGTCAGCCTATGCGGTACGGGTCCCCGTAGACCTTCCACTCCAGCGGCGGGTTCAGGTTCAGGTTGCGCTTGTTCAGGAAGACTCGCTGGGCCGTGTCGACGCGGCTGGTGTCCTCGTGTGCCTCCTCCTGCTTCATCGCCCAGACGCGCGCGTCGAGGAAGGCGTGGAGGTATGTCACCTCGTCGCCGCCCTGGGCCGGCGGCTTGGCCGAACGCAGGGCGCGCTTGCGGATGTTGCGGAAGCTGGTGTTGTCGCTGCCGTCGCCGTGCATGACGATCGCGTCGTAGTACGCGAACTGCCCGAGTACGCCGATGCCGTCCGCCTTGCCCTGCTTGACGGCCGGGTTGAAGTAGACGCGGTCACGCTCGTCGTTCTGCGCCTTCTGGAACTCGGGGTCCTCGGCGGCCTTCTCCCAGTCGCGCTTGTAGTGGGGGTCGAGGCCCTCGTGGGAGTCGGTGCCGTCCACCTCGCGCAGCGCGGGCAGATACTTGGCGAGGATGTTGTTCGGCTTGCGGCGCGTGTAGAGCTCGACCAGGTCGAGCATGTCACCGGTGCCCGAGCAGAAGCCGATGATGCCGGCGGTGTAGCCGCGGCCGTCGCCGATGTCCTCGCAGTAGCGGTAGTACTCCTTCCAGTTGAGGTCGGAGTTCTCGGCGCTGCACACGATCTTCATGGCGATCTCCTTCTTCGCCGGATCGTCGAGTCCGCCCGCCATGGGGGCGGGGGCCGCGCCTGCCGACTGGGAAGCGATCACGGGGCCCGCGACGAGCGATGCGCCGATGAAGGTGAGCAGGGTGCGGCGTGAGGTGAGGGTGCGCGGGCGTGTGTGGGGGGTCTGCACGAGGGCCTCCAAGGGTGGGGAATCCAGGGGGAGTTCGTCGTTCAGCGTTCTGTTAGGAAGGTTTCCTACCAGAGATTGCGGGTGACGTATACCCGGCGCCCTGTTGCGTGCAGCGGAACTTCAACATCAATGGGGCTCGGCCGTGCCACCGATTTCCGTCCGGGGCACGGCCGTTGGGGCGATGGCTTCTCAGCGGATGGCGGTCAGTCGGCTGTGTACTTGCCTTGCGGTCTCGTACGTGTCGCCGGTCGGTCGGGTCGCGAGCGGTCCCGGGTTGCGAATCCAGCCGTCCTCGATCGTGAACCAGTCGATGGCCTTTGGTTTCCGGTCTTGGTCGAGTGCTGTCCGCAGCTCCTTGAAGTACGTTTCCCAGCGCAGCCGGTAGAGCCCGCCGACGAGGCCGGCCCACTCCCGGTTGGCGTAGTCGCGCAGTCCCGCGTCCGCGCCGGCCCGCGTGCCCCACACGGTGAGCAGCGACAGCTGGTCGTACGCGAGATGCTCCCGCTCCGTCGCGTCGGCGCCCCATGAGCGGGCGTCGGCGACCCAACGGCCCAGTAGGTGGCGGGAGTCGGTGGCCGCGAGCTTGTCGAGCAGGTCCATGAGGCCGAGCCAGGTCCGGGTCAGCCGGTCGAAGAGGGCGTTGTCCCGGTCGTCGTACGCCTTCTTGATCTGGGGGAGCAGTGCCCGGCTGCGGTTGGAGAGTGTCTGGCGGGCCACGTCCAGTAGGTCGCGGCGGTAGGCGGATGAGCGTCTCAACGAGGCTTTTACGGAGAGGAGTTCAGTTAGTGCTGGCTCGAAGTCTGCTGGCTCGTACCGCATTGCCTCCGGTGACCAGGCCGCCGCCGACTTCGCCGCAAGGTCCGGGCGCGCGCCGAAGAGGCCGTCCGCACCCTCGGACCACTCGTCCGCTCGGGTCGTGCCGTACGCGGTGCGGCGCAGGACGTCCCAGGCTTCGGCCGCGTGCGGGTCGGCGGCGCCGTAGCGGGACGCGGACCAGTCGGCGAACCAGGCGGTGAGGTTCAAGTCGCCCGTCCGCCAGGCCAGTTCGGAGAAGAGCTCGAAGGCGGCGGGGTTGTTGTCGGCCGCCTCCGGCATCAGGGCGACGCCGCGCTGCTTGCTGCCTTCCTTGGTGCGCCACTTCTCGTAGAGCGCTGCCCAGTCGGGGGTGTTGGCGCCGAGAGTCGTGTGTCCGCCGAAGTTCCAGATCGAGCCGAAGGTGTAGGGGGTGTCGTTCCAGTCGGACTCGCGGTCGGTGATCTTTGGGAAGCGGTCCGAGAGGCCGTCGACCACGAGCATCTTCGACTTGTCGACGGCGTCGACGATGGCCTTGGGAGGGTTGCTCTGCCAGCCGAGGATCACCCAGGTGGCGCCGGGGTGTGCGGACCGGAGGGCCTTTTCGACGGCCTTCGCCGCGTCAGGGACCGGGACGTCGCCCGGCTTTCCGCCCTCGTGGAGGAGGTCCATCTTGTACATCGTCGACGCCCCGAACAGCTCGTCCTGGGCGCGGTAGAAGGCGGCGGCCACCCGCTCGAAGTGCTCGGTGCGCGGGTCGAGCCAGTCGGGCCGCGCGAAGCCGACCCAGTCGCCCTGCGGCACGGTCTTCGCGCCGGGATTCTTCGCGGCGAATCCGGGCGGGACCGTTCCGAAGTAGCCGGGGAGGACCGGGGTCATGCCGAGCTCGCGCAGTCGGTTCGTGATCCGGCGCCCCAACGCGGCTCGTGCGTCCAGGAGTTGGCGTGAGACGGGATGCGGGAAGGAGGACATGTTCTGGAGCAGCCACCACGGCTGGTGGGCCGGGGACGGGATCCACTCGCGCATCACCTTGTCGGAGTAGCCGAACTCCTGGAACACGCGGTGATAGAGGGCGTCGGCGCCGACGTACACGAGCACTTCGTTGTAGCCGTGCAGCGCGAGCACGTCGATCTCGCGCTCCCAGTACGACCAGTCGTGGTACGCCCCTGTGTAGCCGTCGTTCGTGTCGTTGAGGACGAAGCGGTGCGGGGCGTTGGCGCTTCCGGTCACCGGTTCGTCGAGCCCGGGGAGCCGGTCGGGCAGGTCCAGCTGACTGCCCGCCCAGGTGATGTTCGCGTGGGCGGTGTGCTTCAAGTAGTGCCGCAGGCCGGTGAGTTGGACGGCCGGATTCGGCCCGGCTATCTCTATCCGCCCGCGCCGCCCGGATATCCGGAAGGCGTCGGCGGGACCCGCGGTCGTGAACGTCAGCTGCTTCCAGTGTCCGGGCAGCAGCCGCCGGGCGGCCTTGACCGCGGGTGACTCGGAGGTCGGGGCGCCGTCGGCGGACGAGCCGGAACAGGCGACGGCGGCGCCGGTCGTCCCGGCGAGGGCGGAGAGGAACGTGCGGCGGGCTAGGGGCATGACGTAGGGATACCCGCATTCACCGGGACTTTGTCCCGCCCCGTGGGCCGACGTCCCCGGCGACTCCGGTTCCAAGTCCCGGCGTCGGCGGCGGTCCATGCCCATAGATGCGCTCCGTACCGCTGACTTACGTTCGATTTGCGGCGCCGCACAAAAGAGCGCCTGCCCCAGTCGGGAAGCCAGTCGGGAAACCAGACGGGGAAACCATTCGGGATTCTCATTCGGAGAAAGGCAGCACATGAAGCGCGTGCACAGGACCGCGGTCAAGGCCGAAATAGTCCGCGAACCCGGAGCGAAGGAGACCACTCACCGGAAACTCATCGACACACCGGACGGCGCCGACCGCTTCGTCCTCACCGAATTCGAGGTCTCGCCGAACGGCTCCACACCGCCGCATTACCACGAGTGGGAGCACGAGATCTATGTGCTCGAAGGCTCGATGGGGCTCGTCATGCCCGGGCTCGGCAAGACCGAGAAAGTCGGCCCCGGCGACGCCATCTTCATCCCCCGGGGCGAACCCCACGGCTTCGTCACAGGACCGGACCAGACCTGCCGGTTCCTCGTCGTCGCGCCCTGCGAACGGCCCCCGGTACGGAACGTGTTCCTCTCCGAAGACCCGTACGAGTACACGCGGAACCCCGAGTACGTGAGCCTTCTGGAGGGCGGCAAGTGAGTGCCCCGACGGCCGCTGCCCACAGCCGCGCCCTCGCGCCGTACGAGGACGCGCCGGACCCCGGCCCGCTCCTCGCCCTGAACTTCGGCTTCGCCCGCGCCAGAGTGCTCGGCACGGCCCTGGACCTGGGCGTGTTCACCGGCCTCGCCCGGGGCCCGCGCGGCACGCCGGGCCTCGCCGCCGAGCTGGGCTGCGACCCCGCCGCGCTGCGCGCCCTGCTCGCCGCCCTGGAGGAGCTCGGCCTGGTCGCGGGCGGTGCCGAGGAGAGCTGGACTCTCACCGACGCCTCCCGTGCCCATCTGGTCGACGGCACCCGCGGCTACCTCGGCGACCACTTCGCCGACGTACTCGCGGAATGGGACCAGTGGAGCGGCCTCACCGAACTGGTGCGGGCCGGCGGCCACGGCGGCGGTGAGCTGGGCGCGCCCGAGAACCGGGGGCTCTACCCGGGGATGTTCGCCGGGATCTTCCCGGTGGGCGTGCGCACCGCCTTCCGCGTGGTGCGCGAGCTCGCCCCGCGGGACACGGGCCGCGTCCTGGACTTCGCCTCGGGCGCGGGGGAGTGGGGCATCGCCCTGGCCGCCGCCGACCCGGAGGCACGGGTGGTGGCCCACGACTCCCGGGAGCTGCTCACCGCCGCGCGCGAGCGGGCGGCGGAGTTCGGCGTGGCGGAGCGGTTCCGCTTCGTCCCCGCCGACTTCACCAGGGACTACGCCGACGACTTCCCCAAGGCGCCCTTCCCCGAGGGGTGTTTCGACACCGTCGTGCTCGCCCACCTGAGTCGCTTCGCCGGCCCGGACGCCACCGAACGCCTCGTCCAGGAGTGCGCACGGCTGCTGCGGCCCGGCGGCACCCTGCTGATCGTCGACGTCATGCGCCAGGAGCCGGGGCGGCCCGCCCTGCACCGCCCGATGATCGCGCTCAGCCTCCTGGTGAACACCGAGGCGGGCGGGGTCCAGGAGGAATCCGCGTACCGCGCGGTCATGGAGAAATACGGGGTGACGGCAAAGGAGTCCGTCACACCCGGTCTCATCACCGTCCTGACAGGAGAAAGGCGTTAGTGGTTCACGTGCCAGAAGCAGTGCGAGAAGTGGTGGTCACCGGGTTGGGCGTGGTCAGCCCGGCCGGAATCGGAACAGAAGCATTATGGGAAACAATCTCCGCGGGAAAGAGTGTCACCAAACCTCTTTCCGACATCACGAGTTCGGCGCTCTTCGGAGACTTCGACTTCGAGTCGGACGCGATCGCCGAGGTCGCCGGATTCGAGGAGCAGATACCGGCGCTGCCGCCCGAGGTGCAACGCCTCGACCGGTACACGCAGTTCGCCGTCGCGGCCGCGTACCAAGCCGTACGGGACGCCGGACTCGACCGGGGCGCCTACGACCCGGAGCGCGCCGGACTCTCACTGTCCACGGCGGTCTGCGGCACCCCGAAGATGGAGGAGGAGTTCCTGCGGGTCACCGATGAGGGGCGGGGGCCCGTCGACCCGGGGAAGGCCGGGCGCGATCTGTACCTCGCGTCCATGTCGAACACCCCCGGCACGATCCTCTCGGCCCTGCTGGGCATGCAGGGCCCGTGCGTGACCCTGTCGACGGGGTGCATCGGCGGCGTCGACGCGATCGGCCACGCCTACGAGGCGATCCGCCACGGGGAGGCGGACGTGATGATCGCGGGGGCCACGGAGGCGCCCATCACCCCGGTGACGGTGGCGTCCTTCGAGATCATCAACTGCCTCTCGCGCGCCCACAGCGACCGACCCGAGGCCGCGTCACGCCCGTACGACGCGGGCCGTGACGGCTTCGTGCTCGGCGAGGGCTGCGGCATCGTCGTCATGGAGTCGCGGGAGCACGCCGAGCGCCGGCGCGCCGTGCCCTACCTGACGGTCGACGGCTTCTCGCACACCTCGAACGCCGCGCACATGACCGATCTGCTCTCCGACGGCGAGGACCTGACCCGCGCCATGACACAGGCCGTCGCGGAGGCCGGCCTGCGTCCGCGGGACATCGACCACGTCAGCTCGCACGGCAGCTCGACCCCGCAGAACGACACCTGCGAGACCAGCGCCCTCAAGCTCGCCCTCGGCGAGCGCGCCCGGCAGATCCCGGTGAACTCGGCGAAGTCCATGGTCGGCCACGCGCTGGCCGCCGCGAGCGCCATGGAGATCGTGCTCTGCGCCCTCGCGGGCAAGCACTCCTTCGTCCACCCGACCGCCAACTACGAGACCCCCGACCCCACTTGTGACCTCGACTACGTCCCGGGCGAAGGCCGCCCGTGGCACGGCGAGGCCATCCTCAAGGGCGCCAGCGGATTCGCGGGGCTGCACGCCGCGCTCGTCACGCGGGCCGTGCGGAAAGGGGCGCACCGATGAGCGTCGTCATCACCGGCATCGGCGCGGTCACGCCCGCGGGTACCGGCATCGACCCCCTCTGGGACAGTGCACGCGAAGGCGTCCCGCGGGTCGCCGCCATCGACCGCTTCGACGCCTCGGAGTACGCCACGTCGGCGGCGGGCCAGGCCGACTTCGACGCGGGCGCCGAACTCCCGTCCCGCTTCGTCAAGCGCACCGACCGCTTCACGCACCTGTCCGTGCACGCCGTGCGGCAGGCACTCGCGGACGCCCGCGTCACCGTCGGCGAAGAGGCATCCGCCGAGCGGACCGGCGTCATGGTCGGAAACATCCTGGGCGGCTGGGAGTTCGCCGAGCGCGAGCTGCGCCACCTGTGGACCGACGGGCCGCGCGCGGTCAGCCCCTATCAGGCGACCGCCTGGTTCCCCGCCGCGCCACAGGGCAACATCTGCATCGACCAGGGGATCAAGGGCCCGGCGCGTACGTTCGTCGCCGACCGGGCCAGTGGAGCGTACGCGCTGATCGGCGGGGCCGAGGCGCTCCTGCGCGACCGCGCGGACATCGTGATCGCGGGCGGCGTGGAGGCGCCCCTCTCCCCGTACGGCTGGCTCTGCATGGAGACCAGCGGGCTCGGCGCCAAGTCCCGCGGCTCGCTCGCCCCGCACGAGCTGTACCGGCCGTTCGACGCGGGCCACGGCGGCAGCGTCTTCGGCGAGGGCGCGGTGTTCCTGGTCATGGAGCGCCGCGAGCACGCCGAGCGGCGCGGGGCGCGGATCCTGGGCGAACTGGCCGGCTGGGGCGTGAGCACCGACGGCTACATGCCGTACTACACGGTCGAGCCGACCGGGCAGATCCTGGGCCGCGCCATGCGGACGGCGACGGAACGCGCCGGGATCTCCGGCGGCGACATCGGAGCGGTCTTCGCGCACGGCTCGGGCGTCCCGTTCGAGGACGTCACGGAGGGATACGCGCTGCACGAGGCGTTCGGCCCCAGCACCGCACGCCAACTCCCCGTCACCGCACCCAAGTCGGGCTTCGGCCACCTCCTGGGGGCCGCGGCGCCGGCCGACGTGGCGCTCGCCCTGCGGGCGATGCGCGACGGGGTGCTGCCGCCGACCGTGAACCTGGAACGCCCGGCTCCCGGCATCGACCTCGACCTGGTCGCGGGACAGGCGCGTCCGGCGGGCGACTGTGAGCACACGCTGGTGGTCTCGCGCGGCCTGGGAGGTGTCAACGCATGTCTGTTGCTGAGGCGTTGACCGCGTGGAGTGCCCTGCCCCGGTCGTCCGGGATCCGCGCGGTGGGCATCGACATCGTCGACGTCGAGCGTCTGCGCGCGATGGCCGAGCGGCGGGGCCGGCGGCTCGTGGAGCGGTTCTTCACGGTCAACGAACTGGCCCTGTGCGAGGGCGCGTCGCCCCGCCACCGGGCCTCCTGCATGGCGGGCCGCATCGCCGCCAAGGAGGCCGTGCGCAAGGCCCTCGGCGGCCACGGCGAGGGCCTGGGCTGGCGCGACGTCGAGATCGGCCGCGACGCGTCGGGCGCACCCGTGCCCCGGCTGACAGGCCGGGCCGCTGAGGCCTTCCGGCGCGCCGGCTACAGCGGGCTGCACGTGAGCATCTCGCACGAGGCGGGCGTGGCCGTGGCGATCGCGGTCGCCGACTGACCCTCCCAGAGCATCCAACCAACGTGAGGAGTACGTGAGTTACATGGACATCCGCGAGAACGTGGTCACCGTCATGCGCGGTGCCGGCTTCGAGAACGAGGAGCTGGCCGACGGGCAGCGCCTTGCCGAAGACCTCGACATCGACTCGACCGAGCTGGTCGAGATCGTCGTAGCCCTCGAACAGCACTTCGGCGTCAGCATCGACGCCGACGCCGAGGGCGGCTTCCGCACCTTCGGTGACCTCGTCGACTGTGTGGGGCGCCTGCTGTCGGCCGGCGCCGCCACGGTGGGGAGCTGAGACGATGCCCAGGATCGAGAACAGTGTCGTCATCGAGGCCGACGCCCTGAGCGTCTTCGAGACCACCAACGACATCGCCCGCTGGCCCGACCTCTTCGACGAGTACCAGCACGCCAAGGTGGTCTCGCAGGAGCGGGACGGCCGCTGGACCGAGATCCTCTTCGAGCTGACCAACCCCGAGGGCTCGACCTGGAGTTCCTGGCGGCTCCTGGACCACCGCGAGCTCACGGCGGTCGCCGAGCGGCGCGATCCGCTCTTCCCGTTCCGCTACATGCACCTCAGGTGGAGCTACCGGCAGGTGCCCGAGGGAACCCTGATGACCTGGGTCCAGGACTTCGAGGTCGACGACGCCTTTGATGTCCCGCTGCCGACCGTCGTGGAGCGCATGCAGCTGCACACGCGGCAGAACCAGGCGGGCATCAAGCGGAAGATCGAGTCCGGGGTCTGAAGTCTCCGTGCCCATCGCCGTTACGGGGGTCATCGCGATGGACCACCTCATGACTTTCCCGGGCCGGTTCCTGGAGCCGTCAGGAGCATCGGGCCGGCCGCACGTCGCGTCGTTGCCCTTCCTCGCCGAGCGGCTCGAGATACGCCGGGGCGGCGCAGCCGCCAACGTCGCCCTCGGCCTCGGCCGCCTCGGCCTCGACCCGGTCCTGGTCGGCGCGGCCGGCTCGGACTTCGCCGACTACCAGGTGTGGCTCAAGCAGCACGGGGTCGACACCGAGTCCGTGCTCGTCGTGCCGGGCGAGCACACCGCGCGGTACGTGTGCACGACCGACCTGGAGGGGGTGCGGGTCAGCACCTTCCGGCCGGGAGCCATGGGGGCCTCGTCCACCCTCTCGCTGCGTTCCGTCGTGGAGCGCACGGGCGGTCTCGGTCTCGTGGTGGTCGAGCCGGGCGATCCGGCCGCGATGCTCCGGCACACCGGGGAGTGCCGTGCGCTGGGGCTGCCGTTCGTGGCCCACCCTTCGTGGCAGATCGGAGGGATGGGCCGCGCGGACCTCAAGTACCTGATCAAGGGAGCGAGTTGCCTCTTCACCGACGGGGGCGATTCGGTGCGGCTACGCGAAGCAACCGGCTGGAGCGGGCCGCGGATCCTCGAACGGGTCGGGGCGTGGGTGACCACGCTCGGCGCCGCCGGGGTGCGAATCGAGCGCGCCGGCCATGAGCCGTCCCTCGTCCCCGCTCCCGGCTCGGTCACCGTGGCCGAGCCGAGCGGGGCGGGGGACGCGTTCCGGGCGGGCCTCGTCGCCGGGCTCGCCCAGGGCGCACCGTTCGAGCGATCGGCCCAACTGGGCTGCGTGCTCGCGTCGTTCGCCCTGGAGACGACCGGCACACAGGAGTACGCGATGGACGTACGCCGCCTTCTCGGCCGGGCCAGGCAGACGTACGGCCATACGTCGGCGGCCGCGATCCGCCGCCTGCTCACCTACGCCGCGTGAGCGTGACCTACAGCGCCGCCTACAGCGCGACCGACAGCGCCACCTACAGCGTCACCGACACAGAACGAGAGAGGTGCACCCGACTCATGTATGTAGACCTGAGCATCCCCATCAGCCGCCGCGCACCCGGCGTGGAGTTCGAGCAGTGGCTCCACCGGGACGGCATTCGCCATCTGTCGCGCAGAATCAGGGCGTTACCGGGGGACAGCCGCACGGACCGGCGGCGCAACTACTGGCGCTGGCTGACCGGAGCCCGCAGGCTGCGCGTACGCGACCTGCCCGACGGCTGCTTCCTCTCGAACGAGTTCTACCGGATGTCCGTGCACCAGGGCACGCACGTGGATGCGCCCTTCCACTACGGCCCCGAGTGCGCGGGCAGGCCCGCCAAGAAGGTCCTCGACCTGCCACTGGAGTGGTTCCGCGGGCCCGGTGTCGTCCTCGACGTGCGGGAGTGCGGGGGGCGCGTCACGGCCCGTGACGTCAAGGAGGCGTTGCGCGCGGCCGGTTCGGAGGTGGTTCCGGGGACGGTGGTGCTCTTCCGCACCGACTCGGATCTGCGCCTGGGCACTCCCGCCTACTACACGGAGTCCACCGCCATCACTCCCGAGGCCGTCGACCATCTGCTGGATCTCGGGGTGAAAGTGCTAGGCACGGACTGCTGGAGTTTCGACGGGCCCGCCCGTCCGATGGTGGAGTCCTTCTACGGGACCGGAGATCCCGCGGCTCTCTGGCCCACGCATATCCATGGCAGGAAACGCGAATTCATCCAGATTGAGGGATTGGCCAGATTGCGAGACCTCCCGCCGGGCGGCGCGTTCACCTTCATGGCCTTCCCCGTCGCGCTGGCCGATGCGGGCGCGGCATGGTGCAGGGCGGTGGCCGATGTCGTACAGGAAGCGTAATGAACGGGCCAATTGCGCGGGTAATTGAGGCGTGTTCCGCAGTGATGTCAGGGAGATTCCCGTCCTGTGTGTCACGGGTCCGTCGCGAGTCCTCCATGGCGGCCTAAAGAGCGTTTCGCGTACAGGACGGTCTGGACGCGATTGGGGGTGCCCAATTTGGCGTAGATACGGCTCAGATAGTTGCGCACGGTCTTCGGGCGAATGCCCAGAGCCGTGGCGATGCAGTCGGTCTCGTGGTCGTCGGCGACCAGGGACAGGATCTGCCGCTCGCGCTCGGTCAGCGTCGACAGGGCCGCGTCGTCGCCGCGGTGGCGGCCCGACATGAGCTGCAGGAGCGGGCCCGCGGTGGCCGCGGTGAACGCGGCGCCGTCGCGGTGCACCGCGAGGAGCGTCCCGCGCAGTTCGTCCGCGTCGATGCTGCGGGAGAGATAGGCGTTGGCCCCGGCCACGAAGGCCTCGCGCATATAGACCGGCTGCTGGTTGGAGGAGAGGATGACGATGCGTACGTGGCCGGACTCGCGGCGAATGGCGCGGATCGCGTCCACGCCGCCCGTTCCGGGCACGCCCAGTCCCATCACGACGATCTGCGGACGGTGCCCGCGTAAGTGCTCAAGGGCGGTGGCGGCGTCGTGGGCGATGGACACCACGGAGAATTCCGTAAACCCGTCGAGAAGCTTGCGGAATCCTTCGAGGACGAGTTGTTCGCTGTCGACAAGCAGGATCTTTATCGATGACATGAGGGCCCCCGTTGGCTGATTTCAATCGTCGACGATTTATCTGCCTGATCCGATGCTACACCACTCTCACAAAGGCTCTTCCGGTGAATAGTCAATAGCGGAAGGGGTGTTGTGCGGCGGGTTTATCGGAGTCACAGATTCCTTTCGCTGGCTGACTCGGGCTGACTCGGGCCGACCCGGACCGACCGCAATTCGCTTGAAAGCTTTAAGGGGTGGGTGGCGAGGGTGGCTCGGGGGCGACCTGGGGGTGACCCGGGGGTCAGTCATCGGAGCGATGTCGCGTGATCACGCCAACATCCGCCCCATCAGGGTCAGTTGGGCGCATTGACATCCGATGTATTCAACCCTACGTTCCCGAGCGACCCGTCAACCTCAGGGAGCCGCCCCCATGCGCACACAGCTGAGCCGCACCCGGCGAAGAGTCGCCGGGATCGCCCTGCTCCTCGCCTCGGCCCTCGCCGCGACAGCCGTCCCCACGGCGGTCGCCGCGCCGACGGAACCCCCGGCCGCCGCGGGCCCCGGAACCGACCACGCCACCGACGACCCCTTCACCGCCGATCGCACCAGCTGGTTCCGGCAGGACCGCTTCGGCATGTTCATCCACTTCGGCGCGTACTCCAACCTGGAGGGCGAGTACAAGAAGGCCGACGGCTCCCTCTGCCGTGACGCCGAGTGGATCCAGCGCCAGTGCGACATCCCGAAGGCCGAGTACGAGAAGCAGGCCGCGACGTTCAACCCGGCCGACTTCGACGCCAAGGCCGTGGTCAAGGCGGCCAAGGACGCCGGGATGCGCTACATCGTCATCACATCGAAGCACCACGAGGGCTACGCGATGTGGCCCACGAAGGTCAACGACTGGAACCTGCGCGACCACTCCTCCTTCGACAAGAACCGCGACATCCTCGCCGAGCTGAAGAAGGCATCCGACGACGCGGGCATCAAGCTCGGCTTCTACTACTCGATCTGGGACTGGCGCGACCCGGACTTCCCCGACCCGGCGACCTTCCCCAAGTACGAGAAGCGGATGCGTGCCCAGCTCAAGGAGCTGGTGGACAACTACGACCCCGCCCTGCTCTGGTTCGACGGCGAGTGGGACACGGACAAGCCCAACAACCCCTGGACGGCGAGGGACGGCGAGAAGCTGGAGGCCTACCTCCGCGACCTCGACCCCGACCTCGTCATCAACAACCGCGTCGGCAAGCGCCGCGTGGTCGACGGCGACTACGGCACCCCCGAGCAGGAGATCCCCGGCGCCCCGGTCGACGGCCAGCTCTGGGAATCCTGCATGACCCTCAACGGCCACTGGGGCTTCGCGCGCTACGACACCAACTGGAAGTCGTCGTCCACCCTGGTCAAGAACCTCCTCTCCACGACGTCCCGCAGCGGCAACTACCTCCTGAACGTGGGCCCCGACGCCCGCGGCCGCGTCCCGCAGCCCTCCGTCGACCGCCTGAAGCAGATGGGCGACTGGCTGCGTACGTCGGGCCAGGGCAACGCGGTGTTCGGCGCCCGCTTCGGCGGACTCGTCGATGAGCCGTCCTGGGGTTCGGTCAGCCGCAAGGGCGACAAGCTGTACGCGGCGGTCACCCAGTGGCCGGCGTCCGGTACCGCCCTGCACCTGAAGGCCCATACGGACTTCGATGTCACGTCGGCGCGGGTGCTCGGCAGCGACCAGAAGGTGACCGTCACCAAGTCCGGCGACGGCATCGACCTGAAGCCGTCCGGCGCCGCGACCAACGACACCGCCACGGTCATCGAGCTGACGGTGGACCCGGGGCCGACAGCACGGCCCGGCAAGGGCAAGGGCCTGAAACAGGAGATCTTCGACAACGCGGACCTGAGCGGCACCCCGAAGATCACCCGCACCGACCGGTCCGTCAACCACGCCTGGAAGTACGAGGGTTCACCCGCGGCGAGCATCCCCTCCGACAAGTTCAGCGTCCGCTGGACAGGGAAGCTGGAGCCGCGCCGCTCGGAGACGTACACGCTGACGACCGTCTCTGATGACATGGCGCGGGTGTGGGTCGACGGCAAGCTCGTCATCGACTCGTGGACACCGCACGAGCCGAAGATCGACAAGGGTCAGGTCGCCCTCACCGCCGGGAAGCGGCACACGATCAAGGTCGAGTACGCGGAACAGACCGGCGAGGCCCACATGAAGCTGCTCTGGTCCAGCCCCGGACAGGAGCAGCAGATCGTGCCCGCGACACAGCTGTACGCGCGCTGAGCGGACCACGGCTCCTCCGCCGGGGTCAATCGGGCCCCAAGTCCTGGGAAGTCAGGACTTGGGGCCCCTGCTGTGAGGACCAATGGCGGGCACCTTCCGGTCCTCGGAATTGGCAGTGTTGATCGACGCCCGGCTGGGCAGACGACCGTTCGTCGATCTTTGACTTCCCAGGTCAGACGGTCGATGACAGATCATTGCCGACCAAGAAGGTGACTGCCCCGTGAGCGCCCCCGAAGCCCCCGAAACACCAGCACCCGCTCCGGAGGCCATAGCCAGGCACCGTGCGCTCTTCCGCGCGATCCACCGCCGGAAGAACCCGCGCCTGCGCCAGTCGGACATCACCGTCACCGAAGAGGCCCAGGTCAAGCGGGCGGTGAAGGCGACCGCCCTGGGCAACGCCATGGAGTGGTACGACTTCGGCGTCTACGCCTACCTCGCGGTGATCATCGGCAAGGAGTTCTTCCCCTCCGGCAACGACACCGCGCAGACCCTCTCCTCCCTGGCCACCTTCGCCGCCGCGTTCCTCGTACGCCCCATCGGCGGCATGTTCTTCGGGCCGCTCGGCGACCGCGTGGGCCGCAAGAAGATCCTCGCGCTGACCATGATCATGATGTCGACGGCGACCCTGGCCATCGGTCTGATCCCCAGTTACGCCACCATCGGCGTCTGGGCCCCGGTCCTCCTCGTCCTGTGCCGCATGGTGCAGGGCTTCTCCACGGGCGGTGAGTACGGCGGCGCCGCGACCTTCATCGCCGAGTACGCGCCCGACAAGCGCCGCGGATTCTGGGGCTCCTTCCTGGAGTTCGGCACCCTCATCGGCTACACCGTCGCGGCGGTGCTCGTCACCACCCTGACCATGTGGCTCAGCGACGACGCCATGCAGTCCTGGGGCTGGCGCATCCCGTTCCTGGTGGCGGCGCCCCTCGGCCTCATCGGTCTCTACCTGCGGCTGAAGCTCGACGAGTCGCCCGCATTCCAGAAGATGGCGGAGGCGGAGAGCGGACCGGCCGCCGAGCGCCAGAAGAAGTCATTCAAGGACTCCTTCTTCGGCCAGTGGCGGGCGATGCTGCTGTGCATCGCGCTGGTCGCCGCGTTCAACGTCACCGACTACATGCTGCTGTCGTACATGCCGACCTATCTGACACAGCTCGGCTTCGGCGAGACCGGCGGCCTGATGTCCATCGTGCTCGTCATGCTGATCCTGATGGCGCTCATCAACTCCGTCGGCCGCCTCTCCGACCGCGTCGGCCGCAAGCCGGTCCTGATGGCGGGCTCGGTGGGCTTCTTCGTCCTGGCCCTGCCGGCCTTCCTCCTCATCAAGCAGGGCGGGACGGTGGCGGTCTTCACCGGCCTGCTCATCCTCGGCCTCGCCCTGGTCTGCTACCTGGGCGCCATGTCCTCGTCGCTGCCGGCCCTGTTCCCCACGGACGTCCGCTACGGCTCGCTGTCCATCGGCTTCAACATCTCGGTCTCGCTCTTCGGCGGTACGACCCCGCTGGTCGTCGCCGCTCTGATCGGCGCGACCGGCAACGACTTGATGCCCGCGTTCTACACGATGCTCGCGGGTCTGGTCGGCATCATCGCGGTGGCCGCGATGAAGGAGACGGCCCGCAAGCCCCTGGAGGGCTCCCCGCCCTCGGTCGCGACGGACGAGGAGGCCCGGGAGCTGGTGGCCGCCCAGCGGCCCTGAGCTCCACCGAACCGTCAGCCGCGCCCGGCCTCCCGGGCGGATGCCTCAAGGGCTTCGATGGCCTCGGCCAGCCACTTCTTCTCCTCCGTGCCGGTGGCGCGGGCGATCCGGAGCATGCCCTGACGGAAGAGGTCGGGTGCCTCCTCCGCCGTCACCGGCTTCCCGTCGCGGTAGAAGAAGCTCGCGGGAGTGTCCAGGAAGGCCTTGCGGCGGCGGAGCACGGCGGCCTGCTCCGCCGGGTCGGGGAGGTGGCGCAGGAACGCGAGCAGGGTGAAGAAGCGCTGCCCATCGGTGATTTCGGCGTCCTTGGGGTCCCGGAGCCGGGCGCGCAGTTCGCCGTGCCCGGCCTCCGTGAGGGAGAGGATCCGGCGGGGCGCGGCGCTCTTGCCCGGCTCGGTGTGCTGCTCGACGAGGCCCGCCTTCACCAGACGGGTGATCGCCGGATAGAGCGCGCCGTCGCTCACCGGGCGGATGTGCCCGCTGAGGCCCTGGATGCGGGTCTTGAGGTCGTAGCCGTGGAGGGGTTCCTCGTGGAGGAAGCCCAGGATCGACAGCTCCAGCACGTGAGTTGAGCCCCTTCTCTTGTCCAGCCCTTGTCCTGCCGTGCGGTCGATGCTATCTCTTTCCGCTGTACCTCGAAACGAGGTACAGCGGAAAGAGGGGGAATGGTGGGTCCGAAGGAACATCGCGGACGGCTGGTGTCGCTCGCGTACCCGGTCTACTTCGAGCTGCTCGCCGGGGTCACGGCCGGGATCATCAACATGGTCTGGGTGGCCCGCCTCGGCGGTCCCGCGGTCGCCGCGGTGGCCGTCGCCACGAACGTCGAGAACCTGCTGCTCGGCGTCATCCTCATGGCAGGGTCCGGTACGACGGTCCTGGTCGCACGGGCCAGAGGGGCGCGGGACCAGGCGGCTGTACGGTCCGCGGTGCGCGGCGGCTGGACGCTGTGGGCGCTGATCACGCCCGTCGTCGCCATCGGCGGCTATCTGTGCCGGGAGCCGCTGGCCCGGCTGGTCCTCGGCGGAGGCGATGGCGACGCGCTCGCCCTGACGACCGGCTACTTCGCGATCGCACTGCCGGGCATGGCCGTGTACTTCGCCACGAACGTCGTCGACGGAATCCTCAAGGGCGCGGGAGACACCCGCACTCCGATGCGCCTCGCCCTGCTGGCCAACGGCCTGATCCTCGTCCTGGACCCGCTGTTCATCCTCGGGCTCGGACTCGGCGTGCGCGGGGCGGCGATCGCCACGGTCATCGGCCGGACGGTCGCGTTGCTCTGGGGTCTCGCGGCGCTGCGGCGGAACGACGTACTGCGGGGAGAAGTGCCCCTCCAGAGGTCCGGGTTGGAGCGACTGGCGGCCGACGCCCGCAGGACGGTGGCGACGGGGCTTCCGATGTCCGCGGACTTCGTGCTCCGGATGACGGGCGCGCTCGCGCTGGTCGCGGTCGTCGCCAGGATCGGCGTGGGCGAGGTCGCCGCGTACGGCATCGCGACCAAGGCGATGTATCTGGCGACGATGGCCTTCTACTCCGTGCGCCAGGCCGCGGCCATCCACACCGCCCACCTGATGGGTACAGGACGTCACGAGCGGCGGGCAGTCGGGCGCCAAGTGCTGCTGGTCGCGGGTGTGTTGGGTCTTACGGCCGCGCTGCTGCTGCTCGTCGCCGGTCCGTGGATCATGCGGGGCTTCGGCGCCGAGGGTGAGGTGGCCGCCGCCGGGGCGCTCTATCTGCGGTGCCTGGGACCGTACTTGGTGCTGCTGGCCTGCTTCATCGCGCTGGGCGGTGTGTTCGAGGGCAGCGGCGGAAGCCCGGCCCTCGCCCGCATCACGGCAGGCGGGGTGGCGGCCCAACTGGCCCTCGCCTACGCCCTGTTGGATCAGGGACTGCCGGGCGTCTGCGTGGCCATGGCGGTGTCCATGGCCCTGCAGTGCGCGGCGGTCGGCCGGCTCTACCGGCGGGCAGAAGGCGCCGAGGTCAGTCGCAGAGCCGGCGCGTGGTGAGGGAGCCTCCCGCGTTCTCGTCGTCCGTGCCGAGGGCCGCGAGGCCGGAGCCGGGGAGACAGCGCAGCGCCTCGATCTTGTGACCCTCGAACGTCTCCAGGAGCTCGGGCGACCTGTCGACGGAAAGACGCACCTTCCCCGCGGAGGTGACCCTCAGCTTGCCCGCGTCACTCACCGCGGAGTCGAACGGCCCGTCGTCACCGGCATCCGACGCCGAACTGACAAGGATGCGGCCCGACTTGGTCACCTCGATGTCCGAGGCGTGACGCACGTTCCCCTTCGGGTAGGGCGCGCGGAGGGTCGCCTTCTTCACCGCGCCGAACTTCGACTCACCGTAGGAATTGACCGAGAACGCAGCCGCGTACAGCGTCGCGGGACGGTCCGCGCCTTCGCCGCGGTCCGCCCAGAGCGCCGCCGTCTTCCCGTTCCGTGAGGTCAGCGTGAAGCTCTCGAAGTCGTCGCCCGCTCCGATCGCGGGCAGCGGGGCGATGTCCAGGACGCGTACGGCCTCCCCGGCGTCGGTCAGTTTGAGGTGGTAGGCGAGCCCGCGGCTCGCCACGGCCACGTACTCGTCGGACGTCCCCGGCACCGCGTCGACCGCCTCCAGGTCGACGGGCTCGGCGCCGCTCAGCCACGTCATCGCGGCGACCTCGGCGGGCCGGCCGGGGCGGTGGGTCACTTCGGCGATGCGGTTCTCGCCGGGCCGCTTGTTGTCGCGTACGACGAGGGCGCGGAGATCGTCACCCGAACGAGAGGTGACGGTCAGCCCACTGATGCCGGACTTCACGTCGTCCCCGACCTGCTGCCACCGGCCGGTCTCGGGCTGCGCCGCGGACAGTCCGGTGCTGAGCGCCAGGGCAATTCCCGTGCCCAGTGCGGTCATTGCGGTCAGAACGGTCTTACGCATGGTCAGGGACCTCTCGATCGGTGTGCGACGCGCGTAGATTCACGGCTGGCCGGACCGTAGTGGCCCGGCTGGTCGTGAGGCAAGAGGAGTACCCGGATCGGTCTAACAGCTGGTTCACACCGTCGTGGGCTCGCGGCGCTCCGGCTCGCCCTGCTGCTCGGTGGCGGCAGTTGCGGTGGCAGCGGCAGCGGCGGTGTCATCGGATGCGGTCGTTCCGCGCCCCGGTCGCAGCAGCGTCGCCGCCAGGGCGAGGCCCGCCGCCGCGATGCCCGTGGCCACCCAGAAGGCGAGCCGGTAGCCGTCGGCCGTGGCCGCCACGGTCTGCCCGCCGTCCGCGAGCAGGCCCTCCGTGCGGCTCGCGGCAAGCGTGGTCAGCACGGCCAGGCCCAGCGAACCGCCCACCACCTGCGTGGTGTTGAAGAGCCCGGAGGCCAGGCCCGCGTCCTCCTCGCGCGCCCCTGACATCGCGAGCCCCGTCACGGCGGGCATCGCCGCCGCGAACCCGGCGCCGAGCAACAGCATCGCGGGGAGTACGTCGACGACGTACGAACCGTCGGCGGGCAGGCGGCCGAGGAGGGCGAGACCGGCCGTGATGAGGACCAGGCCCGCGAGCAGCGAACGGTAGGGGCCGAAGCGGCCGATCACCCTGGCGGACAGACCCACCATCAGGACGCCGATGACGATCGGCGCGGGCAGGAACGCGAAGCCGGTCTTCAACTCGCCGTAGCCGAGCACCCGTTGGAAGTAGAGCGCGCCGATGTACTGGAAGCCGAACATGCCCGCGATCATCATGATCTGCACGGCGTTGGCGCCGGTCAGGACGCGAGAGCGGAAGACGCGCAGGCGCAGCAGGGGCCGGGCCGTGCGGGCCTGGCGCACGGCGAACGCGGCGTACAGGGCGAGGGAGAGGGCGGCGAGCGCGAGCGTCGCGGGCGTCCCGTGCTCGGCGGAGCCGACGATCGTGTAGACGGTGAGCATCAGCGCGCCGGTGACGAGCGCCGCGCCCGGATAGTCGGCGCCCCCGGCGAGGCCCGTGCCGCGGTCGTTCGCGAGGACGCGTACCGCCGCGACGAGCGCGACGACCCCGATCGGCAGGTTGATCAGGAAGATCCAGTGCCAGTTGAGGGCCTCGGTGAGCGCCCCGCCGAGGAATGTGCCGAGCGCGCCGCCCGCCGCGCCGACCGCGCTGAACACAGCGATGGCCCTTGCCTGTTCGCGCGGCTCGGGGAAGAGCGCCACCAGCATGCCCAGTACGACCGCCGATGTCATCGCCCCGCCGACGCCCTGCACGGCGCGTGCCGCGATCAGCAGACCCTGGTCGGTGGCGACCCCGCACAGCACGGACGCCGCGGTGAACACGGCGAGGCCCGAGACGAACATCCGCTTGCGGCCGATGAGATCACCGATCCGCCCGGCGAGCAGGAGCAGACCGCCGAAGGCGATGAGGTAGGCGTTCACGACCCACGCGAGGCCCGGCGCCGAGAAGCCGAGATCGCTCTGGATGGCGGGCATCGCGACGGTCACGATGTTGCCGTCGATGATCGTCATCAGGAGCCCCGAGGAGAGCACGGCGAGCGACGCCCGGCGGGAGCGTGGTGTGGTGGATGGGGCCTGAGCCCTGGCCTCGGACACGATGAAAACCTCCATGAACTGCATAGGTGCACGACTTGTAACGGGACTCATCGTGGGTGACCATGGAGGCCGGGAGAAGGAGGCACTTCAATGTCCCATGGGAACACCGGTGTTACCTCGCAGGTGGTGAACGCGCAGGCGTGCCCCGTGCGGGAAGTTCTTGACAGGGTGGTCGGGAAATGGAGCGTCCCGATCCTGGTCGCGGCGGCCCACGGCCCCATCCGCTTCACGGAGCTGGAGCGCAGCATCGACGGCATCAGCCGCCGCATGCTGACCCTCACCCTGCGGAATCTGGAGCGCGACGGCCTGCTCACGCGCACGGTGCATCCGACGGTACCGCCGAAGGTGGAGTACGAACTGACGACGGTCGCCCAGGAGTTGCACGGCACGCTGCTGTCCCTGACGGGGTGGGCGGAGCGGCACCGGGTGACGATCGCGCAGTCGCGTGCGGACTATGACGAGCGGCGGGGGCTGGTGGACGCGTAGCCCCCGCCGCTCCGGAGAGACCTATGGCTTGCGGGCCACCGCGCCGTACGCGTCGACCGGCGTCGTGTCCGCGGAGCCGGAGTCCGGGCGCCATCGGGTGACCTGGCAGACGCCGGGCTCCACCAGCTCCAGGCCGTCGAAGAAGCCGCCGATCTCCTCGACGCCGCGGACGTAATAGGGGATCGCGCCGCTCTTGTTGTACGCGTTCGACGCCGCGATCATGCCGTCGCTGGTGGCGGTGCTGTCGCTGATCACCAGATGGCTGCCGGACGGCAGGCCCGCCATCAGCCGGGACACCAGCTCGTGCGCCTGCTCGTAATCCGCCACGTGGCCAAGGGTGTTGAGGATCATCAGGGCGACCGGACGGGAGAGGTCCAGGGTCGCGCTCGCGGCCTCCAGGATGGCCTCGGGGGCGTAGAGGTCGGCGTCGATGTACGCGGTCTCGCCTTCGGGCGTGCTGGTGAGCAGCGCGCGGGCGTGGGCCAGGACGAGCGGGTCGTTGTCCACGTACACGATCCGGGAGTCCGGGGCGACGCGCTGCGCGACCTCGTGCGTGTTGTCGGCTGTCGGCAGGCCCGTACCGATGTCGAGGAACTGGCGGATGCCCTGCTCCGTCGCCAGATACCGGACCGCGCGGCCCAGGAAGTGCCGGCTCAGGCGCGCCACGTCGACCAGGCCGGGGTGGATCTGCTTGATGTGATCGCCGAGTTCGCGGTCCTTCTCGTAGTTGTCCTTGCCGCCCACGAAGTAGTTCCAGAAGCGCGCGGAGTGCGGCGTGCTGGTGTCGATGCGCGCGCGTATGTCCGCGGCGGCGTCGGCTTGGGGGTCGCGGTCCGGCACGGGAGCCTCCTGGGGGTGAGCGGGCCTGCTTACTGCTTGAAAGAACGATCACCAGCCAATCTAGTTCCCGCCACCCGGGCCGGCGCCCCAACTGCCATGCTGCCGAAGGCCGGTCAAGGGCCGGTCAGAGGCCGATCACGGCCGGGTCATTCGCCAGCGCTCTGAAGTACTCGCGGGGGTCGGCCACCATCTGCCGTTCGTTCAGGTCCAGGAGGCCGCCGATGGAGTGCAGCTCGGCGGCCTTCGTGCCGTCCGTCTTGCGGATCGTCTGCTCGATGCGGAACGTCTTGCGCTCGCCCCACACGAAGACGCAGCTCACCTCCACCTCGTCGCCCGCGCGCAGCTCGCTGAAGTAGCGGATGGTGTTCTCCAGGGCGACCGGGCCGACCCCCTTGGCGAGCAGATCGGCCTGCTCGATGCCGGCCGCGCGCAGCACCGACCAGCGGGCGTGCTCGGCGTACTGGAGATAGACGGCCTGGTTCAAGTGGCCCTGCGAGTCCGTCTCGTACCCACGGACGCTGATGCTCACGGAAAACGGCTCCGCCACGACATTCCCTTCAACGGTTCAACACGGTCACTGCAAGATTGTCTAGCTTCTCCGGGGCGAGGCGAGGAGATAGCGCGCGCCCCCGGGCCGCTCGGCGTGCTCACTGACCTGCCAGCCCGCGGCCTCCAGGGCCGTCGCGCACGCCCGCAGCCCGTCCGCCGCCGCCTCGCGCACGGCGACGGCCTCGGGCTGCGGAGTCTCGTCCACCCGATATCCGCCGGGCCCGGGCGGGCAGCCCGCCGCCTCCAGGGCCAGTGCGGCGGCCTGCACCAGATGCTTCCGCTCCCAGGCGCAGGGACGGTCCCGCGCGCCGTCCGGGTTGGTCATGCGGCGCATCTCCAGGAGGCCTTCCCAGGCGCTGCGTACGTCACGTGCGCGGGCCTCCGGTCTCTCCGCGCCCGGCGGTGGCGTCGGCCCGGCGCCGGTGCGGGCGGCGAAGAGGCCGGAGGCGGCGGGAGTGTCCGGAGGAGGGCCGGGGGCCCCGGCGGCGGGATGGCTCTCCTTTCCCTCCCGTATGCGATGGCCCGTGGGCGTCAGGAAATAGGCGTGCGGCGGACGGGGGTGCCGGAAAGCGAGGCGGTGGCGCACCAGTCCCGCCAGCTGTGCCTCGCTCCCGGTGAGACGGCCGGTCGCCGGGTCCGCGGCCTCGATGATCCGCCGCTGAGCGGCCGTCGGAGGCTTCGTCATGAGCCCACCTCTTCTCCCAGGTCCTTCTGCCTGGTTCCGATAGTGCCTCGTCCCACTGACAACGGCCGCGGGATGTCAGCTGACGGTGGATGTCAGCTGGTGGTGGATGACGGGCCGCCCAACTGTTTCCGATACTCAGCGAACCGTTCCCGTTACGGGGTCGACCACCTTCTCGACGACGAGCTCCAGCGTGCGCCGGTCGTCGTCGGCGGTGCCCCGCTCAGCGGGCGTGCCGGGATAGGTGTCGAGCAGCACGTCCGTGGCGCCGAGCTCGGCGAGCGCCTCCAGGTCGGCGCGGAGCTGGTCGACGCTGCCGTGCCCGAGGGGGCGGTCCTCCGTGTCCGGTTGCGCCGTGAGCTTGAGCTGGAGGCGGGGCACGAGGTCCGGCACGGGGCGCCCGGCGGCCTCGGCCTCCGCCGCGATGCGGGGCAGCGCCGTCCGTACGGCTTCGAGCGTCGGCATGAACGGGTGCCAGCCCTCGCCGAGGCGGGCCGCGCGGCGCTGGGCCGCGGGGGAGTTGCCGCCGACCCAGACGGGCAGCTGCGTCGCCGGGGCGGGAGCGTTGCGGATGTCCTCGTAGGCGGCGAACCGGCCCTGGAAGGAGGTCGTCTCCTCGCTCCAGGCGGCGCGGATGGCGGTGAGGTACTCGTCCGTGATGGCGCCGCGCTTCTCGAACGGGACGCCGAGCGCCTCGTACTCGGCGCGGGACCAGCCGACACCGGCGCCGAGGATGAAGCCCGCTTCGTTGAGCTGGTCGATGTTGGCGGCCAGGCGGGCGGTCTGGAGCGGGTGGCGGTAGGGGATCACGGTGATCGTCGTGCCGAGCCGCAGCCCCGGGACGCGGCCCGCGAGATGCGCGGCGAGCACGAACTGGTCGTAGAACGGGGCCGGATAGACCGCGTGCACGTCGGGGGTGACCGTTATGTGGTCGGAGATCATCGCGAAGCCGAACCCGAGTTCACGGGCGTCGGTCGCCTGACGGACGAGGGAGTCGGGGGTGGTGCCGGAGCCGAAGTTGAGGAGGTTCACGCCGTATCGCATGACGGCAAGTCTTGATGATCTTCGGGTCGCGTGTCGAACCGGGCCGGCCGGTGACCCCGGCCGGCCCGGAACTCCGCTCGCTGCCGGCCAGCTACTTGCTCATCGCGAAACGCATCAGGGCCTGCTCGTCGCCCTGCTTGATCTTCCCGGTCTCGTTGATGACCTGGAGCTTCCAGGCCCCGCCGTCCCGGATCGCCTTGGCCACGGCGCAGCCGTTGTCGTTCGTGAGCAGGCTCGGCCAGATGTCGGCGACCTGCTGGGTGCTGCCGCCCGTGGCGTCGTACACCTTGAAGCTGATGTTGCGCGCGTTCTGGAAGGCGCTGCGCTTCTTGTACGCGGCGGCGACGAACACGATGGACGTGATGTTGTCCGGCACGCGCTCGAACTCGACGGTCACCGTCTCGTCGTCGCCGTCACCCTTGCCGGTCTGGTTGTCGCCGCTGTGCACCAGCGAGCCGTTGCCCAGCGGGTCGAGCGAGTCGAGTCCGGCGAGGCGCACCGGGTCGGCCCCCGCCATCGCGATGGCGATCAGATCGAGGTCGGTGCCGGCCTTCTGGCGGAGCTTGCCCATCAGGCCACCGCTGCTGCCGACGGTGGGGTCCCAGGACACCCCTATGGACAGACGGGTCACGCCGCCCAGATCCGCCGGTCCGTCTTCCTTCTTGAGCGTGATCATTCGTGATCCTTCTTGGTGGTGAGAGTGCTATATGGGACAGAGTGTGCCTGGTTTTACGGCCGAATGTTCCAGCTCGCCACCACCGGGCGGCCGTGCTCCGTGCTCAGGCGGCACACCGTCCCCGTCGCCAGCTGGAACAACGACCCGCCCGACACCGGCAGTCCGAGCCGCCGGGCCGTAAGGACCCGCAGGAAGTGGGAGTGCGCGAAGAGGACCACACTGCTTTCGTAGTTGGCCAGTGCCGCGTCGACCTTGGCCAGCATCCGGTCCGCCCGCTCACCGACCTCCTCCGGGGTCTCACCGGGGTGCTCGGCGGGGCCCGGGGCCACTCCGTCCGTGAACAGATACCAGTCGGGGCGTGTGCGATGGATCTCCACCGTCGTGACCCCCTCGTACGCCCCGTAGTCCCACTCGCTCAGGTCGGGGTCCACCCGGGCGTCCGGGAACCCCGCCAACTCCGCCGTGTCCTTGGCCCGCTGCCGGGGGCTCGTGAACGCCGCGCCGATCCGGAACCGCCCCACGAGACCCGCGAGGCCCCGCGCCTGTTCCCTGCCGTTCTCGGTGAGCGGGATGTCCGTCCAGCTGGTGTGCCGGCCGTTCATCGACCACTCGGTCTCGCCGTGCCGGACGAGGAGCAGGTCACCCATGGTGCGGAACTTCCTGTCTGTCGATGGATCTGAGGGGTCTGGCGGTGGTGGCCGGACCGCCCTGCGTGCCGGTCCGGCCACCACCGAGACTAGATCCCCGCAGGTACGCGCGCCGGGCGGCCCGAGCCGCGCGTCAGGCGGTAGCCCCCGATGCCCGCGAGCGCGCCGAGCACACCGCCGCCCGCGGTCCACAGCCAGCGCGACGACCACAAGGCCGACGCCCAGCCGTCCTCCGGCTCACCGGAGGCCGCCGCCATCTTTGTGCCCGCCCCCGGCACCAACGGCTCCGCCAGCGCGCCGTCCACCGCCTGCGCACCGCCCGCGTCGCTCGACGTCACCTTCGTCGAGGCCCGCATCGGCAGGCCCAAGTCGTCGGCCTTGAGGCCGGTGACCGTCACACGCGCGTAGTACGTGCCGGGCAGCGGGTCGTTGGCCCACGGCTCGGACCAGCCGCGCACGGTGCGCAGCGTGCAGGACAGCTCGACCGTGGCGGCGTCCTGCGCGGCCGTCCTGGTCTGCGCGCCGAACCGGCACGCCTGGTGGCGCCGCAGTCCGTCGTACACATCGACCTGCCAGGTGGAATCGCCGTGCCGTGCGGCCGCGTCGGGCAGCTTCACCGTGGCGTGCACGGTCGGGCGCTGCCCGATGTCCGCGGGGAACGACCAGTACAGGTAGTCGCCGGTGGACGCCTCCGCCGTCGCCTCCTGGTCCGGCTGGATCGCCGTCGCCGTACGGAAGGACGTACCGGCCTCGGTGGGCTTGTCACCGTCCTCGGCGCTGCCGGCGAACGCCACTCCGGCCGAACCGGCCAGGGCGAGCAGCGCGGCACCGGCCAGCACACCTGCCCGGCTCAGCACACCCGCCCGGCTCAGCACGCCGGTTCGGCTCAACACACGTGTCGTACGCATCAGTTGGTCCTCCAGACCGCGAAGCGCCAGCGCGAGACCCAGCCCCAGACCAGACCGGCGACGAAGCCGGTGAGGATCAGTACGCCGAGCAGCCACCAGCCGTTGCCCAGGCCGAACGACGCCACGTCCGACGCCTCGTCGGGTGCGTCCACCAGATCGACGGAAAGCTCGACGGGCAGGCCCGGGGTCGTCTTGACCGAGGAGGGCGCCGAGAAGGAGTTGCTGACCTGGAGACACACGGTCTCGGCGGCGGGTTCGCTCCCGCCGTTCTCCTCCTCGTCGTCCTCCTCCGGCTTCGGATAGCGCAGGCCCGTCGAGATCACGTCCGTACGCCCGTCGCCCGCCTCGGAGCCCCGCACGATCTCGCGTCCGTGCACGGTCGATGCCCGCAGCAGCACGCCGTAGTCCCGATTCACCGCGCGGTCGGCGCCGACGCTGACGGAAGCGCGGAGCTCCTGGCCGGGCTTGACGGCGACGCGGTACCAGCGGTGCTCGCCGAACTTCTCGCGGTCGGTGTAGACGCCCGCGTTCAGCCGCGGGGCGTCGGTGCACTGGGCGGCGCCCTCGGTCGCCACCGGAGTGGCGACGGGGTCCGCCGCGCGGTCCACCAACTGCTTGACGCGGCCGGAGAGTTCATCGGTGTGCCGCACCGACGTGTACGTACCGCCGGTGGCCTCCGCGATGCAGCTCAGCTGGTCGCGGGTCTTGGCGTCCGGCACGAGGCCGAGCGTGTCGACCGTGAGGTGGATGCCCTCGGCGGCGATCTTGCGGGCCACCTCGCAGGGGTCGAGCGGCTGGCAGGTGTCCTCGCCGTCGGAGATGAGGACGATGCGGCGGCTGCGCTCCTTGTTGTCGTCCTTGAGGTCGTCGGCGGCCTTCAGGAGCGTGGGGCCGATCGGCGTCCAGCCGGTGGGCGCGAGCGTGGCCACCGCGGTCTTCGCGTCGGTGCGCCCCGCCCGGTCGAGCTCCGCGACCGGGTAGAGGAGCTCGGTGTCCTTGCAGCCCGTCTTGCGGTCGTCGCCGTGGTAGTTGGCGCCCAACGTCCGTATGCCGAGCTGGACTTCGTCGGGTGTGGCGTCGAGCACCTCGTTGAACGCCTGCTTCGCCGCCGCCATCCGGGACTTGCCGTCGATGTCGCGGGCCCGCATCGAACCGCTGACGTCGAGGACCAGCTCGACCTTGGGTGAGGGCTGTGCCGGTTCTTCTTCGCCGGCCGCGGCGGGGCCCGCCGCGCCGAGCCCGGCGGTCAAGGCCGCGAGCAGGGCGAAGGCCCCGGCCGCCAGCCGTTGTCTTGTGATCATCGCCGGATCTTATTGATCTTGACGTGCATACCCAAACCGGCGGGTGGGTATGAGCCTTCGCCCCTTCAACTAGGGCCTCGGTCTACCGCCTCAGCTCGCGGCCCCCGAACGCCCCGCCCCCGTCGGCCTGCTTCCACCACGTCTCAAGGGCCGTCTGGTCCATCGACCGCCACGGCGGCGTCTCCTCGACGAGCGCGAGGCCGAGGCGCCGCCCGAGATCGACCATCGCGCCGCCGACGACAGTGCGGTCGGTGTCGTACGTGTCGAGCGCGTCCGCCCAGGTCGTGGCCGTGGCGAAGGCGGACTCCAGAACCGTCGCGTCCTGCAGCGCCTTGACCGCCCCCGCCCCGGTGTGCGGCCGGGCGACGGTGGCCGCGTCGCCCATCAGGAGCAGGCGGCCCGCGGTGTAGCGGGGCGCCGTGAAGTCGTACATCGGCTGGAGGAAGAGCTCGTCGGGGGTGGTCGTACGGACGAGATCGCCCCAGAAGGGAGGCAGCAACTCGTCGCACACGTACGTGAGGTGAGAGGCAAGGGCCTCCGTGAGCCCACCGGGCGGCAGGCTGGTGAGGGCTGTGAGCTTCAGGTCGAGGCCGAGCCCCAGGTCGAGGTCGGGCGGCGGTGCCGTGTAGAGGACCCAGTTGACGCGGTGGCCGCCGACTCCGTCGGGGATGCGGTAGACGATGACATGGCCGCCGGAGAAGACGACGTACGCGCAGTCCTCCTCCGCCCACAGCTCCGGGTCCGGCAGCCGTTCGGCCGGGAAGGCGCCGCGCCAGGCGAGGTAACCGGCGTACGTGGGACGCACGGTGGCGAACGCCGCCGTACGGACCACGGAGCGGTAGCCGTCGGCGCCGACCACGAGGTCGACACGCTCGGTGCCGTCGGCGGTGACCACCTCGGCGCCCTCCGCGCCCCATGTGCCCTCCGCGCTCGCATCGCCGGGCCGCACCTCGTCCACCGTCACGCCCGAGCGGAAGACCACGCAATCGGGCACGCGGCCCCGCAACTCACGCCACAGAGGACCCCAGTTGTACGTACGGAAAGGGAACGCCATCGCCCCGATCTCGTGCCCGAGCGGCCCCGCGGCCGACCCGTCCCGCACATACCAGCGGCGCCGCTCCAGCTGCACCCACGGCATGTCCGCGTCCAGATACCCGGCGGAATCCAGCTCCGCGTAACGGGAGTTGTGCACCGCGAGCCCGACGCCGCGGTCCGCGAGCCGGCCCGCGGCCCGCTCGTACACCGTGATCTCATCGGCGCCACCGCGGTACGCGGCGAGTGCGGCGGCGCATCCGGCGATGCTTCCACCCACGATGGCGACCCTGCCTCCACGCATCATCGCGCCATCCTGGCAGCAAGGGTGACCCTCTGTCAGCGCATGGACACTCCGCGTCCGGCGAAGAACGGTTCGAAGTCCGAAAGTGCCATGTCCGCCATCCGCGTCCCGGCGTCGATCCCGGACGGGTTGTGCAGGTGCAGACCCCCGTCCGCGGAACGCCCCGTGACCAGCACGAGGTGGCCGCCCCGGCCGGGTGACGGCCGGTGCGGGCGGCGGATCTCGTAGTGCACCGAGACCATGACCGAGCGGCCCTCGTCGAGCAGGCCGGTGATCTCCTCCACCGTGAGGTGCCGGTGCACCGTGGCGTTGACGCCGTGCACGTCACGTACGTACTCCGCGAACGGGGCGTAGATCAGCCCGCGGATCGTGCCGTCGGCGTCCTCGGTGTACCCGCCGTACTTCAGCGCGCCGTCCCGCAGCTCGAAGAGCGGGGGCGCGGACGGGCCGAGGGCCATCCGCAGGCACGTCAGACCGCACAGATGGCCGCACCAGCGCGCGTAGTCGTCGAGGGTGGCGGCGCCCGACTCGGCCCAGGCCGGGTCGGCTGCGGGGTCGAGGCCGCCGTACACGATCCGCTCGACGAGGCCGGGCGAGGCGAACTGGGTGAGGGAAGGGACCTGGCAGGCGGAACAGAGAGACACACGACCCCCGTCGTCCGGTGACGTCACTGGCGGTAGCCGCTGAGGAAGCGGCCGATGCGGCTGATCGCCGCGTCGAGGTCGTCAGCGTAAGGGAGGGTCAGGATGCGGAAGTGGTCGGGGCGCGGCCAGTTGAAGCCCGTGCCCTGGACGACCTGGATCTTCTCCTGGAGGAGCAGGTCGAGGACGAACTTCTCGTCGTCGTGGATGGGGTGCACCTTGGGGTCGAGGCGCGCGAAGGCGTACAGCGCACCCTTTGGCTTCACGCACGAGACGCCGGGGATCTCGTTCAGCTTCCGCCACGCCATGTCGCGCTGCTCGTGCAGCCTGCCGCCCGGCACGGTGAGCTCGCGGATGGACTGCCGGCCGCCGAGGGCGGCCTGGATGGCGTACTGGGCGGGGGCGTTCGGGCACAGGCGCATGGAGGCGAGCATGGTCAGCCCCTCCAGGTAGCTCTTCGCGTGCTGCTGCGGCCCCGTGACGACCAGCCAGCCGGACCGGAATCCCGCGACGCGGTACGTCTTCGACAGGCCGCAGAAGGTCAGGACCACGAGGTCCGGGGCGAGGGCCGCGACGCTGTGGTGCACGGCGTCGTCGTACAGGATCTGGTCGTAGATCTCGTCGGCGAAGACCATCAGGCCGTGGCGGCGCGCGAGGTCGAGGATGCCCTCCAGGACCTCCTTGGGGTAGACGGCGCCCGTGGGGTTGTTCGGGTTGATGATCACGACGGCTTTGGTGCGGTCGGTGATCTTCGACGCCATGTCGTCCAGGTCCGGGTACCAGTCCGCGGACTCGTCGCACGTGTAGTGGACGGCCTTGCCTCCGGAGAGGGTCGTCACGGCGGTCCACAGGGGGAAGTCCGGGGCGGGGATGAGGACTTCGTCGCCGTCCTCCAGGAGGGCCTGGACGGCCATCGTGACCAGTTCGGAGACGCCGTTGCCGAGGAAGACGTCGTCCACGGAGACCTCGTCGAGGCCGAGCGCCTGGTAGCGCTGGGCGACGGCGCGGCGGGCCGAGAGTACGCCGCGCGAGTCCGTGTAGCCGTGCGCCTGGGGGAGCATCCGGATCATGTCCTGGACGATCTCCTCGGGCGCCTCGAAGCCGAAGAGCGCGGGGTTGCCGGTGTTCAGGCGCAGGACGCTGTGGCCCGCCTCCTCCAGGGCGTTGGCGTGCTCGATGACCGGGCCCCGGATCTCGTAACAGACCTCGCTGAGCTTGCTGGACTGCCGGAACTCCATGCGCTGTGCCTCCCGTGACGTGAGTTACTTGGTTTTACCAAGCTGGAGCTTGGAAAGTCCAACAACTTGCATAGACTGCGTCGCATGCCACCTGCACCCAGGCCTCGCCGAAGCTATGACCAGTACTGCGCTGCCGCCCGTGCCCTCGACACCGTGGGTGACCGCTGGACCCTGCTGATCGTCCGCGAACTCCTGGTCGGGCCCCGCCGCTACACCGACCTGCACGCCGATCTGCCGGGCGTGAGCACCGACGTCCTGGCGTCCCGGCTCAAGGACATGGAGCGCGAGGGCCTGACGACGCGCCGCCGCCTGCCCCCGCCATCGGCCGCGTACGTCTATGAACTGACCGAGCGGGGCCGCGAGTTGCTGCCGGTACTCCAGGCCCTCGCCACCTGGGGCGCGCCCGCCCTCCAGGAGCGCAGGCCCACGGACGCGGTCCGCGCCCACTGGTTCGCGCTGCCGCTGCTGCGGGCACTGACCGGGCTCGGGGCGGAAGGAGTGATCCAGGTCCGCCTGGACGAGGGGGAGTTCCATGTACGCGTCGGGGGCGACGGCGTCTCGTACGGGGACGGACCGGCGCCCCAGGAACCGGACGCCCGCATCGTCATGGACGCCGAGACGTCCGTCGCGGTGAGCGGGGGCGCCCTGACGGTCGCCGAAGGGGTCAGGGCGGGCCGGATCGAGGTGTCCGGCGAGGGCGTCCTCGCGAAGGCCCTGCGCGCGTGCTGACTCGGCGAAACCGGATCGTGGCCGGGCGGGCCCTCGGCATACAGTTGCCGGTGTGCTGCGTGAAGTGACTGCTGTCCGGTATGTGAACCCGTTGCGGACCGGGGGCTCCGTGCCCGGCGTCGTCGAGACCGACGACCTGGGTACGTACGTCGTGAAGTTCACCGGCTCGGCCCAGGGCCGCAAGGCGCTGGTCGCCGAGATCATCGTCGGCGAACTGGCCCGCCACCTCGGCCTGCGCTTCCCCGAGCTGGTCATGGTCCACTTCGACCCGGCGGTCGCGGCGGACGAGCCGCACCAGGAGGTGCGGGACCTGCTGGACGCGAGCGCCGGTCTCAACCTGGGCATGGACCTCCTGCCGGGCGCCGTGGACTTCACCCCCGAGGCGCTGGACGTGGACCCGCTGGAGGCGGGCAAGGTGGTGTGGCTGGACGCCCTCACGGCGAACGTCGACCGCACGGTGCACAGCTCGAACCTGATGATCTGGCCCACGTCCGGCTTCCAGCGGCCGAGGCTGTGGCTGATCGACCACGGCGCGGCCCTGGTCTTCCACCACCGCTGGGGCGCGTCCGCGCCGGACAAGGTGTACGACTTCCGGCATCACGCGCTGGGCGGGTACGGACCCGATACGCGTGCGGCCGACGCTGAACTGGCCCCGCTCGTCACGGAGGCGGCGCTGCGCGAGATCGCCGGTCTCGTGCCGGACGCGTGGCTGGCGGACGAGCCGGGATTCTCGTCCCCCGACGAGGTCCGCGAGGCGTACGTCGCTTTCCTGCTGGCCCGCGCGCGTGCCTCCGCGGTCTGGCTGCCGGTGGACTTTCCCAGCCGGGGTGAGCTTGCCGCCGCCGATGCTCGGCGTGCTGCCGCTACCGAGAGGGGCCGCCCTGCCTGGCTGAAGCGGGTGCCTGATCTGCACGGGAAGCCTGCGGCTGAGCAGGACTGGACGCGGCACATCGGTTAGCCGCGGGCCGTCTGTGGCTGGTCGCGCAGTTCCCCGCGCCCCTTCGGGGCACGGCAAAGCCCCCGGCGCTGTGCGGTGCCGGGGGCCTTGTCGTTGACTCCGCAGGGAAATCAGCGCAGTTGCTCGTACGCCGGGAGCGTGAGGAAGTCCGCGTAGTCCGCGTCCAGGGAGACCTGGAGCAGGAGGTCGTGGGCCTGCTGCCACTTGCCGGACTCGAAGGCCTCGTCGCCGATCTCGGCGCGGATCGCGTCCAGTTCAGCGGCGGCGACCTCGCGGGCCAGGTCGGCGGTCGCCGTCTGACCGTTCTCGAAGACGACGCCCGCGTTGATCCACTGCCAGATCTGCGAGCGCGAGATCTCGGCGGTGGCCGCGTCCTCCATGAGGTTGAAGATGGCGACGGCGCCGAGGCCCCGCAGCCAGGCCTCGATGTAACGGATGCCGACCTGGACGGCGTTGACCAGGCCGTCGTACGTGGGCTTCGCGTCGAGGGAGTCGATGGCGATCAGGTCGCCCGGGGCGACGTTCACGTCCTCGCGCAGACGGTCCTTCTGGTTGGGCTTCTCGCCGAGCACCGCGTCGAACGACTTCATGGCGATCGGGACCAGGTCCGGGTGCGCGACCCAGGAGCCGTCGAAGCCGTCGCCCGCCTCGCGGTCCTTGTCGTTCTTGACCTTCTCGAAGGCGACCTTGTTGACCTCCGCGTCCTTGCGGGACGGGATGAACGCGGCCATGCCGCCGATCGCGTGCGCGCCGCGCTTGTGGCAGGTGCGGACGAGGAGTTCGGTGTACGCCCGCATGAAGGGGGCGGTCATCGTCACGAGGTTGCGGTCCGGCAGGACGAACTTCGAGCCGCCGTCACGGAAGTTCTTGACGATGGAGAAGAGGTAGTCCCAGCGGCCCGCGTTCAGGCCCGAGGCGTGGTCGCGGAGCTCGTAGAGGATCTCCTCCATCTCGTACGCGGCCGTGATCGTCTCGATGAGGACCGTGGCGCGGACGGTGCCCTGCGGGATGCCGACGTAGTCCTGCGCGAAGACGAAGATGTCGTTCCAGAGGCGGGCCTCCAGGTACGACTCCGTCTTCGGGAGGTAGAAGTACGGGCCCTTGCCGAGCTCGATGAGGCGCTTGGCGTTGTGGAAGAAGTACAGGCCGAAGTCGACGAGCGCGCCGGGCACGGGCTTGCCCTCGAACTGCAGGTGGCGCTCGTCCAGGTGCCAGCCGCGCGGGCGCATCACGACGGTGGCGAGCTCGTCGGCGTCCTTGAGGGAGTACGACTTGCCGCTGCGGTCGTCCGTGAAGTCGATGCGGCGCTCGTAGGCGTCGGTGAGGTTCAGCTGGCCGAGGACCACGTTCTCCCAGGTGGGCGCCGAGGCGTCCTCGAAGTCCGCGAGCCAGACCTTGGCGCCCGAGTTCAGGGCGTTGATGGTCATCTTGCGGTCCGTCGGCCCGGTGATCTCGACACGGCGGTCGTTCAGGGCGGCCGGGGCCGGCGCCACCTTCCAGGAGTCGTCCGCGCGGATGGCCGCGGTCTCGGGAAGGAAGTCGAGCGTGGAGGTGCGGGCGATCTCGGCGCGGCGCTCGGAGCGGCGGTTGAGGAGCTCGTCACGCCGGGGCGTGAAGAGCCGGTGCAGCTCGGCCACAAAGGCGAGGGCCGCGTCGGTGAGGACCTCCTCCTGCCGCGGCAGAGGCTCCGCGTCGACGATGGCCAGCGGGGACTGCGCTGGTGCGGACATGAGCTGTCACTTCCTTCAGCGAGCTTCACAGGTGGTGTCGCGGCGGCCGCCGGGCCTTCGCAGTGACACTCAGTGCCACAGGAGCCGAGATACGGCCGTGGACCCCACTTGAGGGAACGGGTGCTTCTGAACAGTGGATACTAGTTTCCTCATAGTGGAAGTTCAATCGTCTGTTGACGTCGAGATTCTCTTCATCGACAGAACGTGTCGCTGAGTGCCATGCCGGTCACTCAAGGTGGATCAGGTCGGCGGGCGTGTCGATGTCGTACGCCCTGGCCACGTCCCCGCACTCGACGAGCGCGATCTCCCCGGCGTGTTCCTTCAGATAAGCGCGTGCCCCGCGATCACCGACCGCGCTCGCCGCGATGCCCGGCCAGTGGTCGGCGCCGAAGAGCACCGGGTGGCCGCGTTCACCGTCGTAGGCGGCTGCCGCGAGGGTGGCGGGCGAGCGGTAGGCGGCGTACACGCGGGCCACCGCGTCGGGCCCGATGCCCGGCTGGTCGACGAGGGAGACGAGGGCGGCATCGGCCCCGCTGCCGCGGAGGGAGGCGATGCCGGCCCGCAGCGAGGAACCCATCCCCTCCGCCCACTCGGGATTGTCGATCAGTACGCAGCCGGGGAGCGAGGCCTTCTCGCGTACGACGTCGGCGTCTGCGCCGAGCACCACGTGCACGCGCGTGCAGCCGCCCTCGCGCAGTACGCGGACCGCGTGCTCCACGAGGGGCCGCCCCCGGTGGTCGAGGAGCGCCTTGGGCCGGCCGCCGAGGCGCCGCCCGCCGCCCGCGGCGAGAAGGAGCCCGGCAACCATCGGATTCGTCGTCATGGCTCCTGCATACCGCACCCTGTCCGCGGGGTCGCGACGGCTTCCGCGATCGAGGCGGTGTCTTCCGGCCGGAAAGTGGCGCGTCCCGCTTCCCGTGGCGTTTACTTGCCCGCGGCCCCCTGGCGTCTGACCAATGCCGTACGGGGTCGGCAAGATCTGCACGAGAGACATGCGCACGACATTGTGCGAGGGGGAGAGCTGTGTTGCGGAGCGTGGGGCAGAGGCGAGTGACCGGCAGCGATGAGGATCCGCGAGTCGCGGAGTTGGGCACGGCTGTGTCCCGGCTGCGCCGTGAGCTAGCCGCGCATCCGGCCGAGTTCCCCGACCGGGGCATCGCCGAGGACGAGCTGGCGGCACTGGCCGCGATGGCCCTGAGCGGCACCCCGGAGGTACCGAGACTGCGCCGCTCACTCCTGCTGGTGGCGGGAGCAATCGGCTCGGTCAGCGCACTGGCCTCGGGCCTGGCGGCGGTCAGGGGAGCGGTGGAACTCTTCGGGGAGCCGGGACCGAGGTAGACCGACCCCGCAGGGGCGTCTGTGGCGTTACGCGACCCAGTTGCGTGGGCCCCCGGTCGCCGCGGTGTTCAAGCCGTCGGCCAGCGTCGCGGCCAGGCGGCGGGCTGCCTCCTCGCCTGCGGTGGGCGGCAGGGTGTAGGGGATGCGCAGGCGGTGTTCGTGCGTACCCGGGTCCGCGCCGAAGCGGGCGCCTCCCTCGATGCGGACGCCGTGGGACAGCGCCGCGTGGGCCAGGGCCGAGGCGATCGGCCGGCCCAGGTCCACCCAGAGCGACAGGCCCCCCGGCGGCGTCCGCCAGCGCCACTCGGGGAGATGCCGGGCGAGCGAGGCGGCCAGCGCGTCCCGCTGCGCGCGCAGCCGCGGCAGCCGATCGCGCAGGACGTCGTCCATCCCGGCCAGCAGATGCAGCGCGACGAGCTGCTCGATCACCGGGGTCGACATGTCGGAGGGAACGCGCGCCGTAGCCAGCTCCGTGACGAGCCGTGAGCCCGCCCGCACCCAGCCGATGCGCAGCCCGCCCCAGTGCGTCTTGCTCAGCGAACCGACGGTGACGACCTGCTCGCCCATGCCGTGCGGGGCCAGCGCGGCGAAGGGCAAGGGCGGCGGCCCGTCGAGCGCGATGTCGGCGATCGTCTCGTCGATCACGAGCCGGCTGCCGGTGGCACGGGCGGCCTCCAGGACGCGTACCCGCTGCTCCCTCGGCATCAGACTGCCCGTCGGATTCTGGAAGTCGGGCACCAAGTAGGCCAGGCGCGGCGCCGCCTGACGGAGCGTCGACTCGTCCAGGCCGGTGTCCCAGCCGCTGTCGGTGACCGGCACGGGAGTGGCGCGAAGCCCGGCGCGGCGGATCGCGTCGAGGGCGTTCGGGTACGAGGGGTTCTCGACCAGGATGCGGTCGCCCGGCCTGCCGAGCAGGGAGAGCGTGAGGGAGAGGGCGTGCTGGGCGCCGGTGGTGATCAGGATCTGGTCGGGGAGAGTGGGAAGACCGCGCCGCGTGAAACGCTCGGCGACGGCTTCCCTCAACTCCGGGAGCCCGTACGGGTGGTAGCCCGGTGTCGAGGCGTGCCGGGGGAGGGCGAGGGCCGCGGCGGCGAGCGCGTCGGAGAGCTCCGCCTCGGGCGCGCCCGGTGCCGCCACCGCCAGGTCCAGCATGCCGTCGCCCGCCGGGAACGCGGCGACGCTGGAGGGGCGGCGCCCGTCGGGCAGCTCGGTCCAGGTGCCCGCGCCGCGCCTGCTGCGGGCATAGCCGCCCTCGCGCAGGAGGTCGTACGCGGCGGTGACGGTGGCCCGGCTGACACCCAGCGCCGTGGCGAGCTCGCGTTCCGCGGGGAGCCGGGTGTGCAGGGGGATGCGGCCGTCCAGGAGGAGGGTGCGGATGCCGTGCGCGAGGGCGCGGTAGCCGGGGTGCGGAGTTCCGGCCGCGCCGGTCACCATTTGAGCCAGCTGCCTGCTGCCGAGCCGCCGGTCCACGTCGTGGACCACGCGTACGTCCGCCATGCCACCTCCCGCTGATTGGCCCTGCCTGCCGGGCCAATCAGCGTACAGACTCCTGCTGAGTGGGCCGGATTGGCCTGGTACGGCGAGGGAGAGGAGCGGGCGGTGGGAGCGCGGGTTGTCGTGGGGGTGAGCGGATCGCCGGCGAGTCTTGCGGCGTTGCGGGTGGGAGTGGAGGAGGCGCGACGGGGCGGGCGTGTGCTGGTCGCGGTGATCGCGTGGGAGCCGCCGGAGGGGGAGGGGCTGTACGCGCGTCGTCCGGACCGGGCGTGGGCCCGGCACTGGGAGGCGGTGGCCCGGGAACGGCTCGACCAGGCCTTCGAGGAGGCGCTCGGCGGGGCGCCGGAGGGGGTTGTGGTGGAGCGGTGGGTGGTACGGGGCAAGGCTGGACCTGCGGTGTGCGACCTCGCCGCGGCCGGGTCGGCGGACGATCTCGTGGTCCTCGGCGGGGGGAAGGGGCGGGGGAGGGTACGGCGGTACGTGCAGGGGCGTGCGGGTTGCCGGGTCATGGTGGTGCCGGGGCCTGTTGTACCGCGGGGGGTTCGGCGGGCGTTGCGGAGGGTCAGAGCAGCGGATTTCTCCCCCACCCCGCCCCTACCCGAAATCCCGGCTCGGCCGGCCAGGGGTTGCCGCTGACCACTGGCTGCGCCAAGCTCGTCCTCAAACGCCGGACGGGCTGAAACGCCTCAACTCCGCCTGGTCGGCGATGCGTCACCGGCTCCGCCGAGTTCGTCCTCATGTGCCGGGTGGGTTGGAATGCCTCAACTCCGGCCGGTCGGCGGTGGGTCACCAGCTTCGCTGAGTTCGACCTCACGCGTCAGGCGGGCTGAGACGCCCCAACTCCGCCCGGCCGGCGATGTGTCACCGGCTCCGCCGAGCCCGCCCTCTCACCCGGACCGCCCGCACTACCCCCTCTCCTGCTAGCCCCCCACCCTCCCGTCCACCAACTCCACCACCCGGTCGGCGACAGACAGCCGTGCTCGGTCGTGCGTGACCAGTACCGTTGCCGTGCCCCACTCCCGCGTGAGCCGACCCAGCAGGTCCAGGACCGCCGCGCCGCGTTCGTGGTCGAGTGCGCTGGTCGGCTCGTCCACCAGGAGCACCGCGGGTGAGTTCATCAACGCCCTTGCGATGCCAACCCGTTGGCGCTGGCCGCCCGACAGCTGGTGCGGGCGGCGGTGTGTGAGGCCCGCTAGGCCCACCGTGTCCAGCAGCTCCCGTGCGCGATCCCGGGCCTCGCCCGAGCGTCCGCGCCCGTCCAGGCGCGCCATCAGTTCCACCTGCTCGAGCGCCGTCAGCGATGCCAGCAGATTCGGCTGCTGGAAGACGATGCCCATCCTCCGCCGCCGCAGTTCCGCACGTTCCGCCGCGGTCAGTGCGGCCGTCTCCGTACCGCCGACCACCACCCGCCCCGCATCGGGAGTCACCAGCGTCGCCGCCACCGCAAGGAGGCTGGACTTTCCGGAGCCGGACGGGCCGACGACCGCCGTCATCGTCCCGGCGGGGACCTCCAGGCCGACTCCGTCGAGCGCCGTGAGCCTGCCCTCCCCGTCCGGGTACGTCAGCGTGATGTCTTCGAGGGACAGACTCATCGTGCACTCCCCAGCGCGGTCAGCGGATCTACGGCGGTGATCCGCCTTACGGACAGGCCAGCGCCCAACGCCCCGAGGGCGATCATCACGGCGGCGGGCCACAGCACGGTCGGCGGCTCCAGCACGAAGGGGACGTCACCGCCGCTGATCGCGGCACCGACCACCGCCGCGATCCCCGTCCCCAGAGCCGTACCCGCGGCCAGCATCAGCACGGCTTGGCCCAGAGCGTCCCTGAGCAGATACGGCGTGGACGCCCCCAGCGCCTTCAACACCGCGATGTCACCCGCGCGTTGAATCGTCCACACCGTGAAGAACGCCCCTATGACGAGCGCGGAGATGACGAAGAGGAAGCCGCGCATCAGCTGCAGCGAACCGTTCTCCGCCTGGTAGGAGCCGATCGCCGTGAGCGCGCCGTCGAGAGACTTCGTCTTCGTGCCCGCCGCCTCGTCCCCGGCCGCGAGATCGACCCCGCCACCGGTCCGCAGCGCGATGACCGTGGCCTGCTCGTCCATCGACGTACCCCGGTGGCCGAGCCCCTGCCAGTCGTCGAGCGTCGTCCATACGACAGGGGTGTGGCTGTACGAGGCGTCCGACGCGACCCGTGCGACGCTCTCCTCGACCCCGCTCCCGCCGAGCCGCACCGTGTCCCCGGGGCCGACGCCCAGGTCCGCCGCCGCCTTCTCGGAGAGCACGGCCTCGCCCGGCGCGATGCCCGCGGGCGCGATCCCGGAGTCCGGTTCGACGCCGAAGGCGGACACCGCGGCCGAGCGGTCGCCCGCGGTGGCGTTGAGCGTGCTGATGCCGACCGGCTCGGCGGACCGTACGCCGGGCTGCTCGGCCCAGGTCTTCCAGGAGCGCTCTTCAACCTGGGAATTGGTGAAGGAGACGGACTGGCCGGACGGTGGCGCGGCGAAGGCGATGCGGTCGGCCGGGAGGCCGGTGATCGCGGAGGTGTTCTCCCTGGCGAGCCCGGCGGTGAGCCCGGAAAGCAGCCCCACGAGCAGAGTGATGAGCACGACGACGGCTCCCATCAGGGCGAACCGCCCCTTGGCGAACCGGAGGTCTCTCCATGCGACGAACATGCCCCCACCCTCCGTCCGCGCCCGCCCCCACGGCATCGCGCCACAGCACGCTTCACCCGAATCGAAGGGGGGAGCCCGCGATCAACCTTTCGGTTGAGGGGATACGGGGCTGTTCCGCATACGCTGGAAGGTCCGATGAACACCTCCGAAGCTCCCCCCAACCTCTCCGGCGAGACCCGCCCCGGACCTCCGGCCGGGCCCGGGGCCCCGTCCCGGACCACTCCCGTAGCCCTCGCCCTGCGGCTCTGCCTGCACGCGCTCCTCGCGGGGCTGCTCGCGCTCGCCGCCGTGCGCGCCGTGGCCGACGGTGCGCCGCGCGGGGGTGCCGTCGTGGCGGCCGTGGTCGCGATGGGCGGTGTCTACGCGGCGGGGACGCTCAGCCCGGCCGTCGCGCGCTCACAGCGCGCCGCCGCGGTGTGGCTCGCGGCGCTCGGTGTCTGCTGGGTGGCGCTGCTCGTCCTGTCGCCGGACGGGCTGTGGACGGCCTTCCCCCTGTACTTCCTGCAACTGCACCTGCTGCCCGTGCGCTGGGCGCTGCCCACCGTCGCGCTGACCGCCGCTGCCGCCATCGCGAGCTTCCTGCTGCACGGCTCACCCGTGTCGCCCGGCAGTTTCATCGGGCCGCTGCTCGGCGCGGCCGTGGCGGTCGCCACCGTCCTCGGGTACGAGGCGCTGTACCGGGAGAGCGAGCGGCGCCGTCAGCTGATCGACGAGCTCATGGCCACGCGGGCCGAGCTCGCGGCGGCCGAGCGGACCGCGGGCACCCTCGCCGAGCGGGAGCGTCTGGCGCGCGAGATCCACGACACGCTCGCGCAGGGCCTCTCCTCCATCCAGCTCCTGCTGCGTGCCGCGCAACGCGCGCTGCCCGCGGGTTCGCCCGCCGCGCCGCACATCGAGCAGGCCCGTGCCGCCGCGCAGGACAACCTCGCCGAAGCGCGCCGCTTCGTCCGCGCCCTCAGCCCGCCCGACCTGGAGCGCGGCTCGCTGGCCGGAGCCCTTGAGCGGCTCTCCGCGTCCCCCGCAGCCGACGTCGACGTCAAGTTCACGGTGAGTGGGGAGCCCGCCGAGCTCCCCACGCCGTACGAGGTCGCCCTGCTCCGCACCGCCCAGTCCGCCCTCGCCAACACGTTCCAGCACGCGGGCGCGGGGCGCGCCGAGATCACCCTGAGCTTCATGGGCACGTCCGTGTCCCTGGACGTCGTCGACGACGGGCGCGGCTTCGACCCGGCATCGGCGCCCAGCGGCGACGGGGGATTCGGGCTCCCCGCGATGCGGGCGCGGGCCCGGTCGCTCGGCGGGACGCTGAGCGTGGAGTCGGCGCCGGGGCAGGGGACGGCCGTCGCGGTCACCCTGCCGCTTCCGACGGAGGCCGCACGGTGAGCGCCGCGGTGCCGGAACCCATCAGGCTGCTCCTCGCCGACGATCATCCCGTCGTACGTGCCGGGCTGCGCGCCGTGCTCGACACCGAGCCGGGCTTCGCCGTCGCGGGGGAGGCGGCCACGGCCGAGGAGGCGGTGACACTCGCAGCGACCGGTGGGTTCGACGTCGTACTGATGGATCTTCAGTTCGGGACGGGGATGCACGGGGCGCAGGCCACGGCAGCGATCACCGCCGAACAGGGGGCGCCGCGGGTGCTCGTCCTGACGACGTACGACACGGATGCCGACATCCTCGCCGCGGTCGAGGCGGGGGCGGCGGGATATCTCCTGAAGGACGCGCCGCCGGAGGAGCTGGCCGCGGCGGTGCGGACCGCGGCCGCGGGGCAGTCCGCGCTCGCGCCCGCGATCGCCCATCGGCTCATGGACCGGATGCGGGCGCCCGGGGAGGCGCTGACCGGGCGGGAGCTTGAGGTGCTCAGGCTGGTGCGGGAGGGCCTGTCGAACCTGCAGATCAGCAAGCGTCTCTTCCTGAGCCAGGCCACCGTGAAGTCCCACCTGGTGCACATCTACGCGAAGTTGGGCGTCGACTCGCGTACGGCGGCGGTGGCGGTGGCGACGGGGCGGGGGCTGATCCGGGGCGGCGCCGGTCAGTAGTCGTCCCCTTGCCCCGCGCCCGGGGTTACGCCGCCGGTCCCGAACTGGCCAGCGCGGCGGACAGTTCCACCGCCACCTCCTGTAGCACCGGCACGATCTTCTCCACCGCGGCCTCGGTCACGCGGCCCGCCGGGCCGGAGATCGAAATGGCCGCCGCCGTGGGGGAGTTGGGGACCGACACCGCCAGGCAGCGCACCCCGATCTCCTGTTCGTTGTCGTCGACCGCGTAGCCCGCGCTGCGGACCGCTTCCAGCGCGTCGAGGAAGCCCTCCGGCGTGGTGATCGTCTTCTCCGTGGCGGCGGGCATCCCGGTGCGGGCGAGGAGCGCGCGCACCTCCTCCGGCGGGGTGTGGGCGAGGAGTGCCTTGCCGACGCCCGTGGAGTGGGGCAGGACCCGGCGGCCCACCTCGGTGAACATCCGCATGGAGTGCTTGGACGGCACCTGCGCGACGTACACGATCTCGTCGCCGTCGAGCAGCGCCATGTTCGCGGTCTCGCCGGTCTCCTCGACCAGGCGCGCGAGGTAGGGGCGCGCCCAGGTGCCGAGGAGGCGCGAGGCCGATTCGCCGAGGCGGATCAGGCGCGGGCCCAGCGAGTAGCGGCGGTTGGGCTGCTGACGTACGTAGCCGCAGGCGACGAGCGTGCGCATCAGGCGGTGGATCGTGGGCAGCGGGAGGCCGCTGCTGGCGGAGAGCTCGCTCAGGCCGACCTCGCCTCCGGCGTCCGCCATCCGTTCGAGGAGGTCGAAGGCGCGCTCAAGGGACTGGACACCACCGCTGGCAGCGGGCGGCTTGGAGGCGGCGACTTCGGTGGAGGCGTCGCTGGCGCTTGACGTCGGCACGGCGCAGTCCTTTCGGGGCTGACGGGCAAGGCAGCAGCCTACCGGGCGGTTCCTCGCCAGGTCCCTTTGCGGCCCTGGCGTCAGAGCCGGTCAGGGCTGCTCAGGGAGTGGCCGGGGACCGGTCGGGGAGCCTTTGTCCGCTTCTCCGCCGTCACACCGCGGTGATCGTTCGACGGCCCGGTTGTGTGTAGCTACGTTCTGGCTTGCGGAATTCTAATTCCACTTTGTGGAAACGTCCAGAGTGCTCCAGGTGGCCTCTTGACGGTTCGGGGTCGGCCGTGAAGACTCATTCAACAGAACGTTGAATTCCGTTTAGCGGAAACGAATGGTCTGTGTAGCGGAAAAGAACGAACCGGCAAGCAACAGCGAAAAGACGAAGAGAGGGCGTTGAAGACGTGGACGTAGAACTGGTGCTGCGCTCGACTCGCGTGATCACCCCGGAGGGAACCCGCGCCGCGTCGGTCACGGTCTCCGGCGGGAAGATCGCGGCCGTGCTCGCGTACGACGCCGACGTACCGGCGGGGGCCAGGGTCGAGGACTTCGGTGACGACGTCCTGCTGCCCGGACTCGTCGACACGCACGTCCACGTGAACGACCCGGGCCGCACGGAGTGGGAAGGCTTCTGGACCGCCACCCGTGCCGCGGCCGCCGGTGGCATCACCACCCTCGTCGATATGCCGCTCAACTCCCTGCCGCCGACCACGACGGTCGGCAATCTGCGTACGAAGCAGGACGTCGCCCGCACCAAGGCGCACATCGACGTCGGCTTCTGGGGCGGCGCCCTGCCCGACAACGTCGGCGACCTCAAGCCCCTGCACGACGCCGGTGTCTACGGCTTCAAGTGCTTCCTCTCGCCGTCCGGTGTGGATGAGTTCCCGCACCTGGACCAAGACCGTCTCGCCACCTCCATGGCGGAGATCGCCGGGTTCGGCGGGCTGCTGATCGTGCACGCCGAGGACCCGCACGAGCTGGACGCCGCCCCGCACAAGAGCGGCCCCAAGTACACGGACTACCTGGACACCCGGCCGCGCGTCTCCGAGGACGTCGCGATCGAGGGCCTCATCGGGCTCGCCAAGCGGCTCGGCGCCCGCGTCCACGTACTGCACCTGTCGTCCTCCGACGCGCTGCCCCTGATCGCCGCCGCCAAGCGCGAGGGCGTCAAGCTCACCGTCGAGACGTGCCCCCACTACCTCACGCTCACCGCGGAGGAAGTCCCGGACGGCGCGAGCGAGTTCAAGTGCTGCCCGCCCATCCGCGAGGCCGCCAACCAGGACCTGCTGTGGGACGCGCTCGCCGACGGCACCGTCGACTGCATCGTGACGGACCACTCCCCGTCCACCGCCGACCTCAAGACCGACGACTTCGCGACCGCGTGGGGCGGCATCTCCGGGCTCCAGCTCAGCCTCCCCGCCATCTGGACCGAGGCCCGCAAGCGCGGCCACAGCCTCGAGGACGTGGTGCGCTGGATGTCGACGCGCACCTCCGAACTGGTCGGACTCGACCAGAAGGGCGCCATCGAGGCCGGCCGCGACGCCGACTTCGCGGTCCTCGCGCCCGACGAGACCTTCACCGTGGACCCCGCGGAGCTGCAGCACCGGAACCGAGTCACGGCGTACGCGGGCAAGACCCTCAGCGGCGTCGTGAAGTCCACCTGGCTGCGCGGCGAACGCATCCTGCACGGCGGCGAGTTCAGCGAACCCGCAGGCCGACTTCTGGAAAGGAAGAACTGATCACTGTGACGACGGCGATACCCACCTTCACCGGCGACGCGAGCCCCTACGGCGGCGGCGACCCCTACGCGGACTACCGCACCGCGGACTTCCCCTTCACGCAGTACGCCAACCTTGCCGACCGGCAGCTCGGCGCCGGTGTGATCGCCGCCAACGACGAGTTCTTCGCGATGCGCGAGAACCTGCTCCTCGCGCACCCGGCAGTCTTCGACCCGGAGCACTTCGGTCACAAGGGCAAGGTCATGGACGGCTGGGAGACCCGCCGCCGCCGCGGTGTCTCGTCCGAGCACCCGTGGCCCACCGCCGACGACCACGACTGGGCGCTCGTACGCCTCGGCGCCCCCGGCGTCGTACGCGGCATCGTCATCGACACCGCCCACTTCCGCGGCAACTACCCGCAGGCCGTGTCCGTCGAGGGCACGAGCGTGGACGGTTCGCCGACCCCCGAGGAACTCCTCTCGGGTGACGTGAAGTGGACGACTCTCGTACCCCGCACGGCAGTTGGCGGCCACGCGGCCAACGGCTTCGCCGTCGACCTGGAGCAGCGCTTCACGCACCTGCGCGTCAACCAGCACCCGGACGGCGGTGTCGCCCGCCTCCGCGTGTACGGCGAGGTCGTCGCCGACCCCAAGTGGCTCGCGGCACTCGGCACGTTCGACGTCGTCGCCCTGGAGAACGGCGGCCAGGTCGAGGACGCGTCCGACCGCTTCTACTCCCCGGCCACCAACACCATCCAGCCGGGCCGCTCCCGCAAGATGGACGACGGCTGGGAGACGCGGCGCCGCCGCGACAACGGCAACGACTGGATCCGCTACCAGCTCGTGGCCCAGTCCGAGATCCGCTCCGTCGAGATCGACACCGCGTACCTCAAGGGCAACTCGGCGGGCTGGGCGGCGCTTTCGGTCCGTGACGGCGAGAGCGGCGAGTGGGTCGAGGCGCTGCCCCGCACCCGACTGCAGCCCGACACCAACCACCGCTTCGTCCTGGACGCCCCGGTCGTCGGCACGCACGCGCGCATCGACATCTTCCCGGACGGCGGCATTTCGCGACTGCGGCTGTACGGCTCCCTGACGGAGTCGGGCGCGAGCCGTCTGACAGCGCGTCACCAGGAGCTGGGCGGCTGAACCGGGGCCGCTGAGGCCCACCGATGAACGTGGGGCGCACCGGGTGGACAGCCCCGGTGCGCCCCATCACCATGCCCGCGCGCGGTTACGCGGCGTGCCCGCCGTCGACCACGAGCTCCGAACCCGTGATGAACGCGGCGTCCTCACCGGCGAGATAGGCGACGAGCGAGGCCACCTCGTCGGCCGCGCCGAAGCGGGCCAGCGCGTTCGCCGACTTCTGCGGCTCGGCGAACGGCCCGTCGGCAGGGTTCATGTCCGTGTCGATCGCGCCCGGGTGCACCACGTTCACGGTGATCCCGCGCCCGGCGAGCTCCCTCGCCAGGGGCTTGGTCATGCCGGAGAGGGCCGCCTTGCTCATCGCGTACAGCGTGCTGCCGCCTCCGCCCGCGTACCGGACGAGCGCCGAACCGGTGGAGATGATCCGGCCTCCGTCGGCCAGCCGGCCGGCCGCCGCCTGCGAGGCCAGGAAGACCGAACGTACGTTGATGTCGAGCACCCGGTCGATGTCGGAGAGCGCCAAGTCGCCGATGGGGCCGAGGACTCCGATGCCCGCGTTGTTCACCAGGATGTCCAGACGGCCCAGGTCGTCGGCCGCGCGCTCCACCGCGCCCGCGGCGTCACCGGGGTCGGCCGCGTCGGCCTTGATGGCGAACCCGCGCCGTCCCGTCGACTCGATCTTGGCGACGACCTCATGAGCGGCGGCCTCTCCGTTGACGTACGTGATCGCCACGTCGGCGCCCTCCTGCGCGAGCCGCAGCGCGATCGCCGCGCCTATGCCACGGCTGCCGCCGGTCACCAGGGCCGTCTTGCCGGTCAGAGAAGACATGTTCGTAGACCTCAATCGTGTGGGTATGTTCTGCAATGCGGTGAGAAGTGCTTGCGGGTTCAATGAAAGCGGGCGGCGTGCCCCGGGGCTGGCGGTAAATGGACACCGCTTTCCCGGCGGAAGGGCTACGGTGATCAACCCGCGTGAGAGCCGCCGAAGTCTCCACACCGCCGCATCCGTTGGAGACCGCGCCCCGTGTCGACGCTCGCCGTTCCCGCCGCGCCCGCAGCGCGCCGCGCCTGGCTCACCGATCTGCCCGTCCTGCTCGTGGCCGTGGTCTGGGGCGCCAGCTATCTCGCCGCGAAGGGCATCACGACGACGCACACGGTCGTCGCCGTCCTGGTGCTGCGGTTCGCCGTCGTGCTGCCCGCGCTCGTGGTGGCCGGATGGCGCGGGCTGCGCGCGCTGACGGCGCCGCAGTGGCGCGGGGCGGGAGCGCTCGGTCTCGTCCTGAGCGGGATCTTCCTCCTGGAGACGTACGGAGTCGTCCACACCTCGGCGACCAACGCGGGCCTCATCATCAGCCTCACCATGATCTTCACCCCGCTCGCCGAGGCCGCGATGACGCGGAAGAGGCCGCCGCGCGCCTTCCTCGCCGCGGCCGGACTCTCCGTGCTCGGCGTGGTCCTGCTGACCCAGGGCGGCGGGTTCACGCGGCCGTCGATGGGTGACGGCCTGATCCTCCTCGCGGCGCTCGCGCGCACGGTTCACGTACTCGCGATGTCCCGGATCAAGGCCGTGCAGGGCGCGGACGCCCTCTCCTTGACCACGGTCCAACTGGGCGGTGCGGTAGCCGTGTTCGCGGTGCTCGCCGCCGCGGGCACGGGAGCGTCGCCCTGGTCCGTCGCCGCGGACTTCGGCGCGCGCGAGTGGGCCGGGCTGCTCTTCCTCTCCGTGTTCTGCACGCTCTTCGCCTTCTTCGTGCAGATGTGGGCGGTGCGCAGGACGTCTCCTTCGCGGGTGAGCCTGCTGCTCGGTACGGAGCCGTTGTGGGCGGCCGCGGTGGGGATCACGCTGGGCGGGGAGCGTCTTGGTGTGGTGGGTCTGGTGGGAGGTGTGCTGGTTCTGGTGGGGACCAGTTGGGGGCGTCGGGTGCGGTGATACCTTCCGTGGTCGATCAAGCAGGGGGAGCCCGTGAACGAGTACTTCGAGCAGGAATTCGCCGAGGGCGCGCAGAAGCGCCGTATCTGGGGCGGGGTGCTGTTCCTCGCCGCGGGTGTCATCTGGGCCGTGCTCGCGTGGCAGTTGACGGCGCCGTTCAGCGACGGGGACGACGACTCCTCCAGCAGCCGCAAGTGCCAGTCGGTGCTCTTCTACGAGGGGGACGCCCCGACGTGGCAGGAGTCCACGTGGGAGGACTGCCGTGCCCAGCGCCGGTGGCCCGAGATGCTGGGCTGGCTGGGGCTCTCGGTGCCGCTGTCGGTGGGCGGCGCGGTGCTCTACACCGGCGGGTCCACCAGCCTGCGGATGCGTGAGTACATGGCGGAACACCGCATCGCCGCCGCGAAGAAGGACTGAGGAAGAACCGGCGGCGCTTGGTTAACTCCCGGAAAATTCACTGCACTTGACGTTGACACGACATCCTCTACGCGCGTCACACTGGTCGCATGCGAATCCCCCCACGAATCGTGAGCGTCACCGCCCTCGCCGCCGCCCTGCTCATCGGCGGCCCCGTCGCCGCCTCCGCGAGCGCGGCCCCGGACCACCACGCCCCCGTGTCGACGGCGTACTCCATCACCGCCGTCGGCGACATCTGCTACTCCGCGCTGCCCGCCCAGGCGCACGACACCCTGGACCTGATCGAGGCGGGCGGCCCCTACCCGTATCCGCAGGACGGCACGGTCTTCCAGAACAGGGAAGGCATCCTGCCCTCCCAGGGCTCCGGCTACTACCACGAGTACACCGTGAAGACGCCGGGCTCACCGGACCGTGGCGCCCGCCGCATCGTGACCGGTGAGGAGAACAAGGAGGACTACTACACCGCCGACCACTACGAGTCCTTCGACCTGGTCGACTACGCCTGCTGAGACCGCCGCCGCACGGTACTGATGCGACGGCACGGTACTAACGGGCCTTCCGGCTCTCCGCGACGGCGAACAGCGCGAGGGCGAGGACGATCAGCGTGACGCCCGCGTAGATCTCGTAGCCGTCGAGGAACCCGATCCGCCGCACGATGCCCCAGCCGCGCAGCCGGCCGGTCAGCCCGTGCACCAGGGCGGCCACGCCCTGGATCAGGAGAAGGACGCCGAAGACCTCAAGTACCCGCTTCATACCGAAGAGCCTCGCCCCGTGGACCCCCCACGCACATCGGCCACGGGGTGAGGCTTCTTCCTCCTGGCCCCCTCCGAAAGTCTCCGCCTGCGCGACTTTGGTAGGCGATCACGTCCGGTCGGCGCCCGGCGCCCCGACAGTGCGTAGATTTGTCGACCATGAGTGGCAATGAGCCCCCGCCTGTTCCCTCGGCGCCATCGGCCCCCTGGGCCAGGCGTCCATGGGCGCTGCCCTCGGCCGTCGCCGCCGAGTTCGACCCGGACCGCGCGCCGCGCAAGAGCGGTCGCAGGCCCCGGCGGACCGCGCGCGACTGGCTGGTCGACTTCGCCTGCTTCTTCGCGGCCGTCGTCATCGGCATGGTGGGCGCGGACGCGATCGGCAAGAACCCGAACGTCTCGCCCGGCCTCGCCGAGGCCGACCAGCTGATCGGCGCGCTCGCCTGCGCCGCCGTCTGGCTGCGCAGGCGCTGGCCGGTCGGCCTCGCCGTCGCCATGGTGCTGGTCAGCGTGGTCTCGGACACCGCGGGCGGCGCGGTCGCCGTGGCGCTGTTCACCCTCGCGGTGCACCGGCCCTTCCGGTACGTCGGCTGGATCGGCGGGATCTCGATCTGCGTGGTGCCGTTCGCCTACTGGATGCGGCCCGACCCCGACATGCCCTTTCTGCTCGGCGTCCTCTTCGGCGTGCTGATCAACGCCTCCGTCATCGGCTGGGGCATGTTCGTGCGCTCGCGCCGCCATCTCCTGCTGAGCCTGCGCGACCGCGCGGTCCGCGCCGAGAACGAGGCCGCGCTCCGCGCCGAAAAGGCCCAGCGCCTGGCCCGCGAGTCCATCGCCCGCGAGATGCACGACGTGCTCGCCCACCGCCTCACCCTGCTCAGCGTGCACGCGGGCGCCCTGGAGTTCCGCCCCGACGCGCCCCGCCAGGAGATCGTCCGCGCCGCGGGTGTCATCCGGGAGAGCGCCCACGAAGCGCTGCAGGACCTGCGCGAGGTGATCGGCGTCCTGCGCGGCGGTGGGGACGGCGAGGCGTCAGGACGGCCGCAGCCCACCCTCGCCGCCCTGGAGACCCTGGTCGCCGAGTCACGCGAAGCGGGCATGAAGGTCGCACTCGACCACCGCGTCACCGACCCGGCCGCCGTGCCCGCCGCCGTCGGCCGCACCGCCTACCGCATCGCCCAGGAGGGCCTGACCAACGCCCGCAAGCACGCCCCGGGCGCCGAGGTCACCGTCCGGGTGTCCGGCGCCCCCGGCGAAGGCCTCACCCTGTCGGTACGCAACCCGCCGCCGCCCGGCGACGTGCCGAACGTCCCCGGCTCCGGTCAGGGGCTGATCGGCCTCACGGAGCGGGCCATGCTCGCGGGCGGCCGCATCGAGCACGGGACCGCGGGGGACGGCGGCTTCCGCGTCGACGCCTGGCTGCCGTGGCCCGGCAGTTGAGCTCGTCGCCCCCCTCTCCGTACCGTGCTGAGGCGTGAAACCGCCGGTGGTACGGTCGCGGAGCAAATGCCCTGCTTGAGTGTGGAAATGGGACGTACATGACCGTGAGGCGTCAGCCCTGGCTGAGGCGGCCGTCATCCCTGGTCCTGCTGATCGGCGCGGCCCTGCTCGCTGCCTGGATGACCACAGTCATCGTCTCGATCGCCACGGAAGAGCCGGACGGGGAGGCCACGTTGGACGGACTGAGCTCCGCCGTGCAACAGGCCCTGACAGACGGGGACGACGGGGAGTTCGGCAGGCTCTTCGACGCCGACAGCGCGGGCGACGACTACGCCAAGAACTATGTGGCCCGTCTCGCAGAGGCGGATCCGCGACGGATCCGCGCCACCGTGTCCAAGGGTGACGGGGAGCCGGTGGTCACCGTCACCGCGGACGCCGGGGGCGACGGCACGGTGTGCACCGCGTGGTCCGTCGTCCGCGGCGACGACGACCGCTGGGTCCTGGACGCGGCGCCGCCCGTGGCGCGCGAGAAGCGGTGCGACGCTGAGCGTCGGTAGGGGCTGGGTGCCGGGACAGGCGTACGTCGCTGATCTCGTTACTGTGGGGCCATGAACCCGATCCGCGTGCTTCTCGTCGACGACGACCCGCTGGTCCGTGCCGGTCTGTCCTTCATGATGGGCGGCGCGGACGACATCGAGATCGTCGGCGAGGCGGCTGACGGCTCCCAAGTGGCCCCGCTGGTCGGCGAGCTCCGCCCCGACGTCGTTCTGATGGACATCCGCATGCCCACGATGGACGGCCTCGCGGCGACGGAGGCCCTCCGCAAGCGCCCCGACGCCCCCGAGGTCATCGTCCTCACCACCTTCCACGCCGACGATCAGGTGCTGCGGGCCCTGCGGGCGGGGGCGGCCGGGTTCGTACTCAAGGACACCCCGCCCGCGGAGATCGTCGCGGCGGTACGTGCGGTCGCGGCCGGGGAGCCGGTGCTCTCGCCCACGGTGACGCAGCAGCTGATCACGCAGGTGACGGGGGTCGACCCCCAACAGGGGCGCCGCGAGCGGGCGTTGGAGCGGCTCGCGCTGCTTGGCGAGCGGGAGAGGGAGGTTGCGGTCGCGGTGGGCCGGGGCGCGTCGAACGCGGACATCGCGGCGGAACTCTTCCTGAGCGTGGCCACGGTCAAGGCCCACGTCTCCCGCGTCCTGACGAAGCTGGACCTCAACAACCGGGTACAGATCGCGCTGTTGGCGCATGACGCGGGCCTGCTTGACGAGGTGGAGTAGCCGCCGCGGCAGCCACCGGGCGGTCAGTCTCCCGCGATCTCCGCCATCCGCACCAACCGCCCTTCTCCGCGCGACAGTTCGCACGCCTCCGCGATCCGCAGCGCCTCGAGTGCCTCGCGGCCGTCGCAGGGGTTCGTCCGTTCTCCTCGTACGACATCCACGAACGCGGCGAGCTCCGCCTCGTACGCGGGAGTGAAGCGTTCGAGGAAGCCGGGCCACGGCTTGTCGGGCGGCGGCGGGCCCGACGGTTCCACGGACGACAGGGGGGTGCGGTCGTCGAAGCCGACCGCGATCTGGTCCTCGTCGCCCGCCAGTTCCATCCGTACGTCGTAGCCCGCGCCGTTGCACCGCGTGGCCGTCGCCGTGGCCAGCGTGCCGTCGTCGAGCGTGAGGACCGCCGCGGCCGTGTCGACGTCGCCCGCGTCGCGGAACATCGAAGGCCCGGCGTCCGACCCGGTCGCGTACACCTCCGTCACCTCACGGCCCGTCACCCACCGCAGCATGTCGAAGTCATGGACCAGACAGTCGCGGTAGAGGCCGCCGGAGAGCGGGAGGTACGCGGCCGGCGGCGGCGCCGGATCGGAGGTCATCGCCCGGACCGTGTGTAGCCGCCCGAGCCGCCCCGCCCGCACGGCATCGCGCGCGGCCACGTACCCCGCGTCGAACCGCCGCTGGAAGCCCAGTTGGAGCACCGTGCCCGCGGCCTCGACCTCCCGGAGCGCGGCGAGCGTACCGGGCAGATCGAGGGCGATGGGCTTCTCGCAGAAGACCGGCAGGCCCGCACGCGCCGCCTTGCCGATCAGCTCGGCGTGCGCGGAAGTCGCCGCCGTGATCACCACCGCGTCCACGGAGCCTGTCCGGCCGCTCCCCGTGAAGACGTCGTCCACCGAGGCCGCCGAGGCCGCGCCGATCCGCGCCGCGAGCCCGGCCGCGCGCCCGGCGTCGGCGTCGGCGACGACCAGCGCGTCCACCTCCGGATGCCGCTGCAGAGCCGCGGAGTGAAATGTGCCGATACGACCCGTTCCGATCAGTCCGATGCGCATGGACCCACCCTCGCCACACCCCGCGATCCTGTCAATCCTTTGTCCGGACAACAGAACTTCAGAACTTCCCGTCATCATTCCCTGCGACTACGCTCGCCCCGTGCCCAAATCAGCCGCCAAACCAGCCGTGGACCCGACCGTCTCGCTCCAGCTCGGCGTCGACCGCAGCAGCCCGGTCCCGCTGTACTTCCAGCTGTCCCAGCAGCTGGAGGCGGCGATCGAGCGCGGCGCCCTGACACCGGGCACCCTGCTCGGCAACGAGATCGAGCTCGCGGGCCGCCTCGGCCTGTCCCGGCCGACCGTCCGCCAGGCCATCCAGTCGCTCGTCGACAAGGGGCTGCTCGTGCGCCGCAGAGGCGTCGGCACCCAGGTCGTGCACAGCCAGGTCAAGCGCCCTCTCGAACTCAGCAGCCTCTACGACGACCTGGAGGCCGCGGGCCAGCGCCCCGAGACCCGCGTTCTGCGCAACACCCTCGAACCCGCTTCCGCCGAGGTCGCGGCCGCGCTCGCCATCGCGGAGGGCGACGAGGTCCACCTCGTCGAGCGGCTCCGCCTGGCCCACGGCGAGCCCATGGCCTACCTCCGCAACCACATCCCCTCCGGGCTGCTCGCCCTCGACACCGCACGTCTGGAGGCCACCGGCCTCTACCGCCTGATGCGCGGTGCGAGCATCACCCTGCACAGCGCGCGCCAGTCCGTGGGGGCCCGCGCCGCCACCGCCGACGAGGGCGAGCGGCTCGGCGAACCCGCGGGGGCCCCGCTGCTCACGATGCAGCGCACGACCTTCGACGACACGGGCCGCGCGGTCGAGTTCGGCTCCCACATCTACCGCGCCTCGCGCTACTCCTTCGAGTTCCAGCTCCTCGTACGGCCGTAGGTCCCAAGTCGCTCACAGTCGTCAGAATGTTCTGACAAATCCATTGACGCTGCCGCGCGCCCGCCGCTAGAACTCCCCCAGCCGCATTCGGGCGGCCGGGAGAAGAGGTGGTCCCCCATGCGTACCCCCATGCGTACCCCCAGGCGTAGCAGCATGCGTAAAGCCCGCACGGCGGCAGCTCTCACAGCGGTGATCGCGCTCGCGGCCGGGTGCAGCGGCTCCGGCGGCAAGGACGACGAGGACAAGTCGGGTGACGGCGGGGGAGGCGGCAAAGGCGTCAGCACGCCCCGCCTCAAGATCGCGATGGTCACGCACTCCGGCGAGGGCGACACCTTCTGGGACATCGTCCAGAGCGGCGCCAAGCAGGCGGCCCGCAAGGACAACGTCGAGTTCCTCTACTCCAACGACAAAGAGGCCAAGGGCCAGGCCGAGCTCGTCCAGTCGGCGATCGACAAGAAGGTCGACGGCATCGTCGTGACCCTGGCCAAGCCCGAGGCGATGAAGACGGTCCTCGGCAAGGCGGAAGCCGCCGGGATACCGGTCGTCACGATCAACTCCGGCGGCGAGTTCTCCGCCGACTTCGGCGCGCTGAGCCACATCGGCCAGGACGAGTCCGTGGCGGGCGAGGCCGTCGGCGACGAGCTGACCAAGCGCGGCAAGAAGAAGGTGCTCTGCGTCATCCACGAACAGGGCAACGTCTCCCTGGAGCAGCGCTGCGACGGCGTCAAGAAGACCCTCAAGGGCTCGGTCGAGAACCTCAACGTCGAGGGCACCAACGCGCCCAACGCCCAGTCCTCCATCAGCGCGAAACTCCAGGCGACCAAGGACATCGACGCGGTGGTCACGCTCGGCGCGCCGATCGCCGCCCTCTCGGTGAAGGCCAAGGAGGACTCCGGGAGCAAGGCCGAGGTCGCCACCTTCGACCTGAACGCCGAGGTCGTCAAGCGCCTCAAGGCCAAGGAGGTCGGCTTCGCCGTCGACCAGCAGCCCTACCTCCAGGGCTACCTCGCCATCGACGAGCTGTGGCTCTACAAGACCAACGCGAACGTCCTCGGCGGCGGCAAGCCCGTCCTCACCGGCCCCGCCATCGTCACCGAGAAGGACGTGCCCAAGCTGGAGAAGTACACCGCCCGCGGTACCCGATGAACGCATGCGTGATCCGCGTGGTCGATACTTGGGCGGCTGGGGCCGGGGATCCGGACCGGCCTCACCGAGGAGCAGAGCTAGAAGGGCACGGCGTCGTGGCAAGGGTTCAGACAGGGGTACGTGCGGTGGGCGCCGTGCTGGTCGCGGTGCTCGGGGTATCCCTCGCGGGGTGCAGCAGCACCGGCGGCAAGCGCGCCGAGGACGCACGCAAGGCGGCGACGGCACAGGGCAAGGCCGCGGTGAACACGCCGAACTGGACGTTCGGCATGGTGACCCACTCGGGTGACGGCGACACGTTCTGGGACATCGTCCAGAGCGGCGCCAAGCAGGCCGCCGTCAAGGACAACATCAAGTTCCTGTACGCCCACAACGCCGAGGCCCAGCAGCAGGCCCAGCTCGTGGACTCGTACATCGACAAGAAGGTCGACGGCATCATCGTCACCCTCGCCAAGCCCGCCGCGATGAAGGGCGCCCTGGCCCGCGCCAAGAAGGCCGGCATCCCGGTGATCACCGTGAACTCCGGTTCCGCTGAGTCCAAGGAGTTCGGCGCGCTCACCCATATCGGCCAGGACGAGACGATCGCGGGCGAGGCCGTCGGCGAGGAGCTCAACAAGCGCGGCAAGAAGAAGGCGCTCTGCATCCTGCACGAGCAGGGCAACGTCGGCCACGAGCAGCGCTGCGAAGGCGCCAAGAAGACCTTCGACGGCAAGATGCAGAACCTGTACGTGACCGGCACGAACATGCCCGACGTGCAGTCCTCCATCGAGGCCAGGCTCCAGTCCGACAAGTCCATCGACTCGGTCGTCACGCTCGGCGCGCCCTTCGCGGACACCGCGGTGAAGGCCGCGGACAGCGCGGGCAGCAAGGCGGAGGTCGACACCTTCGACCTGAACGAGAAGGTCGCGGCGGGCCTGAAGGACGGCACGCTCGGCTTCGCCGTCGACCAGCAGCCCTACCTCCAGGGTTACGAGGCCGTGGACCTGCTCTGGCTCTACAAGTACAACGACGACGTGCTCGGCGGCGGCAAGCCGGTCCTCACCGGCCCGCAGATCGTGACCAAGGACCAGGCCGCCAAGCTGGAGGATTACGCGAAGCGAGGGACGCGATGACAGCGACCGCACCAGCACCGGCGCCGTCGCCGGACACCAAGACGGACGAGCGCCTCCTGAAGGCCTCGCCGCTGAAGAAGCTGATGGGCCGCCCTGAGCTCGGCTCCGTCGTCGGCGCCATCGCCGTCTTCGTCTTCTTCACGGTCGCCGCGGACAGCTTCTTGCAGGCCACAAGCCTCGCGACGGTCCTCTACGCGGCGTCGACCCTCGGCATCATGGCGGTGCCGGTGGCGCTCCTGATGATCGGCGGCGAGTTCGACCTGTCGGCGGGCGTCATGGTGACGACCTCCGCGCTGATCTCGTCGATGTTCAGCTACCAGATGACGGCGAACGTCTGGGTCGGCGTACTCGTCTCGCTCCTGGTCACCCTCGCCATCGGCGTCTTCAACGGCGTGATGCTGACGCGCACCGACCCGCCGAGCTTCATCATCACGCTCGGTACGTTCCTGATGCTGACCGGCATGAACCTCGGCTTCACCAAGCTGATCAGCGGCACGGTCTCCACGAAGTCGATCGCCGACATGGAGGGCTTCACCTCCGCCAAGGACGTCTTCGCCTCGACGATCACCATCGGCGGCGTCGACTTCAAGATCACGATCCTCTGGTGGCTCGGCCTGATCGCGGTCGCCACCTGGATCCTGCTCCGCACCCGCGTCGGCAACTGGATCTTCGCGGTCGGCGGCGGCGAGGACGCGGCCCGCGCGGTCGGCGTCCCGGTCGCCGCGACCAAGATCGGCCTCTACATGGGCGTCGCCTTCGGCGCCTGGATCTCCGGCCAGCACCTGCTCTTCTCGTACGACGTCGTCCAGTCGGGCGAGGGCGTCGGCAACGAACTGATCTACATCATCGCGGCCGTCATCGGCGGCTGTCTGATCACCGGCGGATACGGCTCCGCGGTCGGCGCGGCCGTGGGCGCCCTCATCTTCGGCATGGTCAGCAAGGGCATCGTCTTCGCCGAGTGGAACCCTGACTGGTTCAAGTTCTTCCTCGGAGTGATGCTGCTCCTGGCGACCCTGCTCAACCACTGGGTCCGCAAGCGCGCGGAGGCGACGAAGTGACCACCGACACGACCGAAGTCACCGACGCGGTGCCAGGGCCGGGCCGCACCCCGCTCGTCGAGCTCGACGACGTCAGTAAGTACTACGGCAACATCCGCGCCCTCGAAGGTGTCTCCCTGGAGGTCCACGCGGGCGAGATCTCCTGCGTCCTCGGCGACAACGGCGCGGGCAAGTCCACCCTCATCAAGATCATCGCGGGTCTGCACCGGCACGACGCGGGAGAGTTCCGCATCGAGGGCGAGGACGCGAAGCTGGGCTCGCCGCGCGAGGCCCTGGACCGCGGTATCGCCACGGTCTACCAGGACCTCGCCGTGGTCCCGCTGATGCCGGTCTGGCGCAACTTCTTCCTCGGCTCCGAGCCGACGAAGGGCGCGGGCCCCTTCAAGCGCCTTGACGTCGACCTCATGCGCGAGACGACTCGCACGGAGCTGCTCCGCATGGGCATCGACCTGCGCGACGTCGACCAGCCCATCGGCACCCTGTCGGGCGGCGAGCGCCAGTGCGTGGCGATCGCGCGCGCGGTCTACTTCGGCGCGAAGGTCCTCGTCCTGGACGAACCCACCGCCGCGCTCGGCGTCAAGCAGTCGGGCGTCGTCCTCAAGTACGTCGCGGCCGCGCGGGACGCGGGCCTCGGAGTGGTCTTGATCACCCACAACCCGCACCACGCGTACCTGGTCGGCAACCGCTTCGTCCTCCTGAAGCGGGGCACGATGTTCGGCAGCTATGCGCGTGACGAGGTCACCCTGGACGAGTTGACCCGCCAGATGGCGGGCGGTAGCGAACTCGACGACCTCCGTCATGAGCTGGAGAAGCGCTGAGCAGCGCCCCGTCAGGGGCGCGGGGAACTGCGCGAGCAACCACGAAAGAGCCGCAGTCGCGTCTGCTGGGCCGCCCGGCAGACGCGACTGCGGCATTTCTCGGGCTGAGCGCGCAGTTCCCCGCGCCCCTGACGGGGCACACCCCGGGTGACGGGGCGCACCCCAGGGCCCCCGGCACCCCGGGGTCCGTTGTGCGCGCCCCCGCGAGTGTGAGGCAGAATCGCCGCAATGAGCACCTACCGCGACCTCGCGCACCGCGGCTCCGCCCGAGCCACCGTCCTGCGTACCGTGGGCACGCGTGAGCGCCGATCACATCTGACGGCGCCCCGCGTCCCCACGGTCGGCATCGACATCGGCGGCACGAAGGTGATGGCGGGAGTCGTCGACGCCGACGGCAACATCCTGGAGACGCTCCGCACGGAGACCCCGGACAAGTCCAAGAGCCCCAAGGTCGTCGAGGACACCATCGTCGAGCTGGTCCTCGACCTCTCCGACCGGCACGACGTGCACGCGGTGGGCATCGGCGCCGCGGGCTGGGTCGACGCGGACCGCAACCGCGTCCTGTTCGCCCCGCACCTGTCCTGGCGCAACGAACCACTCCGCGACCGTATCTCCGGCCGCCTCGCGGTCCCCGTGCTCGTCGACAACGACGCGAACACGGCCGCGTGGGCGGAGTGGCGCTTCGGAGCGGCCCGCGGCGAGGACCACCTGGTCATGATCACGCTCGGCACCGGCATCGGCGGCGCGATCCTGGAGGACGGCCAGGTCAAGCGCGGCAAGTTCGGCGTGGCCGGGGAGTTCGGTCATATGCAGGTCGTTCCCGGAGGCCACCGCTGCCCGTGCGGCAACCGCGGCTGCTGGGAGCAGTACAGCTCCGGGAACGCGCTGGTCAGGGAGGCCCGCGAGCTCGCCGCCGCCGACTCCCCGGTCGCGTACGGGATCATCGAGCGGGTCAAGGGCAACATCCCCGACATCACGGGCCCCCTGATCACGGAGCTGGCCCGCGACGGTGACGCGATGTGCGTCGAGCTCCTCCAGGACATCGGCCAGTGGCTGGGCGTCGGCATCGCGAACCTCGCGGCGGCGCTCGACCCGTCCTGCTTCGTGATCGGCGGCGGTGTGTCAGCCGCCGACGACCTCCTGATCGGCCCGGCCCGCGACGCGTTCCGCCGCCAGCTGACAGGGCGCGGCTACCGCCCCGAGGCCCGCATCGCCCGCGCCCAGCTGGGCCCCGAGGCGGGCATGGTGGGCGCCGCCGACCTGGCACGCCTGGTGGCCCGGCGCTTCCGCAGGGCGAACCGCCGCAGGGTGGAGCGCCACGAACGCTACGAGCGGTTCGCGGAAGCGCGCCGTACCAACGACCGCACTTCTCAGGGAACTCAGTAACCGATGACCGTCCCCCGCCAGCCTTCGTCCCCGGACTCTCCGGACTCCCCGGATCCCGCCGACGAGGGCGGCCGCCCCCGCGAGGACCGCCGCCACATGATCCGCCGCCGCTGGCTGACGGCCACGATCATCGTGCTCCTGATCGGCGTACCCGCCGGCTATCTGGTCATCTCCGCGAACCAGAGCCGCAACAGCGGCCGCGACAAGGAGGCCAAGTACTCCGCGACGGGCCTCACCGCGGGCTGGCCGTCCAGGGTGCAGCGCCGCCTCTACGACGTACCGATCCCCCCGTACTCCAGGGAGGTCGCCTACTACGAGACGAACAACTGGCGCACCAGCCGCCTGTACGTCCAGTTCCTGACGAGCAACAAGGGCCTGGACAAGTTCCTCAAGCGGATCGGCTCGAGCACGAAGTCGCTGGAGAAGAACGACATCACGATCAGCAAGCGCGACCGCAAGGTGGTCGGCTGGGAGTTCACCGACCCGGGCCCCTGGCTGGGCCTCACCCATGTGCAGAAGGACCCGGTGCCCACCCTCGACGTGGTGGTGAACCGCGGCAACCCGGAGCACCCGATGGTCTATGTAGTGTCTACGACAACCCCGTAACTGGCGTGTTTCATCGGTGAGTTGCCCGAGGGGCGGCTCGTACGATGGCGCCCATGATCTCTGAAGAGGCGTACGACGGACGTCGGCGTGCCCAGTGGCTCGCGGGGGAGGCGCGGGCGGACGGGGTGGCCCGCAGGGACATGCTGCGGCTGCTGGCCGCGGCGGGTGCGGTGGCGACGCTGCCGGTGACACTGGGAGCACCCCGGGCGCGGGCGGCGACCGGCACAGCGGCCGCCGGGATCGTGAAACCGCTGCCCGCGGACCGCTTCACGATCCGCGGCACGAACGCGGAGACGAAGTTCGAGGCGCTGGCTGAAACAGGCTTCCACACCCCCACATCCCACTTCTTCGTACGGAACCACACGGCGACGCCACGCCTGGACGCGAAGACGTGGACGCTGCGGATCTGGGGCGACGGACTGACCGGAGGGGAGAGGGAGTTCACCCTCAACGACCTCAAACGCCTCCCGTCGGTGACGCGCACCGCCTTCGTCGAATGCGCGGGCAACGGCAGAAGTTTCTTCACGACCCAGCAGGGCCAACCGGCCTCCGGCACGGCCTGGACCCTGGGAGCGATCGGCAACGCACGCTGGCGCGGCGTACGCCTCTCCGAAGTCCTGCGCCGGGCAGGCGTGTCGCGCGACGCGGTGGACGTGATGCCCAGCGGCCTGGACGCGGAGTACGTCACGGACGACGGCACGAACCTGGGCAGGGTCCGCCGCCCGCTGCCGCTCGCCAAGGCGATGGACGACGTGATCCTCGCGTACGAGATGAACGGCGCCCCGCTCCCCGCGGACCACGGCTACCCGGTGCGGGTCCTGGTCCCGGGGTGGGTGGGCATCGCTTCGATCAAGTGGCTCGGCGACATCGAGGTCTCGGCCAGGCCTCTCTTCTCCCCCTGGAACACGCGGTTCTACCGCCTGTTCGGCGAGGCGTACCCCCCGGAGGGCAGCGCCCCCCTGACGCGCCAAACCCTGAAGTCCGCCTTCGAACTCCCTTGGAACGCAAGCCTCCCGGCGGCCACGACCCACCACCTCACCGGCCGCTCATGGTCGGCGACGGGCGCGATCGCTCGCGTGGACGTCAGCACGGACGCGGGCAGGAACTGGCACAAGGCCCGCCTCAAGGACACCCCTCACCGCGCCACCTGGACCCGCTGGACCACCCCGTGGCACCCCAGGACCCCGGGCCCGGCGACACTCCTGGCCCGCGCCACGGACACCACAGGGCGCACCCAGCCAGAGGTGACGGTGCACAACACGCAGGGGTACTTCTTCGACGCGGTGGTGCGGCACGCGGTGCGGGTGGTCTGAGGACAGGGAGCTTGTGAGGACAGGGAGTTCCGGGGTCAGCCGAGGCTCGCCCACCGCTCGTACGCGGCTGCCCCCACTCCCAGGTCCTCCCAGGCCATCCCCGCCGACTTGAACAGCCGAGGCCGCCCCTCGGGCACCTCCACCTCGCCCCGCACCAACTCACCCAGCGTCCACAGCCGCCCCATGTCGAAGGCGCCCGCGGACACCGCGAGGACGATGTCCCCGCACTCCCGCCGTGCCACCTCGTGCGACTCGGCCACCACCAGGCCACGCCGTAGCAGCTCCTCGTCCACCTCGCGCGCGTCCGGTTCGTGTGAGCCCACCGCCGCGACCGTCGCGTGGGACGGGAGCAGCGCGCTGTCGAAGAGCGGTTCGCGTGCCGTCGTGCAGCAGCAGACCACGTCGGCGGTCGCGACGTCCGCCGGAGTCGCGGGCGCCGCCGAAAGGCCCGCGCCGCGGCATCGGTCGACGAAGGCCGCCATCCGCTCGGGGTTGCGCGCCACCACGTCCACGTGAGCCAGCGTCGGGCGTACCGCGCGGACCGCCTCCACGTGCCCCCAGGCCTGGGGGCCGGTGCCGAAGACCAGGAGGCGTCGCGTCTCCGGGACCGCGAGGTGCTCGATCGCGGCGCCGGACACCGCGGGGGTCCGCAGCGACGTCAGCGCGATGCCGTCCAGGAGGGCCAGGGGCGTGTGGGTCGTTCCGTCCAGGAGGAGGTACATGCCCTGGACACGGGGCAGGTCGCGGGCCGCGTTCTCCGGGGTGACCGTGGCGATCTTCACCCCTGTGTACGACGCCGTGGCGGACGGCATCAGCAGGAGCTGGCCGCCCGGCACATCCAGGACCCCGCGAGGAGACTCCGCCTCCGGGTCGAGGCCCGTCTTGAGGACGGCTTCCACCGCCTCGACGGCCGTGGACATGGGGACGAGCCGGGCGATCGCCTCGGCGTCGATGTAGGGCGGGGCCTCGCTCATGCCAGGTCCTTTCAGGGCTTCTCGCCCGGGAGTGCTGCGCGCGTCACGTCACACTCATGATCACCCCGCGATGGCCGTGTGAACCAGGTGGTCGATGACGTCGTTGAGGTCCTGCCTGCGCTGGTGGGCGGCTCTCTGGCGGTCGGCGCCGTTCCCCTCGTCCCTGACGCGTGCTCGCGCGGCCCGCAAGAGGGGGAAGCAGCTCTCTGTCTCCAGGGCGGGGCGCACGGCGGCGAAGAGACGGTCCAGGTGCGCCGTGGCGGGTTCCAGCCGGCCGGTGCGCAGGTTGATGCACTGGCCCGCCAGACCGTCGCGGGCCGCGCGCCAGCACGCGGCGCGGAGCATCTCCGGCTGGGGGCGCGGGGCGGGCAGAGCATCGTCGATGGCTCGCAGCGCGAGGGTGGCCAGGCCCCTGACCACTCCGGCGAGCAGCAGGGTGTCGTCGACGGTGGGGGCGGCATCGGCGACCCGGATCTCAAGGGTGGGCACGTGGTGGGAGGGGCGGATGTCCCAGTAGAGGCCACCGCGGTCCATGAGCGTGTCGGTCGCGAGGAGGCTGTCGAGCAGGTCCTCGAAGTGGGTGCGGGACTCGAAGTAGGGAGGCGGCCCCGCCACGGGCCAGCGCCACCAGGTCATGGTCCGCCAGCTTGCGTATCCGGTGTCCTGCGCCTGCCAGAAGGGCGAGTTGGCGCTCAGGGCGATGAGGGCGGGAAGCCAGGGGCGCAGGTGGTTGCTGAGGTGCAGGGCCGTGCTCAGATCGGGTACGCCGATGTGGACGTGGCAGGCGCAGGCGCTCTGTTCGTTGTCCAGAGCGCGAAACATGGCGGCGCTTCGGGCGTAGCGAAGGCCGGGTGTCAGCGGCGGAGGGGTGCGCTGGCCGAGGACGGGCGTACCGCTGGAGATGATGCGAAGGCCGAGCCCGGCCGCGGCGCGTGCCACCGCGTGGCGTGCCGCCCGGAGTTGGCCTCCCAGCTCCGCAAGGCTGGTGTGCGGATCGGTGCGAACCTCGACCTGGTAGCGGGTGATCTCGGTGGTGACGCGGTCGCCCAGTTCGGTGGCCGCCTGCGCGACGACCTTGTCGGCCTGCGTGCTCAACTGCCGGGAGACCGGGTCGACTAGTAAGTACTCCTCTTCGACCCCCACCGTGACGGGCATCAGCCGCATCGGCCCGTCGGCCGCTCGGTGTCCCTGCCCGTGCCGCGCGGCCGCCGGAGCCTGCTCGCCGAGGGGAGGCCACTTTCGCTCTTCATGGTGAGCAGTCTGTCACCTATGGTGACCGGGCCGGAATGTGAGCAGCCGCCGCACCAGATGTATCCAGTCGACTCGGTCGAGAGGACTCCTTGTGCCGGAAGCGCCGGAAGTGCCGGAAGGGCTGGAACCGCCGGAAGCAACAGACGTCCTCGTCACCGGCGGTGGGCCCGCGGGTTCGACAGCCGCTGCCCTGCTGGCCCGTCAGGGCTTCCGGGTCACCCTCATGGAGAAGGACCGCTTCCCGCGCTACCACGTGGGCGAATCGCTCCTGCCGTCCCTGCTCCCGCTGCTCGATGTGATGGGGGCGAGAGACCTGATCGAGGAGCACGGCTTCGTCCGCAAGACCGGCGCCTTCTACGGCTGGGGCCGTGAGGAATGGTCGCTGGGTTTCGACGAGCCCGGCCGGCCGGCCACTTACAGCTTCCAGGTCGTACGCTCCGAATTCGACCACCTCCTTCTGCGGCACGCGCGAAGCCAGGGCGCCGACGTACGCGAAGGAACCCGCGTACGCCGTATCGAGTGGGACGGCGACCGGCCCGCCGCGGCCGCCTGGTCCAGCGACGACGGACACCACGGCACGACAGCCTTCCGGTACCTCGTCGACGCAACCGGCCGCGCAGGCCTGTTGGGTGCCCGAGAGCTGCGTACCCGCAGATTCCACGACGTGTTCCGCAACGTCGCCGCGTGGGGCTACTGGCGCGGGGCGCCACCCCTGCCCGGTGCCCCCGCCGGCGCGATCGGGGTCTTCTCGCTGCCCGACAACGGCTGGTTCTGGGCCATCCCCCTGCACGACGGCACCCTGAGCGTGGGGCTCGTCACCGACAAGCGTTCCTTCAACAGGGCGCGTCAGCAGGCGGGTTCGGTCGAGGCCCTGTACCGCGAGGCCCTCGCTGAGTGCCCGCGGCTCGCGCGACTGCTCGAAGGCGCCCGGCGGGCCGGGGACTTGAGGGTGGAGAGCGACTACTCCTACGTGTCCGACCGCTTCTGCGGACCGGGTTACTTCCTCACCGGCGACGCCGCCTGCTTCCTCGACCCCCTGCTCTCCACGGGGGTGCACCTGGCCATGCACAGCGCGCTGCTCGGCGCGGCCTCGATCGCAAGCGTCCTGCGGGGTGAGGTGGACGAGCGCGGGGCCCGCGACTTCTACCAGACCGCCTACCGCCACGCGTACGAACGGCTGCTCCTCCTCGTCAGCGCCTTCTACCGCATCCACGACGGGCGCGACACTTACTTCCGCACAGCCCAGACGCTCAGCCACCGCGACCAACGCGACCTGCGCCTGCACGAGTCGTTCCTGAACGTCGTCACCGGCGCCGATGACCTCCACGACGCCCAACAGGACCCCGTGGACGCCGTGCACCGCAGACTCACCCAGCCCCTCCATGGGCGCCCCTCCCACGGTCTCGGCGGACACGGCACCAGTCAGATGCTGCCTCTGCCCACCGACCCCGCCCGAGCGGCAGCGGGCCTCTACCTCCACCTCGAACCCCACCCCCGGCTGCGCCGCGCGACCTGACCCGGTTACGCGGTGCGTCGGTTACGCGGTGCGCCGGTTGCCGTCGTCGTCGCAGGGCAGGTCGGCGGCCTGGTGGTGGGTGAGGAAGTCGCGGGTGGCTTGCCGTTCGACCTCGGTGATCGCGGTGGGTCTCACGTCGATGATGCCGCCGAAGGGCCGGTCGACGTCGCGGATGATGCACAGAGTCGACGTCAGGAGTGCCGTGATCACGGTGAGCGCGATGATCTGGCCGCGGTTGTTCCTGCGGGGCAGACAGACGCCGAGAGCCACGACGGTGATCGCGAGGGTGGCGAGCAGGAACCAGAGGATGACGCCCGGGATGCTGGCGGTGGCCTGGGTGAGGCGCTCCTCGCGTTCGTCGGAGCGCTTGTTGTCGGCGGCGATCAGCATGCCGAAGACGGGCTTGCCCTCCAGACCGCGGAAGGAGCGGCGCACGTCGGTCGACCAAGTGCTGGGCGCCGCCGATCCGTTGCCGTCGGCCATGGCGGGCCATTCCTGGGTGCGTACGGCGCGTGCGTAGCAGACGGCGTCCGCCTGGACCCGCTGCCGCTCGGCCGCCGGGGCGTACTCGGCGATCTCGGTGAGCTGGTCGAGGGCCCGGGCCTCGCCGCGCGAGGCGACCTCGGCCTTGTTGTAGGAGCCGGAGGCGGTGACCAGGACGAAGGCCAGCAGGAGGACCGTAAGCGTCAGCAGCGGGCCGACGAGGTCCTTGACAGCCATGCCCGCGTCGTCGTCGCTCATCAGCCGGGGCCGCAGGAAGCGGTTGGCCGCGAGCCCCGCGAGCAGGGCCAGTACGGCGATGACGATGACAAGGACCACGGAGACCTCCTGAGCGGGCGGCGGAATCCGCCGTTGCGCGGAACCCGCCGTGATCATGACCGCCCTGCGACAGCCGGAAGCGGGGGAAAGGTTCGCCCACCTTCGAACGAGCGAACCGCTTGCGCCGGAAAGCCTCCCGCGCTCCCCGTCTTTGATTAGATGAACCTCTATGTTGACGAGTGTCGATTCAGGGAGGAGTCTTGTATTGGTGAACGTCGAAACCGTCGAAACGGTGGAGGTGGGTCATGGCTGGGCAGGACGGCGACCTGCGTGAGCAGGTCCGTGCCAACTACGCTGCGGCGGCGATGCGGGTCGCCGCGGGCGGAACCGCTTGTTGCGGGTCCGATCGCTCCGACGGCGTCGAGATCGACGCGGGTTTCGGAGCGGGCCTGTACGCGGCCGGAGATCGTGACGCCCTCCCCGCCGAGGCGGTTGCCGCCTCCCTTGGGTGCGGCAACCCCCTTGCCGTGGCCGAGCTGCGTGAAGGCGAGCGCGTACTCGATCTGGGCTCGGGCGGTGGCATCGACGTTCTGCTTTCGGCGCGCCGGGTGGGGCCGAGCGGGAAGGCGTACGGCCTCGACATGACCGAGGAGATGCTCGCCCTGGCGCTGGCCAACTCGAAGAAGGCGGGTGCCACCAATGTCGAGTTCCTCAAGGGTGCCATCGAGTCCGTACCGCTGCCCGCGAACTCCGTCGACGTGGTCATCTCCAACTGCGTGATCAACCTGTCGGTCGACAAGTCCGCCGTGTTCACCGAGATGTTCCGGGTGCTCGTTCCCGGTGGGCGGATCGGCGTCTCCGACGTCGTGGCGGAGGACCACCTGTCCCCTGAGCAGCGCGCCGAGCGTGGTGACTACGTCGGCTGCATAGCCGGGGCGCTGTCCGCCGCCGAATACCGGGCGGGGCTTGAGGCTGCCGGGTTCACGGAGATCGGCATCACCCCGACGCACCAGGTCGCCGACGGCATGTACTCGGCCATCGTGCGCGCCGTGAAGTGACAGCGGGTGCTGTGGTTGGCCCTGTGGTTGGCCCCTGGGGGCCTACTTGGCGTCGACGGAGCCTACTTGGCGTCGATCTCGGCGATGAGGGCTTCGATGCGGGCCCTGATCTCATCGCGGATCGGGCGGACGGACTCCACGCCCTTGCCCGCGGGGTCTTCCAGGGCCCAGTCGAGGTACGTCTTGCCGGGGAAGACCGGGCAGGCGTCGCCGCAGCCCATGGTGATGACGTAGTCGGACGCCTGGACGGCCTCGGTGGTCAGGACCTTCGGCTTCTGGCCGGCGATGTCGACGCCGACCTCCCTCATGGCCTCGACCGCGGCCGGGTTGACCTGGTCGCCGGGGATCGATCCGGCGGAACGGACCTCGATCCGGTCACCCGCGAGGTGGTCGAGGAATCCGGCGGCCATCTGTGAGCGCCCGGCGTTGTGGACGCAGACGAAGAGCACCGAGGCGAGGGGGAGGGGGGCGGTGGCCATGGGGGCTTCCTTCGCAGGCGAGGGGGAGAGGGCGATGGGGGGGCGGTGGTGAGTGGTCAAAAGGGCCCGGGATTGGATTGGTATCAGCTCCGGCTGATGTGACAGTATCAGTCCATGCTGACTTCAGTCGACGCTGATGTGATCCGGGTGCTCGGCGACCCGCTCCGTCTGAAAATCGTGACCCTGCTCGCCCAGGAGACCCTCTGTACGACGCACCTCGTGGAGGAGACCGGCGCCAAGCAGACCAACCTCTCCAACCACCTGAAGGTGCTGCGCGAGGCGGGTCTGGTGGACACCGAGCCGTGCGGCCGCTTCACCTACTACAAGCTGCGCCCCGAGGCTCTGGCCTCGGTCTCCGAGCAGTTCGCCGAGCTGGCCGCCGCCGCCCGCACCGCCGCCGACAACAAGAGGGCCTGCTGATGAGCCGCACCGACACCACCCCGCGGACGGACCGGAGCGGGCCGTCCGGCGAGGGCATCGTCGCCAAGCTCTCCACCCTCGACCGCTACCTGGCCGTATGGATCCTGCTCGCCATGGCCATCGGTCTGGGCCTCGGCCGGCTGATCCCGGGCATGAACGACGCGCTCGCGAAGATCGAGGTCGGCGGGATCTCCCTGCCGATCGCGCTCGGTCTGCTCGTGATGATGTACCCGGTGCTCGCCAAGGTGCGCTACGACAAGCTCGACGCGGTCACCGGCGACAAGAAGCTGATGGCGTCGTCGCTGGTCATCAACTGGGTCGTCGGCCCGGCCGTCATGTTCGCGCTGGCCTGGATCTTCCTTCCCGACCTGCCCGAGTACCGCACCGGCCTGATCATCGTCGGCCTCGCCCGCTGCATCGCGATGGTCATCATCTGGAACGACCTCGCCTGCGGCGACCGCGAGGCCGCCGCCGTCCTGGTGGCGCTCAACTCCGTCTTCCAGGTCATCGCCTTCGGCCTGCTCGGCTGGCTCTACCTCGACCTGCTGCCCGGCTGGCTCGGCCTCGGCGACGGGGAACACCTCGACATCTCCATGTGGAAGATCGCCCTGAACGTCGTCATCTTCCTCGGCGTCCCGCTCCTCGCCGGGTTCCTCACCCGCCGCGTCGGCGAGAAGAAGCTGGGGCGCGAGGCGTACGAGTCCGACTTCCTTCCCAGGATCGGCCCGTGGGCGCTGTACGGGCTGCTCTTCACGATCGTCGTCCTCTTCGCCCTCCAGGGGAAGACGATCACCTCCCAGCCGCTGGACGTCGTACGCATCGCCCTGCCGCTTCTGGTGTACTTCGCCGTGATGTTCTTCGGAACCTTCTTGCTGGGCAAGGGACTTGGCCTCGCCTACGACCGCACCGCGACCCTCGCGTTCACCGCGGCGGGCAACAACTTCGAGCTGGCCATCGCCGTCGCCATCGCCACCTTCGGGGTCACCAGCGGCCAGGCGCTCTCCGGAGTCGTCGGCCCGCTCATCGAAGTGCCGGTGCTGATCGCGCTCGTGTACGTCTCGCTGGCCTGGCGCGGGAAGTTCGCATCATCGGCGCTGACCACCGCGGCATGACGCGCGTACGGACGTGGTCGTGGTGGTGACATGACGCGCGTATGGACGTGGTGGTGATCGGCGGGGGTCAGGCGGGTTGCCGCAGCATCTGCCCCATCGCGGCGAGCACGGACGGCTCCACCCGGTAGTAGACCCAGGTGCCGCGACGCTCGGAGGTCAGCAGGCCCGCCTCGCGGAGCTTCTTGAGGTGGTGGGAGACGGTCGGCTGGGAGACGCCGACATCGGAGATGTCACACACGCACGCCTCGCCGCCCTCATGTGAGGCGACCAGCGAGAACAGCCGCAGTCGTACGGGATCACCGAGCGCCTTGAACATCCCCGCCGTCCGCTCGGCCTCCTCGGCGGTCAGGGGCCGCTCCGTCAGCGGTGGGCAGCAGGGGGCGTCGGTCGCGGGGTCGAGGAGCGGCAGCACCTTCGTATTCGACATGCATCTATGTTGACACATGTCGAACCAGGTCGGTGAGGCGGCATTGATTAGATAATTGCCTATGTTGACGTACGCCGAATCAGGTGCGATGCTGGCCGCGCAAGAGATAGACAGGTGTCGAATCAGGCCGAAGGGGAATCGCCGTGACCACTTCCACTACCCAGGTACCCGCCACCCAGGTACCCGCCTCCGACGAGCTGCCCGTCGTGGTCATCGGAGCCGGCCCCATCGGTCTGGCCGCCGCCGCCCACCTGCTGGACCGCGGCCTTGAGCCGCTCGTCCTGGAGGCTGGTCCGTCCGCGGGCGCCGCCGTACGGGAGTGGTCTCACGTGCGGCTCTTCTCCACCTGGGCCGAACTCGTCGACCCCGCGGCCGAGAAGCTCCTGGCCCCGACGGGATGGGTGAGGCCGGACGGTGCGGCCTACCCCACCGGCGGCGACTGGGCCGAGAAGTACCTGCAGCCGCTGGCCGACGCCCTGGGTGACAAGGTCCGTCTGGGCGCGACGGTGACCGGGGTATCCCGCCAGGGCCGTGACCGCATTGTCGACGCCGACCGCGAGCGGCAGCCCTTCACCGTGCGCATCCAGGACGCCGACGGAAACGAGCGGCGGATCCTCGCCCGTGCGGTCATCGACGCCTCCGGCACCTGGTCCACGCCCGGCCCGATCGGCGGCGACGGACTGCCCGCCCTCGGCGAGCGCACCGCGGGTGCGCGCATCTCCTACCGGGTTCCCGACCTCAACGACCCTTCCGTACGGGCGCGTTACGCGGGCAGGCGCACCGCGGTCATCGGCTCCGGCGCCTCCGCGTTCACCGCGCTCGCCTGCCTGGCCGACCTCGCCGACGACGCCCCGGGCACCCATGCCGTATGGGTCCTGCGACGTGGCATCGGCGGCTCGACCTTCGGCGGCGGCGAGGCGGACCAACTGCCCGCACGCGGGGCGCTCGGCCTGGCGGCGAAGGCCGCCGTGGACGGCGGCCGCGCCGATGCCGTCACCGGATTCCGCACCGACGCCGTCGAGCAGAGCGGCGAGCGTCTTGTGCTCGTCGCCGAGGACGGCCGCCGCCTCGACCCGGTCGACGAAGTCATCGTCCTGACGGGCTTCCGCCCCGACCTCTCCTTCCTGAACGAGCTGCGCCTGGACCTCGACGAGCGCCTCCAGGCCCCGGTCGGCCTCGCCCCGCTGATCGACCCCAACCAGCACTCCTGCGGCACCGTCTACCCCCACGGCGTCAGGGAGCTGTCCCACCCGGAGAAGGACGTCTACGTGGTCGGCATGAAGAGCTACGGCCGCGCCCCGACGTTCCTCGCCATGACCGGCTACGAACAGGTCCGCTCCGTCGCCGCATCCCTCGCGGGCGACCAAGAGGCCGCCGAGCGCGTCGAGTTGACCCTTCCGGAGACCGGGGTCTGCGGCGGCGCCGGCCTCTTCGACGAGCCCGCGCAGACCGAGCCCGAAGACGGCGGGTGCTGCGGCGCCCCGGCCGTGGTGCGGCTCGGGACCGGCGCTCCGGCGGCCACCTCCGGCGGCTGCTGAAGCGACCCTGCGGTGCCTCACACCCCGTGCTGCCCGGTCCGCTCCACAGCTGCGGTGGGCGCGCAGCAGGCCTTGCCCCGCCAGGCGTCGCGCCCTTCCTTGACGGCGACGGCGGCGATGACGAGGGCTGCGACGGGGTCGGCCCATGACCAACCGAGGGTGGCGTTGAGGACCAGGCCCACCAGCAGGACGGCGGAGAGATACGTGCACAGCAGGGTCTGCTTGGAGTCCGCGACCGCCGACGCGGAGCCGAGTTCGCGTCCGGCGCGGCGCTGCGCGGCGGAGAGGAACGGCATGACCGCCAGCGAAAGGGCCGCGATGGCGATGCCGGGGACGGAGCGGTCCGCCTCACCGGCGCCGGCCAGCGCGCGCACGGCGTCGACGCTGACGTAGGCGGCGAGGACGAAGAAGGACACCGCGATGATCCGCAGGGTGGTCTTCTCCCGGGCCTCGCGCACGGCGTGCTCGCGGGCGGAGAACTGCCAGGCGACCGCGGCGGCCGATGAGACCTCGATGACCGAGTCCAGACCGAAGCCGACCAGCGCGGTCGACGAGGCGATGGTGCCCGCCGTGATCGCGACGACCGCCTCGATGGCGTTGTACGTGATCGTCGCGGTGACCAGCAGGCGTATGCGCTTGGCGAGGGCGTCGCGGCGGGCTGGGGAGGGCCCGATGGATATCGCGGTCATCAGCAGCAGTCCTTCTCGGCGGCGTCCGCGCAGGTCTTGTCCGACTCGACCGCGACGACCGCCGCGAGCAGCTGGTCCAGGGCGTGGCCGAGGCGCTCGTCGGCGAGTTCGTAGCGGGTGCGGCGTCCGTCAGGGACGGTCACCACGAGACCGCAGTCGCGCAGACAGGCCAGGTGGTTGGAGAGGCGGGTGCGGGAGACGCCGAGCGCGTCGGCGAGCTCGGCCGGGTAGGCGGGTGACTTGCGCAGGGCGAGGAGGATGCGGCAGCGGATCGGATCGGCGAGCGCGCGGCCGAAGCGGGTCAGTACGTCGATGTCGGAGGCGAGGGTCAGCACTCCGCGAGAGTACAGCAAATCCTGAATTCAGGAAACCGTGAATAATTGAGCTGGATCCCGAGCCCCGGACCCCTCAAACCCCAGCCCGCGCGCGTCCGTGCATGACCTCGTCCGTGCAACGGAGTTGACGAGGTCTCAAATGTTTCCTCGGGGCGTGGTCGCGGCGATACAGTCCGGCAAGGCCGGATCGGTGATCAAGGGGAGGGGCCCGACGTGCTGGAGGTTGTGGCGCTGAGTGCGCTGACCGCCTTTCTCACCGCTGCCGGGAACGGCGCCGCGGGGGAGATGGGCAAGCAACTGCTCCTGTCGACCGGGGCATTGGCGAGAAGGACCATGGGCAGGGAGACGCCGATGCCGGCCGACCCGGAGGGATGGCAGACGCTGGCAGCCCAGATGCACCCCCGCCTGGGCCGAGACCCTCAGCGGGCGGACGAGTGGGCGCTGCTCGTTCGCAGCCTCCCGGAGCGTGCCGTGGCCCTGTCCGGCACAGGTGGACTGCCGCCCGCCTCAAGGGACTTCACCAACCGGCAGAGAATCCTCAGGCAGTTGAAGCGGGAGGCGTCCCGCCCCGCCGCCGGGCGGCCACGCGTCGCGCTGCTCCACGGGCCGCCGGGGATCGGTACCACCGCGGTGGCACTGCACCTCGGCGCCGCTCACTACGCCCAGTTCCCTGACGGCCGGTTCTACGTCGACCTGCGTGACGCCTCGGCGGGGAACGGCCCGGAACCCGCCACCGTTCTGCTCCGCCTCCTGCGGCAGATGGGCGTCGCACCGGAGCGGATACCCGCCACGACTGCGGGCCGCGAACAGCTCTACCGTCAGGTCACCGAGGGCCGCAGGGCCCTGGTGGTGGTCGACCACGCGACGTCAGCCGCCCAGGTCCGCCGACTGATCCCGGCCACCCCCGACGTCTTCCTGCTGGTGGTGGTGTCCGGCCGCCCCTTCGCGCTGGAGGCCGAACGCGTGGCCGTGCCGCCCCTGAGCGACCGGTACGCGGTGCAGATGGTGAGAAAAGTGGCGGGGCCGGAGAAGGCCGCGCGCGCCAAGGCCAGGATGCCGCAGTTGCTCGAGTACTGCGCGGGCAACGCTTTCGCTCTGAAGGCCGAGGCGATGCGCTTGCTGACCGACGAAGCAGACCCGGACCCGGATCCGGCCCCGACCCCGGAGCCGAGGGCTGGCGGGCCAGGCGGCCATCCGGTGCGTGCCGCTGCCCAGCACGCCTGTGACCGCCTCCCGCCGGAAACGGCGCGGCTCGTCCGGCTGACGGCACTGGGCGGCTGGCCCTCCGTAGACGACCGTCTCGCCGCCGCGGCCGCAGGCGTCGCACCCGAAGAGGCCGCACGGATGCTCGCCGAGGCGGCAGACGTACAGCTCCTGGAACACGCGGCGGACGAGCGCTACCGCTTCCGCCCCGAAGTCCAGCGCTACTTGGCCGACACCGCGGGCCCGGAACACGGAATCCCCGAATGTTCCGCCGCCGTCGAGCGCGCACTCGACGCTCTGCTGAACCGCGCCCTGCATGCCGCCCACGCCGCCCTGCCGCAAAGCTGGCGTACCGAGCCGGCGCCACGGGACGGGGAGGCGTACCGCGACGAGGCCCAGGGCGTGGCCGTGCTGGCGGCAGAGGTGGCCAACGTCGTCCGAGCGGTGTCCGTCGCACAGGAGTACCAGCACATCACGACCGCGCTGCGTCTGGCCCGAGCCCTGTGGCCCCTTCAACTGAAGGCCGGCCATTGGGACGAGGTACTGCCCGCGCTACGTGTGGCGGCCCGATGCGCCGACGCACATCACCCGCGTTCGCGCATGGCGGCGGCGCTGCACTTTCAACTCGGCCACTGCCTGGGCGAACTCGAACGGTGGGAGGAAGCCGAGAACGCTGCGCACGCGGCCGTGGAGAGCGAGCGCGCGGCGGGCCATGTGCGGGGTGAGGCATCGGCGGTCGAACTCCTGGGCCTCCTGAGCCTGTACCAATGGCGATACGAGGCTGCCTACGAGCGGTTCGCCGAGGCCGAGCGCGTATACCGGCGGATCACTTCCGGCCAAGAGGGCGCGCAGGATGTGGCACGCGCTCTCGCGCTGGCCGAGCGCCACCAGGGGCGCGCCCTACGAGGCATGGGGCGAACGGCCGAGTCACGGCACCTCCTGGAAGCTGCTGCGGACTTCTTCCGGGAGCAGGGCGAGAGTTACAACCAGGCGCGCTCTCTCACCGACCTGGCCGAGACCCTCCACGACGCGGGGGAGCGTTCCGAGGCGCTGACGAAGATCACCGAGGCGGAGGCGCTGCTCACCCCGGCAGCCGCCCCGCATCTGCGGTATCTCGCCGGACTCCGGCTGCGATGCGAGGGCGGTCACTAGGAGCGGCCACCAGGAGCGGCTACTAGGGCCCGTCCGACCCTGATCCGCCGGGCAGGCCCCGGCAGGGTTCCACGGCCACGGGATGGACGCCCCCGGCGGCGTGCACACGGAGGGTGAGACCTCCGGACGGCACGATGCCGCCGCCCGCCAGCCATGCGTACAGCGACGAGGCGTACGCCGCTGGATCGGCGTCCGCTCCCGGGCCCGCGGACAGGCGGAACAGGCCGTGTTCCCGGCTGCGCACGGTGCAGCCGTCCGGGCCGTCGACGTACGCGGCAGCCGCACAGTGCGCATGCCGGCCCAGAACCTCGGCCGTCCACAACTCCGCTCCACCCAGGCGTGGGTCGTCCGCAGACCCGTCGCGCCAGATCACGTCGGCCACCTCCAGGTCGCCCGGGTCCCGGGTGTCCTCGTGCACCGCGATGTGTACGTCGCCGACCGCGTCGTAGGGATGCGCGGTGGACCGCTCGATCTCGATGGCCGTGTCGCTGACGCGGGTGAGGACGCGCAGCGGGGCCGTCCGCTGTGGCGGCTCGTACGGAGGCAGGGGCAGGGGTTCGAGCAGCGCGGGCGCGGTGGGCTCGGGGAGGTCCATCAACGTATAGAAGTGACGCCGCAGGAGTGCTGCCGATGCGCCTGGGGCCGAAGTGACGAACTCGGCGGGATCAGCGGAAACGGCGGAATCAGCGGGATCAGTGGGATCAGCGGGCGCGGCGGCCGGGAGGTGCCCGGCCGCCGCCCTCAGAAGCTTCTCCACCTGAGCGCGCAACGGACCGTGCGGATCGAGCCGTGGTGCGTCCCCGACGAACGCGGCGAGCGGCGACTCGGGGTCGAGGCGGTCCTGCCCGGTGGCCGCGAGCAGCACCGGGACACCCAGCGCGGACGCGTAGTAGGAGACGGCGCCGAAGTCGCCCAGCACGGCATCGGCCGCCAGGAGGGCTTGTCGCCAGCCATGAGCGGGGTCGATCAAGGTCAGTCCGTTGCGGAGGGCTTGATCCAGCCAGGCTCGCACCTGCCCCGGCCCGTGTCCGTGCCAGATGTTCGGGTGCAGTACGACGGCGAGGCGGTAGTCGTCGGCGGGCAACTCCGCGGTGAGCCGCGGGAGAAGGCTCGGCAAGAGGTCATGGCCGCCGCCGCTGCCGAAGAAGCCCTCGGGGTTCCAGGTGGAGTTCAGTACGACGAGCCGCTGGCCCCGTCGCACGCCCAGGGCCCGCCGGAAGCGGTCGCGGTACGGGCGCGCGGCGAGCATGCGGTCGAAGCAGGGGTCGCCGCCGAGTACGGAGACGTCCACGGCCTCCGGGCACACGCGCCGCAGTCGCTCCAACTGCTCCGGATGCGACAGCACGAGGCCGTCCATGAACGGGCGGCCGTCCGCCAAGAGCCACTCGGGCGACAAACCGAACGTCGGCTCCCGGCTCCCGGCTCCCGGCTCCCGGCTCCCGGCTCCCGGCTCCCGGCTCCCGGCTCCCGGCTCCCGGCTCCCGGCTGGGGGAGTTTCTTAGTATATCCCGCTCCATGCGAGACAATGGTCAATTTGCCCTGGATGAAGGGTATTTGACCACCGAAGCTCGCGGAAACGGCGAGATCCACAGGCGTTGAAAGAGCCTGGTCCCAAGGAAGCACCGGGAGGCCCAGGTCGGCGAAGAGCTCCTCGACCCCGCCCTGAAAGGCGGAGGATCCCGTCGAGGTGACGAGCAGCTGGACGCGGAAGTCGTCATGGAACAACGGCAGCAAGTCCCGTAGGCGACCGGCGGAGGTCACGTTGTGGACCACCAGCAGAACCCGGCGCTGAGTGACGCGGCTGGCCCAGCGCCGGGACTCATGCCCGACCGGCACGCGTATCGGCAGGGGTTCAGCCCTCACTTGTGCCCCTCCAGACCGTATGCGGCATCATCGCGCGATCACTTTATCCGTGCCACGACGCCACCTCCGCGTCACGGGGCCTGCCCGCCGGCGCCCCCTCCTGCCGCCCTCGCGTGTCGCACCACCGGGTCGCGGCGCCAAGTACGCGGGAGTTGTGAAGAGTTTGCGCATGATTCTGGGGATTCGGTCACGGGAGAGGAAAGATCGGAGGCTCACTCGGCGCTTTCGAACAGGTCGGGCGCCGACCCATGCGATGGGAGACCGAACAACGATGTTCACTCTTGTACGGAACAGAGTGCGGACGGCGGTGCTCGCGCTCTCGGCCGTCACGGCCCTCGCCTTCGGCACGACCGCGGCGACCGGCGCGGCGGCGGCCCCCGCTCCCGCTCCATCTCCCGCTCCCGCGAAACAGGGACCGACCTCGGTGGCGTACGTCGAGGTGAACAACAACAGCATGCTCAACGTCGGCAAGTACACGCTCGCCAACGGCGGCGGCAACGCCTTCGACGTCGCCGTGATCTTCGCGGCGAACATCAACTACGACACGGGCAAGAAGAAGGCGTACCTGCACTTCAACGAGAACGTGCAACGCGTCCTCGACAACGCCGCCACGCAGATACGGCCGTTGCAGCAGAAGGGCATCAAGGTCGTCCTCTCGGTGCTCGGCAACCATCAGGGCGCGGGATTCGCCAACTTCCCCTCCCAGCAAGCGGCTTCGGCGTTCGCCAAGCAGATGTCGGACACCGTGACCAAGTACGGTCTCGACGGGATCGACTTCGACGACGAGTACGCCGAGTACGGCAAGAACGGCACCGGCCAGCCCAACGCCTCCTCGTTCGTGCACCTGGTGACGGCGCTGCGCGCGAACATGCCGGACAAGATCATCAGCCTCTACAACATCGGCCCTGCCGCGTCCCGCCTCTCCTACGGCGGCGTCAACATCTCGTCGAAGTTCGACTACGCCTGGAACCCGTACTACGGCACCTGGCAGGTCCCCGGCATCGCACTGCCCAAGTCGAAGCTGTCGCCGGCGGCCGTCGAGATCGGCCGGACCTCACAGAGCACGGCCGCCAACCTCGCCCGCCGCACCGTCAGCGAGGGCTACGGCGTCTACCTGACGTACAACCTCGACGGCACCGATCGCAGTGCCGATGTCTCCGCGTTCACCAGGGAGTTGTACGGCAGTGACGCCGTCTACACGCCGTAGGGCGCCCGCCCACTCCCGCGCGCGGTGCTCACTCGGGGCTTGCCTCATCCCGTAGAGCCGCGACCCGCATAGGCCGCGCCTTCGACAACGATGTCGGGGGCGCGGTGCGCCGCACACTCGTTGAACCCCTGTTTATCGATTCCTGATCGCAGCTACCTACGATCGTCCGGCCGATCCCGTGCCGAACGACCACTGGTGCGCTGTAGAGCAAGAGCCGTACTCACCTGGGGGAACGACATGCTCCGCATTCACTTCACCGACGTGGATCTGGCGAGGACCCGGCTCGCCTCCGCCCCTGATCCGCTCTCCGAGATCGCCGCGAGTCTGCACCGGTTCCAGTCCCGCAGGGGCAGGTGGGCCTTCGCCGGGTGGCACCGCGCGGCACGGCAGCGGCTTCGGGAGAAGGAACTGGAGCGCGTACTGCGGAGTGTTTTGCTGCCTCTGTATCCAAGGGCCGCGTACTACCCGGATTTTCTCACCCCGGTTGGTGCGGTCGACGGACTGGACGCGGGGCTTGAGGCAATTCTGGCTACGCCTCCGCGACGGGTCCTCACGGAGATGAACATCCTCGACCGCACCGTCGGAGCACCCGCCTGGGCCGGGCAACTGGCCGGACTGGAAGCGCGCAAGGAGTTCGTGGGGATGCTGCGCGCGTATTACGAGGCCGTCGTCGCCCCCCACAAGGAGCAGGTCCAGGCGCGCATCGAGGCCGAGAGGGCGGCATGCTGCCGAGGGCTCCTCGACGGCGGAGTGGAGGGCATGCTCTCGGGACTCGGCCCCATGCTGCACTGGCGCCCTCCCGTCCTGGAGGTCGCCTACCCCAGGCAGGCGGACGACCGGGACCTGCACCTCAACGGCCGTGGGCTCACGCTCGTCCCTTCGTACTTCAACTGGGGCGAGCCGGTCGCCTTCGCCGACCCGGGGCTGCCGCCCGTGCTCTGGTACTCGCTGCTCCACGAGCCCGAGGCCCGCCCCGTCCCCGGCAGCGCCCCCGAGCAGTCCCTGACCAACGTGCTCGGACGTGCCCGAGCGGTCGCCCTGCGCGCCGCGTCCGCCGGCGCCACGACCGGCGAGATCGCCCGCGCTGCCGGAGTCTCGGCCTCCGCCGCCAGCAGACACGCCACCGCGTTGCGCGACGCGGGACTCGTCACCACCGTTCGCAACGGCCCGGCCGTGCTGCACACCCTCACACCCACCGGCGCATCCCTGCTGCGCGCCGCCGTGCGCAAGGCTGAGGGGCCGGTGCCCGTTCCGGGGCACAAGCCGGAAGAGGCCCGGCCGGCGCCGGGATGGTGAAAATTTGGTGTGCGGGGCCGACGGAACCGGGTAACGTCTTGGCCATGTTCTTCCAGACGCCGATTTACGAGTGAGAGCGTGATGGGCCCCCGCTGACGTCCTTCGACGTCGCCGCGCGCCCGTCCCCCACCGATGAATCCGTAGATCACTTCACATCATTCCGGGAGAACCCGTGAGCAAGAACATCAACAACCCCGTGGGCATGGGCGGCGGCAAGCGCAAGAAGCTGTCCCGCGCCGAACGCCAGAACAACGGTCCGCACCGCAACCTCGACCGCCAGGGCGCCGCCGAACAGAAGGCGGAGCTGGTGCGCAAGATGCGCGAGAAGGTGGGCACCGCCGAGGGCGCAGGGCAGACGAGCGACGACACCGCACAGAGCTGACGCACCGCCGCCGTAGGGCGGCACCGCACGGGGCAGGGCCCGGACCGCGATACGCGGTCCGGGCCCTGCTGCCGTACCGGGCGCGGCCGCTCCCGCGCACCCCTCCGCCGAACACCCCGCTACGCTGCCCGGAAGGTCTTCCACCTGGTTGAACCGCCACAGCCAGGACCCCGCTCATAGGGGCTGCTGTGACAGGTGCGGCTCCTGCCGACTAGGTGCTGCTCATGCGAATGCGGCGTCTGTGAGCGTATCGAGTGGCCGCCGTGAGGAGCGTTGTTGCTCGGCTACCTGTTGCGTATCGGTCGCGAACGATCGGCCTGTGTCAGTTTCATGTTGCCCGAGGGCTGGGACTGAGCATTCTCCCTGCTTCCAGGTGGTAATGCTGTGGCGGGCGGGAGGATTGGTGGGTGCTGTCCCGGGGTCTGGGGTCTGACTCCTGACATCTCTGACCGGAGCGTCTGTATTTCGCAGTGTCGGCTGCTGGCCGGGGATGGTGCGTTGTCGGTGCCGGGCTGGCGGGGTGTGTCTCGATAGGGGGCCTGCCGATGGTTGTGGCGTTCTCACGATTCTGACGGCCTGGCGCGGCCCGGTGCCGACGACGCGACGCGTCATCGGACCGGAAAGGGAACGGGCATGTCTACTTCGACGGTGACCAGTACGTCGCCCGCGCCGCAGGCCCGCCGTCGCCGTCCTGCGGGGGAGGTGGTGCTGGGAGTGGACAAGGAGTTCCCGGCCACCGCAGTCGGTTACCGGGATCTGTTGAAGTGGGCCAGGAAGTCGGGTGCGGTGAGGCGCGCCGGGGTGGATCCGCTCGATGCCCAGAACGCGGCGCGAGCCGTGCTGAGTGGGCGGGCTCGTGCCCGGGCCAAGGCGGGCGACGGTCCGGTGCAGATCGCCCGGATGTACAAGCTGACGAAGGTGTCGGCCGTCAAGGCCCGCACGCAGGCGATCAACCAGCTCAAGTCCGTTCTCATCTGGCATCGCCGGCGTACGACTGTGCAGTGTCGAGCGCCTGATCAGGCATCAGCCCTTGTCCGACTGTCCTCCGCAGGGCCGCTTTCCAGGAGGCCGTGCTTGTGGATCAGGTATCCCGCATGCAGTCGATTACGGGCGCCGAGGCGTTTCATGATCTCGGAGATGTGGCGCTGGCAGCTGCGCAGCGACATTCCAAGGCGGGCTGCGATCTTCCTGTCCTCCTCGCCGTCCGCCAGGAGCCGGATGATGCGGGCCTTCACATCCTCTGAAGCCTCGGCGATCAGGCGACGGCTGGGGCGTACCGGGAACGTGGACGCGGCTGACCATGACCGGTCGTAGGCGTCAACCGCGAAGTCGACGAAATTGAGGGCCCGCACCAGCATCGCGCCCCGGGGGTGCTCGCGCAGGGGCATCAGAGCTTCTCGCCTGTCGAAGATGATGACCTGCGCGAAGCCTTCGGCCAGGGTTCTCACTTGAGCGCCCGCCTCCGCCAGGTGTTCTACGTGCGCCGCCGTGGCGGCGTCGTACCGCGCACTGTGCTGGTAGAGCGTCCGCATGGTGACGCCCCGGGCCAGGAGTTGCTGAGTCCTTGCCAGCGATTCCCGCAGCACCTCCGGCGGGCGTGCGCCCCCTGGATGTGAGGTGAGCACCTCCGTGGTGCACTCGGCGGCCAGCGCGGCGATCACGTCACGCACGTCGCTCGGATGTTTGATCTCCTCAAAGGGGCGGCCGACTCCCTGGAGGCGCTCCTTGTCGGCTGCCTCGTATACGCGCATGAGGGTTTCGAAGGTGGCGCTCAACGCGTTCACCTGGGCCTCGCGTTGACGCAACTCCCGGAGGGCAGGCGCGATCAGCAGCGTCCTCGCGCTCGCGGGCGGCACTACGGCGAAAGGGCCTTCGCTGTCCTCGCCGCGCAGCAGCCGCAGCGCGACCAGCCGGTCGATGGACTTCCGCACTTCGGCGCGAGGCATGCCCGTGCGGGCTTCGACGGTGCTGACGCGGATCTCTCCGTCGGCGCATGCCTGGACGTAGATCATGGACTCTTGAGAAGTTAGTCCAGGTATGTCGTATGAGTCTTGCGTAACCACAAGGGGTCAGTTTAACCCGAGTTGGGTACCTGTCGCATCTCACATGGCGGAAAGGCGATGGGTTGATGATCTTGGATGCGTGGACGGGAGTGCATACGTTGGTGCCGCCCCACAAGGGCCGCACCACCTGCAAGAGTTTGGACGACCCATGAGCTTTGCCCGCCTCCCCGCCTTCGCCCGGTCGGCTGTCCCCTCACGGGCCGCGTCCGAGGCGCCGATGCGCGACCTGGGCTGGAGATGACCCCCGTGTCGCACGGTGTGTGGATCGCACACATGCGTCAGCGGCCGAGCCAACCCGCAGGCCGAGTCGTTGTCTTCCCGCATTCCGGTGCGGGCCCGAACGCTCTGCTCCCTGTCGTGGAACGGCTCCCGGCGGCGTACGAAGTGCTCGGCGTGACCCTGCCGGGGAGAGAACGGCGTTTCGGTGAGAGCGCCGAAGTGGCCCCCTCGGAGCTGATGGCCGGCCTCCGGCAGGAACTGTCCGCCCTGGATTCGTGCCCGACGGTCTTCCTCGGCCACAGCCTCGGAGCGTCCATCGCCGTTGCCCTCGCGCTTGCTGAACCATCCTTGTGTGCGGCGCTGTTGGTCAGTGCGCAGCTTCCCGGCGGGTCCCAGATCGAGAGGCCCGCCGTGTGGGACGAGTCGGACCTCCTGCGAATCGTGGAGCTGGGCGGAGGGACCCCCACAGAACTGCTGGCCGACCCGGTCTGGCGTGCCCACGTACTTCAACTGCTGAGTTCTGATCTCCAGTTGGGCGCCCAGTTGGGGCGCAGCAATGTGGAGGGGGTGCTGAGGGTGCCGCTGACGGTGCTCGGCGGGGCGGAGGACCGGCTGGTGTCCGCCGACCGACTTGCCTCGTGGAAGGCGCACTCCACCGGTGACGTGCAGGTCAAGGTCCTGCCCGGAGGCCATTTCTACCTGCTGGATCCCGCGAACGCCGACGCTGTCACGGCTGAGATCGCCGCGCTGACGTGTGCCGCGGCAGGCTCCGGCGAGGCCCGCCCCGCGCGCTGAACCGCGCTCCTGTCACCCCTGCTCACGTACCCACGCACTCGCCGTACGCACGTGCTCGCCGTACCCACGCACTCGCCGTACCCACGTACGGCAGTTGATGCTGCCGTTATTTCACGATTTGAATGGAGAAGTTAGCTTCATGGAGCCGACCTACCTCGTGTGCCTCCCCTTTGCCGGTGCGGGGGCATCCTTCTTCAAGGAGTGGGAGAAGCAAGCACCGGAAGGGCTGAGCATCCTGCCGGTTCAGCTGCCCGGCAGGGAGGAGCGCTTCATCGACGCTCCCCACACTGACGTCGCCCGTGCCGCGGAAGAGGCGTTCTCCTGGGTCATCGAGCAGATCGGTGGCACTGCCCGAGTGGCTCTGTTCGGACACAGCCTGGGGGCAGTGCTGGCCTACGAGTTGGCGCACCGGCTCAGCGGCGTGGACGGGGTGGAGCTGGCCCGGCTCTTCGTGAGCGGTTCGCCGGGTCCGTGGAGCGGGCGGGAGAGCCGGGCCACCGGCCTGGACGACGAGGGCTTCCTGGCGCAGGTGCGGCGTTTCGCCGGCTACTCCCACCCCGCCCTCGAAATGCCGGAGATGCGGGAGCTGCTGCTGCCTATGCTGCGCGCCGACGTCGAGATGCACGAGAGCTACCTGCCGGCGTCCGACAAGCCGCTCTCCGTGCCGATCACCTCCATGCGGGGCCGCGACGACGAACTGGTGGACACGGCGCAGATATCCCAGTGGGAGCAGGCCACCACGGTGGGGCTCACCACTGCCGAATTCGACGGCGGGCACATGTACTTGGCTGACGCCGCCGCTCCCCTTCTGCAGCTCATGGGCACCGCGCTCGCGGCGGAGGAAGCGCGATGACGCAGCGCCTGTCCGGCAAGACCGCCGTCATCACCGGCGCGGCCCGCGGCCTCGGCCGGGCCGGCGCCCTCGCGTTCGCGCGAGAAGGAGCAGACCTCGTCTTGCTCGACATCGCACAGGACCTGCCCGGCGTGCCGTATCCGCTGGGTTCGGCCAGCCAGCTCGAGTACACCGCGGAACTCTGCCGGGAGCTCGGGGTCTCCGTCCTGACCCGGCAGACGGACGTACGCGACATGCGCGAGGTCGAGGCGGCGGTGTCCACGGCAGTCGAGCGCTTCGGACGCATCGATGTTCTCGTCAACAACGCCGGCATCGCCGCGCCTTCGGGCAAGGCGGCGCACGAGATCGACGAGGGCGAGTGGGAGTTGATGATCGACGTCGACCTCTCGGGGGCCTGGCGCACCATCCGCGCGGTGGGCGGCCTCATGGCCGCGCAGCGCTCCGGCAGCATCATCAACGTCGCCTCGACCGCGGGCCTCGTCGGATACCGCCACTTCGCCGGGTACGTCGCCGCCAAGCACGGTCTCGTCGGCCTGACCAAGGCCGTGGCGCTCGACTACGCTCCGAGCAAGGTGCGGGTCAACGCGCTGTGCCCGGGCTCCGTCCGGGACGATTCGCGGGTCGAGGGCCGGATGCTGTCCGAGATCGCACGCTCCCTTGACGTGCCGGTCAGCGAGCACGAGGAGACCTTCGTGCAGGCCCAGCCGATGAACGCCCTCATCGAGCCCGAGGACATCGCGTCGGCCGCCGTGTGGCTGGCCTCCGACGAGTCCCGGCAGGTCACCGGCAGTGTGCTCACGGTCGACGGTGGCTTCACCGCACGCTGATCCCCGCCGCTGACCCCTCTCCCGGTGTCGACTGCCGCTCGCCGAGCCGGTCCGCCGCTGCCCGTTGAACCACTCCTGCTCTGGAGATCGCTCCGTGCCCCGTACCGATTCCTCTGCCCTTCCCCTTCCGGCCGACAGCCCGGCGTCCGCGTACTGCCACTCCTGGCACGGCAGGCTGCCCGCCGGAGCCGACGCCTCCGCGCTGGTCAGTGCCTTCGACGACGCTGCCCGTGCCTGGTGGGGCGATGGCCCCGGCCGGCTGCCCCGGCTGTGGGTCGAGCGTGTTCCCGCGCCGTGCGAGTCCCCGACGGCGCGACGCCGGTTCCAGTCCGAGCTGCGCCGCCCCGTGGACGGTCGAGGGCACGGGCTGCGTGCGGTGCTGCTGCGGTACGCGGACGGACCCGCGGACCTCGTGCTCGTCGCTCACCGGGGGAGCTTCGACGCCGAGTCGCTCGCCCGGATCGCTGACGTGATCACCGGCCGAGCTCCGCACGCGCGGTTCAGCCTCCACAGCCCGGGCCACTCGGCCGGCGCGGATGCGGAGACGCTCAAGCGGTGGCAGGAGGCCGACTACTCAGGGCGCGTCGAGTGGGCAGTGGGTGACGACGCCGCGGGGGACCGCACGGACGTGGTGACCGTGGCACTCGGCGACGGCGCCGCGGATGTGCTGGCCACCGCCGTCGTGGCGACCGGTCTGGTCGTGGGGCGGTACGAGGGCCAGGAAACTCCTGTCGTCAGCGCGCTGACCGCCTTCCCGGACCGGCAGGACGGTGCGCTGGGGGCGTTCGACGCAGGAGTGCTGCTGCCGCTGGATCTGTCGGGCGGTCGCGGCACGGTCGAGCTGGTGGCCGAGGCGGGCCGGATCCTGGGTGGCGGTGAGGGGCGGTGCGACCAGCGGCAGTACACCGGACTCGCCGCCGAGGCCGGGGGCAGGGTCCTGGCGGGTGTGCTCGGGGAAGAGCTCACGGCGGAAGGTGAAGGCACTCGTCTGCCGTGCCAGACAGCCCTGTTCCCGCTGACCGTCGTACCTGGCCGCACGGGCGACGGTGCACTCCAGCTGGCTGTCCACTACCGCGTCAGGGACATCGACGAGGACGCGGCGGAGCGATTCGCACGGCATATCGCCCGCGCCTACGAGCAGTTGAGCGCCGCGGACGGCGATGTGGCCCCGGCCGACGTCGAGTTGCTCGATGAGGCCGAGCGCCGGCAGATGGCCGCTCTCGGCCGCCCCGCGAAGTCACTCGACTGGCAGCCTCAACGGATCGACGAAGCAGTCGCCGCGCAGGCGGCGCACCGTCCGGACGCCCTCGCGCTGACCTGCGAGGGCCAGTCCCTGACCTACGCCGAGATGAACGAGCGCGCCGAGCGCTTCGCGGCGGCTCTGCGCGACCGCGGAGTGCGGGCGGGCGAGCGCGTCGGGATCTGCCTCGAGCGCTCGCTCGACCTAGTGATCACCATGCTGGCCGTGCTCAAAGCCGATGCGGTCTACGTGCCCATGGACCCGGCCTACCCCGCCGACCGGCTCGCCTACACGGCCGAGGACGCCGAGCTGCGCATCGTCGTCACCGGACTCGACGACTTCCCGGGCAACGAGCAGCTCCGCACCGTTCGGCCCGAAGAACTCGCCGCGTTCGACGGCGAGACGGGCAAGCCCGCGGACGCGCGCCGTGCCGCTGAGGACGCCGCGTACATCATCTACACCTCGGGCTCCACCGGCCGCCCGAAGGGCGTGGTGGTACCGCACCGCAACGTCGTCGCCCTGCTGTCGGCCACCCGAGAGGACTTCGGGCTCGCGGCCGATGACGTGTGGACGCTCTTCCACTCAAGCGCGTTCGACTTCTCCGTCTGGGAAATCTGGGGGCCGCTCCTGACCGGCGCCCGGTTGGTCGTGGTGCCCTACTGGGTCTCCCGATCGCCCGACGAGTTCCGCGAGCTGCTGGCGCATGAGCGGGTCACCGTGCTGAATCAGACTCCTTCCGCGTTCGCCCAGCTCATGGAGGCGGACCGCCGCCAGGCCGAGCGACTGGCGCTGCGTCTCGTGGTCTTCGGCGGCGAGCCCCTCGACACCCGTGCCCTGCCCTCCTGGTTCGACCGCTACCCCGAGCGGCAGTGCCGCCTGGTCAACATGTTCGGCATCACCGAGACCACCGTGCACGTGACGGCACAGACCGTCACCCGCCGGGAGGCGATGGCCGGGTCCCGCTCGGTGGGTCCCGCCCTGCCCGGCTGGTACCTCTACGTTCTCGACGAGCGAGGCCGCCCCGTGCCCTGTGGCGTCCCCGGCGAGATCCATGTCGGCGGAGAGGGCGTCGCCCTGGAGTACCTGGGCCGCCCCGAGCTGACCGAACAGCGCTTCGTGCAGGACCCGTTCACCGGCGGTCGCATGTACCGCAGCGGCGACCGGGGCCGGCTGCGGCCCGATGGCCGACTGGAGCACCTGGGGCGCCTCGACACCCAGGTCAAGGTCCGAGGCTTCCGTATCGAACTGGACGAGATCCGCAATGTCCTGCTCGACGACCCCACCGTCACGGCGGCTGCCGTCGTCCTCGGCGGCGATCCGGTGCGCGACGCCGCCGGGGTGCGCATCGACGCGTACGTGGTGCTGGAAGGCGGTGAGACGGCAGAAGTGCGGCGACGGGCCGGCAAGGTGCTGCCCGAGTACATGCTGCCGACGACGGTGACGGCGCTGACCGCGCTGCCGCTCACCGCCAACGGCAAACTGGACGCCCGGAAGCTGCCGGAGCCCGCGCAGACCGCCGCGCCCACATCGGCTGTGACGCCCGCACCGGCTGCGACGGCCACATCGGCTGCGCCGGGCGCGTCGATGGGGGAGGCTGCCGGAGCCGAGTCGGAAGAGAACACCGCGGGTGGCCTTGCTGCCGCGCTGGCCACCGTCTGGGAATCCGTACTCGGGGTGGCCGTCGGCCCCGATGACAACTTCTTCGAGCTCGGCGGCAATTCGCTGTACGCGGTGCGCATCGCCGCGGCCATGCGTGAGCGAGGGCTTCCCGCCCTTCCCATGCGCGAGCTGTACATCAACCCGACGGTGAGCCGTCTCGCGCAGGTGCTGGACGGGGGTGCCCGCGGATGAGTGAGCTCGACGCCGATCCCGGACGGCTCCTGGAGTGGCTCCCGGGCCCGGCCGACCCGGCTCCGGCCGGAGCGTACGGGCCGGTGGACGCAGCCGGGGCATCGGAACCGTTCCGGTTCACGTTCACGTTGCCGGCATCCCCGGCATCCCCGGCATCCCCGGCATCCCCGTCAGGCACAAGCCTGGCGAAGGTCCTTGCGGCTTGGGGCGTCCTGCTCCACCACCACACCGGTCATCGGGAGACCGCCTTCCGCGTCCTGCGCGAAGGCTCGCAGGACCTGGTGGTGCGGCTCACCGTCGATCCAGCCGGCAGCGCGACCGACTTGGTGGGCTCCGCGACGCGAGCACTCGACACCGCGCAGCCGTACGAAGCGGGAGCAGAGCCCCTTCCTCTTCTGGTGCACCAGCCGGAGAAGATCCCCGAGGACGCGATACCGGCCGGCCCGCTCGTCCTGTGCCTGGAGGAGAACGAGAGCGGATCCGTTCTGCGGCTGCGGCATGATCCGGCCGCGAGCCGCGCGGACGCGGTGGCCCGTCACGCGGTCCACCTGTCGAATCTGCTCACCACGATCACCGAGGCCCCCGAGCGCGTGGTCCGGGACCTGGATCCCCTCTCCGAGGCGGAGCGCACCTGGCTGCTGGACGAGGTCAACGACACCGCTCGGGACTACCCGAAGGACAGCCGTGTCGAGCGGCTCTTCGCCGAGTGCGCCGAGGCGTCGCCCGATCACGCCGCCGTCGTCCACGGGGACACCACCCTCACCTACGCCGAACTGCACCGACGCAGCACTCTGCTGGCGCAGTCGCTGCGTCGGGGCGGAGCCCTCCCCGGTGAGCCGATCGCGCTGCTTCTCCCGCGTACCCCGGACCTGGTCGTCGGCGCGCTCGCGGTCCTCAAGGCCGGCGGGATCTACCTGCCGGTGGACCCCGACTATCCGGCGGACCGTGTCGCCTACCTCCTCAAGGACAGCGGCGCACGCAGGGTGCTCACCACACGTGCGCTGATCCACCGCTTCGGTGAAGCGGTGGATTCCCTCGAAGCGCGAGGGAACGTCGTCGCGATGGACGCACAGGACTGGTCCGCCGAGCCGGCAGCCGAGACACCGGCTCCGGCTGACGCTGCCGAGGCACCGGCAACGGCACCGGGCGACCCCGCCGATGCCGCGTATCTCATGTACACCTCCGGAACCACCGGCCGGCCCAAGGGCGTCATGGTCCCGCATCGCGGCATCGTCCGCCTCGTGCGCGACGTCGACTACGTGCGCCTCGACGCCACCACCAGGATGGCTCAGATCGGAGCGACCGGCTTCGACGCCTCGGTCTGGGAGATGTGGGGCGCGCTGCTCAGCGGCGGCACCCTGCACATACTCGACCGCGAGACCTTCCTCGACGTCGTGGAGCTGAAGCAGGCCCTGGACAGCCAGCGGATCACCACCGCCTTCTTCACATCCGCACTGTTCAACCAGCTCGCCGACGAGGATCCGACGGCCTTCCGGGCCCTGCGGGAACTGCTGGTGGGCGGCGACGTGCTGTCCACCAAACACGTCCGCTCCGTACTGCGCGCCAACCCCGGCCTGACCCTCACCAACGGGTACGGCCCGACGGAGAACGTGGTCTTCTCCACCTGTCACCCGGTGACCGAGCCCATCGGCGCCCGCGTGCCCATCGGCCGCCCGCTGCCCAACAGCACCGTGTACGTCCTGAACCAGGACCGCATGCCGCTCCCCACCGGCGTACCCGGAGAGCTGTATGTCGGCAGCGAAGGCATGGGGCTCGGATATCACGGGCGTCCCGAACTGACCGAGAAGGCCTTCGTCCCGCACCCGTTCGAGCCCGGCCGGGTGCTCTACAGGACGGGTGACCGGGTGCGTCAACTGCCGGACGGGACCATCGACTTCCTCGGCAGGACCGATCACCAGGTCAAGGTCCGCGGATTCCGCGTGGAGCCGGGGGAAGTCGAAGCCGCCCTGCTGACCCACCCCGGCGTCCGTGCTGCCGTGGTGCTGGCCCGGCGCCGTCCGGATTCCTCGGACAGCTATCTGTGCGCGTACGTCTCCGGTGAGGAGTCCCTCGCTCCGGAGGCCGTCCAGGCGGAGATCGCTCCGATGCTTCCGCCCCACATGGTGCCTTCGCACATCACCGTCCTTGACGCCCTGCCGTTGACCGCCAACGGCAAGGTGGACCGGGGAGCGCTGCCCGAACCCGCTGCCGTCAGCGGCGAACGGAGCCCGGGGAGCGGGCAGTCGGCGCGTGACGAAGTGGAGCGCGCCCTGGTCGAGCTCTGGGAAGACGTCCTGGGCGTCCGCGGCATCGGAATCGAGGACACGCTCGACGAACTGGGCGGAAGCTCACTGAGCGCGACCCGCCTCGCCGCCCGCGTTCGCCGCCGGTTCGGTGTGGCCTGTCCGGTCTCCGCCGTGCTGGCCGCCCGCACGATCGCCGCGCTCGCCGATGTCGTCCGCGGCGCGGACACCGCGGACGCGGGTGTCGAAGGGCCGCGACCGGGCCTCGCCACGGAGCACACTCCGCTGTCCCCGCAGCAGAAGGGGATCTACGTCGAGCAGGTCAAGGACCCGTCCGGTACGGAGTACAACCTGCCGATCGTCGTCGAGCTCCCGGCACCGGTGGACCTGGGGCAGCTGCGTGCCGCCCTGGCCGAGCTCGTGGCCCGTCACGAAGTGCTGCGCACCGACGTCGCCATCGACGAGGCCGGACAGCCGTACCAGCGCGTGCACGACGCACTGCCCGTGACGCTGGACGAAGTGGTCCTGCCGCCGAGTACGGGCCCGGAGGCCTGGACCGGACAGTGGATCCGCGCCTTCGACCCGCACCAGGCCCCGCTGTGGCGCGCGGTGCTGTTGCGCCACACCACGGGGACCAGGCTCGTCCTTGACGTGCACCACCTCCTCACCGACGGGTACTCACTGGCTCTCCTCATGGGGGAGTGGGCAGCACTGATGCGTGGCGAGCGGCTGCCGGAGGTGGAGGTGGCCTATCGGGACTTCGCGCAGTGGGCGTCAGGCCCGGAGAACCGCGGGCTCTCCGAGTCCCAACGGGCCTTCTGGACAGAGACCTTCGCCCGGCCGGTCAAGGCCCTCGACCTTCCGACGGATCTGCCGCGTCCCCCGGTGCGCCGTACCGAAGGCGACTACCTCCCCTTCGACTTCGGGACGGAGCGCAGCCAGGCGGTCCGTGAGCTGGCCCGTGCCGAAGGGCTCACCGCCTTCCATGTGCTGCTGGCCGCGTACACCGCGTTCCTCGGGCGGATGAGCGGCCGCGACGACGTCACCGTCGGCACGCCCGTCTCCGGCCGGCACCTGCCCGGTGTCGACCGGGCCCAGGGCATGTTCGTCAATACGCTCTGCCTGCGGCTGCGGCCCGCTGCCGAGCTGTCGTTCCGCGCCCATCTGCGCGCGGTCGCCGAGCACACCCTGGCCGCCGCGGACCACCAGGACCATTCCTTCGACGAGATCGTGCCGCTGGCCGGTGAGCGCGACTTCAGCCGCAATCCGCTCTTCGACACCCTCTTCGCGCTCCAGGACACCGGGCTCCAGCAGGTGGACTTCCTCGGCGGCCGGCCGCACTGGAGGCCGGAAGCCACCGGGCGCACGATCTTCGACCTCAACCTGCAGATCGATGACGAGCCGGACGGCTTCACGGCGCGCTGGGCCTTCGCCACCAGTCTCTTCCTGCGTCCCACCGTGGAGATGTTCCGCGACGAACTGCTGGCCGTCCTCGACGCCGCGCTTGCCGAGCCGGACGCGCTCCTTGCCGAGCTGAGCCGCCGGCCGGCCGCCGAACACTCCGTCCCCGAGCTCACGCTCGACTTCGATTTCTGATCTGATTTCCGGAAGGCACCATGCAATCCATTGAGACCCGAGGCCAGCTCAAGGTCGCGGCCGCACAGCGTCCGCGCGAGGGCGCCTTCTGGCGAGCCGAACTCGCCGTCCTCCCCGAGCGCTCCGGCTTCCCCTCGGACCTGAACGCCGCCCCACAGGGCGGTGCCCACGCCACGGTCACGCTCGATCTGGACGACGCCCTGGCCGAGCGCCTCGATCAGCTGACGCGGGGCCAGGACGCCGCGCTGCACTCCGTGCTGATCGCCACCGTCGGTGCGCTCCTCCAGCGCTACACCGGTGGAGAGGAAGCCGTGCTTGCCGCCCCGTCGGTTCCGGTGGCGGGCGCTCCCGAGCCGCTCGCGGACACACTGGTGCTGCGCCTGCCCATCGCGCGGGACACCGCTCTGCGGGGTCTCCTCGGTGAGGTCAAGACCCGCTTGCTCGCCGCGCTGACGCACCAGGACTTCCCGGTCGAGCTGCTCGCCGAGGAGATGGGGATCACGGCGCCGGAAGGCGAGCACCCCTTCGCCGATGTCCTGGTCGACTCCGTACGGGGCGGTGCGGGGGCAGCGGACCGGAGCGCCTTCGGGTTCGTCTTCGCGTTCGTCCGGAAGCCGGGTGGTCTCGCCCTCGAACTCCGTCACCGGACGGACCGGCAGACGAGCGATTCCGCGCAGCGGCTCCTCGCGCACTGCGCCGTCCTGCTCGGGCAGGCCGCCCACGCCCCCGACGCGGCCCTGGCCGCCCTCGACCTGCACTCGGACGCCGATCGCACACTGATCGCCGAGTCCAACAGCACCGAGGCACCCTTCGAAGACACCGTGCGCCTGGACGAGTTGTTCAGCCGCCAGGTCGCCGCCCGTCCGGACGACGTGGCCGTCGTGGGCGACGACTTCCGCCTGACCTACGCCGAACTGGACGTCCGGGCGAACCGGCTCGCGCACACGCTGCGCGCCCGTGGCGTCGGCCGCGACGACCTGGTCGCAGTGCTGGCCGACCGGTCACCGGAGATGCTCGTCGCCATCTACGCGGTCCTGAAGGCGGGCGGCGCCTATCTGCCGGTCGACCCCTCCAACCCCCGCGAGCGCATCGCGTACATCCTTGAGGACAGTGCCGCCCGGCTCGTCCTGACCCAGCCCCGGCACACCGGACTCGTGGGCGCGGATGCGGCTGTCGTGGATCTGACCGACGAGGCCAGCTACGCACCGCAGGAGAGCACTCCGCCGGTCGGCGGCACGTCCCGTGACCTCGCCTACGTCATCTACACGTCGGGATCGACCGGCAATCCCAAGGGCGTGCAGATCGAGCACCGCTCGGCGGTGAACCGGATCGCCTGGATGCAGAAGGCGTACCCGATCACCTCCGGCGACGTGATCCTGCAGAAGACCCCGACGTCGTTCGACGTCTCGGTGTGGGAGCTCTTCTGGTGGATGTTCGAGGGTGCTTCGGTGTGCTTGCCCGCGCCCGGCGCCGAACGTGACCCGGAGGCCCTGGTCGCCGCGGTGGAGCGGCACGGCGTCACCACCCTGCACTTCGTTCCCTCCATGCTCGGCGCGTTCCTGGACTTCGTGTCCGGAGCGGGGGAACAGGCCCGACTGGCCACGCTGCGACGGGTCTTCGCCAGTGGCGAGGCGCTGACCCCCCACCACGCACGGCGCTTCGCCGAGGTCGCCGCCGACGCCCGGCTGGTGAACCTGTACGGGCCCACCGAAGCGGCGGTCGACGTCACGCACTACGCCTGCGACGGCACGGAGACCCGGGTGCCGATCGGCCGGCCGATCGACAACACCCGCATTCTGATGCTCGACGCTGACCTGCGCCCTCAGCCGGTGGGTGTTCCGGGAGAGCTGTGCATCGCCGGTGTCCAGCTGGCCCGCGGATATCTGCACCGCCCCGAACTGACCGCCGAACGATTCGTCGCCGCCCCGGCGGCCGGCGAGGACCGTGTCTATCGCACCGGCGACCTCGCCCGCTGGCTTCCGGACGGCTCGATCGAGTATCTGGGCCGCATCGACCATCAGGTCAAGGTGCGCGGATACCGCATCGAGCTGGGTGAGATCGAGGAGCGGCTGCGTCAGCACCCCTCGGTGAAGGACGCCGTGGTCGTGGCCCGCAAGGGAGACGACGGACAGATCTCCTTGTGCGGCTATGCCTTGTCCCCCGAGCCGGTCGCGGAGGCCGTACTCAAGGATCATCTGGGCCTGACGCTGCCGCAGTACATGGTCCCGGCCCGCCTGGTCACGCTGGACTCCTTCCCGCTCACCCCGAACGGCAAGCTGGACCGCCGGGCACTGCCCGAGCCCGAGCAGCCCGCTCGCGATGTCGTCGAGTACGTCGCCGCGCGTACACCGCAGGAAGCCGACCTGGCCCGCATCTGGGGAGAGGTGCTCGGCGCCGACCAGGTCGGGGTGCATGAGAACTTCTTCGCCCTCGGCGGCAACTCGATTCACTTCGTCACCGTGCTGGCAAAGGCCCGCGCGGCCGGCCTCGACTTCACCTTCCAGCAGTTCTTCCAGAACCCGACCGTTGCGGAACTGGCCGCGAGCCTGGCAGAGGAGTCCGCCACGCACGGTGCCGCGACGCGCACCCTGGAACCGTTCGAGCTGCTGTCCGCAGCGGACCGCGCGAAGATCCCGGCCGGGATCGAGGACGCGTATCCGATGACCCAGCTGCAGGCCGGTCTGGTGTTCCAGAGCGAGCTGTCCCACGGCACCGCCGAGTACCACGACATCATCAGCTACATGATCCAGAGCTCGTTCGACGCTGAATGCTTCGAGCGGGCCGCCCGGATCGTGGTGGACCGGAACCCCATCTTCCGGACCAGTTACCACCTCACCGGCTACGACGAGTACTTGCAGTTCGTGCACGAGGACGCGCCGCTCCCGCTCGCCATCGCCGACCTCCGCGGCAAGACCGAGGAGGAGCAGGACGACTGGTACCGCACGTGGGCCGAGGAAGAGAAGGCGAACCAGTTCGTCTGGGCCGAGCCCGGCCTCGTACGGCTGCACGTGCACATCCTGAGCGACGACCTGTTCCGCTACTCGCTCAGTCAGCACAACTCCGCCCTCGACGGCTGGAGCATCACTCTGGTCCACACCACGCTCTTCGACACGTACTACCGGCTCCGGGAGGGCAGGCCGCTCCCGGACGCCCTCGTCGACAACCACGGACGCAACTACGTCGCGCTCGAACGGGAGTCGCTGGAGAACGAAGAGCACCGCGCCTACTGGGCCGAACTGCTCGAAGGCAGCACCTTCACCGAGCTGCCCCGGACCAAGGACTCCGAGGACCCGGACGTCTTCCCGGTGCTCTTCCACGAGGTGGAGTTCCCGCGCGGCCTCTCGGACCGCATCGTGAAACTGGCCAATGAGCTGTCCGTCCCGGTCAAGAACGTCGCCATGGCCGCGCACACCAAGGTCCTCGCGCTGATCGCGGGTGACCGGGACGTCATGACCGGCTATGAGCACAGCGGCCGTCCCGAAGCGGAGGACGCCACACGCGCGATCGGCCTGTTCCTGAACACCGTGCCGTTCCGGGCGCGGATGGACGAGGGCTCGTGGGCGGATCTCGTCCGCCAGGTCTACCGGTCCGAGGTCGATCTGCTTCCGGCTCGGCGCTATCCGATGGCCCAGATGAAGCACGACCTGGGGACGCAGGAAGCCCTCTTCGAGACGGCCTTCAACTTCACGCACTTCTATCTGCTCAAGCAGCTGGAGGCGATCGACGGCTTCTCGATCCTCGACGTGCGGGCCAACTCCGAGACGGAGTTCGTGCTCCGTGCCGAGTACTCGCGACACTTCATCACCGATGAGGTACGGCTGTGCCTGCACTACCACGCGCACCTCTTCGAGCCGTGGCAGATGGCGCGGATGGGCGCGTACTACATCGCCGCGTTCGAGCAGATGACGGCGGATCCCACAGCCGCTCACCATCTCGCCGTGCTCCTTCCCGAGGAGGAGCTGACGGCGCTCGACACGGCAGAGCGTGAGCAGCGCCTGCCCGTCGAACTGGAGCAGTTCGTGCCGGACCCGACCCGGTCCTTCCACGCACGGATCCTCGACGAACACGGACTGCGGGCTCCCTTCGCCACACGCGGCGAGATCGTTCTCGTGGCCGAGGACGCGGGTGCTCACCCGGTGACGACCGGGTCGTACGGACGCCGTACGACCGAAGGCGTCGAGGTCCTCGGCAGCCTTGAGCAGCGCAGCCGCCTCACGTTCGGCCGTTCCGGTACGCCGGAGGCCACCGAGTTCGCCGAGGCCACCGAGTCCGCCGCGGAGCCGGCAAACCGCCGTCCCGTCACCGGAGTTCAGGTGCGCATCGCCGAAGCGTGGTCGAAGGTGCTCGACGTACCGCTCCACGAGATCACGCTCGACCAGAACTTCTTCATGCTGGGCGGCAGCTCGCTGTCGGCGATGCGCGTGATCATGGAGCTGGACGGGCTGGTCTCGCTGACCGACCTGATGCGCAACTCCACCCTGGAACCGCTGTGTGACCTGGCCCAGACCCGCGTGGACGAGAGCAGCGGCGCCCAGGCGGAGGAGCGGAACCTGCTCCAGTCCCTTTCGGCGAATCCGTCCGGAGCCGAGTGCGCCCTGGTCTGCTTCTCGTACGCGGGTGGCAACGCGATCAACTTCGAGCCGCTGGCCACGGCACTGGACAAGGCCGACAGCGGCGTCGCCGTGTTCGGCGTGGAGCTGCCCGGTCACGACGGAGGGCGGCCGGATGAACCCTTCCTGTCCGTGGAGGACGCGGCGAAGCGGGTGGTGGAGGAGATCGGGCACACCCTCGCCGGGCGGCCGGTCATGCTCTGGGGTCACTGCGTGGGCTCGGCCCTCGCGTTGGAGACCGCACGCCTCCTGGAGGAGGGCGGGACCCGCCCGGCGCACGTCTTCACGGGCGGCAAGCTGCTGCACCCCGCCGAGGTGACCCGCAAGGGCCTGGACCAGGTGGCCGCGATGACGGACGAGGACATCGTCCGCTGGCTCGTCGACGAAACCGGCTTCGCCGGACTCGACGTACTGCGCCCCGCTCAAGTGGCCTTCATCGCCGGTGTGTTCCGGCACGACTCCAGCTCCGCCAACGGCTATCTGCTCAGGGCGGTCGAGCACGGCCCGAGCGTGAAGATCAGCGCCCCGCTCACGGCCGTCTACACCACGGACGACCCGCTGACCCCGGGGCACGGCGAGCGCTACGAGCAGTGGTCGCTGTTCGCCGAGGCACCACGGCTCGCCGAGGTCGGCGCGGGCGGTCACTACTTCTGCCGTACGGCTCCGGACACGGTCGCCGATCTGGTGCTCGACCGGTGGCGGGAAGCGGCCGGCGACGCGCGCTGATTCTTGAGGGCGGCCGGGTCCACACGCATGCCATGTGGCCCCGGCCGCCCTCCGACCAGGCTGGTCACGCCCGTACATTGAAGATCGACGGAACGAAGTGCACTGAAGATGAGTACCGCAGACACACCGGAGGCCATGGGGCTTCTCACCCCGCGCCAGCAGTTGCTCGCCGGGGCGAAGAGCATGGCCCCATTCCTTGCTTCGGCCATACCCATGGGCATCGCCGGCGGCGTGCTCGGCCTGTCCAGCGGGCTGTCCGCATGGTCGACTCTGGGTCTCGCGATGGCCGTGAACTCAGGCACCGCCCAGTTCGTCGGCTTCGCTCTGATAGCCGACGGCGCGGGCTGGCTCACGATCATCCTGACGACCCTCATCCTCGGGCTCCGGATGTTGATCTACTCGACCATCCTGATACCGCACGTCAAGGACGTGCCGCAGCGGTGGAGGGTGCTTCTCGGCTTCGGGCTGATCGATGCGGTCTTCTTCGTGGCCATCGAACGGCTGAAGAAGGGTGAACTCACCCGCGGCAAACACCTGTACTTCCTCGGCGCCTCGGGCGTCATGTACGTCACGTGGATGCTGTCGACGGTCGTCGGCATGATCCTCGGCTCCGCCGTGCCCGACGTGGAGAAGCTCGGACTCGACTTCCCGATGACGGCGATGTTCGTCGCGATGCTCGCGACCGGGCTTGCGAACTGGCGTGTGGCCGCCGTCATTTGCACGGCGGGACTGACCGTGATGCTGGCGCACGGTCTGCCCTACAACCTGGGCGTCGTCCTGGCCACCGTGGTCGGCGCTGGCGTGGGTACCGCGTGCGAATACGCGACGAAGGGGCCCAAGGACGACGAGGTGCCCGACACGGCCGCCGAGGAGTCGGAGAACACGGAAGGCATGGAGAGTTCGCGATGAACATGGCGCTGTTGATTCTGGGCATGGGGCTGTGCAGCTTCCTGCCGCGGTACCTGCCGCTTGCCGCTTTCGCCGACCGCGAGATGCCTCCGGTGGTGAAGACCCTGCTCAACTACACACCGCCCGCGGTCCTGGCCGCCCTGGTGTTCCCCGCCATCCTCGCCCCGTCGGGCGAGGGCATCGAGCTGACGGCGACGAACCCGTATCTGATCGGCGGCATCGCCACTTTCGTCGCGGGGCTCATCTCCAAGAAGTTCCTGCTCGTCACGGCAATCGGCATCGCCGTGTTCTTCTTGAGCCAGTGGCTCATCGGCTGAACCGATCCACGACATCCACCTCGAGTCCACGAAGGGCCAGATCATGAACACCGAGTTGCCCCCGGACCGAGCGCCCCTGCGGGTGGCTGTCGCGCAGACACAGGCCCGCCCCGGAGACGTTGCCCATAACGCCTCCGAGGCGGTGTCCGTGGTGAGGGCCGCAGGGGATGCGGGGGTACGTGTTCTGCTCTTCCCCGAGCTGTCCCTCACCGGCTACGAGCCCGCGTGGCTCCGCGCCTCCCTGCCCGCCCAGGCGGTTGATCCGCAGGGGGCGGAGCTGGAAGTGATCCGGGATGCCTGCCGCGCTTCGGGCGTTACGGCAATCGTGGGCGCACCCAGAGCTCTTGGGCACAAGTCGGCCATCTCGGCTCTCGTCATCGATGAGCAGGGACGCACAGCGGCGGTCTGCGACAAGCAGCACCTCGAAGCCCACGAAAGGGAAGTCTTCGAGCCGGGAACGGCGGGGTGCTGCACCATAGTGGTGGATGGCTGGTGCCTGGCCCTCGGTATCTGCTACGACGCGAGCTTCCCGGAGCATGCTCGTGCGGCCGCGCTCGCGGGGGCGGACGCCTATCTCTGTGGTGGCGCGTTCGTCCAGGGTGACTCCGACCACCGCCGCTCGGTCTACTTCCCGGCACGAGCCCTGGAGAACACCTTCTACGTCTTGTTCGCCAACTTCTCGGGGCAGCAGGGTCCCTGGGAATTCTGTGGGGGAAGCGCGATCTACGGCCCCAACGGCCGTCTCCTCGCGGAGGCGGGCAGCCAGGGGTCCACGCTTGCCATTGCAGATCTCGACGATGCAGATCTGGATGCCGTACGTAAGCAGCTGACGATGTTGCAAGACGTCGCCGAGGCGTCTGGAAAGGATCTCAGCGGGTCGAGTAAACGTGACCAGGGTCCTCGTTCGACGGCATGCGTGATGTGACGCGGGCATGGAGCGAATCCACACCGTGGGTGACATGGAGCCGGACGACGAGATGTCTTGAGCAGTGGCCGGAGATGCCCGCGACGGTGATCGCCGAGAGGATCGGATGGGACCGGGGCCTGACCGTTCTGGAAGAGTGGATCCGTGAACTGCGGCCGGCCTGGCTGTCAGGGTCGGTCATGAGTGGATGTGGAGTCACCTCATCGTCCACTCGTGCAGGGCAGGTCTAGTGCCGGTTCGGAGGAAGATTTCCGGAAGTGGTCGGGTCATGCGGTTGTGCTGGGGGCAGTGGGACGGCTGCGTAGCACCGTTCCGGACGGGGGTCTGACTCATGACATCTTTGACCGAAGTGTCTTGTCACAGGCGTGTCGGCTGCCGTTGCGGGATGGTGCCTGCTGTCACCGAGCCACAGGGTGTGTCCCAATAGGGGCCTTGCCGTCCAGTCGGCGCCATCACGGTTCAGACCACCCGGCCAGCCCGGTGCCAGCCACCCAGCAATCACGACGCGGGAGGCGGACCATCATGACGACCAGACAGCGCGGGACTTTGTCCACCAGTGCGGATCCCGCCCGCTCGGGGCGAGGCCGACTTGGGGGTGGATACGCACGGCGAGGTCCACGTCGCCGCGCTGGTCGGCCCGTTGGGCCAGGTCCTGGGCACCAAGTCCTTTCCGGCCACGGCGGTCGGATACTGTCGGCTCCTCGCCTGGGCCCGCAAGCGGGGGACGGTGCGCCGGGCTGGTGTGGAGGGCACCGGTACTTTCGGAGCGGGCCTGTCGCGCTATCTGCTGGCGCAGCAGGTCGTGGTGTTCGAGGTGAACCGGCCCGGCCGTACGGCCCGCCGTCTGCTGGGGAAGTCGGATCCGCTCGACGCGCAGGCCGCAGATTGCCAAGGACTCCGCGGTCAGGGCCCGCACCCGGACGATCAACCAGCTCAAGGCCGTCCTGGTCGTAGCCGACCCGGACCTGCGGGAACGACTGTCCAGCCTGGGCAACCGGGAGCTGTTCCGCACCTGCGCCCGCCTGAGCCTGGATCAGGGGGATGCCGGGGACGGCGTGGCCCAGGCCACCCGGATCAGCTTGAGCATGCTGGCCCAGCGCATCGAACACCTCACCGGGCAGATCGATGACCTCAATCAGCGCCTGACCCGGCTCGTCGAAGGTCACGCCCCGCAGCTGCTCGCACCGGTGGGTGTCGGCCCGGACAGCGCCGTCACGCTCCTGATGACCATGGGGGACAATCCCGAGCGCGTGCAAACCGAGGCATCGTTTGCAGCCCTGTGCGGAGTCAGCCCCGTCGAGTACTCCTCGGGCCGCCGGAGCTCGCGCCGGCTCAACCACGGCGGCGACCGGAAGGCGAACGCCGCCCTGCACCGCATCGTGTTCACTAGGCTGCGCCACGACCCGCGCACGCAGGCGTACTACGAACGCCGCACCCGGGAGGGCAAGACCCGGCGTGAAATCATCAGGTGCCTCAAGGGGTATGCCGCCCGCGAGGTATTCAACCTGGTCAAAACGGTATCCAGCGACCCCCTGTTATAGGGGCGTCCGTGACAGATGAGAGGCTCAGGCGAGTGAGTGAGACACCGAAGAGCACCCTGCAATACCGCTTTGACGGGCCGGAAGACGCCCCGGTCCTCATCCTGGGCCCCTCCCTCGGTACCACATGGCACATGTGGGACCGGCAGGTGCCCGAGCTGGTCAAGCAGTGGCGCGTGTTCCGGTTCGACATGCCCGGACACGGGGGCGCCCCCGCGCACCCCTGTGGCTCGGTCGGCGAGCTCTCTCAGCGGCTTCTCGCCACGCTCGACGAAGTCGGCGTGCAGCGCTTCGGCTACGCGGGCTGCGCGTTCGGCGGCGCGATCGGTGCCGAGCTCGCCCTGCGGCACCCGCAGCGCGTCGCCTCCCTGGCGCTGATCTCCGCGTCGCCGCGCTTCGGCAGCGCCGACGAGTTCCGTCAGCGCGGGGTGATAGTGCGGAGCAATGGCCTCGACCCCATCGCCCGTACCTCCCCCGAGCGCTGGTTCACGCCCGGCTTCGCCGCCGCGCAGCCCGCGATCACCGACTGGGCCGTACAGATGGTGCGTACGACCGACCCGGGCTGCTACATCGCCGCCTGCGAGGCACTCGCCGCCTTCGACGTGCGTGCCGAGCTGGGGCGAATAGGGGTGCCCACGCTCGTTCTGGTCGGGTCCGAGGACCAGGTCACCGGGCAGGGCGAGGCCCGCACCCTCGTCGCCGGCATCCCGGACTCCCGCCTCGCCGTGGTGCCGGGGGCCTCCCACCTCGCTCCCGTCGAGCAGCCCGCCGCCGTCACCGACCTTCTCGTACGTCACTTCTCCACCGCTTGGCCGCTCGCGCACGACGCCACCGGGTCGCACGCGGCGATCAGCGCCCCGCCGGTCAAGCCGATCCTCGCCCCGTCGTCGCCCGTCTTCCCCGTGGCCGAGATCGGGCCCATGGAGCAGCCCGAGGCCGTGGGCGGCGGACGCCCCGACCCGTACGAAGCGGGGATCAAGGTCCGCCGCGAGGTGCTCGGCGACGCGCACGTCGACCGCACGCTCGCCGAGGCCGACGACTTCTCCACGGACTACCAGGAGCTCATCACGCGCTACGCGTGGGGCGAGGTCTGGAACCGGCCCGGCCTCGACCGGCGCTCCCGCAGCTGCGTCACCCTCACCGCGCTCGTCGCGGGCGGCCACCTCGACGAGCTGGCCTTCCACACCCGCGCGGCCCTGCGCAACGGCCTCACCCCGCAGGAGATCAAGGAAGTGCTGCTCCAGGCGGCCGTCTACTGCGGCGTGCCCGCGGCGAACTCCGCCTTCAAGGTCGCCCAGGCCGTGATCCGTGAGGAAACCACCCCCGAGGCGTAACGCGTAGCAGGATGGGGACATGACGACTGCCGCGAAGCGCATCAAGCTCACGAAGAAGACGCACGCCTGTGTCCGCCTGGAGCGGGACGGCCGGAGTCTCGTCATCGACCCGGGTGGCTTCAGCGAGGAGGACGCGGCGCTCGGCGCCGACGCGATCCTCGTCACGCACGAGCACCCCGACCACTTCAACGAGGACCGGCTGCGCGCGGGCCTCGACGCCAATCCCGCCGCGGAGATCTGGACCCTGCGCTCCGTCGCGGAGAAGATCTCGGCGGCCTTCCCGGGGCGGGTGCACACCGTCGGGCACGGCGACACCTTCGAGGCCGCCGGGTTCGCCGTGCAGGTGCACGGCGAGCTGCACGCCGTGATCCATCCGGACATCCCGCGGATCACCAATGTCGGATATCTGGTGGACGGCTCGGTCTTCCACCCGGGAGACGCGCTGACCGTGCCCGAGCAGCCGGTGGACACGCTGATGCTGCCGGTGATGGCGCCCTGGAACAAGATCTCCGAGGTCATCGACTACGTACGCGAGGTCAAGCCCCAGCGTGCCTACGACATCCACGACGCGCTGCTCACGGACCTGGCCCGGCCGATCTACGACGCGCAGATCGGATCGCTCGGCGGCGCCGAGCACCTGCGGCTCACGCCGGGGGAGTCCGCGGAGCTGTGACCGGGCGGGCCGGGGACTGTCAGTGGCGCCCGGTAGGTTGTGAAGCATGCGCATTGCCACCTGGAACGTGAACTCGATCACCGCTCGGCTGCCCAGGCTGCTCGCCTGGCTGGAGAGCAGCGGTACGGATGTGCTGTGCATCCAGGAGACCAAGACCACCGCGGAGCAGTTCCCCGCCGCCGAGCTGCGCGAGCTCGGCTACGAGTCGGTGGTGAACGCGACCGGCAGGTGGAACGGCGTCGCGCTGGTCTCCCGCGTGGGCCTGGACGACGTGACGACCGGGCTGCCCGGCGGTCCTGACTACGACGGGATCCAGGAGCCGCGCGCCATCTCCGCCACCTGCGGCCCCGCCCGGGTCTGGTCGGTGTATGTGCCGAACGGCCGCGAGGTGGACCACGCGCACTACGCGTACAAGTTGCAGTGGTTCGAGGCGCTGAAGGCCGCGGTCGCCGCCGATGCGGCGGGCGACCGTCCGTTCGCGGTCCTCGGGGACTTCAACGTCGCCCCGACCGACGCGGACGTCTGGGACCCCGCCCTGTTCGAGGGCGCCACGCACGTGACCCCCGCCGAGCGTGCGGCGCTCGCCGCGCTGCGGGAGGCGGGCCTCTCGGACGTCGTGCCGCGGCCCTTGAAGTACGACCACCCGTTCACGTACTGGGACTACCGCCAGCTCGGCTTCCCCAAGAACAAGGGGATGCGCATCGACCTGGTGTACGGGAACAAGGCGTTCACGAAGGCCGTGACGGACTCGTACGTGGACCGTGAGGAGCGCAAGGGCAAGGGCGCCTCCGATCACGCACCGGTCGTGGTGGACCTCGACGTGTGACGTGATGCGGTGAGCAGCGAGCGGTGAGCGGTGCAGCCGGGAGAGTTCCCTCCCGGCTGCACCGGCGGAACCGGCCGCACCCGCCGCCCGTCCCCTACGGCTCAAGCACCCGCAGATCCACCGACTCCGCGATCGCGGCGAGCCCCGCGTCCCCGGGATGCAGATGGTCTCCGCTGTCATACGCGGCCAGCATCCGCGCCGGATTCACCGGGTCCCGCAGCACCGCGTCGAAGTCGAGGACGGCGTCGAAGTCGTCGCCGCCCCGCAGATAGGCGTTTACCTTCATCCGCTCCGCGTCCGCCGCCGCCGTGCACAGCGACTCGCCCTGGCAGGGCGCGATCGTCGCGGCCACCACGCGCAGACCCCGCGCATGCGCGCGCTCGGCGATCTCCCGCATCCCGGCGACGACTTGATCCGCCGACGCGCCCCACCGCACGTCATTGACACCCTCGAAGACGACGACCGTACGGGCCGACGTCTGGGCGAACACGTCACGGTCCAGGCGGTGCAGCGCGCTCACGCCACCCGTGTCGGTGGAGACACCGTCGCCGGGGTAGCGGTCCGTGATCACGCGATTCGCCGAGATCCCCTGGTTCAGTACTCCAAAGCGCGGCACCTCATCCTGCTGGAGCAGCCGCGTCGCAAGGACATTGGGCCAGCGGTGGTTCGCGTCCTGCGTCGACTTCACGCCGTCCGTGATGGAGTCACCGAGCAGCACCACGGAGCCGGGTCCACCGCCCACGTCGACCCCCGTGAGCAGCGGCCACGTAGAGATCATCGACGTGTACGCCGCCGGGGAGCCGTCGGCCGCGTGGTCGCCGGGGCCGCTCACGTACGAGCGCTGGATGGCCTGGCTGTGGACGGGCGCGGTCGTCACCGTTTCCGGGAGGTGAAAGCTCACCAGGAGGTTGGTGTCCTCGGGCATGTCGAAGTCGAGGGGATCGCTGAACGCCTGTGCCCCCGCGGGGATTTGGGTGCCCGCCTCGCCCCGGAACGAGAGCCGCTCCGGCTCGCCCCGCGCCCCGGCACCGGCCTCCTGCACCGCCACCGTCGCGCTCCCGATCCGTACCGGCGCCGAGGCGAAGGTGTTGTCGAGCCGGATCCGCACCCGAGGCCCGCCCGTGCTGGTGTGGACGACGAGCCGCACGGTCCGGTCGGCCCACGGACCCACCGCCGTGTACCCGGCCGTCGACGTCGACCAGCTGCCGGTCCACCCCTTGGCCGGCTGCCGCACGGAGAGCGAGAAGACGTGCAGATCCGGCGCGCCCGGGTCCTTCGGCAGGGTCACCGAAGCGACCTCGCGCCCGCGCGCCAGCGGCACGGTCACGACGTACAGCCGTGCCTTCTCGGCGAGTTGGCCGCCCGGAGTGTTCACGTGCGGCAGCGCGACCGCCTTCGTGGCGAGCGGGCCCGAGCGCCAGTCCGGTGCCGTCAGGCGGTACGTCCCCTTCGAACCGTCCCGGTAGCGCACCGTGCCCGTGCCGCTCGCCTCGCCGCCCGTGCCCGCGACCAGGAACGCCAGGGCGTCCCCGCGCCCACGCACCCGTACGGACTGCCCGTCGGCGCGGACGTTGTCCGCCTCGCCCGCGGCCGTGCGGGGCAGGGTGAGCCGCGCCCCGTCCACCGCGAGCGAGCGGCCGGGGGTCCAGCCCGCCGCGTCGAGGTCCCGCGCCGACAGCGAGCCGCCCGAGCCGTCGAAGTCCGCGTCGCCGGGACGGGCGTCGTCACTGACCCCCCTGTTGTCGAAGAGCCGCTCCAAGGGGAGCGGCTCGGGTCTGTGCGGGGCGGCTTGCGCCGTCGCCACGGGGACGACGCCGGTGAGTACCGCGAGTACGGCTGCCGCACCCCATGAACGCCGGCCTGGACGTTGGAGCATGAAGACCCCCATGGCTGTAGCTGACGCGACGACAGGTGCGCCATGAAGCTAAGGAGGTCAGGGAGAAGCGTCAATGAGGTGCGCGTGAACACGACCCGAACTCGCCGGGATGCCACGTACCGGCAGTTCGCCGACGCGTCGGAGGCACTCGCATGATTCCGTGATCAACTGACGCAAGTTACATTCATTGGACCGGCGAGCAGAGGCACCCTCACGGAGAGGCCGATCATGAACATCTCCTTCTTCGGCAGGTGGCGCAGGCAGCAGTCCGCCGAACGGGGCCCAGGACTCGCCTCGGCGTTCGACGAGGATCCGGCCGGTGTGGCCGAACTGCTCTCCGAATGCGAGCTGCTGCGCTCCCAGGCGGCCACCGCAGGGCTCGAACTCGACGACTCCCCGGCCTCGTTGACCGCGCTCGACCAGCTCCTGCCGCGCTGGCGCGACGACCCCGAACTGCTGCCGTGGCTCGGCAACGACGCGGGTCTGTACCTCGGTTCGGTCATCGTCCGCAGGGTGCCCGGCGCCACCTGGCACGTCTGGCCCGGCGGCAGCCCCGTCGTGCGGCTCTCCTCGGGGCGTGAGATCCAGGTGGTGGAGGCGGGGCTCGACTGGGCGGTGACGGGTGCTCCCGAGCTGTCCCAGGTCTACGCGGAGGCGTCGGAGTCGTAGTCGCGGGATGACGTAAGTGCAAATACGGTTAATGCCCATAAGTGCGTGTCGTCCAGTAAGTCCCGTTTTCGCGTAGATAGTTTGCGCGGACCGACACCGCCGAGAGTGGGCAGGGCAGGGCATGGCCGTCGATCCGCTGATCGAGCTGCGTGATGTGAACAAGTACTACGGGGAGCTGCATGTCCTCCAGGACATCAACCTCACCGTCGGCAAGGGGGAGGTGGTCGTGGTCATCGGCCCGTCAGGGTCGGGGAAATCAACACTCTGCAGGACGATCAACCGTCTGGAGACGATCCAGTCGGGAGACATCGCCCTGGACGGACAGCCACTTCCGGAAGAGGGCAAGGCGCTGGCCTCGCTCCGTGCCGACGTAGGCATGGTGTTCCAGTCCTTCAACCTCTTCGCACACAAGACCGTGCTGCAGAACGTCTCCCTCGCGCCGGTCAAGGTGCGGGGCAGGAAGAAGGACGACGCCACGCGGCGCTCCCGCGAGCTCCTGGAACGGGTGGGCCTCTCGACGCAGGCCGACAAGTACCCGGCACAGCTGTCGGGCGGCCAGCAGCAGCGCGTGGCCATCGCACGCGCGCTCGCCATGGAGCCCAAGGTGATGCTCTTCGACGAGCCGACATCGGCCCTCGACCCCGAGATGATCAATGAAGTGCTCGAGGTCATGCAGGGACTCGCCCGCGACGGCATGACCATGGTCGTCGTCACCCACGAGATGGGCTTCGCCCGTTCGGCCGCCAACCGCGTCGTCTTCATGGACGCCGGCCGCATCGTCGAGGACCGGGCCCCCGAGGACTTCTTCAGCAACCCGGAGAGCGACCGCGCCAAGGACTTCCTCTCCAAGATCCTCAAGCACTGACGGGGGCCAGGCATGATGCGTACGACACGTCTGCTCGCGGCGCTCGTCCTCGCCGCCTGCGCCGCGACCGCCTGCGGCAAGGAGGGCAGCCCCCCGGTGAAGGGGCCGCAGCCCGACGAACTGCCCAAGTACCAGGTGGCCACGGGGTTCACGCTGCCGGACTCCGGCACCTGGAAGAAGGCCAAGAGGCGCGGCCACCTCGTCGTCGGGGCCAAGGAGGACCAGCCCTTCCTCGGCGAGAAGAACCCCGCCACCGGGGCGTACACGGGATTCGACATCGAGATCGCCAAGATGGTCTCGGCCTCGCTCGGCTTCGACCCGAAGTCGATCCGCTTCAGGACCATCGCGTCGGCGAACCGCGAGACCGCCCTGCAGAACGGGCAGATCGACTACTACGTCGGCACCTACACCATCAACGACCTCCGCAAGAAGCTCGTCGGCTTCGCCGGCCCCTACTACATGGCAGGACAGGGGCTCCTCGTGCGCACCGACGAGGACGACATCAACGGACCGCGGGACCTGGCCGGCAAGCGGGTCTGCTCGGCCGCCGGGTCGACCCCCTACCAGCGCATCCAGAAGGACTACCCGAAGGCGACGCTCGTCGCGTACGACACCTACTCGGTCTGCGTCGACAACCTGCTGACCTATCAGGTCGACGCCGTCACCACCGACGACGCCATCCTGATCGGCTACGCGGCCAAGGTGCCCGACGAGCTCAAGGTGGTCGGCAAGCCGTTCTCCGAGGAGCCCTACGGCATCGGCGTCCCCAAGGGCGACAACGCCCTGCGGTTCGCCGTCGACGACGCCCTCGTCGCCCGGGAGAAGAACGGCGACTGGAAGAAGGCCTACGACGCCACCCTCGGCCTCTCCGGGGTCCCGGCGCCGAAGCCGCCCGCCATCGACCGCTACCCGGCGAGCTGAGGAGGCGTCGTGGACGTACTGACAGACAACTTCTCCACCTTCGGCGAAGGGTTCATCGGCACCGTCGAACTCACCGTCTACGCCTCCCTCCTGGCCCTCGTGCTCGGCTTCATCATGGCGTCCTTCCGGGTGGCACCGGTCGGCTCCTTCCGGGTGTTCGGCACGGCATGGGTGACGGTCCTGCGCAACACCCCGCTCACGCTGCTCTTCTTCGCGGTGCTGCTCGGACTCCCGCGCTTCGGACTCGTCCTGCCCTTCAAGGTGTTCGCCGTCCTCGCACTCGGCTGCTACACCTCCGCCTTCATCTGTGAGGCACTGCGCTCGGGCATCAACACCGTCCCCAAGGGCCAGGGCGAGGCCGCCCGCAGCCTGGGGATGACCTTCGGGCAGACACTGTCCATGGTCGTGCTCCCGCAGGCCTTCCGGTCCGTCATCTCGCCGGTCGGCTCCAACCTCATCGCACTGGCCAAGAACTCGGCGATCGCGGGCGCGTTCAGCGTCACCGAGCTGCTCGGCACGTACAAGACGCTCAGTGAGCTCGGCTACAACATCATCTGGACGTTCGTCTGGATCGCCGTCGGCTACCTGATCATCACCCTCGCCATCAGCGCCATCTTCAATGTCCTCGAAAAGCGCTGGGGAGTCGCCCGATGAAAGCCCTCTCCCACGATTCCACCGCCCTCTACGACGTACCGGGCCCGAAGACCGAGCGCAGACACAAGCTCTACGGGCTGCTGTCCACCGTGGTCCTGCTCGCCCTGCTCGGCTGGATCCTCTACCTGCTCTTCGACACCGACCAGTTCACCGAGACGAAGTGGATGCCCTTCGAGTACAAGGGCATCCAGGAACTCCTCCTGAGGGGCCTGGGCAACACCCTCAAGGCCTTCGCGATCTCCGCGGTGCTCGCGCTCGCGCTCGGCGGACTGCTCGCCATGGGGCGGCTCTCCGAGCACCGGCCGGTGCGCTGGCTCGCCACGCTCTTCGTGGAGTTCTTCCGCGCGATGCCGGTCCTGGTGATGATCTTCTTCGTCTTCGTGGCGCTGAAGGTCCAGCCGCTGCCGGCCCTGGTCACCGGGCTCACGCTCTACAACGGCTCGGTGCTCGCCGAGGTCTTCCGATCGGGCGTCAACTCCGTGGAGCGCGGGCAGCGGGAGTCGGCGTACGCGCTCGGCATGCGCAAGACACAGGTCATGAGCTACGTCCTGGTGCCGCAGGCCCTGCGCGCCATGCTGCCCGCCATCATCAGCCAGTTGGTGGTGGCGCTGAAGGACACCTCGCTCGGCTTCTTGATCACCTATGAGGAGTTCCTCCACGCCGGGAAGCTGATCGCGTCGAACCTCGACTACGATCTACCTTTCATCCCCGTGGTTCTGGTGATCTCGCCGATCTACATCGGGATGTGCATGCTGCTCTCGTGGTTCGCCCAGTGGGTGTCCAAGCGACAGCGGCGCAATCCCAAGACCGAGGCCGCGGAAGTGGCACCGGCCGAACCAGGGACGCTGCTGCCGGGTGTGCAGTAGCTACAGGGGCCAGGGCCCGACCCGGCAGCAGCCGGTGATCACTGTTCGCGCAGCGGGACCGACACGTACGACGGGTCGGACGCGGGCGAGGAGAAGGTCAGCTGTGCGCCGGACGGGTTGTGCTCGATGTAGAGCGGGTCGACCGTGTCGACCACCAGGGCGAGCTTGTGTCCTGCCGGGACGTCGTAGGCCGTGGAGAACAACTCCAGGTCCACGCCGAACGGTTGGCCGGGGGTCTTGCCGTGGAAGGTGTACGGCGCGTTGCTGACCAGCTTGCCGAGGCCGAGCGGGCCCACGTCGTAGAGGTACGCGACGAGGGTGCCGCTCTCCTTGGTGCTGGTGAGCGTGGTGTGCAGCTTCGCCGTCCCGCGCACCCGCTGGGGGCTTTCGTACTTCTCGGACTGCCAGACGCCCGCGTAGCGCCGTGGGAGCAGCGGCATCGAGGCCATCGGCGGGATCTTGAGGAACTGGTCGAGGGTGTTCGAGAGCAGTACGGTGCCGCCGTTGGCGCCCGAGTCGACGTTCGTGCGGAGCGTGGTGGAGCCCGCCAGGTCGATCTTCTTCTTCGTGGCGCCGACGGACTTCCAGTCGGGATAGCCCTCGTAGCCGCCCGTGGAGCGTGACTTGAGCTGGACGGGCTGCTCGCCGTCGACGCCGTTCTTCTCGCCCTTGAGGTAGCGGTCGAACCAGCGCTGGGTCGAGGTCCAGGTGTCGTTGGGCAGCCCGAACAGGCCGGTCAGCTCTGCGGTCGCGTGGTCGCCCGGACGGAATTCGAGGCGCTTGGGGCCCGTCAACCGCTCGTAGAACTCGGCGTATTGGTTGGGCGGGAAGATCGTGTCGCCCCAGGCGTTGCCCAGCATGACGGCCGCGCCGTTCTTGTTGATCTGATCGATGTACGTCGCGGGGGAGCGCTTCTTGCCCCACGCGATCATCTCGTCCTCCTTGTCCAGGTTGGACGCGAGGAAGTCCTTGAGGGTCTGCTGGAGTTCGGGGCTCGGGCGGCCCGTGAGGATTCCGGCGCCGCCGAGCAGCCCGGCGGCCTGGCGGTGCTGGGTGCGGCCGCTGTAGATCGAGTCGATGAGGTTGCCCCAGCCGCTGAGGGCGGCCACGGCCTTGATCCGCTTGTCGTGCCCGGCGGCGAGCAGACTGATGCCCGCGCCGTACGAGACTCCGCCCATGCCGATCTTCTCGGGGTCGGCCGGGGTGTTCTCCAGGGTCCAGTCGATGACCTTGGAGGCGTCCGCGATGTCCTCGGGGCCGCCGGTCTCGATCTCGCCGCCGGACTGCCAGAAGCCGCGCGAGTTGTAACTGACCACGACATAGCCGGAGTCGGCGAGTTTCTGGGCCTGCGCGACGTACTCGATCTGCGGCATGGCCCAGCTGGTGGGCAGCACGATCGCCGGGTACTTCGTGCCATCAGCACCCGCCTTCGCGCCCTTGGGGGTGAAGACGTTGGCCTTGAGGATCGTGCCGCCGTCGCCGGGGATGTCGACGAAGCTCACGCCGGCGGCGCTCGCCGTCTGTGGAGCGGCCGCCGGGTTTCCATCGGCCGCCTGGGCGGCCGGGGCGAGGCCGAAGGCGGCGCCGGCGACGAGAGTCGCCGACACGGCGCCCACGGTGGTCGTACGCAGAGCCTTGCGCGGTTGTCCCACGGGTCACTCCTCACTCGTTCAAGCAAAGTGACCCGACGGTAACCTCGGGGCTTTACCGGGGGTAACCCGTCGGTAAGTTACGCCCCGGTAACGATTGTTGAGCGCTTGACCGTCAGCTCAGCGCGCTCTTCGTCTGCCAGTCCGCCCAGGAGATGTTCCACTCGCCGTAGCCGTTGCCCGGGTCGGGCACGCCCTTCGAGCCGCTGCCGGAGACCTCGAAGGGGTCGCCGACCTGGACCTGGCCGTAGAGCCAGGAGGCGTCGCCGTCGCTCATGCCGATGCAGCCCGAGCTGTGATTGGTGTTGCCGAAGTACGAGGCGTTCCAGGGGGCCGCGTGCGCGTACATGCCCGACCAGGTCAGACGCATCGAGTTGTCGACCATCTTGTCGTAGGCGTCGCCGAGGCCGACCGTCTCGGAGCGCATGTTGATCGTGCCCTCCTTGGCCATCAGGACGGACGTGCCGCCCCAGGACGCCTTGTCGCCGCCGGGGGTGCCCGCCGACATCGGGACGGTCTTGACGCTCTGCCCGTCGCGGACGAGCGTCGCCTGCTTGCTGTCGAGGTCGACCTTGACCTTCTGACTCTTGCCGACCGTGAAGCCGGTCGCGTAGTCGCGGACGAACCAGCCGCCGTCGGTGCCCGAGTCGATCCCGCCGAGGCGGGCGTCGAGCTTCACCTTCGTGCCGGACTCCCAGTACTCCTTGGGGCGCCAGTCGACGCGGTCCTTGCCGTCGTAGTTCTTGATCCAGCCCCAGGACCCGGTGGTGCCGTTCGAGGTCGTCACCTTCAGGTGCTTCTCGACCTCCGCCTTGTTCTTCACCGGGTGGTCGAAGACGACCGACAGGGGCTGCGCGACGCCGACCGTCGTGCCCTTGCCGGGCGCCAGGGACAGCTTGTTCACCTGCTCCGGGGCGGCCGTCTTGAAGGAGGTCCGCGCGCTGCCGCCCTCGTCCGTCGTCGCCTCGACCTTGTACGAGGTGCCGGGCACCGCCTTGCGGTCCGAGGTCCAGGTGGTGCCGTTCGCGGCGACCTTGCCGGTGAGCTTCGCGCCCTCGGAGTCGGTGACCTCGACCTGCTTCAGCTTGCCGTCGGCCAGCTTCACCTTGACCGGGGAGCCCGCCTTGGCTTGCTTGCCCTGCAAGTTGACCGATATGTCCGGCTTGTTCGCGGCCGTGTCGGCGGACGCGGGCGTGCTGCCCGAACAGGCGGTCAGCGTGGCGGCCAGCGCCGCGAGACCCGCGGCCGTGACCGCGGCCCCGGTGTGGCGGGTGCGTATGGGGCGTCGACGACTCGGCGAGCTCAGGGGCCTCAAGGGAACGTACCTCCGTGCGAATGTGGAACTGCACGGTGAGAGGGTCATAGGTCCCGGTGGGTTGCCTCTTGCCCCGAATTTCCCGACTAGGTCACAGAGGCGGCGTATGAGTCGGGCGTGACCATCGGCGCTCGGTGATCGCGTGCCTACTTGGCGCGATGGGAGGTGCGCGGCGGCGTGATCGCCGGTGCGGGGGCCTGGGCCGCGCGCGTGACGTCACCGACGAGCTCGACGACGTCGGGACCGTACGCCTGGGAGTTGACGACCTTCAGGAGCAGGACGAAGGTGTTGGCGCCGTGCTTGCGGGCGAGGCGCTCGTGGTGCCTGGCGAGGTAGCGGGTCGCCGCCTGGTTGGTGATCGCGCGCTGGCCGCAGAAGACGAAGACGGGTCTCGCCTCCTGGCCCTGCCCCGCGGTGAGCCGCGCGAGGATCACGTACTCCGTGATGCCGCCCTCCATGCGGTACCGCTCGCTGCCGATCTGGAACGCCCCGCGGTCCGGACCCGGCTCCGGGTCGGTGTTGATACGGACGCCGGGCAGCAGGGAGTGCATGTGCGCGGCCATGCGGCGGTGGGTGGCCGGGGAGCCGACGCAGAACTCCGTGCGCTCGCCGAAGCTCTGCTGGGCGGCGTCGTGCGCGACGAGCTGGGCGTGCGCCCCGCAGTCCTTGATCAGCGCGGCCAGTTCGAGCAGCGCGAACACGTCGTGGCGTACGACGGTGAGCTCGGGGCCGCCCGCCTCGCGGTTCACCACGAGCAGCGACTCGGAGTTGTCGGGCAGCCCGAAGAAAGCCTGCTTGCGGCGGAGCTTGCGCCGCCAGAGGTAGGTACGGGCGAGCCAGCCCAGCACGGCACCGAGGCCGGCCGCGATCAGGCCGAGGACGATGTTGCGCACGTCTTCAGTCATGGGGGCGCATGCTAGCGGGCCCTAGGACCCGTGTTCGAGGCGGTCCTGACGCGGCGGGGGAAGCGAAGTTACGCTGCGCGGACGGCTGTTGACTGGAGGTACGAATGCGTCGTGCTGTCGTACGGAATCTGACGCTATTGGCGGTCGGAGGGGTGTTGGTGTCGGTCGGGGCGGCTGTGCCCCCTTCGTCTCCGCGCTCGGCTGAAACGGCCTCTTCTGATTCTGAGAAGGTCCCGGTGGCCGTCGGTTACGGAGGTGCCGTCTCCAGCGTCGACGCCGACGCGTCCGCCGCCGGGATCGAGGTCCTGAAGAAGGGCGGCAACGCGGTGGACGCGGCGGTCGCCACGGCGGCGGCGCTCGGCGTGACCGAGCCCTACTCCGCGGGTGTCGGAGGCGGCGGCTACTTCGTCCACTACGACGCGAAGTCCCGCAAGGTGAGCACGATCGACGGCCGCGAGACGGCCCCGCGGACCGCCGACTCCGGCCTCTTCCTGGAGAACGGCAAACCGATCCCCTTCGCCGACGCCGTCACCAGCGGCCTGGGCGTGGGCACGCCCGGCACCCCGGCGACCTGGCAGTCAGCGCTCGACAAGTGGGGCAGCAAGCGGCTCGGCACGCTCCTGAAACCCGCCGAGCGGCTCGCGCGCGACGGGTTCACGGTGGACGGCACCTTCCGCTCGCAGACCGAGTCGAACCAGAAGCGGTTCGCCGACTTCCCGGCCTCGGCGAAGCTGTTCCTGCCCGGCGGGGCGCTGCCCGTGGTCGGCTCGACGTTCAAGAACCCCGATCTCGCGAAGACGTACGAGGAACTGGGGCGCAAAGGCGTCGGGGCGATGTACCGGGGCGGCATCGGCGAGGACGTCGTACGGACCGTGAACAAACCGCCCGTGGACCCGGCGTCGGGGCGGGTGGCCCGGCCCGGCGACCTGTCGACGAAGGACCTGAAGGCCTACGCGGCGAAGCGGCAGACCCCGACGAAGACCTCCTACCGGGGGCTCGACGTGTACTCGATGGCGCCCTCGTCCTCCGGCGGCACGACCGTCGGTGAGGCGCTCAACATCCTTGAGCGGACCGACCTTTCGAAGGCCTCGAAGAAGAAGTACCTGCACCGGTTCATCGAGGCAAGCCGTGTCGCCTTCGCCGACCGCGGGCGGTGGGTGGGCGACCCCGCCTTTGAGGACGTACCGACGAAGGAACTGCTCTCGCAGAAGTTCGCCGACTCGCGGGAGTGCCTGATCCGCGACGACGCGGTCCTGAAGAGTCCGCTCGCGCCGGGCAACCCGCGGGACCCGGCGTCCTGCGAGTCCGGTGACAAGGCCGCACCGACCACGTACGAAGGGGAGAACACGACGCACCTCACGGCCGCCGACAAGTGGGGCAACGTCGTCGCCTACACCCTGACCATCGAGTCGACGGGCGGTAGCGGGATCACCGTGCCGGGGCGCGGGTTCCTGCTCAACAACGAACTCACCGACTTCTCCTTCGCCCCGGCCGACCCGGCCGTGCACGACCCGAACCTGCCGGGCCCCGGCAAGCGGCCCCGGTCCTCGATCGCGCCGACGATCGTCCTTGAGAAGGGGAAGCCGGTGGTGGCGCTCGGATCACCGGGCGGCGCGACGATCATTACGACCGTCCTGCAGACCCTCACGGGATTCGTCGACCGTGGCCTTCCGCTCGTCGACGCGATCGCGGCGCCGCGCGCGAGTCAACGGAACGCCGCACAGACCGAGTTGGAGCCCGGCCTGTGGGAGAGCCCGCTGCGGGCCGACCTGGAGGCGATCGGGCACTCCTTCAAGCGGAACCCGGAGATCGGCGCCGCCACCGGGGTGCAGCGGCTGCCCGGCGGGAAGTGGCTCGCGGCGGCGGAGAAGACGCGTCGCGGTGGCGGGTCGGCGATGGTGGTGCGGCCGGAGTGAGGCAGTGCCGGGCGGGCCCGCGAGGTCCCGCCCGGCGAGGCTCAGCGGGCCGCGCAGTTCTGCTCCAGCTCGTTGGCCGCCCAGCGGATGGGGCCCTCCGGGTCGTCGTGCAGGTAGCGCAGCACGGGCAACGCCTCGCGTACAGCGGCCAGTTGGGCGTCGCCTCTGCCGCCTCGGGCCTGGTGCACGTCTGCCAGGTCGGCGATCAGGAGGAGCAGCGTGCTGCGCGCGCGGTTGTCCGGGTCCGTCATCAGCTCGACCAGGAACGGGATGGCCGGGACGGCCGCGGTCGATGCCGCCTCCTTGGAGACGAGGAGGCGGTAGAGGTCGTGGACCGCGTCCATGGCCGTCTTCTTGTCGTCCGACGCCACCTTGCCGATCAGCTCGGGGACCATGTGACCGGGGCCGCGCGCGGTCCACAGCGAGCCCCAGTCGACGCTTTCCAGGCGCAGTTGGAGATCGCGGTGCGGCCACAGCTTGGCCAGGTCGAGGCGGAGAGCGGCGGTGGAGTCGGCGTCGGTGACGTGCAGGATGCCGCCCGCGCCGTCCGTATTGTCTGCGTCCAGGCCCAGGAACTTGATGCCGGTGCCGAGGCGGAGGTTCGCCACCGCGTCGGACGCCAGGTCCCAGACGCGCACCAGGCCGTCCGCCCAGGCCGCGGCGAGCGCGGGCCCGGTGGGCAGGACCGCCGCGGCGAGTGAGGCGACCGGGGTGCTCCTGCGGGCGAACGGCGCGCGCAGCGGCTTGCGACGGGTCGACCAGTAGCGGATCACGCCGTGCGCGTCGCCGCTCAGGACCAGACGGGTGCCGCTCGCGAGCTCCACGCAGGTCACCGAGGTCACCGGGGCGCGGTGCAGGGCGAGGGTGATGGTCTCCGGGTCCTCGTCGTCCGTCTCGCGGACGTGCACGCAGCCTTCGCTGTCGCCCGCCACGAGCAGCGTCGGCCCCTGGAGCGAGGCCACGGCCCTGAGTTCGCCCGGGGCCTCGACGAGCCCGGCCGCCCCTCCGGCCACGACGGGTGGCTGAGGGTACTCGCGGGTCAGGACCGTCCACCGGCCGCGTGGGTCGGCGTCCCCTGCCGAGAGCGAGACCGGCCCCAAGTCCTCCAGGGGTACGGGTACTTCGGAGGGTGGACGGATGTCCTTGTCCGTCCACTCCAGGCCCAGCGTGCGGGCGACGTCGAGCAGTGCCTCGCGGGTGCGGGCGTTGATCACGATCTTGAAGTCGGCGCCAGGGCCGCGGCCGTGACGTATGACCGCGTCCGGGGCGCCGTACGAGAGCGCGTCGGTGCCCATCTCCTGCCAGGGCAGCAGGCCCAGTTCGCGGTACGAGTCCTCTAGGCGGCGTACGACCTCGGGGTCGGCGTCCACGGTGTCGCGGCCGAAGCGGAGCGTCCAGCCGTAGTGTGCGGGCATCCGCTCGAAGGCCAGCTGCATCAGGAACTCGGAGAGCGAGCGGCTCTGCTCCACCCACTCGCCGCTGATGCTCACGAAGACGCGGGGGTCCGGGAGTTCGGCCTCGGCGGCGAGATAGCCCCACTCGTGGGCGTAGTGGTACTCGGACATGAACACGCAGACGCGCGTGTCCGCTGGGTGCGTGTCCGCTACGTGCGTGTCCGCCACGTGCGTGTCCGCGTCGAGCTCGGAGATCTTGGGCGGCCACTGCGTGTGGACCCAGTACAGGCGCGGGTTGAAGGCGAAGGAGTTGAGCGGGGAGTCCCACCATTCGTTGAGCGCCTGGGGGATCGGCAGGGCCCAGTCGATGCCGTGCCTCTTGTTCTCGCCGCCCCAGCGGGAGTGGCCGGGCTCGCCACCCGGGTCCTCGTAACCCCACTCGCGCTGCACTTCCTCCAGCAACGACCAGCGGGGGCGCTCCTGTTGGCGCTCGAGCCGGTCCGCGAACCGTCCGTAATCAATGATCTCGTGTGTCACCGGTGCATCGTACGAATGATCTACGTCTGCTGTGTCGCGGGTGGCGCCGCCCAGGACAATTACTATACCGGTACGAGAATAGGCTTTCTGGGTGCGGCGGGACTAGAGTGGCCGCATGGTGCGGACCCCCCTGACCCCTGAAGAGCGCGAGCGCGGCGAGCGGCTCGGCCGGCTCCTGCGTGCGGCGCGTGGCGAGCGGAGCATGGTGGAGGTGGCCGCGAGCGCCGGGCTCTCCGCCGAGACCCTCCGCAAGATCGAGACGGGGCGGGCCCCGACGCCCGCGTTCTTCACCGTGTCGGCGCTGGCAGCGGCGCTGGGCCTGTCGCTGGACGAGGTGGCACAGGCGTGCGCGATGGTGCCGGTCTAGCCGGTTCGGGCTGACCTCATTCACGCCCCGAGCTCTTTCACGCTCCGGGCTGGGAGCGTGCCCGCGTGGCCTGAGGCGAAGTCCAGGAACCGCCGGGCCTCGCGGCCCGTGATCGTCCGCACGGCGGAGTCGACCCGGTCCTCCGCGCCCCGCGAGATCCCCTCGTCCATGGCGGCGAGCATGCGAGCGAAATCCTCGGGGACCCCCGAGGCGACGAGCCGCGCACAGAGCTCCCCGGCAGGGACCGGCTGATGCCGCACCTCGCGCCCCGAGACCTTCGAGATCACCGCGGCGGCATCGTCGTAGCTGAGCGCCTCCGGCCCGGTGATCACATGCGCGGCGTTGTGCGGCTGTGTGTCGAGCAGTGCGTGTACGGCGACGTCCGCGATGTCCGCCGCGTCGACGAACGCCACCCGGCCCTTCCCGGTGGCCGTGAAGATCTCCCCCGTGGCGCGGATGCTCTCGGCGTGGAGATGGCCGGGGGTGATGAAGTTCTGCATGAACCAGGACGGGCGCAACACCGCCCACTCCGGGGCCAGTTGACGCAGCGCCCCGTGGACCTCGCCGACGCCGGGATCGCCTTCCGCGATGGCGGAGGAGCTCAGCAGCACGAAGCGGCCTACGCCAGAGCGCAGGGCGCGCTCCAGGAACGGCAGCATCAGGCGGGCGGGCTCGGCGTCCCCGATGGGCGGTACCAGGTAGACGGCGCCGATGCCGTCGAGCGCCGGCCCGTGGGTGGCGGGGTCGGCCCAGTCGAAGCGGACCTGCCGGGTGCCGGGGGCCGGGCGGCGGCTGCCCGCGCGGATAGGCAGGCCTCGATCGGCGAGGGTGGCGGTGATGCGGCTGCCGGTGGTTCCGGTGCCGCCGGTGACGAGGAATCCGGCGGGGTGCGTGCTCATCGGGTGCCTCCTGTGGGGGTGCTTCCCGTGCGAGGGCCGCCCACGGGGATCTCCCCGGCAAAGGCGTCAGCCGCCAGCGCGCCGTTCCAGTAATCGCGGAAGCGCGTGATCCGGCTCTCGTGGACGGTGACGACCTGGATGTACGGCATCTCGAATGGGCGCCCGGTGGCGACCGCCCTGCCGGTGCCGCGCAGCTCCGCGACGATCGTCTCGGGGTCTTCGGTGCGGTGGACAGTCAGGTCCTCGAAGCTTCGCAGGTCGATGTGGTCGGGGTAGTCGGCCATGTACTGGCGCACGGCGTCACGGCCGACGAGCCGGTGCGGGGCTCCGGGGAGCGCGAAGGGGAACTCGAAGACTCCGTCCGGTGCCCAGAGGGCGACCCAGGCGTCGATGTCCTTGGCGAGCAGGAGGTCGAGGGAGCGGGTGAACACGTCGGTCGCCGACGGATGCGCCGATGGGGCGGGGCGGGTTGTGTCGTCGTCATGGCGGCGACGCTAACCTGACCCTGGGTCCGTTTACAAGTACCGGACCCTGGGTCGACTTATGCTGGGTCTGCTCGTCCCGCTCACCGAGGAGGAACCATCACCGCCCGCAAGGAGAGAGCCGACTCCGTCCGCAACAGGGCTGCCCTGCTGGCCGCCGCCGCCCAGCTGTTCAGGGACGCCGACGACCCCGACAGCGTCAAGATGGCCGACATCGCCCAGGCCGCCGGGGCCGGTAAAGGCACGGTCTTCCGGCACTTCTCCGATCGCATCGGCCTGGTCAGGGCGCTGGTCGTCGAGGAGACGCAGCAGCTGCGCGACCAAGTCACCGATGGGCCACCGCCGTTGGGCCCGGATGCGCCGGTCGCCGAGCGGCTGCCCGCACTCATGGCCGCACTCCTCGACCTCAAGTTGAAACAGCGTGCGCTGATGCTGGCCCTGGAGCGGGCGGGTACCGGAAGTCCCTACCTCAATCCGGCCTACGACCTCTGGCACTCCGAAGTCGCCGGGATGCTGTCCGGCGTACACGGGCGCGAGGACGCCGACTACCTCGCGCACGCCCTGCTAGCCGCCGTCCGTAGTGACCTGGTCGAGCACCTGACCAGCCAGGGTGTGAGCCCCGGGCAACTGCACGCGGGGCTGCGGAAGCTCTGCGCCTCGGTTCTCGCTCACGGCGTGGGCGGTCGCGTGTGAGGCGCTGTGGTGCGGCCGGAAAACTGCGTGTAGTCGTCCCGTAACACGACTGGTGTTATCTTCCGGACCGGAACACTCCAGGCTCCATGGGGCGGTGCTGGCTCGGATGGCAGTAGGACAACTCCCGGATCAGGTACGGGAGTTCGCGAGGTATCTGAGAGACCTCCTGGCGCGGCTCGACCCGGGCGCCGGGTGGTGCGGCGTGTTCTGGTCCCGTGACCCCGAGGGGATGCGGGCCTGCCTGGATGGCTCGGAAGTACCCCCCTGGGACGTGGTGGAGGCACTGCTGCACGATCTGGCCGCTGGGTACGGCGAGCGGGCCGCCGAGCGCGAGACGGAGCGGGCGCGGGCGCTGCACGCCGCCTCGCTGGCGGCGTACGACGCGCGGCCCGGGGGGCGCGGGCTGCTCGGCGAGCGGCTCGACATGATGCTCACCGAGCAGCGGTTCGCCGTGGAACGGCAGGCGGATCTCGGCCGCTCGCTCGCCGCCGCGGCCACGCCGGACGAGGTGGAGCGGCTCAACCGCGATCTGGCCTGGGTCCGCGACGACCACGAGCGGGCGTCCGCGCGGTGCGCGGAACTCCGGGAGCGCATCGAGAGGTTGGACCGGGCGGATCGCCCACAGTGGGTCGACCTCGGGACTCCGGTGACGGACGATTTCGCGGCCGTGGTGGTGGACGACTTCGAGGACGGAGCGGCGCCCGGCGCCCCTGACGCTCGGGCGCCGGGCGGCTTGAGGGGCCGCTGGGCGGAGGTGGCGGCTTTCGGAGGTGAGGAGTTCGAGGACTCCGGCTCTGGGGCAGGCTCTGGCTCTGGCTCCGATTCCGGCTCTGGGTCAGGCTTCGGCACTGGCTCCCGCTTTGTCTCCGGCTCCGGCTCCGGCTACGACTCAGGCCCCGGCCTCGGCCCCGGCTCCGATTCAGGCTTCGGCGCTGGCTCCCGGTTCGTCTCCGACTCCGACTCGGGCCCTGGCCCTGGCTTCGACTCAGGCCCTGGCCCTGGCTTCGACTCCGACTCCGACGACTTCGGGGAGCAGGGGCAGAACGCCTTCGGGGCCCGGGCTGAGGAGGACTTCGGGCCTTCGGCAGGGGGCGGCTTCGGGGTGCGGGCTGGGGGCGGCTTTGGGCCTTCGGGCGGGGGCGGCTTCGAGGCGCGGGCTGAGGGCGGCTTCGGGCCTTCGGCCGGGGATGGCTTCGGGGCCCGGGCTGAGGACGACTTCGGGCCTTCGGTCGGGGATGGCTTCGAGGCGCGGGCTGAGGACGGCTTCGGACCTTCGGGCGGGGGCGGCTTCGAGGCGCGGGCTGAGGACGGCTTCGGGCCTTCGGCCGGGGATGGCTTCGGGGCCCGGGCTGAGGACGACTTCGGACCTTCCGCCGGGGGCGGCTTCGGGGCGCGGGATCAGGGCGGCTTCGGGCCTTCGGCCAGGGACGGCTTCCGGGCTGCCGGCGCGGACAGCTTCGGGGCCGCGACGGCGGGTGGCATCGACGCCGGTTTGCCGGATCTCGGCGCCCCCGCCCCGGAGTTCGGCGCCCGCGCCCCAGTTCACGGCGCCCCTGCCCCGGAGTTCGGCGCCCGCGCCCTCGAACACGAAGCCCCCGCCCCGGAGTTCGACCCCCGCCCCCCACATCACGGCGCCCCCACCCCAGACCACGGCGCCCCCACCCCAGACCACGGCACCCCCACCCCAGAGTTCGGCACACCCCCAGTCGACCAAGGCTCCCCGGCCCCCGACGCCCGCACCCTGTCGGTCGACCCCGCGGCGCAGCCAGGCTCGGGTCCCGAAGCGCCCCGTGTCCCGAAGCAGGGTCGCAAGTCGCGCGACGCGGCCCGCCGCACACGCCGCCCCCGCGGTGCCCGCTTCGCGGGGTTCGCCGGGGTGGACGACGAAGGGGGCGCCGAAGCAGCCGCGGCCGGTGTCGTCGCCGTACCGGAGGCAGCCGCCCAGCCGCCCGCCACGAGCAGACCGCGCGGCGCGCGATTCGCGCACGCCGCAGAGGAGCCGGGCGGTGGCGATGAAGGCGGACGCCGTGACGCCGCCGGGCCTGACCGCGATGCCGGGCGGGCCACCGCCGAAGCCGTCGCCGCGCTCATCAAGCTCCGTGGCGAGGGCCGCAGCGGCGAGGCGCACGGCGTACTCGTCGAGGCCGCGGGCTGGCCCGCGCCTCGCCTGCCCCTGTTCGCCGGTGAACTGCACCGCGCGGGCCTCGGCGCCGACTGGTCGACGCTGCTCTGGGAGGCCGCGTCCCTGCCGCCCGACCGGCTCGTCGCGCTCGCCGACGCCCTCGCCGGAGCGGGCCGCGCCGAGGACTGCCGCAAGCTGCTGCGGCAGGGTGTCTCCCGGCCCGCCCCGGAGATCGCCGAGGCCGTGCTCGCGCTGATCGACGCGGGCCGTGAGCGCGAGGCCCGCGCCCTGCTCGACGCCTACATCCGCGTACGGACCCCCGAGGACACGGCAGGCTGCGCGCACACAGATCCGTACCGCCTCATCCCGCTGCTCCTCCAGGCGGCGCAGGGGGTGTCGGACGAGCGCCACTGGGATCTCGTGCACGCGTTGCGCGTTGCCGGATTCAGTGCCTGACGCGCCCGTTTCATTTGTGCGTTCTCGTCCGCTTGGGTGCGAAACATGATCGACTCCGCCGGTTAACGGCGATGGTCTTGCCCAGCCCGTCGGGGAGGCTTACGTTTTCCTGTCTACGCATCAAGTCTACGGGCGTAGAAGCTCTCTGACGTCCCGTCGAAGGAGCAGCTCATGGCCAACGTCGTACGCGCCGCACTGGTCCAGGCAACCTGGACAGGCGACACCGAATCCATGATTGCCAAGCACGAGGAGCACGCCCGCGAGGCGGCCCGCCAGGGTGCGAAGATCATCGGCTTCCAGGAGGTGTTCAACGCCCCCTACTTCTGCCAGGTCCAGGAGCCCGAGCACTATCGGTGGGCCGAACCCGTGCCGGACGGACCCACCGTCACACGGATGAAGGAACTCGCCCGCGAGACCGGCATGGTCGTCGTCGTCCCGGTCTTCGAGGTCGAGCAGTCCGGGTTCTACTTCAACACCGCCGCCGTCATCGACTCCGACGGCACGTATCTCGGCAAGTACCGCAAGCACCACATCCCCCAGGTCAAGGGCTTCTGGGAGAAGTACTACTTCAAGCCGGGGAACGCGGGCTGGCCCGTCTTCGACACGGCCGTCGGCAAGGTCGGCGTCTACATCTGCTACGACCGCCACTTCCCGGAGGGCTGGCGCCAGCTCGGCCTGAACGGCGCCCAGATCGTCTACAACCCCTCCGCCACATCCCGCGGCCTCTCCGCCTACCTCTGGCAGCTGGAGCAGCCCGCCGCGGCCGTCGCCAACGAGTACTTCATCGCCGCGATCAACCGCGTGGGCGTCGAGGAGTACGGCGACAACGACTTCTACGGAACGTCGTACTTCGTCGACCCGCGCGGACAGTTCGTCGGCGAGACCGCGAGCGACAAGGCCGAGGAACTCGTCGTCAGGGACCTGGACTTGGGCCTGATCGAGGAAGTACGCCAGCAGTGGGCGTTCTACCGGGACCGCCGCCCCGACGCGTACGAAGGACTGGTACAGCCGTGAGTGACCTCCACACCCGCCACAAAGCCGTCCTGCCCGAGTGGCTCGCGCTCTACTACGCCGACCCGCTGGAGATCACCCACGGCGAGGGCCGCCGCGTCTGGGACGCGGACGGCAAGCAGTACCTCGACTTCTTCGGCGGCATCCTCACCACCATGACCGCCCACGCGCTGCCCGAGGTCACCAAGGCGGTCAGCGAGCAGGCCGGGCGGATCATCCACTCCTCCACGCTCTACCTCAACCGGCCGATGATCGACCTCGCGGAGCGGGTCGCGGGCCTCTCCGGAATCCCGGACGCCCGCGTCTTCTTCACCACATCAGGGACCGAGGCCAACGACACCGCCCTGCTCCTGGCCACCGCGCACCGCCGCTCGAACCAGATCCTGGCGATGCGCAACAGCTACCACGGCCGCTCCTTCACAGCCGTCGGCATCACCGGCAACAACTCCTGGTCGCCGACCAGCCTCTCGCCGCTCCAGACGCTGTACGTCCATGGCGGCGTCCGCAGCCGCGGACCGTACGCCGCGCTGAGCGACGCCGAGTTCATCGAGGCCTGCGTCGCCGATCTGAAGGACATGCTCGGGCAGGCGCGCGGGGGAGTGGCGGCACTGATCGCCGAGCCCATCCAGGGGGTCGGCGGCTTCACCTCACCACCGGACGGGCTCTACGCCGCCTTCCGCGAAGTCCTGTGGGAGCACGGCATCCTGTGGATCTCGGACGAGGTGCAGACCGGCTGGGGGCGCACCGGCGACCACTTCTGGGGCTGGCAGGCGCACGCCGCGAGCGGCCCGCCGGACATCCTGACCTTCGCCAAGGGCATCGGCAACGGCATGTCCATCGGCGGTGTCGTCGCGAACGCCGAGGTCATGAACTCCCTTGACTCCAACTCCATTTCGACGTTCGGCGGCTCTCCGGTCACGATGGCGGCAGGCCTCGCGAACCTCACGTATCTCCTGGAACACGACCTCCAGGGCAACGCGCGGCGCGTCGGCGGTCTGCTCATCGAGCGGTTGCGCGCCATCTGCGCCCAGCTGCCCGTCGTACGCGAAGTGCGCGGTCGTGGCCTCATGATCGGCATCGAGCTCGTCAACCCCGGTACGGGCGAGGCCAATCCGCAGGCGGCGGCCGCCGTGCTCGAAGCGGCCCGCGAAGGCGGACTCCTCATCGGCAAGGGCGGCGGCCACGACACCAGCGTCCTGCGCGTTGCCCCGCCGCTCTCGCTGACCGTGGCGGAGGCGGAAGAAGGGGCGACGATCCTCGAACAGGCGCTGCGGAGCGTCTAGTTCACGTACCTGCTTGTTCACCTGCCTGCGCGCACGACCGTACGAGCATGAAAGGGAGCGTCCCATCATGAGTACCCGCACCCTGATCCGCGGCGGACTCGTCATCACCGCCGCCGAAGAGACCCACGCCGACGTGCTGATAGAGGACGGCAGGATCGCCGCGCTCGCCGCCCACGGCTCGGGCGCCGCCGAGGCCTGGACCGCGGACCGCGTCATCGACGCCTCCCACAAGTACGTGATCCCAGGGGGAGTCGACGCGCATACGCACATGGACTTCCCGTTCGGCGGCACGTTCTCGTCCGACGACTTCGAGACGGGCACCCGGGCCGCTGCCTGGGGCGGCACCACCACCATCGTGGACTTCGCCGTGCAGACCAAGGGCCACGCGCTGCGCGCGGGCCTCGACGCCTGGTACGCGAAGGCGGACGGCAAGTGCGCGATCGACTACGGCTTCCACATGATCCTCTCGGACGTCAACGAGCGGACCCTGAAGGAGATGGACCACCTCATCGAGGAAGGGGTCAGCTCCTTCAAGCTCTTCACCGCGTACCCCGGAGTCTTCTTCAGCGACGACGGCCAGATCCTGCGGGCGATGCAGCGGGCCGCCACCAACGGCGGGCTGATCATGACGCACGCGGAGAACGGCCTCGCCATCGATGTCCTGGTGGAGCAGGCGCTCGCGCGCGGTGAGACGGACCCGCGCTATCACGGAGAGGTCCGCAAGTCGCTCCTGGAGGCGGAGGCGACGCACCGGGTGATCAAGCTCGCCCAGGTGGCCGGTGCGCCCGTGTACGTGGTGCACGTGTCGGCGCAGGAGGCGGTGGCCGAGCTGGCCAGGGCCCGCGACGAGGGCCTGCCGGTCTTCGGGGAGACCTGCCCGCAGTATCTGTTCCTGTCCACGGACAACCTCGCGGAGCCCGGCTTCGAGGGCTCCAAGTACGTCTGCTCGACGCCGCTGCGACCGCGCGAGCACCAGGCTGCCCTCTGGCGGGGCCTGCGTACGAACGACCTCCAAGTGGTCTCAACGGACCACTGCCCGTTCTGTTTCGTGGGCCAGAAGGAGCTGGGTCGCGGCGACTTCTCGAAGATCCCGAACGGGCTTCCGGGCGTCGAGAACCGCATGGACCTCCTCCACCAGGCGGTCGTGGACGGCCACATCACCCGCCGCCGCTGGATCGAGATCGCCTGCGCGAGCCCGGCCCGGATGTTCGGCCTGTACGGCAAGAAGGGCACCATCGCGCCGGGCGCGGACGCGGACGTCGTCATCTACGACCCGGCCGCCGAGCAGGTCATGTCGGCGGAAACGCACCACATGAACGTGGACTACTCCGCGTACGAGGGCAAGCACGTCATGGGCCAGGTGGAGACGGTCCTTTCCCGCGGTGAAGTGGTCATCGACCAGCGGAAGTTCACCGGCCACGCCGGGCACGGCTCGTACGTCCCGCGCGGCACCACCCAGTACCTCGGCTAGGAGAGGCGACGCACCATGGATTTCGGACTCGTCCTGCAGACCGATCCACCGGCCGGCCAGGTCATCAGCCTCATGAAACGCGCCGAGCGGGGCGGCTTCCGCTACGGCTGGACCTTCGACTCCGCCGTGCTGTGGCAGGAACCCTTCGTCATCTACAGCCAGATCCTGGCGAACACGGACCGGCTGATCGTCGGCCCGATGGTCACCAACCCGGGGACGCGCACGTGGGAGGTGACTGCTTCGACGTTCGCCACGCTCAACGACATGTACGGCAACCGCACGGTGTGTGGCATCGGCCGCGGCGACAGCGCGATGCGGGTGGCGGGCCGCAAGCCGAACACGCTGGCCCGGATCAGCGAGGCGATGAAGGTCATCCGCGCGCTGGCCTCGGGCGAGGAGGCGGACCTGGGCGGCACGACGATCCGCTTCCCCTGGATCGGGCCGGACGCCCAACTCCCGGTGTGGATGGCCGCGTACGGGCCCAAGGCGTTGAAGATGGCGGGCGAGGAGGCGGACGGCTTCATCCTCCAGCTGGCCGACCCGTATCTGACGGAGTCGATGGTGAAGGCGGTCCGGGGCGCCGCCGCGGCGGCGGGCCGCGACCCGGCGTCGGTCACGATCTGCGTGGCGGCCCCGGCCTACCTCACGGAGGACGACTCACCCGCCGCGCTGGCCCACGCCCGCGAGCAGTGCCGCTGGTTCGGCGGGATGGTCGGCAACCACGTGGCCGACCTGGTGTCCAAGTACGGGGAGCACTCGGACCTGGTCCCCGAGGCGCTGACGGACTACATCAAGGCCCGCGAGGGCTACGACTACTCCCACCACGGCCGCGCCGACAACCCCGACACGGCCTTCGTTCCCGACGACATCGTGGACCGCTTCTGCGTCATCGGGACCGCGGAACAACATGTCGCGAAGCTCCGGCAGTTGAAGGAACTGGGCGTCGACCAGTTCGCGGTGTACGCGATGCACGACGCCCGCGAGGAGGTCATCGACGGGTACGGGGCGGAGATCATCCCCGCCCTGCGGGACTGACATCCCTGGCATGGCACGGGCCGCACCGAGGAACTCTCGGCGCGGCCCGTGCTTTTGGGTAGTCGCCGGTTGTCGCGAGGGGTTCCGCGAGCTCTGGGTTCCGGGCGGAGCGTAAAGAATCCGCAATGTGTTTCCATAGCCAGGGGTAATTACTCTTGGTTAGTTCAATCCTGAACTCGTGGCTGGCTGACCTGCGGTTTCATGTACGATGCTCAGCGGTGCAAAGCCCTGTACATGGAATGCGCCAGGGGGTAATGCAGTGCGTGACCGGCCGCCGAAGACGTGCGATGCGCAGGTCTACATCTACATCTCGCGGTTAAGGAAATCCCTGGACTGCCAGGTATCGATAACGCGTTGGGGGCAGGGCTAAGCAATGTCTGTCGGCGATGCGTCGTACGTTTGGAAAGATTTCGAACGGCTGTCGCGAATGGGGTGCGACGCGCTATCCCTGTTTCGGGTCTTCCGGGACATCCTCACCGGCCGTCCTGAGCTGCGGCCCGCGGCGTGATCCCGTGCGTGTCCGGCCGCGGTGCGCTTCCGCTCCCGGGCCTCAACTCCCGGCACCGCGCGCGCAGATGACCGCGCCCGCCAGCCACGTCGCGGCGACCGCGTACGGAGCCTCCCGCAGCAGTACCGACACCCCGCACAGAGCCGCGACGACCGTGCACAGGCGCAACCAGGACAACCGCCGTCGGCATGCCGCACGTGTGGCGATCGACTCCTCGACGGTCTCGTCGACGATCTCCGCGATGCGGTCGTCGATCAGATCGCCGTACCGGTCGACAAACCGGTACAGCTCCGCGCGGGAAGCGGGTCCGGCCGCGGTGTTGCTTCCGTGGGGGGTGTCCGCGATCAGCGTGTTGCCCTCAACTGCCGTGTTCTGCTTCGTCATGCGGATCACTCTGGTCGATTGGGTGCGGCGCTGTCGGTCACGTGCACCCACGAACCGGGGGTGGGTTATCCCTACCCCCGACTCGTCGGTTGTCCTCGTATCGGCCCAGGTCACAGCCTCGCTACCGTCCCGGTGCAATCAGGAATCGTCAGTCGAGGAGGGCCGCATGGTTCTGGCCGACACCCACGAAGCCGGCCACCGGTCGGAGTCGGGTGACCCCGTGATCGCCGGTGAGCAACCGGTGGCACGACCGAAGGGCCCGGCCCTGCCACCGAATCCTTACCGGGCTCTGGTGTCCCCGTACTTGTGGCGTGCGGGCGTCCAGCTGGCCACCGACGCGGTGATGGGGGCGGCCGGCCTGGCCGTGCTGATCGCGCTCGGTGTCGCGGTCTGCCTGGTGCCGGCCGGTCTTGTCGGCGTACCGCTGGTGATACTCGTGGGCCGGGCGCTGCATCTGCTCGGCGCCGCCGAGCGCCAACGCTGGTCCGCCATCTGTGAGTTGGACATACCGCCGCAGCCGCGTCCCGCGCTGTCCGGACCGCTGCTCGGGTCGGCGGCGGCCCTGGCCAGGAGCCGGTCGAGTTGGCATCTGGTGGCCTACTTCGGGGTGCTTGCCCCCTGGTCGCTGGTGACCCTGCTCGGCAGCGCGCTGGTGTGGGGCGTCCCGCTCGCTTTGGTCCCTCTGCCCGCCTACTACTCCCAACTGTCCTCTGGATCCGCCTCGTTGGGCCTGATCACGGTCGGCGGCCCAGGCGCCGCGCTCCTGGTCTCCGCGGTCACGCTGTTGCTGTGGGCCACCCTCGCCCCGCTGGTGGTGCGTGGTCTGCTCGCCGCCGACGTACTGCTTGCCCGCACCCTCCTCGCGCTGCCCCGCGACGTCACACTGGCCCAGCGGGTCGAGTACTTGACGGAGAGCCGGGCCCGCGTGGTCGACGCCGCCGAGGCCGAACGCCGGCGCATCGAACGCGACCTGCACGACGGCGCCCAACAGCGCCTGGTCGCCATGGCGATGACGCTCGGCCGGGCCCGCTCCCGGCTCAAGGGTTCCGGCCAGGACGCGGCGCTCGAACTGGTGGATGAGGCCAGGGCCAGCGCCAAGGAGGCCATCAACGAACTGCGCGATCTCACCCGCGGCCTGCACCCGCCCGTCCTCACGGACCGGGGTCTGGACGCTGCCCTGTCCGCCGTGGCCGCCCGTCTTCCGATCCCGGTCGACGTCGACGTGGATGTGGCACCTCGCCCGTCGACGACCGTGGAAGGCATCGCGTACTTCGTCGTCACCGAAGCCCTCACCAACGTTGCCAAGCACGCGCGGTCCCGGAAGGCCTGGGTGCGGATCCGGCGCACGGCGGACCGTCTTGCCGTGACGATCGGCGACGACGGCGTCGGCGGGGCGAAGGTCTCGGCGGGCGGCGGACTGGCGGGCCTCGCCGACCGGGTCTCCGGCGTCGACGGCCGACTGCGCGTCACCAGCCCGCCCGGCGGACCGACCCTGATCGAAGTGGAAATGCAATGCGCGTAGTGATCGCCGAGGACTCCGCCCTGCTGCGGCAAGGCATCGTCCTGCTCCTGCGGGACGCCGGCATCGACGTCGTCGACGCCGTCGGGGGCGGGGAGGCGCTGCTGCGCTCCGTCGCCGAGCACCGGCCCGAAGTCTGCGTCGTCGACGTACGGATGCCGCCCACCTTCGTCGACGAGGGCCTGCGCGCCGCCCTCGTCATCCGCAACCGCTGGCCGGAGACCGGGGTGCTCGTGCTGTCCCAGTACGTGGAGCAGAGCTACGCCGTCGATCTCATCGAGAGCGCGACCAGCGGCGTCGGCTACCTGCTGAAGGACCGGGTCTCGGACGCGGACGAGTTCGTCGACGGCCTGCGGCGCGTTCGGGCCGGCGACACCGTCCTCGACCCGGAGGTGGTCAAGCAGATGCTCGCCCGCAGTCGCAGGCAGGACCCCATGGCCACGCTCTCGCCCCGGGAGCGCGACGTGCTGGCCGCGATGGCGGAGGGCCGGTCCAACACGGGCATCGCCGACGAGCTGTGCATCGGCTCAGCCGCCGTCGAGAAACACATCCGCAGCATCTTCGTGAAGTTCGGGCTGCACCCGGAAGACGGCGAACACCGCCGAGTACTCGCCGTTCTACGTTACTTGGGAGCTTGAAAGACATGGCAACGCGCAAGAACCGCTGGATCCTGGCCGTCGGCCTGATCATCCTCGTCGTGGTCGCCGGCACCGGCGCCTGGCTGGTCACCAGCGCCCTTCCCGCCCACAAGAAGTACTCCTCCGACCACACCGCGAACGCCGCGTCCAGCACCCTGCTGCGCGTCGGCACCCACGGCGGCGTCACCCTGCACGCAGGCGATGACTCCAACGTTCACGTCACGGCCACCGGCGACTACGCGGACACCCCGCCGAAGGTGACGGTGAAGTCCTCGGGGAAGACGACCGCGGTCACCGGCTCCTGCGGCGACGACTGCTCGCTGAACCTGGACATCACCCTGCCCGCCGCCCTCGCGGCCGAAGTCAGTTCCGGCCAGGGGCAGATCACCGGAGCCGATCTCACCGGACGCCTCGCCCTGACCACCGATGCCGGTGCCATCGATCTCACCAACCCGCGGGGTCCGCTCGTGCTGCACACCACCAGCGGCCAGATCGACGTGAAGGACGCCAAGCCCGCCGTCTTCGAGGCAAGGACCCGGCAGGGCGAGGTCCGCGCCACCTTCGCGACCGCCCCCACCACCACGGCCGTCACCACCGACCAGGGCAGCGTCGACCTGACCCTGCCGCGCCACTCCGGCTACTACATCCAGGCGCAGAGCAAGACCGGAACCCCGCACGTCACCCTGCCTTGGAACCGCGACGGCAAGCACACGGTCACCGTGCACACGAACGAAGGCGGCGTGGAGATCCACTGACCGCCTCCGCCGCCTCCGCTCGGCCAGACGCTGGTCGACCATGGTGGACAGGGGACAGGGCCGTCGGGGGGCGCGCGCTCGCTCATCGGTCAGCCCCGCCCTGTCGTGAGCCCTGTCGTGAGCAGTCCCGCCTCCAGGTCGGCGACGACCCCGTAATGATCACTGGCCCATAGGCCGTCGACCGGCTTGTCGAAGGCGAGGTCGGCACTCCGTACGCGAGCGAAGGCTTGGGGGTGCGCGTGCGGTGAGCCGACGAAGACGTAGTCGATCCTGCGGCGGTGGCCGGGCTGACGCACCAGTAGTTCGATGTCCTCGGTCGCTTGGGGGTTGTCGGTGGTCCAAGTGTGTCCGGGGCCGGAACCCGCGACTTCCCACGCGTCGTGGTAGTGGGTGCCGCGCCCCGCGAGCGATTGCCGGCCGGTCAGATAGCGGATGCCCGCGGAGTCGGGTTCCGCGTTGAAGTCACCGGCCATGATCGTGGGCAGGGCCGTGCGGTGCCGGGCGTCCAGATCGGTCAAGGCAAGGACCTGGCGCTCCCGTTGCGCTTCCGCGTCGAGCCGGAACGACATCGTGGGCGCGATGAACAGGACGTCATCGAGGCCGGGAAGCGGCACCAGGGCGGCCAGCGTGAGCCACGGGACGTCGGGTGCGTCCGCTCCGCGCTGATCCAGGACTTCGACGATGCGGTGCGGCCACCGCGTCGCGATCGCCGTCCCGCCGTACCGATCCGCGTAGGGCGGAACCGTCGCGCCGGTCTGCGACTGATGGGTGCCGTGCAGCCCCGTCCCCTCGATCAGGCCCGGCAACTGGTCCGGCAGGACCTCCTGGAAGGCGACGAGATCCGGTGCGAGCCGCCGCAGCTCGGCGTTGATCAGCGCCGCCCTCGCGACCGCGTCGCCGCGGCTGTTCCATACGTTCAATGTCACGACGCGCACCGTCGTCGTCATCAGGTTCCTCTCCGTGGGCGCCCCGGGGGTTGTCATGGCTGGGACTGTCATGGCTTCCGGACCGCGATGACGTCGAACTCCAGCGTCACCTTCGGGCTCACTAGAACCGAGGTCGCCGCATTCCAGTTCACACCCCAGTCCTTGCGGTTGATCGTGACGCTGCCCAGGAAGCCGACCCTGAGATCGCCCTGTGAGTCCAGCTCGGCAGCGGTCAACTCGACGTCGATCGTGACCGGTTTGGTCACGCCACGGATGGTCAGGTCGCCGGTGACCTTGAAGTTGGTCCCGTCGACCTGCTCCACCTCGGTCGAGCCGAAGGTGATCGCGGGGTGATTGTCCGTGTCCAGGAACGTGCTGCGCAGCTGCTCGTCGCGCTGCTTGTGGTGAGTCAGGAGACTCTTCGCCTTGATCGCAAGGTGCGCTCTGGACTTCGACGGCTGGTCGCCGGAGAGGAACGCGCTCCCCTCGTACTCCTCGAACTCCCCGCGCACCCTGGTGGACATGGCGTGCCGGGCGACGAAGCCGATCCGGGTGTGGGCGGTGTCGATGATGTAGGCGCCGGTCAGCTCGCTGAGGCTGATGGTGGTCGGCATGGTGATCACTCCTGGAGAGAGGGGGTGTGGGGTGGGTGGCGGCCCCAGCCACTGAGGCCGGGGCCGCCCGGGGGTGGTGCGTCGCGGCTATCCGAACTGGCCGACCTTGTAGTCGCCCGCGGGCCGCTGGGTGAGGACGTTCAGGCGGTTGAAGGCGTTGATGACGGCGATGATCGAGACCAGGGCGGCGAGCTGCTCCTCGTCGTAGTGCTTGGCGGCGTTCGCCCACACCTCGTCCGGGACACCGCCGGCCGTGTCCGCGATCCGGGTGCCCTCCTCCGCCAGCTCCAGGGCGGCCCGTTCGGCGTCGGTGAACACCGTGGCCTCGCGCCAGGTGGCGACCAGGTGGAGGCGCACCTGGGACTCCCCGGCGTGCGTGGCCTCCTTGGTGTGTATGTCGACGCAGAAACCGCATCCGTTGATCTGGCTGGCGCGGAGCGCGACCAGTTCCCGCGTCGCGGCCGGCAGGGCCGACTCCGCGAGCGCCCTGCCCGCGGCGGTGAGGTGCTTGACGGAACTGGCCGAGACCGGGTTGGCGAGGAAGTCGAAACGGGCTTGCATGGTGATCTCCTTGCTGCGTGGCCGGTCCGTCCCATGGACGGACCAGCTGTCGGCGGGATCGTGTTCGTCCCAGCAGCACCGACGAGACAGCCTCGCGAAATGTCAGGCGGACCTCTCGGAAGGCGAGGCGGACCTCTCTAAAGGTGGGGCGGACCTCTCGGAACGTGCCGGGGAGCGCCACGTTCCGGACTGGGTGAGAGGGCCGAGGTCACATTCCGAGGAGCTGTCTCGTCGTACGGGGAACGGCAGATGCGGCAGAAGGAGCGGCGACACCATGAGGTCCCAGTACGAACCCGGAGACAGCTGGCTCGACCCGAGCCTGAGCACGCTCATGAGCGAGCGGCGTCAGCTGATCAATCTCGCGTACCGGCTCCTCGGCTCCCTGGCCGACGCCGAGGACGTCGTGCAGGAGGCCTACGTCCGCTGGTACGTCATGTCCCCGCAGCAGCAGAAGGCCATCGAATCCCCCGGTGCCTGGCTGACGAAGGTCGCGGGCCGCATCTGCCTGGACCAACTCCGCTCGGCGCGGGCCCGGCGCGAGAGGTACGTGGGTGAATGGATCCCGGAGCCGCTGCCCGATCGCACGGAGTGGACCGACGGACGGTCGGGCGGCGCGACCGTCGATCCGGCCGACCGGGTCACTCTCGACGAGTCGGTCAACATGGCCTTCCTCGTCGTGCTCGAATCGATGACCCCGGCCGAGCGCGTCGCGTTCATCCTGCATGACGTCTTCCGCTACTCCTTCGCGGAGGTGGCCGAGATCGTCGGCCGGACCCCGGCGGCGTGCCGTCAACTGGCCTCGTCGGCGCGCCGCCGCATGCGCGTCTCGCACGAGCCCGCGACCACGGCGACCCGGCGCGCCGCCGTCGTCAGGGACTTCAAGCAGGCCTGGGAAGCCCGCGACATCGCCGCGCTCATCGGCCTCCTCGACCCCGACGCCACGGCACTCGCCGACGGCGGGGGACTGGTCAACGCCGCGCCCCACCCCATCACGGGAGGCGTGGAGATCGCGCGCTACCTGGTCGCCATCGCCGGCAAGGTGCCCGGCCAGACGATCCTGGAGCGCACGGTCAACGGTCAGCCAGGCCTGGTGGTCCAGCACGACGGCGTCACCACGGCGGTGCTGGCCTTCGACATCGCGGACGACCGGATCACGCACTTCTGGGCGGTACGCAATCCCGAGAAGCTCCGCCCCTGGACGACGGACTGACGCACGCGGCTCCGCCGGCCGGGAGCAGGATTGTCGGCGCCGCCGCTCGGGGAAACTTGCGGAGAGGCCGGCTCTGAAGGCTCTGAAGGCTCCCAAGGACCTGCCGGTATCAGCAGCAACACCAACACCAGTACCTGACCTGAGTTGACCCGCTTTGACCCGCGTCGACCCGAGTAAGGAGCCTGGGCATGGCTTTCGGACGTGTGCCGCAGACCGATCCGCCCGCCTCGTGACCGGCACCGTCCCCACGGGGCCGGCCGCCGCGGAACCCGGCGCCACATCCCAGACCGTCGCCGACGACGGCCGCGTCGAACTGCGCCCCGGCGCCTTTCCGGAGCACAGCCGCTTCGCCAACGACGACCTCAAGCCCATCCCCCTCGCCGAACGCCACTGGAGCACCTACAACTTCGCCGCCCTGTGGGTCGGCATGGCCCACAACATCCCCTCCTGGACGCTCGCTTCGGGCCTGGTCGCGCTCGGCATGGACTGGCGCCAGGCCGTCTTCACCATCGCGGCGGCCAATGTGATCGTGCTCCTCCCTATGCTTCTGACGGGCCACGCGGGCCCGAAGTACGGCATCCCGTTCCCCGTCCTGGCCCGCGCCTCCTTCGGCCTGCGCGGAGCGAACCTGCCCGCACTGATCAGGGCGGCCGTGGCCTGCGGCTGGTTCGGCATCCAGACCTGGATCGGCGGCCAGGGGATCTACGTCCTGCTCAACCAGGTCTTCGACGGGGCGTGGAGCGACGAGTCCCGGATCGGCGGTCACCCCTGGCCGCTGTGGCTCTGCTTCGTCCTCTTCTGGGCTCTCCAACTGGCCATCATCTACCGGGGTATGGAGACGCTGCGGCGCTTCGAGAACTGGGCGGCGCCCTTTGTGCTCGTCGGCGCCGTCGTGCTGCTCGTATGGATCGCCGACAAGGCGGGCGGCTTCGGTCCACTGCTCGACCAGCCGTCCACGCTGGGCTGGGGCGGCGACTTCTGGCCGGTGTTCTTCCCCGCGCTGATGGGCATGATCGGCTTCTGGTCCACGCTCTCCCTGAACATCCCCGACTTCACCCGGTTTGGGAAGGGGCAGCGGGCGCAGGTGTGGGGACAGACGCTCGGGCTTCCGACCACCATGACCGCGTTCGCACTCCTGTCCGTTCTGGTCACCTCCGGTTCGCAAGCGGTGTACGGGGAGCCGATCTGGGAGCCCGTCGACCTGGCCGCCAAGGCCGGCAACGTCTTCGGGCTTCTCTTCGCCCTGGTGACCGTCCTGGTCGCCACGGTTTCCGTGAACATCGCGGCCAATGTGGTCTCTCCCGCGTACGACCTCGCGAACCTCGCCCCGAAGTTCATCAACTTCCGTACGGGTGCGCTGATCACCGGGGTGGTGGGCGTGGTCATCTTCCCGTGGAAGCTGATCGAGACACCCGAGCTCTACATCTTCGTCTGGCTCGGCGTCGTGGGCGGGCTGCTCGGCACGGTCGCGGGAATCCTGATCGCCGACTACTGGGTGGTGCGCCGGACGGTCCTCGACCTCGCCGATCTGTACCGCCCCGAAGGGCGCTACTGGTACACCGCCGGGTGGAATCTGCGGGCCGTCGCGGCCTTCGCGGTCGGCGGTGTGCTCGCCGTGGGCGGCTCGCATTCGGCGCCGGGGAAGGGGCCGTTCCCCGAGGACGGTCTGATCCCCGTGCTGAAGCCGCTCGCGGACTACGGGTGGGCGATCGGCCTCGCTTCGGCGCTGGCCGTCTACGTGGGGCTGATGGCGGTGGGGCGGGGCGGAGGGCTCCAGGGGCTCCGGGGCTCCGGCGGCTTCGAGGGCTCCGGGGGAGGCCGCGACGGGCGGGCCTAGCGGGGCTTAGAGGTGCCTAAGCCGGGCGCACCGCCGTCACCAGCCACACCCCCGCCCGCATCCGCACGCCGTACTCCGTCGCGTGCGGCCGGAACGCCTCCTCCAGGGCGGCCCGCGTCGCAGCGGTGACCGTCCGGCCCGGAGTGCGCGACAGGACGAAGTCGACGGCGGCCGCCGGAGTCCGGCCCCAGACCGCCTCCACCGGCACGGGAGCCACCGTCACGTCCTCGAAAGCGGTGAGGACCTCATGGATGCGGGCCGGATCCGAGAGCGAGGCCATCGCGGTGCGTGCCGCGGTGGCGTCGGCCGCGGCCTCGGGCGATGCGTACTCCGGGCTCTCCTCGGGGCCTTCCTCCTGCGCGAGGAGCTTGGCGAAGAGGCTGAGCGTGCGGGATTCCTCGGTCTCCTGGTCGACGGGCTGCGGACAGACGAACACCAGCCGCCCGCCGGGGCGCAGCGCGCGGGCGATGTTCGTGAACGCGGCGGCGTGGTCGGCGAAGAACATCACCCCTCCGCGGCTGATCGCCACGTCGTACCCGGCCGTGGGGAAGGGGTGGATCTGGGCGTCTGCCTGTTCATACGCCGCGTTCGTGATGCCGTCGGACTGCGTGCTCGCACGGGCGCGGTCGAGGAGCGGCGCCGAGATGTCGACCCCTACCGCATGGCCGTGCGCGGCGCGGCGGGCCGCGATGCGGGTGGTGGCCCCCGCGCCGCAGCCGATGTCCAGGACACGGTCGTCCGCGCCGATGGCCGCGGCTTCGAAGAGGGCGTCGTTCACGCCGGACAACATCGTGTCGTACCGCTCGTGGTGGGTGGCCCAATGGGTGCCGACGGGGCCGTTCCAGGCTTTGGCCTGGGAGGAGTTGGGGGTTGTTGTCGCCTCTGTCGTCATGACGTCTCCTTGGCGTGGGGAGCGGAGTGGTGTGCCGAGTGGTGGGTCGAGTGCTGCTGGTCGGAGTGGTGTGCCGCGAGGGCGCTCTCGATGCGGTCGACCGCCGTGAACGCGCCGTACGCGATCAGGTGCACGAGGCAGTGGTCGCTGAACGGCGGCTTCTTCCAGGCCGCCACGTCCTCGTCAGTGATGCGGTACGGAGCGAGCGCGGCGAGCAGAGCGAGGCGTGCCCCTGGGCGGGACGCGCGGTCGGGCAGGGCCTCCCAGGACAGCGGCGGATGCGAGCCGTCCCACGCGGCCACCGTCGCCCGCACGAGAGTCTGATCGGCCTCGCTCAGCAGGCCCGCGCCCCTCGCCGCCGCCGCACGCAACGCGGCGTAGGCGGAACCTATGGGTGTGCCGGCGGCCCAGGAGGGACCTGGCTGCGGGTCGTCGAGCAGGGCCAGCGAGTCACCGGGGGTGAAGGAGCGGCGCACCGTCTTCTGGAGGGTGCGGCCGCCGAGTGAGCGCACCGCCCGGAAGCGCTGCGCGTTGCAGGGCAGTATGTCCTCGGTGATCAGCGACGACGCGACGCGGTTGATGAAGTGGAACGTGAGCGCGGTGCCGATGTGGGCCGGGGTGTGGGCGCGGGGGAACGGCGGTGAGGCGAGCTCGGGCGCCTGAGGCGTCCGGGTGGCCTTGCCCCAGGCGAGCAGCCGCGCCTGCGCCGGGTCCTCGGGCTGCTCGCCGCGCAGCACCCGCTCGGCGACGCGGTGGTCGCCGGTGGCGTGCAGCATCATCGTGTGCGCGTTCACGCAGAACGGGCAGCGGTTGGCGAGCGAGACGCCCACGGCGACCAGTTCGCGGTCGGTGCGGGTCGTGCCACCGCTGCCGAAGGTGTCGTCGCCACCGACCAACAGGGACTCGCGGAGCAAGGCCCAGGCGGCGGTGAACAGTTCGGGCGAGGGGGAGAGGGCGACGAGCGGCGCGGGCTCCGCGATGCCGAAGTCGTCGGCCATCTGCGCATAGGCGTCGGCGGTCCTGCCGGTCGCTGACTTCGCGTGTACGGGATCGGTGTATCGAAAAGTTGCCATGGCCCGATGGTCGCTGCGCCGGGTGCCTCGGGTCGTCGTCCGCCGGAAGGCAGTTGCGGGTACGCCGCCGGGGCCGTGCGGGTCCGCGACTACTGCACGGGGAGTAGTGCGAGAGCGGTCTGCTGGGGTGACGCGGTTGTCGGTGGCGACATCTATGGTTCTGAACACGGCGGGGGATGCGCCGCGGCGGGGGTTGCGAGGCGTGTGGGGGCGGAGATGGCGGCGGACCGGGCGGGGAGATCGGCGGGTCAGATGAGCGTGCGCGATCGGGCGCGGGGCCGGGTGCGGCAGGCGTGGGTGAGTGACGCGCTGCTTGCGGTGGTTGTGGGCCTGATCGCCGCGGGTCTTGGCGGTCTTGGCCGTCTTGGCGGTCGTGGCGGTCTCGGATGATGGCGGCGGGAGTAGCGAGGGGCGTGGGGGCGGAGATGACGGCGGACCAGACGGGGGGATCAGCGGGTCAGATGAGCGTGCGCGAGCGGGTGCGGGGCTGGGTGCGGCAGGCGTGGGTGGGTGACGCTGTGCTCGCGGTCGTGGTGGGGGCGATAGTCGCGCTCGCGGCGGGCCTGGGCGACGGGGACGCGGGGGTCTTCGACTACGCCCTGATCGGGGGCGGTTCGCTGGCTCTTGCCGTCCATCGGAGAGCGCCGCGCGCCGTACTGGCCTTCACCACGGCATGCCTGCTCGGCGAGGTGTTGTACGGGGGAGCGAGCAGTGTCGCGGCGATCCCAGTGGTCGCGGCCGTGCACACGGCAGCGCGGGCGTCCCACCGGGGCCTTGCCGCCCTTGCCGCCGGGGTGTTCCTCGCGGGCTTCGCGGTGGCGGGGGAGGCTTCGGACGACGTCGTGCAGCGGACGCTGCTGCTGGCCGGCTGGTTCCTGTGCGCCCTCGTCACGGGTCTCGCCGACAAGAACTGGCAGGCGTATCTGCGCCAGACCGAGCAGCGGGCCCTGGAGGCCGAGCGGACCCGCGAGGAGGCGGCGCTGCGCAGAGCGGGCGAGGAGCGGCTGCGGATCGCGCGCGAACTGCACGACTCGCTGACGCACAGCATCTCGATCGTCAAGCTCCAGGCGGGCGTAGCCGTCCACATCGCCCGCAAGCGGGGCGAGGACATACCGCCCGCGCTGCTCGCCATCCAGGAAGCGAGCGGTGAGGCCATGCGTGAACTGCGGTCGACACTCACCGTGTTGCGGACGGACGAGCCGACGGGGAGCCCGGCGCTGCTCGTCGAGCGCGCGCGGGCGGCCGGGCTCGCGGTGGAGCTGACGGTGCGGGGCCGGGAGCGGACCCTGGCCGGCGACCTGGAGCGGGCCGCGTATCGGATCGTGCAGGAAGGCCTCACCAACGCGGCACGCCATGCGGGCGGCTCCGCGAAGGTGACGGTCGGACTCGACTACGGGGAGCGGGTGTTGGGGGTGCGGGTGGAGGACGACGGGGTCGCCGACGCGGGGCGGCCGCCGGTGGAGGGGACCGGGCTCACAGGGATGCGGGAGCGGGTCGATTCCCTGGGCGGGACGCTGCGGGCGGGGCCGAGGGTCGAGGGGGGATTCCTGGTGCGGGCTGAACTGCCGCTGGAGTACGGGGCGTTGGCGTTGGCGGCCGAGGAGCCTGCGGGGCACGTCCGGGATTCTGCCTGGCAGGGCGGCGCGCCCCGGGGAGGCGCGGGTGGCCGCTGATGCCGGGTGGCCCAGGGAGGGCGGATGATCCGGGTGGTGCTTGTCGACGACCAGGCGTTGATGCGCGCCGGGTTCCGTGCGCTGCTCGAAGCCGAGGACGGTATCGAGGTGGTGGGGGAGGCCGCCGACGGGGAGCGTGGCGTCGCTCTCGTGCGGGAGTGCGTGCCGGACGTGGCGCTCATAGACGTACAGATGCCGGTGATGACCGGGATCGAGGCGACACGTCGGATCGCCGCCGACCCCCGCCTCAGCAGCGTACGCGTCGTGATCCTCACCAATTACGGACTCGACGAGTACGTTTTCGACGCCCTGCGTGCCGGGGCCAGCGGGTTTCTGCTCAAGGACACGGAGCCCGCCGACCTGCTGCACGGCATCGAGATCGTCGCGCGCGGGGACTCACTGCTCTCGCCCTCGGTGACCAGCAGGCTGATCGGGGAGTTCGTCTCGCGGCCACCGGACCGGGCCACCGCGCCGGGCCTTGAGAACCTCACCCGCCGGGAGCGGGAGGTGACCGCGCTGGCCGCGCGCGGACTGACGAACGAGGAGATCGCCACGCACATGGTGATCAGCCCGTTCACCGCGAAGACGCATGTGAGCCGGGCGATGACGAAGCTGGGGGCGCGCGACCGGGCCCAACTGGTCGTCTTCGCCTACGAATCGGGGCTCGTCGCGGCCCGCAACGCGACTCCCTAGGAACGGAGTGGGAGTACAAGGGGGAAATCTCTGGTCATGGCATGATCTCCGCGTGACCGTCATACCGTTCAGCCACGGCGCAAGGTTCAGACATGGACGCGGCGCCAGGGGCAGACACGTCGCTGTCCTCGCCGCCGTGGTCCTGCTTGCCTCCGGGTGCGGGCTCTCGGAGGAGTTGGAGCGGGAGAGGGATCCCGGACGTACGGCGCCTGCTGAGGGGGGTCGGTCCAGTGAGAGTGGTCGGTCCAGTGAAGGGGACGGGTGGTCCGCTTCCGCCGATCCTGTCTCGCCGACGGAGGCCCCCGTTGTGACGGGGCCCGACCCAGTACCTGACGTGCCCTCGCCCTCCTGCCCCGCGTCCGGCGTCCGCATCGAGCCGAGCATGGTCGACGCCGCCATGGGCCTGCGCGCGATGACCGTGACCCTGATCAACTGCGGCAAGGACACCTACCGCCTGAACGGCTATCCGAAGCTGCGGGTCCTCGACGAGCATCGCGAACCCCTCGACGTACAGATCCTCGAAGGGCCCGAGCCCGTCACCACGATGGACGACCCCGGCCCGCACCCCGTCTCGCTCAAGCGGGGCGAGGCGGCCCACACCGTGCTCGTCTGGCGCAACACCGTCACCGACACGACGACGACCGCCGTCAGCGGCACCTATCTGAAGGTCACCCCGGCCCCGGGCACCCGGCCCGGGACCGTGACGCCGCAGGGCCGGATCGACCTCGGCAACACCGGCCGCATCGGCACCACCGCCTGGCAGCGCAGCCCGGCGGACGACGCGAACCCGTCCAGGCCTACGGCACCCGCGCCGTCCACTCCGGCGAGCTGAACTTCGTCCGGGCGAGGTCCCGCGCCCTGGCCATCTCCTCGTCCGTGGCCTTGCCCGGCGTCAGGCCGTACCGCGTGCGGAAGGAGTCGAGCATCCGCTCGATGACGGCCTCGCGGGGGAGCCCCGTCTGGCGGCGCAGCGGGTCCACGCGCTTCTTCGCGCTCTTCGTGCCCTTGTCCGAGAGCTTCTCGCGGCCGATGCGGAGCACCTCGACCATCTTCTCCGCGTCGATGTCGTACGACATCGTCACGTGGTGCAGCACGGCGCCGTGCCCGCCCGCGACGCGCTTCTGCGCGGCGCCCGCGACCTTCCCCGCGTCGGTGGCGATGTCGTTGAGCGGTTGGTACCACGCCTTGATGCCCATGTCGCCGAGGGCGTCGAGCACCCAGTCGTCCAGATAGGCGTAGCTGTCGGCGAAGGACAGGCCCTGCACGAGGGAGTCGGGGACCGAGAGCGAGTACGTGATGGCGTTGCCCGGCTCGCAGAACATGGCGCCGCCGCCACTGATCCGGCGCACCACCTCGATGCCGTGCCGCTCGGCGCCCGCCAGGTCCACTTCGTTGCGCAGCGACTGGAAGCTGCCGATGACGACCGCCGGGGACTCCCACTCCCACACCCGCAGCGTCGGCGGGCGGCGCCCGGCGGCGACCTCCTCGGTGAGTACTTCGTCCAGGGCCATGAGCAGGGCGGGGGACTGCGGGCCCTCGTGGATCAGCTGCCAGTCGTAGTCGGTCCAGTCGGTGGCGTGCGCGAGGGCCCGGCGCACCGCGACGCCCACGCCCTCCGAAGTCAGCCCATACATCACCGTGCCCTCGGGGAGCGCCGCCTCGATGCGGGCGGCGAGGCCCGCAGCGTCGGTGTCGGCGGGGGCGCCCTCCAGGGCGTGGCTCAAGGCGTCGAACGCCTCGTCAGGCTCCAGGAAGAAGTCCCCCGCCACCCGCACGTGCCGCAGCACGCCGCCTTCGACCTCCAGGTCCACGACGACGAGCTTGCCGCCGGGGACCTTGTACTCACCGTGCACTGTGCTTCCTCCGGGCCTGTCTGAATCGCGAACACCGTCAGCCTGCGATTACATAACAGGACAACTCGACCCACCAGGGATAGATTCCCGCAGCTGACGAGGAATCCATGAGCCACGCTGAGACGACGAGCGACCGGCCCGCCGGCGGCGCGTCACCGGCCGTCAAACTGACACTCACGACGCTGACGATGATGGTCGTCGGCTCGATGGTCGGCGCGGGGGTCTTCTCGCTGCCCAGGCGGTTCGCCCAGGAGACCGGTGTCGCGGGCGCGTTGATCGCCTGGGCCATCGCCGGTACGGGCATGCTGATGCTCGCGTTCGTCTTCCAGGCCCTCGCCGTCCGCAGGCCGGATCTCGACGCCGGTGTCTACGCCTACGCGAAGGCGGGGTTCGGCGAGTACCTCGGCTTCTTCTCCGCGTTCGGGTACTGGGCCAGCGCGTGCGTCGGCAACGTCACCTACTGGGTGCTCATCATGTCGACCGTCGGCGCCATCTGGCCGAGCCTCGGCGACGGCGACACCCTGCTCGCCGTCGTCCTCTCCTCGTTCGGCCTGTGGGCGTTCTTCCTGCTGATCCGCCGCGGCGTCAAGGAAGCGGCGGCGATCAACAGGATCGTCACCGTCGCCAAGATCGTGCCCATCCTCGTCTTCGTGATCCTGGCGCTCTTCTTCTTCAAGCCGTCCGTGTTCGCGGACAACTTCGGCGGCGCCGACTACGCGGGATCGCTCTTCAACCAGGTGCGCGGCACCATGCTGGCCACCGTCTTCGTCTTCCTCGGAGTCGAGGGCGCGAGCGTCTACTCCCGGCACGCCAAGCGCCGCGAGGACGTCGGCCGTGCCACGATCCTGGGCTTCCTCAGCGTCTTCGCCGTCTTCGCCTCCGTCACCATCGTGTCGTACGGGATCATGCCGATGGCGGAGATCGCAGAGCTGCGCCAGCCCTCCATGGCGGGCGTCCTTGAGGAGGCCGTCGGCACCTGGGGCAAGGTCTTCGTCAGCGTCGGGCTCATCATCTCCGTGCTCGGCGCCTACCTCGCCTGGACGCTGATGGCAGCGGAAGTGCTCTTCGTCGCCGCGAAGGACGACGACATGCCCCGCTTCCTGAGGAAGGCCACCTCCGAGGACGTGCCCGTACCCGCGCTCCTCATGACCACAGCGTTGAGCCAGGTGGTCCTGGTCGTCACGATGTTCTCCGACGACGCGTTCAACTTCGCGCTCGACCTGACCAGCGCGCTGAGCCTCATCCCGTTCCTGCTCGCGGCCGGCTTCGCCGTCAGGATCGGCCTCGGGTACGGCAGTGAGGACGTCGCAGGGCGGAGCACCCGCAAGGAACTCGTGATCGCGGTGATCGCCACGCTGTACACGGCGTTCCTGCTGTTCGCCGCCGGGCTCAAGTTCGTCCTGGTCTCCTTCATCCTCTACGCCCCCGCGACCCTCCTCTTCATCAAGGCGCGGCGGGAACAGAACCGGCGCCTGTTCTCCCCGCGCGAGGCCGTCATCTGCGCCGTCTCGATCGCGGGCGCCGTCGTGGGCGTGATCGCTCTCGCGGCGGGCTGGATCGAACTCTGAACCAGGCCTTTGACCAGCTCCTTCGACCAGCCCCCGCACCCCTGTTGCCACCGACTGAAAGGCGCACCGTGACCAGCGTGACCAGCCACGACACCCCCGCCGCACCGACGTTCGGCGTCCACTCCGAGGTCGGCAGGCTGCGCAAGGTACTGGTCTGCGCGCCCGGACTCGCGCACCGCAGGCTGACCCCCACCAACGCCGACGACCTGCTCTTCGACGACGTCATGTGGGTGGAGAACGCCCAGCGCGACCACGCCGACTTCGTCATCAAGCTGCAGCAGCGCGGCGTCGAGGTCGTCGAGCTGCACGACCTGCTCGCCCAGACCATGGCGATCCCCGACGCCAGGACCTGGCTGCTCGACCGGAAGATCACCGCGAACGAGGTCGGCCTCGGACTCACCGACGACACCCGCGCCTTCCTGGAGACGCTGGAGCCCCGGCAGCTCACCGAGTACCTCATCGGGGGCCTTGCCACCGCGGACCTGCCGGACGAGTTCCGCTCCGGGTACCTCGCGCTCGTACGCGAATCCACCGGCGTGAGCGAGTACCTGATGCCGCCGCTGCCGAACACCCTCTACACCCGCGACACGACATGCTGGCTGTACGGAGGTGTCACGCTCAACCCGCTGTACTGGCCGGCCCGGCACGACGAGACGCTCCTGATGAAGGCCGTCTACCGGTTCCACCCCGACTTCACCGGCGCCAAGGTGTGGTGGGGCGACCCCGAACTCGACTGGGGCCAGGCGACGTTCGAGGGCGGCGACATCATGCCGGTCGGCAACGGCGTCGTCCTGATGGGCATGAGCGAGCGCACCTCACGGCAGGCCATCACCCAGGTCGCCTCCGCGCTGTTCAAGAACGGCGCCGCCGAGCAGGTCATCGTCGCCGGCATGCCCAAGCTGCGGTCCGCGATGCACCTCGACACCGTCTTCACCTTCGCCGACCGCGACATCGTCACGCTCTACCCGAAGATCATGGACGACGTGCACTCCTTCACGCTGCGCCCCAGCGACAAGGCGGTGGGCGTCGAGATCACGGACGAGGGCTCGCGTGCGTTCGTCGACGTGGTCGCCAAGTCGCTCGGCCTGCCCGAGCTGCGCGTCATCGAGACGGGCGGGGACATCTACGCGTCCGAGCGGCAGCAGTGGGACAGCGGCAACAACGCCGTCGCCCTGGAGCCGGGCGTGGTCTTCACCTACGACCGCAACACCCAGACCAACACGCTGCTGCGCAAGGCCGGGGTCGAGGTCATCACCATCGTCGGCGCCGAACTCGGGCGCGGCCGCGGCGGCGGGCACTGCATGACGTGCCCGCTCGTCCGCGACGCCGTGGAGTTCTGAGCGCCTCCGAGGGGCTAGTACCGCTGGGCCTTGACCAGTTTCGCGGAGAGCTTCGGCTCCGGGGGCTCGTGGCTGATGGCGTACCGCTGGGCCCGCTTGCCCGGTTCGAGGTTCTCCGTACCGATGTAGCGCGTCTCCACGGTCTTGCCCGAGGAGTCCACGAAATCGACCTGCACGGCGAAGTCCGCCGTCTTGTCGGTCCTGTTGGTGAAGGTCACCACGGAGGCGAGCACACCGCCGGTCTCGGAGCGCGGTTTGCCCGTCATGGAGACGTCGGACATCGCGTTGCCCCGCCCTTCGACGCCCTTCAGGGCTTTCTCGGCGGCCTGATTGGCCCGTTCCGTGTCGGCGGACACGGACGCCTCGAACTCGTCAGCGCGCTTCGACGCGGAGGCCTCCGCCTCGGAGGCTGATGCGCGGGCTGACTCGGCGGCCTCCGAGGCCTGCGACTTCAGCGGCGACGCGGTCTTCTCCGAGAAGGACGACGCGTCGGGAGCGGTCGGCCGCGCGCTGACCGTCTCGCTGCCCTCTGACGACGGGGCGTCGCTGTCGGTGCCGCACGAGACGAGGGCCGCGGCGGCCGTCACCGTGGCGGCGAGCGTGAGGGCGGCGGACACCGCGGGCCCGCGGGGCGGCATGGGGTTCATTCGGGGCGGTCCTTTCCCTGATCTCTGTCCTGATTTCCTGATCTCTGTGATGGGGGGCGGTGTCAGTAGCGCAGGGCGCAGGCGATACGGCCCCGGTCGCTGAGCGTGCCTTCGGGTACGAAGCGGACCTGCGCGCCGGTGTCCAGGGCCCGCTCGACGATGTCGTCCACGACGTCGTCCACCGCGTCGAGATCGTCGCCGTCGGCCGGTACGAGATGGCCGCCGTTGTCGCGCACGGTCGCCTGGTAGGTGTCCTCCACGGCGAGGAGGCGGACCCGGTCCGTCGTCACGTTCTGCCAGACCTCGTCGAGCCCGGCCGCGTAATGGCGCCGCCCCTGCGCCAACTCCAACTCACGTACCACGGAGTCGAGTTCGTCCTTCTCGCGGGTGGCGAGGAAGGGGCGTACCGCCTGCCAGAGTGTGTCCGCAGGGCCGTGCGCGAGGCCGCCGTGCGGCACCCGCGTGGCCTCCTTGGTGACCGTGCCGACGTCGTCGAGGAGGGAGAGCGCGGCGGCCTCCCCGGCCACGAACAGGGGGCGCGGATGGGAGTGCAGCACGCGGGCCGCGGCCTGGTCCCCCTCGCGCAGGAACTTGCGGGTGTGCTCGTCGCGGAAGGTGCTCGGCAGGTCGCCGATCCGCTCCTTGCGCTCGGCGTCGGGGTCGTCGAGGCTCCGGGTCAGGGGGAAGCCGTCCGCCGTGTGCTCGACGACCCGCTCCGGGGTGCCGCTCCACAGGGAGACGCGGTCGGCCGATACGGCGAGGACCCAGTACGGGCGCTCGGCGGTCTGGGCCGCGACGACGTTGCGGGTCAGGAAGGTGTCCGAGAGCACCACGCGCGACGGCACCGTCCTGGCGAGCGACCACACCTGGTGCTCCCCGGGGGCGGCGAAGACGGCGAGCCCGTCCTCGGCGTGCACGAGGTCGATCTCCGCCACCGCCCGGTCCAGCTGCGCGGCCACGTCGATCCGCTGCTCCCTGGCAACGGCCGGGTCGGACTTCAGGTGCTCCTTGGCCTCGGAGACGAGGTTGCGCAGCCGCACGGGATCCTGGGCGTTGTCCGGCTCCCTGCGGTGGGTCGGCAGCAGGACCGTGACGGCGGGATAGGGGCGCGGCCGGCGCAGCCCGGCCAGTACGGCCGGGTTGAGGGAGGGATGCATGGAGTGACCCTTTCGACACCTGTGGGTGGTACACCACTAAATGCACCATATGTCCGTTGGGGGGACGCGGCATTTCCCCACGGGACTGTTCGTGCAGGTGAGGCCGCTGCGGCCGGGCCCGGAGGCCAGGTCACGTGGGATTCATCTCGAATCCATGCCCCCTTCTCCCGAGCCGTACGGATTGTCAGTCGGGCGTGCTCTCATGGATGCATGATCGAAGCGATCGAAGACTTTCTTGTACGTGGCGTCCCCGACGTCGAAGAAGCCCTCCGCAAGGCTGCCGCGACCGAGGTCATGCCGCGGTTCCGGCAGCTCGCCGAGGATGATGTCGTCCAGAAGAGCGGCCCGCACGACCTCGTGACCGTGGCCGACCGCCTCGCCGAGGAGCAGCTGACGGCGGCACTGACCACGCTGCTCCCGGGCTCCGTGGTCGTGGGAGAAGAAGCGGTGCACGCGGACCCCTCGACGTACGAGGCGATACGCACCGACGCGGCGGTGTGGATCGTCGACCCGGTCGACGGCACGCGGCAGTTCGTGCACGGCGACCCCGGATTCTGCATGCTGATCGCGCTGGCGTGGCGCGGCGAGGTGCTCGCCTCCTGGACGTACGCCCCGGCGCTCGACGAGATGGCGGTCGCCGTGCGCGGCAAGGGCGCCTGGCTCGACGGGGAGCGGCTGGTGGCCGGTTCACCGGGAGAGGTCATCGAAGTGGCCACCTCGCACCCGGACTTCACCACGACCGAGCAGAAGCGCGCGCTGCACGGCCTGCGCGTGGAGGGCGTCGCGCCGCGGCCCTGCGGCTCGGCGGGACTGGAGTATCTGGCCATCGCCAGGGGGGAGTTGGACGCGGTCGCCTTCTCCTGGGAGCTCGCCTGGGACCACGCGGCGGGGCTGCTGCTCGTGGCCGAGGCCGGAGGCGGCAATCTGACCGTCGCCGGTGAGCCCTTCCGGATCGAGGGCGGGAACGCCCTGCCGTTCACGGCAGGACGGGATGCCGCCACGGTCGACCGGGTGGTGGAGTTGCTGTCGGCCGCAGCCTGATCTGCGGGGCACTGCGCGGCGGCTCCAGACTGAAGCGCACGGTGGTGACCTCGAACTCGGTGACGGTGCCGACCTCCGGCCAGTCCTCAGGGGCGAGCAGGAGGTGGCCTATGTCCACGAAGCCGACGAGCGGCAGCCCCAGGTCGACGAAGAGCCCGGTACGCCCCGGGCCCCACGGCAGCACGCTGACCGTGCCGGTGAGGCGGGTCCCTCGGGGGAGCGGGCCGCCCGTTTCCGGTGCCGTCGTGTTCCGGCTGTGGCGGGCACGCTGCCACGCCGTCTCGAACTCCGCCTCGGACACCGGCTCCCCGGTGGTGACGGGGCCGTTCGCGAGTGCGCCGTACCTCACCTCGTACAGCTGTGCTCCCAGCGGCTCGAACTTGTCGTGGACCCAGGCCAGTTCGTCGCGCGAGGCCGCCACGGAAGCCGGGCTGTGCGGGTCCGCAGCCGGGCCGTGCGGGTCGGTGAAGGACGCCTGACGTACGGGAATCCCGTCCTGCCCCGTCTCGAACCAGTCGTCGGAGTCCGCGTCAGCGCGGTGCAACCAGTACGTCACTCGTCAGAGGCTACCCGCGCCCACGGCACTGTCGGTGGCCCGGCCTATCCTGGGCGGCAGTGGCCATCGGCTGACAAAGGAGTCCGAAGGTGCCGTCGATGCTTGATGCCGTCATCGTGGGGGCGGGACCGAACGGTCTGACCGCTGCCGTCGAGCTGGCCCGCCGCGGCTTCTCGGTGGCCGTGTTCGAGGCCAGGGACACCGTCGGCGGCGGGGCGAGGACCGAGGAGCTGACGCTTCCCGGGTTCCGGCACGACCCCTGTTCCGCCGCGCACCCGCTGGGCATCAACTCGCCCGTGTTCCGCACCATGCCCCTCGACCGGTACGGCCTTGACTGGCTCCAGCCGAAGCTGCCCATGGCGCACCCCTTCACGGACGGCAGCGCCGCCGTCCTCTCCCGCTCCGTCGCCGAGACCGCCGCCTCGTTCGGGCCGCGCGACGCGGGGGCGTACAGAAGGCTCGTCGACCCCTTCGTCAGCAAGTGGGACGACCTCCTGCGGGACTTCATGGCACTGCCGTCGACCGCGCTGCCGCGCGACCCCGTGGGCCTCGCGCGCTTCGGCCTCACGGGCCTTCCCCCCTCCACCTGGCTGATGCGGCGCTTCCGCGACGACCGGGCCCGCGCCCTGTTCTCCGGGCTCGTCGCCCACGTCATCGCACCGCTCGGCGGGATCGCCACCGGCGCCGTCGGCATGGTCTTCGCGCTGGCCGCGCACGCCCGTGGCTGGCCGGTCGCCCGAGGCGGTTCGCAGTCGATCTCGGACGCGCTCACCGCGTATCTGAAGGACCTCGGCGGCGAGGTCCACACGGACTACGAGGTCAAGCGGCTCGACGACCTGCCGCCGGCGCGGGCGTACATCTTCGACACCTCGCCCACCGCCCTCGCCCGGATCGCCGGCCTGGGGCGCAGCTATGAGCGTTATCGCTACGGCGCGAGCGTCTTCAAGGTCGACTACGCCCTCGACGGGCCCGTTCCGTGGACGGCGAAGGAGGCTCGGGTGGCAGGCACCGTGCAGGTCGGGGGCAGCAGTGCCGAGATCAGTGCCGCGCTGAACGCCGCGTCGCGCGAGAACCGGGCGCCCGATCCGCCGTTCCTGATTACCGTGCAGCCCAGCCTCGTCGACCCCTCCCGCGCGCCTGCGGGAAAGCATGTCTTCTGGGCGTACGGCCATGTGCCGAACGGCTGGGACGGCGATCTGACCGAGGTGATCGAGCGCCAACTGGAGCGCTTCGCCCCGGGGTTCCGTGACCGCGTTCTCGCCCGTGCCACCGCGGGGCCGCCCGAGCTGGCCGCCCGCAATGCCAACTACGTGGGCGGTGACATCGCCTGCGGCGCTGCCAGCGGTCTCCAGCTGCTGCTGCGCCCCAAGATCTCCCTCTTTCCGTACGGCACCGCGCACCCGGCGGTGTTCATCTGCTCGTCGGCGACGCCGCCGGGGCCCGGTGTGCATGGCATGTCGGGGCACAACGCGGCGAAGGCGGTGTGGCGGGGGCTTCGCGTGCGGTGAGGGGCCTTGGGCGGCAGCGGGGGCGGGGGCTGTACCGGCCCCCCGCAGCCTTCCCTGCACGAACGAGCCTCTCCCACCCACCCGCCCGTTCACCCCGCAGCACCACCCTGACCGAACAAGCTCTCCCACCCACCCGCCCGATTGCCCCGCGGTGCCGGGGGGGGCTGCATCGGGGCGGGGGGTGGGTGGGGAATGTACGGGCGGGGGGGGGATCGGTGGGTGGCGGCGAGCCCCAGCCGTGGGGGCCCGACTCCCACGCACCTGCAGTCGGCAGCGCTCGCGAGGGGACGTGCCGGTTTGTCTGCCCGGAGCACGGTTCCCGGAGGCTCCGGTGCCGCAGTAGCCCCGCGGCCACCGGACGATAGCGAGGACGGACATACCGGCGCGGCCCCGCACCCACAGACGAACCGGAACCGCCGCCCCACGCGCCCGCACCCGGCACCTGTCGCACCCGCACACGCACCGCCACCGCCCCGGCTCCCACCTCCATGTCGGATTTTCGCCAGCCACCCCCGCCCCCCATGCCCGATCCTTGACGCATGGCAACCACCACCGTCACCGTCACCGCCCTGGCCCCGCCCGGCATGCACACCGACTCCGAGCGGTGCGTGCGTGCCGTGCAGTCGAAGGATGCTCGGTTCGATGGGTGGTTCTACACCGCCGTGCTCACCACCCGTATTTACTGTCGGCCCAGCTGCCCCGTCGTTCCCCCGAAGCCCGAGAACATGAGCTTCTACCCGAGCGCGGCAGCCTGCCAGCAGGAAGGTTTCCGGGCCTGTAAGCGGTGTCGGCCGGACAGCAGTCCGGGGTCCCCCGAGTGGAATCAGCGCGCCGACCTCGTGGCGCGCGCGATGCGGCTCATCGCGGACGGAGTCGTCGACCGCGACGGCGTACCCGGCCTCGCGAACCGCCTCGGCTACAGCACCCGCCAAGTGGAACGGCAGCTCCTCGCGGAACTCGGCGCGGGACCCCTCGCCCTGGCAAGGGCCCAGCGCGCCCAGACCGCCCGCCTCCTCATCGAGACGACCCCCCTGCCCATGGCGGAGATCGCCTTCGCCGCGGGCTTCTCCTCGATCCGCACCTTCAACGACACCGTCCGCGAAGTCTTCGCCCTGGCCCCCGGCGAACTGCGGGCCCGCGCTCCGAAGGCCCCCGCCAAGGCATCCGGCGCGCTCTCGCTCCGCCTCCCCTTCCGCGCCCCGCTCAACCCCGACAACCTCTTCGGCCACCTCATCGCCACCGCCGTACCGGGTGTCGAGGAGTGGCGCGACGGGGCGTACCGCAGAACCCTCCGCCTGCCCTACGGCCACGGAGTCGTCGCCCTCAGCCCCGCCCCGGACCACATCGCCTGTCGCCTCAGCCTCACCGACATGCGCGACCTCACCATCGCCATCAGCCGCTGCCGCCGCATGCTCGACCTGGACGCGGACCCGGTCGCGGTGGACGGCCAGCTGAGCGCCGACCCGCTGCTCGCACCCCTCGTGGCCAAGGCACCGGGGCGCCGCGTGCCGCGCACGGTCGACGAGGCGGAGTTCGCCGTACGCGCGGTCCTGGGCCAGCAGGTCTCCACGGCCGCCGCCCGCACCCACGCCGCACGCCTGGTCACCGCGCACGGCGAACCGGTCCACGACCCCGAGGGCGGCCTCACCCACCTCTTCCCGGCGCCGGAAGCCCTGGCCGCGCTCGACCCGGAGGCACTCGCGCTGCCGCGCAGCCGCCGCGCCACCCTGACCACGCTCGTACGTCACCTCGCCGACGGATCACTCCGGCTCGGCGTGGAGAGCGGCTGGGAGGAGGCCCGCGCCCGGCTCACCGAACTGCCCGGCTTCGGCCCCTGGACGGTCGAGGTCATCGCGATGCGGGCACTCGGCGACCCCGACGCCTTCCTCCCCACCGACCTCGGGATCCGCCGCGCGGCACAGGAACTCGGCCTGCCGCACACCCCGGCGGCGCTCACCGCTCGGGCCGCGGCCTGGCGCCCCTGGCGCGCGTACGCGGTCCAGTACCTGTGGGCCACCGACACCCACCCCATCAACGCCATCCCGGCCTGAGCGCCGGTCCGAGAGGACAAGCCCCATGCACCGCCAGCACACCCTCATCGACAGCCCCTACGGCCCCCTGACCCTCGTCGCCACCGACGGCGTCCTCAGCGGCCTCTACATGACGGAGCAGCGCCACCGCCCACCCGAGGAGACCTTCGGTGACCGCGACGCGAGCCCGTTCGGCGAGACGATCAGCCAGCTGGAGGCGTACTTCGCGGGGGAGTTGACGGAGTTCGACCTGCCGATGCGCCTCGACGGCACGCCCTTCCAGCGCACCGTCTGGCAGCAGCTCCAGCTGATCCCGTACGGCGAGACCCGTACGTACGGCGAGCTCGCGGCCATGCTGGGCAAGCCCAACGCCTCACGCGCGGTCGGCCTGGCCAACGGCAAGAACCCGATCGGGGTCATCGTCCCCTGCCACCGGGTGATCGGCGCGGGCGGCTCCCTGACCGGCTACGGCGGCGGACTCGACCGCAAGCAGCGGCTGTTGGCCTTCGAGGGAGCGTCCGCGCCACGCGAGGAGAGTGCCCTCTTCTGAGAACGCGAGGTGGGGGTTCGGCGGGACGCGGTGCTCAGCCGGCCCGCAGCCCGTCCTCCAGCTCCACGGTCCCCGTCCCCGCATCGAGCGCATCGAGCCCGGCCTCCACCCGCAGCCCCAGCTCATGGGGCAGGAACTCCGGAAGGTCCTCGCGGGCCACCAGGCGCCAGGAGAGCAGTTCCTCCTCCTGGAGCCTGATCGACTTCAGCTGGTCGTCGTCGAGCACCCCGCCGTCGTAGAGATAGGCGACCAGCGGAGGCCGCGCCGTGCCCCGCACCCAGTCCACCGCGAGCAGCGCCCCCAGCTCGACGTCGAGACCGATCTCCTCGGCGGTCTCGCGGCGGGCCCCTTGCCGCGGTGTCTCGCCTCCGTCCGACTCGACGGTGCCGCCGGGCAGCGCCCACCCCTCGCGGTAGTTGGGCTCGACGAGCAGCACCCGCCCCTCGGAGTCCCGGAAGAGCGCGGCGGCCCCGGCGATGATGCGGGGGAGGCCCGCGATGTACGTGGCGTAGTCCTGAAGGGTCATTTGGAAAGGGTAGACAGCTCCACGGTCCGTGCCGCGAGTTCGCTGATCCGCGCCCCGTCGAAACCGAACACCGCGCTGCGCACCCGGTCTTCGAGAGGGTCCTGCCACTGAGCGGGGATTGCCTTGGCCCCGCACAGCACTCCGGCGAAGGACCCGGCGGTCGCGCCGTTCGAGTCGGTGTCGAGGCCGCCGCGCACCGTCAGGGCGATGGTCCGGGTGAAGTCGCCGTCGCCGTAGAGGAGTCCGGCGGTCAGGACGGCCGAGTTCGGCACCACGTGGATCCAGCCGAGCCCGGAGGTCTCCGACTCGGTGGTGGCCAGCGTTTCCTCCCAGCTGAGCCCGGCCTCGTGCAGCGTGACGACCCGGCGCACCGTACGGGCGAGCCGGCAGCTCGAAGGGATGACGCCGAAGGCCGCGTCGAGCGCGGCGCGCGGTGTCGCGGCCGAGAAGGCCGCCGACACGAGCGCCGCCGCCCACATCGCTCCGTAGACGCCGTTGCCGGTGTGCGAGAGCACGGCGTCGCGGCGGGCCAGGGCGGCCGCGCGGCGCGGGGCGCCGGGGTTCGTCCAGCCGAAGATGTCTGCGCGGATGAGGGCGCCGATCCACTCCTGGCAGGAGTTCTCGTAGGTCGCGGTGAGCGGCGGCTTGAGCCCGTTCACGAGATTCCGGTACGCGGCGCGCTCCGCGGTGAACGTCTGCAGATAGGGGAGGCGCAGCAGCCACAGCTCGCCGACCTGTTCGGTGCTGAACGTGAACCCGTGCGTCTCCAGGAGGTGCATTCCGAGGATCGCGTAGTCCACGTCGTCGTCGCGGCAGCTGCCGTGCACCCTGCCGCGGACGCACTGCTGCCACTCGGGCCGCAGCTGGAACTCCTCGACCCAGGAAGGGGGTTCGGGCAGGTAATCGGTGAGCGGCAGCGCGTCGGCCTGCCGCAGGTAGCGCTCGATGCGCTCACGCGTCCAGTAGTCGCCCCGCTCGATGGGTTTGCCGAGCATGTTGCCCGCGATCCGCCCGATCCAGCCGCCGAGTACGCGGTCGGCGAGGACACGGTGGGCGAGTTCCGTATGCGCTGGGGTCATGCGTCCGGTTTACCGAATCCGGGGCGGTTGTGCGCGGTCTATGTGACCGGTTCGACGCGGAGCGTAAGACGTTGTCTGGTTCTCGTACGGGCGGCTGATCCCGGCCGCTGGTCAGGGCCGGGGCCTTTGGAGGTCGCTGATCGATCATTTCTGCGATCGGGCTGCCCCGCTATGTGGCGTTTTACGGTGACTTAAGGAGGGAGCGGGAGCCTCCGACATGCGGGCGGCCATGGGCAGGCGGCCCCTCCTCCGGTTATGGTCGCAGCGGCGCGACTGCCTTGACGCGAGCAAGGCCCGGAAAGCAAGGGGATGCAAGGTGGCGGACGCTGCTGGGACGGCGGGGCATGTGCTCATCGCCGCGGACAAGTTCAAGGGCTCACTCACGGCCGTGCAGGTCGCGGAGCGGGTGACGGCCGGGCTTCGGCGTGTCGCCCCGCAGGTGGAGGTAGAGGCCCTGCCGGTGGCCGACGGTGGCGACGGCACGGTCGCCGCGGCTGTCGCGGCCGGTTTCGAGCGCCGTGAGGTGCGGGTGACGGGGCCGCTCGGCGACGAGGTCACCGCGGCGTACGCGCTGCGGGACGGGACCGCGGTGGTGGAGATGGCGGAGGCTTCGGGCCTCCAGCTGCTGCCCGAGGGCGTCTTCGCGCCGCTCACGTCCACGACGTACGGCTCCGGGGAGCTGCTGCGCGCCGCGCTCGACGCGGGTGCGCGGACCATCGTCTTCGGCGTCGGAGGCAGCGCCACGACGGACGGCGGGGCCGGGATGCTGGCCGCGCTGGGCGCGGTCTTCCTGGACGCGGACGGGGCGCCGGTGGCGCCGGGGGGCGGGCCGCTGGCCTCGCTGGCCACGGCCGACCTGTCCGGACTCGACAAGCGGTTCGCCTCGGTCGACCTGGTCCTGGCCAGCGACGTGGACAACCCGCTGACCGGGCCGAAGGGCGCTCCGGCGGTGTATGGGCCGCAGAAGGGGGCGAGCCCGGAGGACGTCGCCGAGCTGGACGCGGCCCTCGCGCACTTCGCGCGGGTGCTGTCCGAGTCGGTGGGCTCCTCCGCTCTGGAGTACGCGGAGTCTCCGGGAGCCGGAGCGGCGGGCGGCATCGGCTACGGAGCCCTCGTCGGGCTCGGCGCGAGCTTCCGCCCCGGGATCGAGGTCATGTTGGACGTCCTCGGCTTCGCACCGGCGCTTGCGCGGGCGTCGCTGGTGATTACGGGGGAGGGCTCGCTGGACGAGCAGACCCTGCACGGCAAGGCCCCCGCGGGCGTCGCGGCGGCGGGCCGCGCGGCGGGCGTTGAGGTGGTGGCGGTCTGCGGCCGCCTGGCTCTTCCGGCGGAGGCGCTGGGTAAGGCGGGTATCCGTCGGGCGTACGCGCTTACTGACGTGGAGCCGGATGTGGCGCGGTGCATTGCTGAGGCGGGGCCGATTTTGGAGAGGGTGGCGGAGGGGATCGCCCGCGATTTCCTCAGCTGAGCGGTGCGCTGCGCGGGGCGGGGCGGGGTCGGGGGACACCGCGGGCCGGTGGGGGTTGGCCGCGCAGTTCCACGCGCCCCTTTCGGGGCCGGGTGGGCGAAGGGGATTTAGCCCGTCCGGCGTTTGAGGACGAGCTCGGCGGAGCCGGTGATTTGCGGTGCCCCTGGCCGCGGGGCGAGGCACGTCGCTCTAGCCCCGCGCCAGCCGGTACGCGTCCAAGGCCAGTGTCATTTCCATCAGGTCCCGTGGGCGCGCCAGTGAGCGTGACGTCAGTTGTTCCAGGCGCCGCAAGCGGTTGAACACCGTGTTCCGGTGGCAGTACAGGCGCCCCGCGGCCCGCCCCGCCGAGCCCTCGCACAGCAGCCACGCGTCCAGCGTCTCCAGGAGCACCGCCCGGTCCGCCGGTTCGAGGGCGAGCAGCTCTCCGAAGACGTCCGACACCAGGCGCCCCGCCAGCTCCGGCTGGCTCACCACCAGAGCCGTCGGCATCCGCTGGTCGAGCCGTACGATGCCGGTCGCGTCCGGCGGACACGTACGCAGCGCCAGTTCGGCGAGGCGCCGCGCGTGGCCCAGTTCGGAGAGTCCCGCCACCACGGGGCTGATGCCGCCCGGCCCGGGGCACCGCCCCTCCAGCGCGGCCGCCAACTCGTCCAGGCCCTCCGCCTCGCCGAGCGCCACCACCCCCACCTCCCGGTCCGTCCGCATCCGCCAGACGAAACGGAACCCGGCCCGCTGGATCTGCCGGTGGAACGCGGCACGCCCGTCCCGCCGCTCGGCGCGCAGCACCACCACGGCGTACGGCCCGCGCTCCGGCAGATCGAGCCCCGCGGCCACCTGTGACGCGAGACCGGGGGCGGACTGGCCCTCCAGGAGCGCGTCGAGCAGTGCCTGAAGCTGCTCGTCGGTGCGGCGCCGCAGCTCCATCTCCGTCGCCCGGTACGCGTCGGACGCGGCCGCCGCCTGCGCGTCGACCGCCGACCACACCATCGTCGCCGACCGCATCAGGACCGCGAGCTTCTCCGGGTCCTGCCCCACGGCGCCTTCGAGCAGCGAGTCCCAGACCAGATAGCCCGCGTTGCGGTACGAGTGCACCACCAGGTCGAGCGGCAGACCCTGCTGGGCCCGGCGCCGGCCGGCCTCCTCCGCGTACTCCAGATCGCGGCGCGGCGACGCCCGCGGCGCCGAGATCGTCTCGATGCCGATGCGCACCGCCTCCTCCGCCTCCCGCCACTGCTGGTCGTACGGCAGCACCCGCGCGTACACCGGAGAGTGCTCGAAGAGCTGGCGCAGGTGTTCGTCCACCAGCTCGGGAATGCGGGGCTTCAGCGCCACGCACGCCTCCTCGAGCACCTTCCAGTCGTGGCCCGTCCGTGGCCTGCGCCCGCTCATGGTTTTTCCCCCTGTCGCCGCCGCCCGCCGTGCCTCCGTGCTGCGGAGGATGCCACCGCTCGGCCACCCCTGGCAGGCCCCTGACACGGGGTGTTGTGCCCGTGCACAACCGGCGGCCGGTCCCGCTGGTCACCCGCAGCGATTCGGACACAGGCCGTGGACGGGCGGGCGCGGCGGTGCTGGGCTGAGCGCCACGCGGAGGACAGGGGGTCCCAGGTGGGTGGTTCCGGGCTGGTCGTACAGGATGCGTCGGTCGGGTACGGGCCGGTGCGCGCACTGCGCCAGGTGTCGCTCGAAGTACCGGACGGCGCCGTGGTCGCCGTGCTCGGCGGCAACGGCGCGGGCAAGTCGACGCTCCTGCGCGCCATTTCACGCACCCTCGCCTTTCACCGGGGGGCGCTCACCACCGGCTCCATCCACTTCGGCGGGCGGCGCATCGACGGACTGCACGCGGACCGGGTGGTCGCCGCCGGAGTGTCCCAAGTGCCGGAAGGAAGAAGGGTGTTCGCCCGGATGACCGTCGCCGACAACCTGCGGGCGGGCGCGCTCGGCTCCGCGGGAAGCAGGGCCGCGAAGGCCAGGGCCCTGGAGCGCGTCCATGAACTCTTCCCGGTGCTCGCCGAGCGCGCGGGCCAGCGGGCCGGGCTCCTCTCCGGCGGCGAGCAGCAGATGCTCGCGGTCGCCAGGGCGCTGATGGCGTCACCGAAGCTGCTGCTCCTGGACGAACCCTCCCTGGGCCTCGCCCCGTTGATGGCGGCACGCATCGCCGACACCATCCAGGAGATCAACGCCCAGGGCACCGCGGTCCTCCTCGTCGAGCAGAACGCCGCGCTCGCCCTGCGCCTCGCATCGCGTGCGTACGTCCTGGACGTGGGCGAAGTGGCACTCGCGGGTCCCGCGGACGAGCTGTCCGCGTCCGACGAGGTACGCCGCCGCTACCTCGGCGTGGTCGACGAGACCGCCGCGGCCGACGCCTCGCGCGGCGTCAGCGCGCTGCCGGTGCTGCGGCGATGGGAGGGCCGACGATGACCGACGACCACTCGGCGGCCGAGGCAACCCCGCCGCATCAAGCCGACGCGACCCCGCCGGAACTAGCCGAAGCGACCCCGCCGGAACCAGACGTACCCGCCCTGGACGTACGGGAGTTGACCGTGCGCTTCGCGGGTCTCACCGCTCTCGACGCCGTCAGTTTCACGGTCAGGCCCGGCACCGTGCACGCCGTCATCGGGCCCAACGGCGCGGGGAAGTCCACCTGCTTCAACGTCCTGTCCGGCGTGTACCGCGCCACCGGCGGCAGCGTCCGCTTCGGCGAGCACGAGCTGACGGCGATGCCTCCGCACCGCATCGCCGACCTCGGCGTCGCGCGGATCTTCCAGAACCTCGCCCTGCCGCCGCGCGCGACGGTCGCCGACAGCCTGATGCTCGGCCGCCACCGGCTCACCCGCACGGGATTCCTCGCCGCGGGACTCCGGCTCCCGTCGGCCGCGCGCGAGGAGCGAACCCACCGTGAACGGGTGCGGGAGATAGCGGCGTTCGTCGGCATCGAGCATCAACTCGACGCCCCGGCAGGCTCATTGCCGTACGGGCAGCAGAAACTCGCCGAGCTGGCCCGCGCCTTGTGCATGGAGCCCCGGCTGCTCCTGCTCGACGAACCCGTCGCGGGCATGACCGCGGACGAGCGGCAACGCACGGCCGCCGTCATCGCGGGCGTCCGCGACAGCCTCGGAATCTCGATCGTCCTGGTGGAACACGACATGGGGGTGGTGATGCGGCTCGCGGACGCGGTGACCGTACTGGACTTCGGGCGCCGGATAGCCGACGGCGCCCCGGCCGACGTACAGAACGACCCGGCGGTCGTGCGCGCGTACCTGGGGGAGGGGACCACCTCGTGAACACCTTCGTCGAGCTGCTCCTCAACGGCCTCTCGATGGGGTCCGTCTACGCCCTCATCGCCCTCGGCTTCGTCGTCATCTTCCGGGCCACCGAAGTCGTGAACTTCGCGCACGCCTCACTGCTCCTGGCCGGCGGCTACATCACCGCGACCCTCCACGACGACATCGGCTTCTGGTCGGCGCTGCTCGTCGGCATCGCGGGCGCCGCCGTCGTCGGCGCGGCCATCGAGTTCCTCGTCATGCGGCGCTATCGCGGCTCCGACCACAGCGTCCTCGCCATCGTCACGATCGGCGTCGACATCCTGCTCACCACCGAACTCACCCGCCGCCTCGGCACCGACGTTCTCTCCCTCGGCGACCCCTGGGGCGACTCGGTGCTCACCGTCGGGTCGGTCTCCATCGCCCACACGCGGATCGCCGCGTTCGTCGCCGCCGCGCTCCTCATCACCGTCTTCCTGCTCGCCTTCCGCTACACCTCCTGGGGCGTGGCGATGCGCGCCGCCGCGGAGAGCCCGGAGACCGCGGCCCTGATGGGCGTGCGCCTGGGCCGGGTCTCGCTCGGCGCCTGGGCGGTGGCCGGGGGCCTTGCCGCCGTGGCGGCGCTCTTCCTCACCGTCTTCCCGACCCCGGGGCTCGAACGGGCCACATCGCTCGCCGCGCTGAAGGCCTTCCCCGCCGCGATCCTCGGCGGCCTCGACTCCACCACGGGCGCGCTCGTCGGCGGCCTAGTGGTGGGGGTCACCGAATCCCTCGCCACCGGGTACCAGAGCGAACTCACCTTCCTGGGAAGGGGATTGGGCGACCTCGCGCCCTACCTCGTGATGACCGTCATCCTCCTCATCCGGCCCGCCGGACTCTTCGGCACGAAGGAGCTCGCCCGTGTCTGAGGTCCTGGCCCGTGGACGGGAGCTGCGCTCCCGAGGCCGTACGAGACTGACCCGCCCCCGGACGTACGTATGGATCGCGGGCGCCGTGCTCCTGCTCGCCCTGCCCTTCTACCTCGACCGGTTCTGGCTCCAGGCGGGCCTCTTCGCCATGGCCGCCGCGATCGGCGCGATCGGCATCAACCTCCTCACCGGCGCGACCGGCCAGCTCTCCATGGGCCACGCCTTCTTCCTCGCGATCGGCGCGTACGGATACTGCGTCTTCGCGGGGGAGGGGGGAGACACCGGCCTGACCGGCCTTGGCCTGCCCACCTGGATCGCGGCCGCCCTGGCCGTCGGCGTCGCGGGGATCGCGGGCGGACTCTTCAGCCCCATCGCGGGACGCCTGCGCGGCGCCTACCTCGGCATCGCGACCCTCGCGCTCATCTTCATCGGGCAGCACGTGCTCTTCAACGCCCACGACCTGACGGGCGGCTCCAACGGACGCGACGTACCGCCCCTGAGCGTCTTCGGCATCACCTTCGACGACAGCGAGATGGTCGTGGCCGCCGTGCCGTTCGGGGCGTCGGAGAAGCTCTGGTACGCGGGGCTCGTCCTCCTCCTCGGCTGCGGACTCTTCGCCCGCGGTGTGCTGCGCGGGCGCCCCGGACGCGCCATGAACGCCATCCGCGACCACCGCATCGCCGCCGGTGTCATCGGGGTGCCCGTCGCCCGCTACCGCGCGGGCGTCTTCGTCCTGTCGTCGATGTACGCGGGCCTCGCCGGGGTCCTGCTCGCCCTCGTCTTCCAGCGCACCGTGCCGGACTACTTCGGTATGACGCTGTCCCTCGAATACCTCGCCATGATCGTCATCGGCGGCCTCGGCTCGGTGGCGGGCGCGGTGGCCGGCGCCGCCGTGGTGTCCCTGCTGCCGCAGCTCCTGACCCGGTACAGCGACGCGCTGCCCCTGGTCTCGGCCCCCGGCAGTGGCGGGATCACACCGGGCGAGGCGTCCCGGTATCTGTACGGCGCCGCCGTCGTGGCGGTGGTGCTGTTCCTGCCCGGCGGCCTGGCCAGCATCGCCGCCCGGCGCTCCAGGCCGACGTCCGGCTCAACTTCAGGGGAATCAGGGGAGGAACGATGAGTTCACGCACGTCGACAAGGGCGAAAAGGGTCACCGCGACGGCTACGGCGCTCGCCGCGCTGCTCGCGGTGGCGGGATGCAGCTCCAAGGCGGGGGACGACGAGGGCGACAAGGAGGGCGCGGGCGGGATCAAGTCCGGCGTCGGCGTCTCCGCCAAGACGATCAACCTCGGTGTGCTCACCGACATGACCGGGGTCTACGCGACCCTCGGCAAGAGCGTCACCCAGGCCCAGCAGCTCTACGTCAAGCAGGTCAACGCCGACGGCGGCATCTGCGGCCGCAAGCTGAAGCTGACCGTCCGCGACCACGGCTACGACCCCCAGAAGGCGGTCGCCGCGTACACCGAGCTGGAGCCGGACGTGCTCGGCTTCGCCCAGTTCATCGGCTCCCCGTTCGTCGCCGCGGTCAAGCAGCGCGTCGACGGGAACAAGGGGCTCGTGCTGCCGCAGGCCTGGTCGGCGAATCTGCTCGGCAGCCCGTACGTCCGGGTCGTCGGCTCGACGTACGACCTGGAGACGATCAACGCGATCGACTTCCTGATGAAGGAGAAGGGCCTCAAGAAGGGCGACAAGCTCGGCCATGTCTACTTCGAGGGCGACTACGGCGAGAACGCGCTGAAGGGCTCGCAGTACATGGCGAAGAAGTCGGGCCTCACCGTCGTGGAGCAGAAGATCAAGGCGACCGACAACGATATGACGGCGCAGGTCGCGGCTCTGAAGAAGGCGGGCGTGAAGGCCGTCGTCATCAGCGCGGGCCCCCGGCAGGCGGCCTCCCTGGTGGGTGTCGCGGCGGCGGGCAAGTTCGAGGTCCCGATCATCGGCAACAACTCGGCGTTCGCACCCCAGCTCCTGGGCACGCAGGCGGGCCCGGCCCTCGCGAAGAACTACTACGTGGCCTCGCCGACCCTCCCGATCGGCGCGGACACCCCCGCGGCGAAGAAGCTGGTCGCCGACTACAAGAAGGCCTACCCGAAGGACGCCCTGGACAACGGCGTGACGGCCGGCTGGACCGCGGCGTCCGTCTTCGGCGAGGCACTGAAGAAGGCCTGCGAGAGCAAGGACCTCACCCGTGACGGCGTCGACAAGGCGCTCCTGACCATCGACTCCTACGACACGGGCTTCGGCGTCACCCAGGACTTCAGCGACCCCAAGGCGCCCTCGTCGAAGGAGAGCGTGATCCTGCGTCCCGACAAGAGCGTGACGGGCGGCATGAAGGTCGCCAGGGAGCCGGGCGCCGCGGCGGCGGCCGAGGGGTACACCCCCGGCGCCTGAGGAAGCGCCTGACAAGCGCCTGAACAGCCAGAAGGGGCCCGAACCAATTGGTTCGGGCCCCTTCTGGCAACGTACAGAAGCCGCTACGGCAGCTGCGCGGCCCGCGCCTCACGCCGGTTGTCCCGGAAGTTGTTCACCCTCCGCGCCGTGGCGAAGAGGGGAATCACCGCACCGAGAACGACCTGGAGCGCGCAGCCGGTCTGCAGGAGAAGCAGCCCGCCCGGAGCGTCGAACGCCCAGGCCGCGAGCAGCCCCATGGCCGCGACGATCCACGCCAGCATGGCCACCGCGAGCGGACCCCGCGGCTTGGGGTACTCGACGCGGCTGACCATGAGCCACGCCGTGCCGGTGATCGCCAGGAGCGTCGCCCAGAAGGGGAGCTCCAGGAGCACGATCGAGACGACCGTGAGCGCGCCGAACGGCGATGGCATGCCCTGGAAGGTGCCGTCCTTCACGGTCACGCAACTGAACCGCGCAAGCCGCAGCACCACCGCCAACAGCACCACGATCGCTCCGACCGCGGCCACTCTCTGGTGCGCGTCGTCGGCGACCATGCCGTAGACGAGCACGAAGTACGCGGGGGCCAGACCGAAGCTGATCAGGTCCGAGAGGTTGTCGAGCTCGGCACCCATCGGCGAGGACCGCAGCTTGCGCGCCACGAGCCCGTCGAAGAGGTCGAAGACGGCCGCGCAGAGCATCAGGATCACGGCGGTCGCGGCGGAGTGCCGCGCCATGCCGCTCTCGTTGCTGCCCTGGAGGTGCGGGATGAGGATGCCGGTGGTGGTGAAGTACACCGCCATGAATCCGCACGTCGCGTTACCGAGCGTGAGGGTGTCCGCTATCGAGAGGCGGAGTGAGAGAGGCATCTCCTCGTCGGCCTCGTCCTCGGCCGCCTCGGGCACCCAGCCCGCCTGTGTCTCAGGATCAACCACGGTCAATTCGAGTCACCCCAGCCACGGTCTTCTGACCGACCTCGACGTCCACTTCGACACCCTCGGGGAGATAGATGTCGACGCGGGAGCCGAAGCGGATCAGGCCGATCCGTTCGCCTTGCTCCACCTTCGTGCCCTGCGGCACGTAAGGAACGATGCGCCGCGCGACCGCGCCCGCGATCTGGATCATCTCGATGTCACCGAGCTCGGTGTCGAAGTGCCAGACAACGCGCTCGTTGTTCTCGCTCTCCTTGTTGAACGCCGGGACGAACCCGCCGGGGATGTGCTCCACGGACGTCACCGTGCCCGCGAGGGGCGCGCGGTTGACGTGGACGTTCAGCGGGCTCATGAAGATCGCGACGCGGGTGCGCCCGTCCTTCCACGGCATGATGCTCTGCACCACGCCGTCGGCCGGGGAGATGACCCGGCCCTGGGCGATGTCGCGCTCGGGGTCGCGGAAGAACCACAGCATGCCCGCCGCCAGAGCGGTAGCAGGTACAGCGACGGCCGCGGCGCCCTTGGAGCGACGCGCGCGGACGAGGCTGAGTGCCGCGGTGGCGACAGTCGGCAGGAGCCACGGCGATGCTCCGCGCGCAAGGCGTACGCCCGCGAGGCTGTCGCGTGGTGCAGAGGTTTGGCTGTGGGGCATGGATGACCTTCGTAGCGGATGATGCCGCGCATGAACGGGGGACGGCGGCTTTTTCCGGATGGTATCGGTTGCGAGCCACAACTGGGCAAGCCAGGAAGCGGAGTCGACGGCCGAAGAGTGTTGACAGGGTGTGACCTTCTTCTCGAAGAAACCGCACCAAATCGGGCATCTAGCCCTGGAGTCGATACTCTTCGAGCAGTCGGCGCCCAATGATCATTTTCTGGATCTCGGCGGTACCTTCGCCGATCAGCAGCATCGGAGCCTCACGGTACAGGCGCTCGATCTCGTACTCCTTCGAGAAGCCGTAACCGCCATGAATCCGGAACGCGTCCTCTACGACTTCTTTGCAGTATTCGGAGGCGAGGTACTTCGCCATCCCTGCTTCGAGGTCGTTTCGTTCCCCGGAGTCCTTTTTGCGTGCTGCATTCACCATCATCGCATGGGCGGCCTCGACCTTGGTAGCCATCTCGGCCAGCTTGAACTGAATCGCCTGGTGCTGAGCGATCGGCTTGCCGAAAGTGTGACGCTGCTGGGCATAAGAGACACCGAGCTCAAATGCACGCTGAGCAACACCGCAGCCACGCGCCGCGACATTCACGCGGCCGACTTCGACGCCGTCCATCATTTGGTAAAAACCGCGGCCGGTGGTCCCGCCGAGCACGCGATTGGCCGGAATTCGCAGTCCGTCCATGATGAGTTCGGTCGTGTCGACGCCCTTGTAACCCATCTTGTCGATCTTGCCGGGGATGGTGAGGCCGGGTCGGACCTCTCCGAAGCCGGGCTCCTTCTCGACGAGGAAGGTCGTCATCGACTTGTGGGGCGCCGTGCCCTCAGGGTGTCCTTCGTCACTCCGGCACAGAACGGCCACCAGAGTCGACGTCCCGCCGTTGGTCAGCCACATCTTCTGACCGTTGAGGACGTACTCGTCGCCGTCCTTGACGCCCTTGGACGTGATCGCCGACACGTCGGAGCCGAGCGCGGGCTCCGACATGGAGAACGCGCCGCGCACCTCGCCGGCCGCCATGCGCGGCAGGAAGGTGTCCTTCTGCTCCTGGGTCCCGTGCTGCTTGAGCATGTAGGCGACGATGAAGTGGGTGTTGATGATGCCGGAGACCGACATCCAGCCACGCGCTATCTCCTCGACGCACAGCGCGTACGTGAGCAGCGACTCGCCCAGACCGCCGTACTCCTCCGGGATCATGAGCCCGAAGAGGCCCAACTCCTTGAGACCGTCCACGATCTGCTGCGGGTACTCGTCACGGTGCTCCAGCTCCGTGGCGACCGGAATGATCTCCTTGTCGACGAAGTCCCGGACCGTGGACAGGATCTCCTGCTGGATGTCGGTGAGACCTGCGGTCTGCGCGAGTCGGCTCATCGCTTACTTCTCCTGGCTCTTCAGCTCCGGGCGGCCGGGCTGCTCGCCGCCGCGCTCCTTGATGTACGTCTCGGTGGGGACCATCACCTTGCGGCGGAACACGCAGACCAGCGTGCCGTCCTGCTTGTAGCCCTTGGTCTCCACGTAGACGATCCCGCGGTCCGACTTGGACTTCGACGGAGTCTTGTCCAGGACCGTGGTCTCGCCGTAGATCGTGTCGCCGTGGAAGGTCGGCGCGACGTGCTTGAGCGACTCGACCTCCAGGTTGGCGATCGCCTTGCCCGAGACGTCCGGCACGGACATGCCCAGAAGCAGCGAGTAGATGTAGTTGCCCACGACGACGTTCTTACCGAAGTCCGTCGTCTGCTCCGCATAGTTGCTGTCCATGTGGAGGGGGTGGTGGTTCATCGTCAGGAGGCAGAAGAGGTGGTCGTCGTACTCCGTGACCGTCTTTCCGGGCCAGTGCTTGTAGACGTCCCCGACGGTGAACTCTTCGTAGGTGCGGCCGAACTGCATGTCAGGCCTCCGGGGCTTCGAACTTGGAGGTACGGGTCATGCCCGCGGCGCGCCCCTTGCCCGAGATGACGAGCGCCATCTTGCGGCTCGCTTCGTCGATCATCTCGTCGCCGAGCATCGCCGAGCCCTTCTTCCCGCCCGCCTCGGAGGTGTAGAAGTCGTAGGCGTCCAGGATCAGCTCGGCGTGGTCGTAGTCCTCCTGGGAGGGCGAGAAGACCTCGTTCGCGGCGTCGACCTGGCCGGGGTGCAGGACCCACTTGCCGTCGAAGCCGAGCGCGGCGGCGCGGTTCGCGACCTCGCGGTAGCCGTCGACGTTCTTGATCTGGAGGTAAGGGCCGTCGATCGCCTGGAGGTTGTTGGCGCGGGCGGCCATCAGGATCTTCATCAGGATGAAGTGGTAGGCGTCCGCCGGGTAGCCGGGCGGCTGCTCGCCGACGACCAGGGACTTCATGTTGATGGACGCCATGAAGTCGGCCGGGCCGAAGATGATCGTCTCGACGCGCGGCGACGCCTGCGCGATCGCGTTGACGTTGTTGAGGCCCTGCGCGTTCTCGATCTGCGCCTCGATGCCGATCTTGCCGACCTCGAAGCCCATCGTCTTCTCGATCTGCGTGAGCAGGAAGTCGAGCGCGACGACCTGGTCGGCGGTCTGAACCTTCGGCAGCATGATGCAGTCGAGGTTCTGGCCCGCGCCCTCGACGACCGTGACGACGTCGCGGTACGTCCACTCGGTCGTCCAGTCGTTCACGCGCACCACACGCGTCTTGCCCGTCCAGTCGCCCTCGTTGAGGAACTTGACGATGGTGTGCCGGGCCTCCGGCTTGGCGAGCGGCGCGCAGGCGTCCTCCAGGTCGAGGAAGACCTGGTCGGCGGGGAGGCCCTGGGCCTTCTCCAGGAAGCGCGGGTTCGAACCCGGTACCGCCAGACACGAACGGCGGGGGCGCAGGCGGTTGATGGGCGCGGTCATGCGGGGACCTCCAGAGGGTCGAGCTTGTTCGCTTTCCGGATCTCGTCGACGATACGGCCGATGATCTCGGTGATGCCGAAGTCCTTGGGGGTGAAGACGGCGGCCACACCCGCCGCCTTCAGGTCCTCGGCGTCGCTGTTGGGGATGATGCCGCCCGCGATGACGGGGATGTCGGGCGCGCCCGCGTCGCGCAGGCGCACGAGCACGTCCGGCACGAGCTGCGCGTGCGAGCCGGAGAGGATCGAGAGGCCCACGGCGTGCACGTCCTCCGCGAGGGCCGCGTCGACGATCTGCTCGGGCGTGAGCCTGATGCCCTGGTAGACGACCTCGAAGCCGGCGTCACGCGCACGCACCGCGATCTGCTCGGCCCCGTTGGAGTGCCCGTCGAGGCCCGGCTTGCCGACCAGGAAGCGCAGCTTGCCGGTGCCGAGGTCGGCGGCGGTCTTGGCGACCTTGTCGCGGACGAGGGCCAGCGGCGTGCCCGCCTCCGCGGTGACGGCCACCGGAGCGCTGGAGACACCCGTGGGCGCCCGGAACTCCCCGAACACCTCCCGCAGGGCGCCGGCCCACTCCCCGGTCGTCACACCGGCGCGTGCGCACTCCAGGGTGGCCTCCATGAGGTTGCCCGTGCCGGCGGCGACCTCCTTGAGCCGGTCCAGGGCCTTGCAGGGGCGCGGGTGGTTGAACGGCGGCTGGTAGCGGGTGTCGCGCCAGGTGCCGAGCGCGCGCACGACGCGGTTCTCGACGGCCGGGTCGACCGTCATGATCGCGGTGTCCAGGTCCGCGGTGAGCGGGTTCGGCTCGGTCGACTCGTAGGCGTTGACGCCGACGATCTTCTCCTCGCCCGACTCGATGCGCGCCCTGCGCTCGGCGTGCGAGGAGACGAGCTGCGACTTCAGGTAGCCGGACTCGACGGCGGCCATCGCGCCGCCCATCTGCTCGATGCGGTCCATCTCGGCGAGCGACTCCTCGACGAGGGACTCCACCTTGGCCTCGATGACGTGGCTGCCGTCGAAGATGTCCTCGTACTCCAGGAGATCGCTCTCCAGGGCGAGCACCTGCTGGATACGCAGCGACCACTGCTGGTCCCACGGCCGCGGCAGACCCAGGGCCTCGTTCCAGGCGGGAAGCTGCACGGCACGCGCGCGTGCGTCCTTGGAGAGCGTGACGGCCAGCATCTCCAGGACGATGCGCTGCACGTTGTTCTCGGGCTGCGCCTCGGTCAGGCCCAGGGAGTTGACCTGAACGCCGTAGCGGAAGCGGCGCTGCTTGGGGTTGGTGATGCCGTACCGCTCGCGCGTGATCCGGTCCCAGATGCGGCCGAACGCCCGCATCTTGCACATCTCCTCGACGAAGCGGACACCCGCGTTCACGAAGAAGGAGATACGGGCGACGACGTCACCGAACTTCTCTTCCGGCACCTGGCCGGAGTCGCGCACGGCGTCGAGGACGGCGATGGCGGTGGACATCGCGTACGCGATCTCCTGCACCGGAGTGGCCCCGGCCTCCTGCAAGTGGTAGCTGCAGATGTTGATCGGGTTCCACTTGGGTATGTGCGCCACCGTGTACGTGATCATGTCGGTGGTGAGGCGGAGGGAGGGCACCGGCGGGAAGACGTGCGTCCCGCGCGAGAGGTACTCCTTGACGATGTCGTTCTGCGTCGTCCCCTGGAGCTGCGTGATGTCCACGCCCTGCTCCTCCGCCACCACCTGATAGAGCGCCAGAAGCCACATGGCCGTGGCGTTGATCGTCATCGAGGTGTTCATCTGGTCCAGGGGGATGTCCTGGAACAGCCGCCGCATGTCGCCCACGTGCGAGACGGGCACACCGACCCGGCCGACCTCACCGCGGGCGAGGATGTGGTCCGGGTCGTAGCCGGTCTGCGTGGGCAGGTCGAACGCGACCGAGAGGCCCGTCTGACCCTTGGCGAGGTTGCGCCGGTACAGCTCGTTGGACGCCTCGGCCGTGGAGTGACCGGCATAGGTCCGCATGAGCCACGGCCGGTCCTTCTGACGCTCTGTCATGTGCGAACCCTCAGCCCTCAGACGTTCCGGAAGCGGTTGATCGCGTCGATGTGCTTGGCCCGCATCTCGGGGTCGCGCACGCCGAGGCCCTCCTGGGGCGCGAGGGCGAGGACGCCGACCTTGCCCTGGTGGAGGTTGCGGTGCACGTCGTAGGCGGCCTGCCCGGTCTCCTCCAGGGAGTAGACGCGGGAGAGGGTGGGGTGGATCTTGCCCTTGGCGATGAGGCGGTTGGCCTCCCAGGCCTCGCGGTAGTTCGCGAAGTGCGAGCCGATGATCCGCTTCAGGGACATCCACAGGTAGCGGTTGTCGTACTCGTGGTTGTAGCCCGAGGTCGAGGCGCAGGTGACGATGGTGCCGCCCTTGCGGGTGACGTAGACCGAGGCGCCGAAGGTCTCGCGGCCCGGGTGCTCGAAGACGATGTCCACGTCCTCGCCGCCGGTGAGCTCGCGGATGCGCTTGCCGAAGCGCTTCCACTCCTTGGGGTCCTGGGTGTGCTCGTCCTTCCAGAACTTGTAGCCCTCGGCGTTGCGGTCGATGACCGCCTCCGCGCCCATGGCCTCACAGATGGCGGCCTTCTCCGGGCTGGACACGACACAGATGGGGTTGGCGCCGCCGGCCAGGGCGAACTGGGTGGCGTAGGAGCCGAGTCCGCCGCTCGCGCCCCAGATCAGGACGTTGTCGCCCTGCTTCATGCCGGCGCCGTTGCGCGAGACCAGCTGGCGGTAGGCGGTGGAGTTCACCAGGCCGGGGGATGCGGCCTCCTCCCAGCTCAGGTGGTCCGGCTTGGGCATGAGCTGGTTGGACTTGACCAGGGCGATCTCGGCGAGGCCGCCGAAGTTCGTCTCGAAGCCCCAGATGCGCTGCTCGGGGTCGAGCATCGTGTCGTTGTGGCCGTCGGAGGACTCCAGCTCGACGCTCAGGCAGTGCGCGACGACCTCGTCGCCCGGGTTCCAGGCGTTCACGCCGGGTCCGGTGCGCAGCACGACGCCCGCCAGGTCGGAGCCGATGATGTGGTACGGCAGGTCGTGGCGCTTGGTGAGCTCGCTCAGACGGCCGTAGCGCTCCAGGAAGCTGAAGGTGGACACCGGCTCGAAGATCGAGGTCCACACGGAGTTGTAGTTGACCGAGGAGGCCATCACGGCCACCAGGGCCTCGCCCGGGCCGAGTTCGGGGACCGGCACGTCGTCCAGGTGGATCGACTTGCGGGGGTCCTTGTCGCGGGTCTCGAGCCCGGCGAACATCTCCGCCTCGTCCTTGTGCACGGTGATCGCGCGGTACGAGTCGGGCAGGGGGAGTGCGGCGAAGTCGGCGGACTTGGCGTCCTGCGACTGAATCGCGTCCAGGATTTCCTTCACGGTGATGCCTCCGGCGAAGTGCGGCCCCCCTTTGAGGGGAGCACGCTCTTGAGGGTTACGTCGGGTGCTGCTGGTGCAGGTGGTGGAGGGTGTGCCGTCGGTTCGGCGAAGGTGTTGCTCGGCAGCGCTTGGTGTGGCGCGGGAGGTTGCCTGTGACGCAGGCGTCCGGGCGCACGAGCCGTGGCTTGTGGGGACAGCCGACGTACGAAGGTTCTCTGCACGCCGGCCGCCCGGACAACATCAACGTATGACACCGCGTGCCAGTCGGCAAGACACTGAGTGCCAGCAATTTTTGATAGATGATCGATCAGTGCAGGTCAGAGGGTGTGGAGGCATGGCGAAGGGGGCGCTACCCGTGGGTAGCGCCCCCTGGAAAGCCGAGGACAAAGAGGCTGAAATCGGGATCTACGACTCCCGCAACGCCTTCTCGATCGTCCGCATGATCTCGTCAAGTGGTGCGTCCGTCCGGGCCACGGTGACCAGGACGTCGCCCCCGGTGCTCACCGAGGCCGACGGAGCGGTGGTGGTGTCGCGCCCCGCCCCGATACCCGAACCGAAGGTCCTGCGGACGATGGCGAAGGCATGGTCCAACTGGGTCTCCACGTCGCCCTGGCCGCCCGCACGCAGCCACCGGCGAAGGACGTGGTTGTGCGCGGTCACCACCGCCGACGCCGCGACCTCCGCCAGGAGGGGGTCGTCGTTGCCGTCGTGGTGGGCCTGCTCGTCGAAGTGGCCCAGGAGATAGCGCGTGAAGAGCCGTTCGTAACGGGCCACCGAGGCGATCTCCCGCTCGCGCAGGGTGGGCACCTCGCGCGTCAGGCGGTAGCGCTCGACGGACACGGCGGGCGACGCCGCGTACATCTTCATGACTTCCTTGATGCCACGGCACACCGTGTCGAGCGGGTGCTCGTGCGGCGGCGCCGCGTTGAGCACCGCTTCCGCCCGGATCAAGGTGTCGTCGTGGTCCGGGAAGATCGCCTCTTCCTTGGAGCGGAAGTGGCGGAAGAAGGTCCGGCGGGCGACACCGGCCTGCGCGGCGATCTCGTCGACCGTCGTCGCCTCGTACCCCTTGGACGCGAAGAGCTCCATCGCGGCCGCCGCAAGCTCCCGGCGCATCTTGAGGCGTTGGGCGGCGGCGCGGCTGCCGGCCGCGCTCTCCGGAGCGTCGGGCGTAGCGGGCGTACGTGAGGACTTGGCGGCCTTGGGCATGACCCGAACGTACTGCATATGCGCAGCCGAGTGCTCCTGCGGGACGGGGCCGCCCGAAGGGTCGAGCAGCCCGCCCCAGTCCGTGCGCGGTCTGTCTTCAGGTGCGCCCCCGTCCGACCCCGGCTTACCGTCGGGCATATTCGCGGAAGCCGCGGCCGGTCTTGCGGCCGAGGCAGCCCGCGGCCACCAGGTGTTCGAGCAGAGGAGCGGGGGCCAGGCCCGGGTCGCGGAACTCGCGGTGCAGGACCTTCTCGATGGCGAGCGAGACGTCCAGGCCGACGACGTCCAGGAGCTCGAAGGGGCCCATGGGGTAGCCGCCGCCGAGCTTCATCGCGGCGTCGATGTCGTCGAGCGTCGCGTAGTGCTCCTGGACCATCTTGATGGCGTTGTTGAGGTAGGGGAACAGGAGCGCGTTCACGATGAAGCCCGCGCGGTCGCCGCAGTCCACCGGGTGCTTCTTGATGGTCGCGCAGACCTGGCGGACCGTCGCGTGCACGTCGTCGTCCGTGAGGACCGTGCGGACCACCTCGACCAGCTTCATCGCCGGGGCCGGGTTGAAGAAGTGCATGCCGATCACGTCGCCGGGACGCGAGGTGGCGCGGGCGCAGGCGACGACCGGCAGGGACGAGGTGGTGGTCGCCAGGATCGCGCCCGCCTTGCAGACCTTGTCGAACGCCGCGAACAGCTGCTGCTTGATCTCCAGGTCCTCGGCGACCGCCTCAAGTGCCAGATCGACGTCGGCGAACGCGTCGTACGTACCGGCGGGAACGATCCGGTCCAGGGTCTTGGCCGCGGTCTCCGCCGTCATCCGCCCCTTGTCGACAGAGCGCGAAAGCGACTTGGCGATACGGGACTTGGCCTTCTCCGCCTTCTCCTCGCTGCGCGCGGCGAGCACCACGTCGTAGCCGGCCTTGGCGAAGACCTCGGCGATGCCGGATGCCATGGTCCCCGATCCCGCGACGCCGACCGAGCGGATGGTGCGCCCGCCGCTCAGCCGCCCGTCCTCCGGCGGGGTCAGCGCGTCCCGCACGACGACCGAACTGCCGGGCTCCTCGTACGAGTAGAACCCGCGCCCCGACTTGCGTCCGGTCAGGCCCGCCTCGCTGAGCTGCTTGAGGATCGGGGCGGGGGCGTGCAGCCGGTCGTGGGACTCGGAGTACATCGCGTCGAGGACCGTGCGGGCGGTGTCGACGCCGATCAGGTCGAGCAGGGCCAGGGGGCCCATCGGGAGGCCGCAGCCAAGACGCATCGCGGCGTCGATGTCCTCGCGGGAGGCGTACTTGGCCTCGTACATCGCGGCAGCCTGGTTGAGGTAGCCGAAGAGCAGGCCGTCGGCGACGAATCCGGGCCGGTCGCCGACCGCGACGGGCTCCTTGCCGAGGGCGTACGCGAGGTCGGTGACGGAGGCGACGGCCGCGGGCGCGGTCAGCACGGACGAGACCACCTCGACGAGCTTCATCGCCGGGGCCGGGTTGAAGAAGTGCAGGCCGAGCACCCGCTCGGGGCGCTGCGATTCGGCGGCGAGACGGGTCACGGACAGCGCGTTCGTGCCGGTCGCGATGATCGTCTCGGGGCGCACGACGCCGTCGAGTTCGCGGATGATCTGCTGCTTGATCTCGTACGACTCCGGGGCGACCTCGATCACCAGGTCGGCGTCGGCCGCGGCCTGGAGGTCGGTGAAGGTGCGGACGCGGGCGAGCGCGTCACAGCGCTCGTCCTCGGTGAGCTGCTCACGGCGCACGGCCCGCGCGGTGGACGACTCGATGGCGGCGACGGCCTGGGCGCCCGCGGCCTCGCTGATGTCGATGCCGATGACCTCGCGTCCCGCGCGGGCCAGGACCTCGGCGATGCCGGTGCCCATCGTGCCGAGACCGATCACGGCGACGGTGTTCAAGGGAGTGTCCATGCGTGGACTCCAGGAAGTGAGTGACGACTGAGGGGTGCACGCGGTGCGCGGCAACGGCGGCGCGGCGTACGGGAGATGAGCTGCTGCGTGTCGTGACCGGGCGGCCAAGGGCGCACGCCCGTGAGGAGTCGACCGGCTCTGTCCCGGAGCCGCGTCGTACTGGATGGAGCTGAGGTGCTCGAAGCACCGAACCGACAGACACTCACGACGGCTGCGTCACCAGGCCGCCATGAGGAGGGGTACTGCTCACGGGGAGTGTGCCCCGCTCACTTGAGATTAACCGGCGAGTAACGAGCGCGCCAGTCCCCAGGGTTTGTGATCTGCATCGCGGATAGGCTCCCCGTCATGGACGTGGAGTTGCGCACGGTGACGGAACGCTTACGCCGCGAGGCAGGAGTCTCGGAGAGTTACGAGAGGCTGGTCGCGACCGGCGATGTGGAGGAACTGGCGGAGGTGCTCGCCGCGGCGGGTCAGCCACTGTGGGCACGGGAGCTCGCGGCGGTCCGTCTCGGCGCCGCCGGGGACAGCAGGGCCTTCGAGTCCCTGGTGCTGCTCCTGAACCACCGGGACCCCTCGCGGTGCGCGGCGGCGGCGTACGCCCTGGCCCGCCTCGGCGACCCGCGTACGGCACGGGCGGCAGCCGCCCTGGCCACCAATGAGCTGCGCGTCGCCTACGCCCTCTACCCGGTGCGTCTGCTCACCGAGCTGCGCGCGCCCGAGTCGGCGCCCGCCCTGATCACCACGCTGAAGCGCAGACTCGCCCCGCACGATCCGTACGGAAAGATCGCCCTCGCGTGCGTGGAGGGCCTGGGAGCCCTGGGGGACCCACGGGCCCGCCCCGTCCTGACACAGGCGTGCGCCTATCCACGACTGGCGGCGGCGGCGTCCGCGGCCCTGGCCCGTCTGCCGGGCTAGAGGACGGCGTACGCCTCGATCTCCATCAGGAACTGCGGCGAGACAAGACCCGCGACCTGCACCGCGGAGGACGCCGGGAGCCGCGCCGGGTCCAGGTGGGCGTCCCGGGCCGCCCGGATCGCGGGCATGTGCGCCATGTCCGTGACGTAGTACGTCAGTTTCACGATGTCGTCGAAGCCGCCGCCCGCGGCCAGCAGGCAGCGCCGCAGATTGTCGAAGACCTGGCGCGCCTGGGCGGCCGGATCGCCCTCGCCGACCAGCTCGCCGTTCTCGTCCAGGGGCAGCTGCCCGGAGATCGCGACGAAGCGGCCGGTGCCCATGACGACGTGCGTGTACGCGGTGGCGGGGAAGACGCCGTCGGGGGCGTTGATGTGGGTCAGTCGGCTCATGTGCCCATCCTGGACCATGGGTTCAGAGCAGAGTGAGCTGAGTGCCGCCGGGTGGAGCGGGCTCGGGCTCGGGGGGCTCCGGGGGGCGGATGCGGCGGGTGGCGCCCGCGCGTGTGGGGCCGATGCCGAATTCCTCGGCCAGTTCGTGTACTTGGCGGGTGATCCGGCGCTGGTACCACTTGGGTGCGTAGGCGCCTTCCGCGTACAGCCGTTCGTAGCGCCGCACGAGATACGGATGATGCTGCTCCAGCCAGGCCATGAACCACTCGCGCGCTCCCGGCCGCAGATGCAGCACGAGCGGGGTCACGGAAGTCGCCCCCGAGGCGGCTATGGCCCGTACGGTCGCCCGGAGTTGCTCCGGCCTGTCCCCGATGAACGGGATCACCGGCGCCATCAGGACCCCGCACCCGATGCCGTGACCGGTCAGCGTCCGTACGACGTCGAGCCGCCGCTCCGGAGCGGGCGTGCCCGGCTCGACGGTGCGCCACAGGTCCTGGTCGACGAAGCCGACGGACACCGAGATCCCCACGTCGGTGACGGCGGCGGCCTGCCGCAGCAGGTCGAGGTCCCGCAGGATGAGCGTGCCCTTCGTGAGGATGGAGAAGGGGTTCGCGTGATCGCGCAGGGCGGCGATGATCCCGGGCATGAGCCCGTAGCGCCCCTCGGCCCGCTGGTAGCAGTCGACGTTCGTGCCCATCGCGATGTGCTCGCCGTGCCAGCGGGGTGAGGCGAGCCGGCGGCGCACCAGGTCGGGCGCGTTGACCTTGACCACGATCTGACTGTCGAAGCCGAGCCCGGTGTCCAGGTCCAGATAGCTGTGCGTCTTGCGGGCGAAACAGTAGACGCACGCGTGCGTGCAGCCCCGGTACGGATTGACCGTCCATTCGAACGGCATGCGGGACGCTCCCGGCACCCGGTTCACGATCGTTCTGGCCCGGATCTCGTGGAATGTGATCCCTGCGAATTCAGGGGTGTCGAAGGTCCTGGTCGTGACCGCGTCCGCGCCGAACAGCGCGGCATCCGCGACACCCCGTGACGGCCCGTCGGCGAGGTTCTCCCAGCGCATGACGCCTCCTCGGTAGCACTGACCACAGAATAGAACATACGTTCCCTTGATCGTGCGAGGGGCTACGCGGCGACCCCGATTTGAGGGCCCGGTACGCAGGGTGGTTGGCTTCCGGGGATCACCCCTGAACAACCGAGTGCTGGAGGAAGTGCCATGGCGCAGGTCGAGGCGACCACGGAGCGGATCATCACGGCGCAGCCGGAGGACGTCTTCGACGCGCTCGCCGACTACGAAGGCACGCGTCCGAAGATCCTGTCGGAGCACTTCAGCGAGTTCGAGGTGCGTGAGGGCGGCGACGGCGAGGGGACGCTCGTCCACTGGAAGCTGCAGGCCACCAGCAAGCGCATCCGGGACTGCCTCCTGGAGGTCAGCGAGCCGACCGACGGGGAACTCGTCGAGAAGGACCGCAACTCCTCCATGGTCACCACCTGGACCGTGACCCCGGCGGGCGAGGGCAAGGCGCGCGTGGTCGTCTCCACCGTGTGGAACGGCGCGGGCGGCATCGGCGGCTTCTTCGAGAAGACCTTCGCGCCCAAGGGGCTCGGGCGGATCTACGACGAGGTGCTCGGCAAGCTCGCCGCAGAGGTCGAGAAGTAGGGCGACGTATGGCCGGTCCTCAACTCCGGTAGCCCATAAGGGTTGTTGTCACGCTCACCGTTTCGAGTGGTTTTCTGTTCGGGCCAGTTGTACGGCGTAGGGCTCCTACCGGCGCATACGTGTGCCGGGCCCCGTGCGGGGGCGACTCGTCGCGCTTGCTCGCAGTTGTCGCGTAATGCGAGAAATGCGGCGCAGGCGCAGACGAGGGGAGCAGGACGTGGGCGGCACGACGCTGGTGAAGGGCGCCGAGCAGGGGGACTTGGCGGTGGGCGTGGTGCCTCCGGGTGTCGCGGAGGCGCCACCGCCCGGGGAGCACGTGTCGGCGGCGGCAGGGCTCAGCCCCGGACGCGTCCGGATGGTCTTCGTCGGGCTCATGCTCGCCCTGCTGCTCGCCGCCCTCGAGCAGATGATCGTCGCCACCGCGCTCCCGAAGATCGTCGGTGAACTGCACGGCCTGGACAAGATGTCCTGGGCGATCACCGCCTATCTGCTCACGTCCACGATCGGCCTGCCCATCTACGGCAAGCTCGGGGATCTCTTCGGGCGCAAAGGCGTCTTCCAGTTCGCGATCCTCATCTTCATCGTCGGCTCCGCGCTTGCCGGTTGGTCCCGCACGATGGACCAGCTCATCGCCTTCCGCGCCCTCCAGGGCGTCGGCGCGGGCGGCCTCATGATCGGCGTACAGGCGATCATCGCGGACATTGTCCCGCCCCGGGAACGCGGCCGCTATATGGGCCTGATCGGCGCCGCGTTCGGCCTCGCGTCGGTCGCCGGGCCGCTGCTCGGCGGGTTCTTCACCGACCACGTCACCTGGCGCTGGTGCTTCTACTTCAACGTGCCCTTCGGCCTGGTCACCTTCGCCGTCGTCAGCTTCGGTCTCAAGCTGCCCAAGCCCACCGCGAAGGCCCGACTCGACGTGATCGGCGCGTTGTTGCTCGCCTCCGCCTCCACCTGCCTCGTGCTCCTGACCAGTTGGGGCGGCACCGAGTACGCGTGGGGCTCGCGCGTCATCCTGGGGCTCGCGGCCGGGGCCGTCGCCTCGGTCGTCCTCTTCGTCGTCGCCGAACACTTCGCCGCAGAACCGATCATCCCCCTGCGCCTGTTCCGTGATTCGGTCTTCAACGTCACCGGCCTCGTGGGCGTGGTCGTCGGCATCGCCCTCTTCGGAGCGGCCAGTTACCTGCCGACCTTCCTCCAGATGGTCGACGGCGCGAGCGCCACCGAGTCCGGACTGCTCATGCTGCCGATGATGGGCGGCATCGTCGGCGCCTCCATCCTCTCCGGCCAGCTCATCAGCCACACCGGCCGCTACAAGATCTATCCGGTCCTCGGCGGCATCCTGTCCGTCATCGGCATGTGGCTGCTCTCCCGGCTCGAAGCCGACACACCCCGGCTGCACTACAGCATCTGGATGGCCGTACTCGGCGCGGGAGTCGGCCTCGTCATGCCCGTGCTCATCCTCGCCGTGCAGAACGCCGTACGCCCGTCCGACCTCGGCACGGCCACCAGCGCCAACAACTACTTCCGGCAGATCGGCGGCAGCGTCGGCGCCGCGATCTTCGGCACGCTCTTCGCCGACCGGCTCGCGGACTCCCTCGCCGACCGCATCCCGGCCGGGGCCGGTCTTCCCGACCCCGAGGCCATCACCCCGCAGCTCGTCCACGCGATGCCCGCCCCGCTGCGCGAGGGCTACATCCAGGCGTACGCCGACGCGATGCCCCGCATCTTCCTCTACCTGGTGCCGGTGCTCGCCCTCGGCATGCTGATCACCTTCTTCCTCAAGGAGACTCCCCTGTTGTCCAGCGCAGCGTCCCAGGACGCCCCCACGGCCGCGCCCACGCCCATCCCCCAGGCCCGCACGTCGTACGCCGCCGGGGTGCCCGTCTGCGGCACCGTGCAGCACCCGGACGGCACCGTGGTGCCCCGCGCCGCCCTGACCCTCATCGACGTCGGGGGCCGGCAGATCGGCCGCGGCGCGAGCGGCGACGACGGGCGGTACGCGCTCGCCACGCCGGGCACCGGATCGTTCGTCCTGATCGCGGCCGCGGGCGGCCACCAGCCGCAGGCGGTCACCGTCACCGTCGGCGAGCGGCCCGTGGAGCTCGACGTGGTGCTCGGCGGCGCGGGACGCCTGGCCGGCAGCGTGGTCACCGCCGACGGGACTCCGGTCAGGGACGCCGCGGTGACCCTCACCGACGTCCGCGGGGAGGTCGTCGCCACCACCCGCAGCGGACGCGAAGGCGGCTATGTGATCACGGAGTTGGTGGCCGGCGAGTACACCCTGGCCGCCAGCGCCCCCGCCTTCCGCCCGGCTGCCCTGCCCGTCACCGTGCAGGCGGCCCGCGAGACCCGGCAGGACGTCGAGCTCGCGGGCGGAGCCGTCCTGCGCGGAACCGTGCGGGCCAGCGGCGGGCGGCCGGTGGAGGACGCCCGCGTGACGCTGCTCGACGCGGCGGGCAACGTCGTGGACACCCTCACGACCAGGGAGGACGGCACCTTCCGGTTCATCGATCTGTCGTCCGGCGAGTACACGGTCATCGCCGCGGGCTACCCACCGGTGGCGACCGTGCTCCAGGTCGCGGGCGGGGGGCGCACGGAACGGGATCTCCAGCTGGGCCACGAAGACTGAGCCCTGTCGGCCCCTGTTTCGCGGGGGGCGTAGGGAAAATACCCGCCGGAGGCGCCCCCGTGGCTCCCAATTCCCCCATTGCCCCGCATGGCAACCTGTGCCGGTCGTACGGTGGTTGGGGCGGCGCAGGCCTTCGCGGTGCCGCCGGAAGGAGCGTTGGCCATGGAATACGGCACCCCGGACGGACCGGTGGCGCAGCACGCCGTGGCCGGCCGGATCCCCCTCGCCGTGGTCGTGATCGACGCCGCGGGCCTCGTCTCGCACTGGAGCACCGGCGCGCGGAAGCTGTTCGGGTACGCGAAGGAGGTGGCCGTCGGAAGCCCGGCGGGCGACCTGCTTCCGGTGGCGGGCGCGATCCCCGAGGAACACACGAACTACGGCGAGTACGACGGCCTCGGCCCCGACCTGGAGACCTCCCTCGACGGACGCATCTCGTACCCCGCCGCCGGGCGCGCCCGCCTTTCCGTGCCCGGCGGCGAAGACCACAGGGTGGACGTCCTGTGGTGGGCGTACCCCCTCGTCGGCCCCGGACCGGAGCGGCTGCTCGTGCTCGCGGCGGACGCCGGCCGACTGGCCGAAGACGACGACCGCGAGCCGGGTCAGGTCGAGCGGATAGCACCGGGGTTCGCCCTGCACACGGACTTCCCCGGAGCCGACGAACTGGCCGGCCGGCTGCCTGAGATCCTGCCCAGCATGAGCGTGGGCGAGAGCTCCCGCATCGTGGCGCAGATCCTCGAACTGGGCTATCCCGTCCTGGAGTTCAGCAAGCACGACCGCGTGCCCGTCACCCCCGACTGGGGCGTGCCGCGGCGCGCCGAGCGCAAGGCCCGCAGGCTGCGCGCCCAGAAGGCCGCAGCGGATGGCGGCACGCCCCAGCCCGCCGCGTCCGACGAGGGCGAGGACGGCGAGGACGGCGAGGACCTTGAGTACGCGGCGGTGCGCGAGCACCTGGAGTTCCTGAACGAGGTCAGCGGGCGCATCGGCTCCTCGCTCGACCTCTCGCAGACGATCATCGAGGTCAGCCGGGCCGTCGTGCCGAGGTTCACGGACGTCGCGGGCACCTACCTGCGCGAACAGGTCGTCGCGGGCGAGGGCTTCCCCGAGGGGCCGCCGGACGAGACGACGCTGTGGCACCGGGTCGCCGTGGAGCACACGGACGAGCCCGGCCGCTGGGACGACGTCGTGCCCGTCGGCGAATCCATGCCGTTCCCGTCGCACACCCCGTTCTTCCAGTGCATGACGACCGGTGACCCCGTCCTCGTGCCGCGCATCACCGAGGAGATGGGCAACGCGATCGCCTCGCAGTTCGAGAAGCGCGACATCCGCCCGCTCATCAACCACCGCTCGATGCTCGTCGTACCCCTGAAGGCCCGCAATGTGGTGCTCGGATTCATGATCCTGCTGCGCCACCAGGAGCGGGCCGTCTTCAACGACATGGACCGCGTCACCGGCGCCGAACTCGCCGCCCGCGCGGGCCTCGTGCTCGACAACGCCCGCATGTACACCTACCAGGAGAGCGTCGCCGACACCCTCCAGGACAGCATGCTTCCGCACATCGAGCCGCGCATGACGGGCTGCGACATCGCCACGCGCTATCTGCCGGGCACGCTCCTCGGCCGGGTCGGCGGCGACTGGTTCGACTCCGTGAAACTGCCCGGATCGCGCACCGCGCTCGTCGTCGGCGACGTGATGGGCCACGGCCTCAACTCGGCCGCCATGATGGGCCAGTTGCGCACCGCCGTGCAGACCATGGCCGCCCTGGACCTGCCGCCCGCCCAGCTCCTGCGCAACCTCGACGACCTGGCACAGCGGCTCGGCGAGCACTACCTCGCTACGTGCCTGTACGCGGTCTACGACCCCATCGCGAGCGAGCTGCACCTCGCCAACGCGGGACACATCCCGCCCGTACTCGTCCGCGCCGACGACGGCCGCAGCGAACTCCTCGACCTGCCGACAGGGGCACCCATCGGTGTGGGAGGCGTGCCCTTCGAGGCGGTCACCGTGCGCGTCGCCCCCGGTGACCGGCTCCTGATGTGCACCGACGGCCTCGTCGAGGTCCGCGGCGAGGACATCGGCGTCGGCCTCGCCACGCTCACCGAGTCCGCGGCCCACCCGGCCGCCTCCATGGACGACGCCTGCGACACCATCATCCGCGCGCTCAACACCCGCGGCGGACGCAAGGACGACGTGGCCCTCCTGATGGCACGCCTGAACGGCGTCGCGGACGAGGACGTCGCGAGCTGGCGGCTCGCGCTCGACCCGAGCGAGGTCAGCAGGGCGCGCGACCTGGTCCGCGACCAGCTGCCCGCCTGGGCCCGTGACGATCTCACCGAGACCGCCGAGCTTCTGGTGAGCGAGCTGGTCACCAACGCCGTACGGCACTCGCGCGGCGGCAGCGTCGAGCTGCGCCTGGTCCGCTCCGGGGCCACGCTGATCTGCGAGGTCGAGGACGACGACCACACCCTGCCCACGCTCCTGAGCGCGGGCCCGGGCGACGAGTTCGGGCGCGGACTGCGGATCGTCAGCGTGCTCGCCAAGGAGTGGGGGACAAGCCGTACGGCCTCCGGCAAGACCGTGTGGTTCGAGCTGGGGCCGCCGCGCACCAAGTGATTGATTGCGCAGGTGACTTGTCCCTGCACCCAGGGCGCGGTAGACCGATCTTGCCGTCGGCTTCGGCGGCCGTCGTCGCATCCTGGGGAGCTGGGCATGAGCGTCACGAGTCGGTACAGAGAGGCGTGGGAGGGGTTCTGGCGGGAGGCTCCCGGCGAACCGGGGGCGGTCTTCTGGGACGCCGAACCCGCGCTCACCGTCGGGATCCATCTCTCCCTCTTCGAACCGCACTTGGCGGCCGCGGGCCTGCCCGTCGTGGACCTCGGCTGCGGCAACGGCACCCAGACCCGCTTCCTCGCCGACCGCTACCCCCGCGTCCTCGGCGCCGACCTCTCCGCAGCCGCCCTGCGGCACGCACGGAACGCCGACCCGGCGGGACAGGTGGAGTTCCGGCAGGTCGACGCCGCGGAGAAGGCGGAGGCCGAGCAGCTGCACGCGGAACTCGGCGACGTGAACGTCTACATGCGCGGAGTCCTCCACCAGTGCGATCCCGATGACCGCCAGCCGCTCGTCGACGGCATCGCGGCGCTGGTCGGCGAGCGCGGCAGAGCGTTCGTCGTCGAGCTCGCCGAGTCCGCGGGGGCGGTCCTGAAGGGCCTCGCCCAGAGCCCCGACGGCCCGCCGCCGAAGCTGGCGCCGGTGTTCGCGCACGGCATCGCACCGGGCGAGGTCGAGGACGCCGCGGTGCCGGAGTACGTCGCGGCGGCGGGCCTCACGGTGCTCGCGAGCGGTGAACTGCCGCTCATGACCACCGAGTTCATGCCGGACGGAACGCGGATCGAACTGCTGTCGAAGTGGCTGGTGGCAGGGCGGACGGGGTGAACCCGGCCGGGGGCGAGCAGGGCGGACGACCGCCGACGTGCCCGCAACCCCGGCCTGTGCAAGGATCACGGACAGGGGCTCGTACGCCGATGGAGCCGCGCCATGCCCAGCGATGCAGCCGACCGCCACAGCCCTCGCCGGGCGGGCCGGACGCGCCGGGCGGACTGGATGAACTGGGCCGACGGTGTGCCGCCCGCGGCCGGAGCCGTGGTCATGGCCACCGCCGTGCTCTCCGTCGGACTGCACCTGCTCGGCGTGGAGTGGGCCTCGCTGGCGCTGCTCGTGGTCGCGGGGCTGATCTGGGTGTTCCTCGCCACCGTCTTCGTACGGCATCTGCTGACCGAACGGGACCGCTGGCACCGCGAGATCGACACTCCGCCCGCACTGACCGCCGTCGCCGCGACGGCGGTCCTCGGCACCCGCCTCTCCCTGCTCGGACACGACACCGTGTCGGTGGCGCTGCTCTGCCTCAGCGTGCTGCTCTGGCCGGTGCTCATGTCCCACGTCATCCGCCACTGGCAGAGCAGGGTGCCGGGCGCCGCCTACCTGGTGTGCGTGGCCACCCAGGCCATCGTCGTCCTCGCCGCCACCGTGGCCACCGCCGACCAGCAGGCATGGCTGATGTGGCCCGCCCTCGTCCTCTTCGTCATCGGCCTCGTCCTGTACGGCGTGGTGCTGCTCCGCTTCGACTTCCGGCAGCTCACCACCGGCCAGGGCGACCACTGGATCATCGCTGGGGCCATGGCCATCTCCGCCCTTGCCGGATCGAAGCTGGTCGCTGCCGCGGTGCCGGACGGCGCGTTGCGCTGGGCGACCCCGGCCCACGGCGTCCTGCGGATCGTCACCCTTGTCGCGCTCGGCCTCGCCTTCGCCTGGTACGCGCTGCTCGTCGTCTGTGAACTGCGGTGGCCACGCCGCCACTACGACGTACGCCGCTGGGCCACGGTCTTCCCCCTCGGCATGACCGCCGTCGCCGCGCTCTCCGCCTCCACGGCCGCGGACGTCCCGGCGCTCTGGACCTGCGGGAAGGTGTTGCTCTGGCCGGCGCTCGCGGTCTGGGCCGTGGTCGCGGCCGGCGCGGTCCGCGGCGTCCGTGCGGCGCGCGACCGCGCCGGGTCCCCGGCCCCCGCAGGCCTCAGCCCGCCGCGGTGACGGCCCCCGGCACCACGCTCCGGGGATCTCCCTGCGCCACGTCACGCGCCGCCTCGCGGGCGGTCCTCGCGAATGTCTCGATCGCCCCCGTGCCGTGGCCTGCCCGCCACACCAGGCCGTACCCGACCGGATCGGCGTCGGCGAAGGGCACGTAGGCCACTCCGGGCCGGGAGAAGTACGTCCCCGTGTGCGCGGGAGCGAGGAAGGCGCCCTTGCCGCCCGCGGCCATCATCAGCGCCTCCTGCATGTTGGTCACGCCCGGACCGCGCCCGATCGGCCTGCCGGACGGGGTGCGCGAAGGGACGTGGTGCTCCAGCCAGTAGTCGGGCACCTCGCCCTCGATCGTCAGGAGCGGCACGTCGGCCAGGTCCTCCAGGGACACCGAGTCCCGCCCGGCCAGCGGATGCGCCGAAGCGATCGCGAGGACGCGCTCCTCCGCGAGCAGCGCGGGGCCGCCGCCCAGGTCCTCCTCGCGCACCGGGAACTCCGTGAGCTGCACGTCGAACTCGCCCTTGCGCAGCTGCCCGTACGGATCGCCGAGCGGCACCTCGCAGATCTCCACGGCGAGCCCCGGATGGCTCACGCGCAGCGCCTCCGTCGCCCGCATCACGATCTCGCCGGCCAGCGGATTGGCGAAACCGACGTGCAGCACGCTGTCGATGCCGCGCGCGGTGGCCGCGGCCCTCTCGACGGCGGCGTCGATGGCCCGGTGGTGCGGTTCCAGGTCGTCGCGGAGCTGGCGGCCGAGCGCGGTGAGGCCGACGCGACGGCTGGTGCGGATGAACAGCGGTGCGCCGACGCGGCGTTCGGTGCGCTGGATCAGCTGGCTCACCCGGGCGCGGGAGAGCCGCATGCGCTCGGCGGTCCTGCCGAAGTGCAGCTCCTCGGCAAGGAGCAGAAAGCACTCCAGTTCATCGCGTTCCATCGACGTCCCCCCAGGCAGCTCGGATCGGTAAGCCTGGTTGAACGAACGTTGCGATCTTCGCCGTTGTTCCGCCCCATGGCCTCGATCGATGGTGGGTGAGCCGGGAAATCCCCCGCACCATCAGTGAGTTGGCGGAGAACTGACATGAGTACGCAGAGAGAATCATCAGCCGGGGCGCCGATCGCCCCCGCTGTCACCTTCAAGCCCCGTGAATGGGGCGTCCTGCTCGTCCTGTGCGGCGCGATCTTCCTCGAAGGCATCGACGTCGCCATGCTGAACGTGGCCCTGCCGTCCATCCGCGCCGACCTGGGCCTTTCCACGGGCTCCCTGCAGTGGGTCATGAGCGCCTACGTCCTCGGCTACGGCGGCTTCATGCTGCTCGGCGGCCGAGCGGCCGACCTCTTCGGGCGCCGTCAGATGTTCGTCTTCTGGCTCTCCGTCTTCCTGGTCTTCTCCGGGCTCGGCGGCTTCGCCACCGAGGGCTGGACACTGATCGTCGCCCGCTTCGTCACGGGCGTCGCCGCGGCCTTCATGACCCCTGCGGGCCTCTCCATCATCACCACCGGCTTCGAGGAAGGCCCGCGCCGCAACAAGGCGCTGCTCTTCTACTCCGGCACCGCCGCGGGCGGCTTCTCCGTCGGCCTGGTCGTCGGCGGTCTGCTCACCGCGGTCGGCTGGCGCTGGGTCTTCTTCGTGCCCGTCGTGCTCTCTGCCCTGATCCTGGCCGCCGCGCTCGCCTACGTCCCGAAGTCCCCGCGCCCCGACCGCACCGGGCAGAGCGTCGACCTGGTGGGCGCCCTCACGGTCACCGCCGCCATCGTGCTGCTCGTCCTCGGCGTGGAGCGGGCCTCCCACGCGAGCGCCGCCGCCACGATCGGCACCCTCGGCGCCGGCCTCGCCCTCCTCGCCGTCTTCGTCGCCGCGGAGCGCCGCTCGGCATCGCCGCTCGTGCGCCTCGGGATCTTCCGCAGCGGCGCCCTGGTCCGCGCCAACCTCGCGGGGCTCTTCTTCGCTGGCGGCTTCTTCGGGTTCCAGTTCCTGGTCGTCCTCTACCTCCAGGAGCTGCGGGACTGGTCCACGCTCCAGACCAGCCTCGCGATGATCGTCGTCGGCGCCGACGCGGTGCTCTCGCCGACCGTCACCCCCAAGCTGGTCGAACGCTTCGGCAACGCCCGGGTGATCTTCGGCGGACTGCTGCTCGCCGCGCTCTCGTACGCCCTGTTCCTGCCGGTCGGCGCCGACTGGACGTACCTGGCGATGTTCCCCAGCCTGATCATCCTCAGCCTCGGCTTCGCCCTCACCTACGGACCGCTCACCATCGTCGCCACCGAGGGCGTCAAGGAGGAGGAGCAGGGCCTGGCCGGCGGACTGCTCTACACCGCCTTCCAGTTCGGAGCCGCCCTCGGTCTGTCCACGGTCACCGCCGTCAACGTCTGGGCCACCACGTCGAGTTCACCTTCCGCGCTCCTCGACGGCTATCGCGCGGCCCTCTGGGTCCCGTTCGCGGCTGCCCTGCTCGCCGCGCTGATCAGCGCCTTCGGACTGCGCTCGCGGCCGGGCACGGTGACGGCCTCCGGCGAACCCGCGGCCGGGCACACCCCCGAGATCCCCGCGACCCACTGATCCGCCACCCCACCCCACCCAACCCCGGCAAGGAGCACCCGGCATGCCCACCACCAAAGTCAGCGACTTCTCCGAAGTGCGGGACACGTTCTTCTCCTACGTACGCGACATCAAGTACGCCACGATGATCACCGTCGACCGCGCGAACCGCCCCCGGGCCCGCGTCCTGCTCCCCGTCTGGGAGATCGTCGACGGCCGTCCGGTCGGCTGGCTCGCCGCGTACAAGACTCCCGTCAAGACCGCTCACCTGGCCGGCAACCCGCACACCACCTACTCCTACTGGAACCCCCGCCAGAACACCGTCCACGTCGACGCCCTCTCGGTCTGGGCCGACGACGAGGCCTCCCGGCACCACGCCTGGGACCTCTACACCCGGGGCGGGCCACCCGGCGTGGGCTACGACCCGGTCCACTACTGGCGCGGCGGCCCGGACGATCCCGAGTACCACGTGATCCGCATCGAGCCCTGGCGCGTCCAGCTGGTCCGTGGATCGGATCTGCGCAGCACCCTGTGGCAACCGGCGCGCGACGCGGTGGCCGACGGATCTGGTCCAGGAGTTGGCGAACGCGTAGCGTGAGGCGGCATGAAGATCCTGATCAGCGCGGACATGGAGGGGGCCACGGGTGTCACGTGGCCGGCCGACGTGCTGCCCGGTACACCGCAGTGGGAGAGGTGCCGTTCGATGTTCACGTCGGACGTCAACGCCGCTGTGCTCGGCTTCTTCGACGGGGGCGCCGACGAGGTGCTCATCAACGAAGCGCACTGGACCATGCGCAATCTGCTCCTGGAGGACCTGGACGAGCGGGCCGAGATGCTCACCGGGCGGCACAAGTCCCTCTCCATGGTGGAGGGTGTCCAGCACGACGACGTGGACGGCATCGCCTTCATCGGCTACCACGCGGGCGCCGGCATGGAGGGGGTGCTCGCCCACACCTACCTCGCCAACTCGATCACCGGAGTGTGGGTCAACGGCGACCGGGCCAGCGAGGGACTGCTCAACTCCCATGTCGTCGCTGAGTACGGGGTGCCCGTCGTCCTGGTCACCGGTGACGACCTGGCCTGCGAGGATGCCCTCGGCTATGCGCCGGGTGCGCTGAAGGTCGCCGTCAAGGACCACGTGTCGCGGTACGCGGCGGTCTGCCGCACCCCGCGGCGGACCGCATCCGACATCCGGGCCGCGGCGAAGGAGGCGGCGCCGCTCGCGGTGCGCCGCGAGCCGGTCCAGGGCGGCCCGTTCACCGTAGAGGTCGAATTCGACGCCGAGCATCTGTCCATGGCGTCCACCGTGGTGCCGGGTGTGCGGCGCACCGGCGAGCGGAAGATCGCGTACACCAGCGACACCATGTACGAGGGCATTCGTACGTTCAAGGCGGTCACGACGATCGCATCTGCGGCTGTGGAGGAACAGTATGGCTGAGGAGCAGCCGGGGCATCAGGCCACCGGACACGTCGACGGGCAGGCGCTCGACGAGGTCGTCCGGTTCACCTCCGAACTCATCCGCATCGACACCACGAACCGGGGCAGCGGCGACTGCCGCGAGCGGCCGGCCGCCGAGTACGCCGCCGAGCGCCTCGCCGGAGCCGGGCTCGAACCGACGCTCCTGGAGCGGACACCGGGCCGTACGAACGTGGTCGCTCGCATCGAGGGCACCGACCCCTCGGCCGACGCGCTGCTCGTGCACGGCCATCTGGACGTCGTGCCCGCCGAAGCGGCCGACTGGAGCGTGGACCCCTTCTCCGGGGAGATCCGCGACGGCGTCGTGTGGGGCCGCGGCGCCATCGACATGAAGAACATGGACGCGATGATCCTCTCCGTGGTGCGCGGCTGGGCGCGCGCGGGAGTGCGGCCCCGGCGGGACATCGTGATCGCGTTCACCGCTGACGAGGAGGCGAGCGCCGAGGACGGGTCCGGGTTCCTCGCCGATCAGCACGCGTCGCTCTTCGAGGGATGCACGGAAGGCGTCAGCGAGTCCGGCGCCTTCACCTTCCACGACGGCCGCGGCAATCAGCTCTATCCCATCGCCGCGGGGGAGCGCGGCACCGGCTGGCTCAAGCTGACCGCGCGCGGCAAGGCCGGCCACGGCTCGAAGGTGAACCACAACAACGCCGTGAGCAAGCTGGCGGCCGCGATCGCCCGCATCGGTGAGCACCGCTGGCCGGTGCGGCTCACGCCGACGGTCCGGGCCGCCCTGACCGAACTGGCCGCGCTGTACGGGGAACAGGCCGACCTGGACAGGCCCGGGTTCGACATGGACGCGCTCCTGGAGAAGCTCGGCCCGGCCGCCGACCTCGTCGCGCCGACGGTGCGGGGCAGCGCCAACCCGACGATGCTGCAAGCCGGTTACAAGGTCAACGTGATTCCGGGGGAGGCCGTCGCCTACGTGGACGGCCGGTATCTGCCGGGTGGCGAGGAAGAGTTCGCCGCCACCCTTGACCAGCTCACCGGAGTGGACGTCGACTGGGAGTTCCACCACCGTGAGGTGGCGCTGCAGGCGCCGGTCCGCTCGTCGACGTACGCGAAGATGCGGGCAGCCGTCGAGGAGTTCGCACCCGAGGGACGGGTCGTGCCGTACTGCATGTCCGGCGGCACGGACGCCAAGCAGTTCTCGCGACTCGGCATCACCGGCTACGGCTTCTCGCCGCTGAGGACACCGGAGGGCTTCGACTACCAAGCGCTCTTCCACGGAGTCGACGAGTGCGTTCCGGTCGACGCGCTGCACTTCGGCGTCCGTGTGCTCGACCGCTATCTGAGAACGGCCTAGGGAACACAACCGATCATGGGGGAAGAGAAGGACATGATGGAGACCCAGGCTTACGGATCATGGCCGTCGCCCATCGACGCGGCGCTCGCCGCCGCCCACGACGGCTCACCGGGCCACGTGGGCTTCGTCGGGGACGAGGCGTGGTGGACCGAGCCGAGGCCCGCCGAAGGCGGCAGGCGCGCCCTGGTGCGGCGGCGTCCGGACGGCACGGAGGAGTCCGTGCTGCCCGAGCCGTGGAACGTGCGCAGCCGGGTCATGGAGTACGGGGGGCGTTCCTGGGCCGGGGCCGAGGGCGGTGACGGGCCGCTGGTCGTGTTCGCCCAATTCGCGGACCAGCGCCTGTACGCGTACGAGCCCGACGCCCCCGGAGCCGTGCCGCGCCCGCTGACCCCGCTCTCCGACGTGGGCGGCGGCCTGCGGTACATCGACCCGTGCGTGCACCTGGACCGGGGCGAGGTCTGGTGCGTCCTGGAGGAGTTCACGGGGGAGGGGCCGAGCGATGTGCGCAGAGTCGCCGTCGCCGTGCCGCTCGACGGCTCGGCGGCCGGCGACCGTGCGGCGGTGCGCGAACTCTCCGACGACCGGCACCGGTTCATCACCGGGCCCCGCCTCTCACCGGACGGCGCCCGCGCGGCGTGGATCGCCTGGGACCACCCCCGGATGCCGTGGGACGGCACGGAACTCCTGGTCGCCGAGGTGCGTGCGGACGGCACGTTCGGCGCGCCCCGCGTGTTCGCGGGCGGCCCGGAGGAGTCCATCGCGCAGGTGGAGTGGGCCCCCGACGGGCGGCTGCTGTTCGCGAGCGACCGCACGGGGTGGTGGAACCTCTACCGCGGTGACGCGTCCGACGGCGGGAGTTTCTCCTCGGGGCTGCCGGTCTGTCCGCGCGAGGAGGAGTTCGGCGGCCCCCTGTGGCAGGTCGGCTCCGGCTGGTTCGCGCCCCTGGACAGCGGCCTCGTCGCCGTCGTGCACGGCAAGGGTGCCACCGCGCTCGGCGTGCTCGACCCGGAGACCGGCGAAGTCGTCGACGCGGCGGGCCCCTGGACGGAGTGGGCGGCGACCGTCGCGGTGAACGGCACCCGCGCTGTCGGCGTCGCGGCGAGCCCCCGCAGCGCGTACGAGGTCGTGGAGCTGGACACCAGCACCGGCCGCGCCCGCGTGATCGGCGCCGCGCACGACGACCCCGTGGACACCGCGTACTACCCCGAGCCGCGCATCCGCACCTTCAGCGGCCCGGCGGGCCGCGAGATCCACGCGCACGTCTACCCCCCGCACAACCCGGCGTGCATGGCCCCCGACGAAGAACTCCCGCCGTACGTGGTGTGGGTGCACGGCGGCCCCACAAGCCGCTCCCCGCTCGTGCTCGACCTGGAGATCGCCTACTTCACCTCACGAGGCATCGGCGTCGCCGAGGTCAACTACGGCGGCTCGACCGGCTACGGCCGCGCGTACCGCAACCGCCTGCGCGAACAGTGGGGCATCGTCGACGTCGAGGACTGCGCGGCCGTCGCCCTGGCGCTGGCCGACGAGGGCACCGCCGACCGCGACCGCCTCGCGATCCGCGGCGGCAGCGCGGGCGGCTGGACCACGGCCGCCTCGCTGACCACGACGGACGTGTACGCCTGCGGCACGATCATCTACCCCGTGCTCGACCTCACGGAGTGGGCGGCGGGCGGCACCCACGACTTCGAGTCGCGGTATCTGGACTCGATGATCGGGCCCTTCGACGAGGTGCCCACGCGGTACGTGGAGCGTTCCCCCGCCGAGCACGCCGACCGGGTCAGTGTGCCCTTCCTGCTGCTCCAGGGGCTCGACGACGTGATCTGTCCGCCCGAACAGGCCGAGCGGTTCGTCTCCGAACTGGAGGGGCGTGGCGTGCCGTACGCCTACATCGCCTTCGAGGGAGAGGGGCACGGATTCCGCCGCGCTGACACGCTGATCCGGGCCCTGGAGGCGGAACTCGCGCTGTACGCCCAGGTGTTCCGGCTGAAACTGTCCGGCGCCGCGCCCACCCTGGAGCTCGCCAAGTGATACCCCTGACGCGTCCCGCGCGGCTCACTCCCGGCGCGCGGGTCGCGGTCGTCGCGCCCAGCGGTCCCCTTCCGGAGGAGCGGCTCCAGACGGGGCTCGACATCCTGCGCGGCTGGGATCTGGAACCGGTCGTCATGCCCCATGTCCTGGATGTGGACGGGCAGTTCGGCTACCTCGCGGGCACGGACGCCGACCGCGCCCGTGACCTCCAGGAGGCGTGGTGCGACCCCTCCGTCTCCGGGGTGCTCTGCGCGCGCGGCGGCTACGGCGCTCTGCGCATGGTGGAGTCGCTGGACTGGGCGGCGATGCGGGCGGCAGGCCCCAAGGTCTTCGTCGGCTACAGCGACATCACCACGCTGCACGAGGCGTTCGCGGCGCGGATGGGGCTTGCGACGCTGCACGGCCCGATGGTCGCGGCCCTCGACTTCCTCAAGAGTGCCCGTGCGCAGGAGCACTTGAGGGCCACGCTCTTCGAACCGGAGCAGGTTCAGGTGATCGCCTCGGGCGGGACCGTGCTCGTGCCCGGCCGCGCGCGGGGCGTCACGCTCGGCGGCTGCCTCTCCCTGCTCGCATCGGACATCGGCGCCCCTGAGGTGCGCGCGTCGGCGCGGGGTGGGCTGCTCTTCCTTGAGGACATAGGCGAGGAGGCGTACCGCATCGACCGCTACCTCACCCAACTCGCCCGCGCGGGCTGGCTGGAGGGGGTGCGCGGGGTCGCGCTCGGCTCGTGGGTGGACTGCGATCCGTACGACACGGTGCGGGCGCTGCTGCTCGACCGTCTCGGCGGGCTCGGGGTGCCGATCGTCGAGGAGTTCGGGTTCGGGCACTGCGACGGGGCGTTGACGATTCCGTTCGGGGTGGCGGGTGAACTGGACGCGGATGCGGGGACGTTGACCCTTGACGTGCCCGCGTTGACGTGAGTCTGCTCTCTCGCGCCCCGCGCTGAATCTCCGTCAATTCCCGGCGAGAAACTCCTGTCACGAACGTTGACCCGCACCTGACACGTGTCACAGCATGACTCTGGCCGGTTACTTACCGGTCGGTAGTCGGCTGTCGGCTGTCCTCAGCGTGGAGGTCTCGTGTCTCGTCGTACCGCACCCTGTCGTGTCCGCTCCCGCTCCCTTTCGCGTTCCCTTTCCCGCGCTCGTGCGCCGCTCGCCCTCGCCGTCGGTGCCGCGCTGGCCGCGCCCCTGGCGCTCGCGGCACCCGCGCCCGCGAGCGCCACCGGCCAATTCACCGTCACGCCGCTGAAGTTCACGGTCGACGCGGGCCGCAGGAGCTGCACCATCGACGCCGACCTCTACCGCCCCGCCGGAGTGGACGCCGCGCACCCCGCTCCCGCCGTCCTCACCACCAACGGCTTCGGCGGCAGCAAGTCGGACGGCGGAACGGCGGCCACCGGCAAGGCCTTCGCCGAGCGCGGCTACGTCGGGCTCGTCTACTCCGGGCTCGGCTTCGGCAAGTCCGGCTGCCTGATCTCCCTCGACGATCCGAAGATCGACGGCAAGGCGGCATCAGGGCTCGTCGACTTCCTCGCGGGCAAGCGCGCGGCCGACGACGGCACGACGGTCGACTACGTCACCAAGGACTCCGGGGTCGATCCGCGCGTCGGCATGATCGGCGGTTCCTACGGCGGGGCGATCCAAATGGCGACGGCCGCCGTGGACCGCAGGGTCGACGCCCTCGTACCGATGATCACCTGGAACGACCTGGGCTACTCGCTCGACCCGAACAACGCGTCCGACCGCAGCGTGCCCGGCGCCTCCAAGTGGCAGTGGATGAACGGCTTCTACCTCATCGGTGAGGGCCAGCCGCTCCTCGAACCGAGCCTTGACCCCTCCCGCATCAACTCCCTCCGCTGCCTGCACTTCGTCACGAAGGCCTGCGAGACGATCCGTACGCTCAACTCGGGCCGCTACCCCGCCGACAAGACCGAGGCTCTCCAGGAGTACGCCCGCAGCGTCTCGCCCGTCTCCTACCTGCCGCAGGTCAAGGCGCCGACCCTGCTGATCCAGGGCCAGGCCGACAGCCTCTTCAACCTCAACGAGGCGCAGGCGACGTACGAGACGCTCAAGGCGCAGGGCACCACTACGAAGATGATCTGGCAGTCCGCAGGGCACAGCGGTGGCATCTCCGACCCGGCGTCGGGCGAACTCAACCTCTCCGAGGGCAACTTGGAGACCAGCTACGTCGGCAAACGCGTCCTGTCCTGGTTCGACCGCTACCTCCAGCAGAAGAAGGGCGTCGACACCGGGCCCGCCTTCGCCTACTACCGGGACTGGGTCCCGAGCGACAGCGGGCCGAACGGTTCCTACGCGACCGCGTCGAAGGTGCCCGCCCTGAGCCAGAAGCTGTACCTGTCGGGTGATGGCAAGCTCGTCGATGCCCGCAAGAAGGTCGCGCGCGGCAGCCGCGAGTACCGCAACTGGCTCATCCCCACCAGCCACTCCGAGAGCTCCCTCGCAGGCCTCATCGGCCTGCCCGACCGCGCACCGCACGACACCAGGGGCACCTACCTGGACTGGACGACCGAGCCGCTGACCGCCGCCACGGACGTGGTGGGCTCCGCGAAGGCCACCCTCAAGGTCGTCTCGCCGAGGACCGAGCGGGTGCAGAACTCCGGCGACGCGGCCGACAAGCTGGTCCTCTTCGCCAAGCTGTACGACATCGCGCCCGACGGCAAGAAGACGCTCGTGCACCGGCTCGTGGCGCCCGTGCGCGTGCCTGACGTGACGAAGCCGTTCACCGTGTCGCTGCCGGGGATCGTGCACCGGTACGAGGCGGGGCACAAGCTGCAGTTCGTGGTGGCGGCGAGCGACGACGCGTACGGGGGCAACAGGGGAGTGAAGCCGGTGACCGTCACGAGCGCGCCAGAGGACACCGGAACGGTCGAGCTGCCCGTGGTGGGCTGAGCGTACGACTACGCCCGGAGCTCACCCGTACGGCCCACACCCCCACCCCGGAGGGGCATCCACCGCGCGCAAACCCGGTCCAGCTGCCCATGCTGGTCACCGGGGGAGGCCGGTCGAAGCTCCGAGGGAAGGTCCACGTATGAGTCCCAGCAGCTCCACGGGTGGCTCCAAGGGCGGCTCGGGCGGCGGCGGTGGCGGTGGCGTCATGACGCCGGGCAGGATCGCCGTCCTCGTGGTCGCCGTCCTCACCCTGGTCTTCATCTTCGAGAACACCCACCACACCAAGATCAGACTCCTGATCCCCGAGGTGACCATGCCGCTGTGGGTGGCGCTCCTCGGCACCGGCCTGATCGGCGCGCTGTGCGGGGCGTACTTCATGCGGCGGCGCAAGTGAGGATCCGGCTGAGGCGTGCGGGAGTCGTCGCGGGCGTCGCGGTCACGGTGGGCGCCATGACCGCCACGGTCGCGGCGGCTGCCGGGCCGCCGATGCCGGACTTCCGGGGAAAGGGCCTGGTCCGGGTCTTCTCGAACCTCGACTACCGCACCCGCGTGGACGTGAACGACGTCAGCGGTCACCGCCGGCACGTGCTGTGGCCGCTCAGCTGGAAGGTGTGCACGCAGTCCCCGGCCCCCGGCAGGGAGCTGAACGGGCAGCCGGTCGCCATCGGCGTCGTGAAGAAGGCGGAGCGCTGCCCCGCCTAGGGCGCGGCTAGCGTGGCCGGATGTCCGAGAGAAGCGACAGCACCGTATGTCTGGCCGAGGGACCCCGCGTAGGCATACGTCCCTACACCTACGCCGACGGCCCCGAGTTCACCGCACGCGCGCGGGAGAGCCGGGAGCTGCACCGGCCCTGGCTGTTCCCGCCCACCACGGACGAGGCGTACGCCACGTACGCGGGCGCGCTCATCGAGGACCGGAGCAGGGCCGGGTTCCTGGTCTGCGAGCGGGGCCGGGAGCACGCGCCCGGTGGCGCCATCGCGGGGTTCATCAACATCAACAACATCGTCGCGGGTGGCTTCCGGTGCGGGGCGCTGGGATACGGCGCCTTCGCGCACGCCGCCGGTCGCGGGCTGATGGCCGAGGGGCTCGGACTCGTCGTGCGGTACGCCTTCGACGTACTGGAACTGCACCGCCTGGAGATCAACGTCCAGCCCCGCAACACCGCCTCGATCGCCCTCGCCCGCAGCCGCGGTTTCCGTCTTGAGGGCTTCTCGCCGGACTTCCTGTACGTCGACGGCGCCTGGCGCGATCACCAGCGGTGGGCGCTGACGGCCACGGGTTAGGCGCGCGGTGCGCCTTTGCTTAATCCTGACTGGGATAGCCCCTGGTCGGGACGGCGCCGACCGTGTTCCATGGTGATCGTGACGACCACCGTGCGACGTGACGTACTGACGCTGCCCGCCGCCCCGTTGGGCCCCGAGAACCCGCTGCCGCCGCTGCGGCCGCTCCGTGAAGTGCACACGTTGGACGAGCGCGGCAGAGAGGGACTGCCGCGTGACATGGCACGGCAGCTCGGGTACGAGCCGCTGCGCGGCATCCTGCCGACGCGGGTGCTCGACGGGTACGGGCGCGAGCGGACCGACACGACGGTCGACACGCTGGTCATCGAGAACGACCGCCTTCGCGCCACCGTCCTGCCGGGTTTCGGCGGTCGCGTCCACTCCCTCTTCCATAAACCGACCGGCCGTGAACTCCTTTACCGCAACCCGGTGTTGCAGCCCGCCGCCTTCGCGCTGAACGGCGCATGGTTCTCCGGCGGCATCGAGTGGAACATCGGCGCCACCGGCCATACGACCCTGTCCTGCGCCCCCGTGCACGCCGCGCGCGTGACGGCGCCCGACGGTGGCGAGATGCTGCGGCTCTGGGAGTGGGAGCGGCTGCGGGACGTGCCGTTCCAGGTGGACCTGTGGCTGCCCGAAGGGTCCGACTTCCTCCACGTCGGCGTGCGGATCCGCAATCCGCACGAGAAGGCCGTGCCGGTCTACTGGTGGTCCAACATCGCGGTGCCCGAGGAGTGCCGCGTCCTCGCGCCGGCCGACGAGGCCTGGCACTTCGGCTACTCGGGCGCGCTGCGCAAGGTGCCCGTGCCGGAGACCGACGGAGTGGACCGGACCTATCCGCCGCGCAGCGAGTACGCCGCCGATTACTTCTACGACGTACCTGACCGGACGCGCCGCTGGATAGCCGCGCTCGACGACGAAGGGCACGGCCTCGTCCAGACGTCCACCGACCTGCTGCGCGGCCGCAAGCTCTTCGTGTGGGGCTCCGGTGCGGGCGGGCGGCGCTGGCAGGAGTGGCTGACGGAGCCGGGCACCGGAGGGTACGCGGAGATCCAGGCGGGCCTCGCGCGGACCCAGCTGGAGCATGTACGCCTGGACGCCGAGGGCGAGTTCGCCTGGCTGGAGTCGTACGGACCGCTGTCGGCGGACCCCGGTCCGGTGCACGGCTCCGACTGGCGCGCCGCGCGCGAGGAGGCGGGGGCGCGGCTCGCGGACGCGCTGCCGCGCGGCGCGGTGGAGGAGGCGTACGACGCGTGGCGGCCGTGCGCGGACACCGAGCCCGGTGAGGTGCTTGCCACCGGGTACGGTTGGGGCGCGCTCGAAGTCCTGCGCGGCGACTACAAGTTGCCGGGCACGCCGTTCGCCGAGTCCACGCTCGGCCCCGAACAGGAGCCGTGGCTTGAGCTGTTGCACTCCGGCGCCGTTCCCGAGCCGCGTCGCGTCGCGCCGCCGGGTCCGACCCTGGTCGCCCCACACTGGCGGGACATGCTGGAGACGGCGCCCGCGCGGCCGGTCGCGGAGTACCACCTGGGCGTGGCGCAGTGGCACGCGGGCGACCTGGCCCAGGCCGTACGGAGCTGGGAGCGCGGCCTCGAACTCGCCCCGTCACGCTGGCCGTTGCTGCGGTGCCTCGCGGTCGCCGACCAGGATTCGGGCCACATCGAGCGCGCCGCCGACCGGTACGCGGAAGCCTTCGACGACCTGTGCCAGGAGCGGCGCGACGACGGCGCCCTGTGGACGGCCGCGAGCGCCGCACTCGGCCGGGAGGCGATAGGTGCCCTGCTCGCGGCCGGGCGCACGGCGGTGGCGCGCGGCGTGTGGGACCGCCTGCACCCCTCCACGCGGGCGGAGGGCCGCTTCCGCCTCGTCGAGATCCAACTGCTCCTGGCGGAGGGGGAGAAGGCCGCCGTGCGGGCGATTTTCGACGAGGGCTTCGAGGTGGCCGACCTGCGCGAGGGCGCCGAGGTGCTCGGCGAGCTGTGGCGCGCGGTGACGGACGACCCGCTGCCCGCCCGGTACGACTTCCGGATGCGGGCAGCCCCGGCGGAGTGAAGCCCTGCGTTACGCCAACTCGCCGTTCCTGGCCACGACCTGACCGCCGTGCACCACCATGTCCCGCTGCGGCATGTCCACCAGGGCCTGCTGGACGTTCTCGCCGCGTACGAGGATGAAGTCGGCGGGCGAGCCGGGCTTCAGGTCCGCGTGGTCAAGGCCCATCACGTCGGCGCCGCCGTGCGCACCCAAGCGGTAGCAGTCGGCCAGCTCTTCGTCGAGGCGGACGTCGGTGACCCAGCCGAGGATGTGCGTACGGTGCAGCATGTCGGCGTTGCCGAACGGGCTCCACGCGTCGCGCACCCCGTCCGAGCCGAGCCCGACCCGCACGCCGTGCTCGCGCAGCTTCGCGATCGGCAGGACCAGTGACTCGTTCGGCGCCACGGTCGTCAGGGCGATGTCCTGCTCGCCCAAGTCGGCCGCCATTCTGCCCAGTTCGGTGTCGGACAGGTTCGGCAGGCAGAAGACGTGGCTGACCGTGACCTTGCCGCGCAGCGAGAGCGCCCGGGTGCGGTCGATGATGGCCCGCAGTACCTTCGTACCCTTCTCGTCGCGGTCGTGGAGGTGGATGTCGACGCCGACCCCGTGGCGGTCCGCGAGGCCGAAGACCAGGTCGAGCTGTTCGTCCATGGCGTTGTCGAAGCTGATCGGGTCTATGCCGCCGACCAGGTCGATGGCGCCGGAGCGTGCCGCTTCCTCCAGGAGCTCCGCCGTGCCGGGGGTCCGGACCACGCCGTGCTGCGGGAACGCCACGATCTGCACGTCGAGGGCGTCCCGCAGCCGCTCGCGGGCCGCGTTCACGCCCTCGACACCGGCGAGGTCGTAGGCCGGTGCCACGTCCACGTGGGCGCGCATCGCGCGGGTGCCTCGGGACACGGCGTGCGCCATCAGGCCGTACGCCCGCTCGCCGACCGGCCGGGCCTGGCTCTTGAACAGCTCCACGTCCTGGGCGCAGTAGTCGGCGATGCCGCTCGCCGGCTTCCGCGTCACCCAGTCGCCGCCCCACGTCGTCTTGTCCGGGTGGATGTGGGCGTCCACGAGCGAGGGCAGGGCGACCCGGCCGCCGCCGTCGATCACCTTGGCACCCTTGGGCGCCCGCCCGTCCGTGATCCGGCCGTCGACGACCGTGAGGTCCACGGGGGTCTTCGCGCCGAAGGGGCGGACGTTGCGGAACACCACGGCCTTGGGGCGGTGGCCGTCCGCGTGGGTCGCTGCCGCGGCCGGGGCGGCGGCCGACACGGCGGCTCCGGTGCCCGCGAACGCGGCGGCGGCGCCGAGCACGCCGCGACGGGAGAGAGGCGTCATGGGGATCTCCTTCAAGAGGGGAGTTACCGGGGACTCGGGGGAGTTCAGAGCGCGATGCCCGAACGGACCACGCGTGCGGGCGTCTTGAGAACCGTCACGTCGGACAGCGGGTCGCCGTCCACGACGAGCACGTCACCGGCGAAGCCGCGCGCCAGGCGGCCCGCCGTGCGGTCGAGGCCAAGCAGCTTCGCGGCTCCGGTGGTGGCCGTACGGATCGCGTCGAGCGCGGAGAGCCCGGCAGCGCGCATCAGCTCCACCTCGCGGCCGATGGGCTTGATCTTCCCGCCGGAGGAGTCCGTGCCCGCCGCGAGCGGCACACCCAGCTCGTGCGCGGCGAGCACGGCCCGCTTCAGAACCGGCAGGTACTGACGCCCGCGCTCGGCGAGCACCGGGTCCGACGACTCGGCGAGCCCGGCGATCGCGGTGAGCGTCGGCGTGAAGTACGTGCCCTTGCGCCGCATCTCGTGCAGCGTGCGCTCGCCGACGAACGCGCCGTGCTCCAGGGAGCGGATGCCCGCCATGACGGCGTCGTGGCAGCCCTTCTCGCTGTAGCTGTGGCAGAGCACGCCCTTGCCGCCGCGCCGGGCCGCCGCGACCACTGCGGACAGCTGATCGCGGTCGTACACCTGGGCCAGCGGGTCCTGCTCGGGCAGCCCGGCGCGCTCGTTGACCCGGGTCTTGATGACGTCGGCGCCACGGGCGAGGTTGACCTCGACGACGCGGCGCAGCGCCTCGGGCGAGCGCACGCCGTCACGGAGCCCGGCCAGCGGGGTCAGGTCGGGGTCGGCGAGGATCGTGTCGCCCAGGTCGGGCGTGACGAAGACACCGGCGGCGCGCAGCCGGGGCGCCTGCTCCGGCGCCTGGCGGGCCAACTCCCGTACGGCGATGTCCTGGTAGAAGTTGGTCGAGCCGCTGCGGGCGCTCGTCGCCCCGTGCCGCACCGCGTCGCGGGCCTCGGCCGCGGTGTTGAGGTGGATGTGCGCGTCGACGAGACCCGGCAGGATCCAGCGCCCGTGCGCGTCGAGCACCTCGGCCCCTTCGGGCACGTCGGTCCGTCCGCGCCTGCCCGCCGAGCGCACGACACCGTCCACGATGACGACCACCGCGTCCTCGGTCACCTCACCGGTCGCGGGGTCGAGGAGCGTGCCGCCCTCGATGACCAGATTCCCGCCGGTCGGCCGCGGCCCCTCGCTCGCTGCCGTGGCGTCCGCGCTGGGCGCGGCGGCGGTCAGCACGGCGGCGGTCCCGGCGAGCGCGGCGGCACCCGCGAGGACGCCACGGCGGGTGAGCCGGGAGGAGGGCGGAGGGGTGGACTCGACGCACATGGGGCTGCTCCAGGACGAGTTACGGAGGGGACGCGTCCGCAGTTTGTATACCAAGCTGGAGTGCCTCGCAAGGGAGGGAGTGGAAATGGGCAGGATGATGCCCGGATGAGCCCAGAGATACAGGGAGGAGGGATCCCTTTGGTATACAGGGCCCTCAGGAGGAAGGCTCTCCCTCGAAGAGCGACCGCAGCGCCACCGTCTGGCTGTCCCGCACGTGCAGCAGCGTGCTCGCCGCCGCCGTCTCCTCGTCGCCCGAGGCGATCTGGCGGTAGATCAGGTCGTGCTGGGCCCGCATGTGGTCCGGCTCGGCGCGCATGCCGAACAGGAGCTGGAGCTGCCAGCTCAGCTGCTCCATCGTGCGCGCGAGGAGCGGATTGCCGGAGAGGGTCACGATGCCCTCGTGGAAGGCCGTGTGCGCGGCGACCTCGCGCGGTCCGTCGTCCACGTCCGACGCCTGCTCGGCCTGGTGGAGCGTGGCCCGCAGCGCGGCGAGGCCCGACGGCTCGTCCGGTGCGCTGTCCGCCACCCGGCGCGCGGCGAGCCGGGACGCCTGGACGGCGAGCGGCTCCCACACCTCGTACAAGTGCCGCACATCCGCACGCTCCAGGCGGCGCACCCGCACCCCGCTGTGCGGCAGGAGTTCGAGCAGGCCCTCGGCGACCAGCGCGCGCATCGCCTCCCGCACGGGGACGCGCGACATCCGCAGCTCCTCGGCGACCTCACGCTCCACGAGACGCGAGCCGAGCGGATAGCGGCGGTCCACGATGCGCTGCCGGACGGCCTCGCGCGCCTGGGCGCTCAAGGAAACCCGTTCCGTACCGTCCGCCGTACTGCCCGCCACGTGCACCGTCCTCCGTTTCGGCCTGCCTGCCGTGGAGGATACGGGCAGACCGGTCAGGTCGCGGGGCGCCGGTCCGCGTACTCGAAGACCGTGCCGTCCGGGTGCACCGCGATGAGGTTGCGGCCCACCGGCGTCGGGACGGGGCCCGCGATGACGCGGGCGCCGGACGCGTTCAGGACGGTGTACGCCTCGTCGACGTCCGGTACCGCGATCGTCGCCGAGACCTTCCGGAGGATCTCCAGCTCACGCTCGGGCCCGCTCATCAACAGAAAGCAGCCGACCGCCGCGACCGAGACGCCCTCCCGCTCGAAACGCTGCGCGGTACCGCCCGCGAGGCGTTCGTAGAAGGCGACCGAGGACTCCAGGTCCTCGACGCAGATACGCAGCGTGGCTCCCAGGATCTCCATACGGCCGAGCCTAGTTGGCCCGGCCGCCACACGAGATCGTTTCGGAGGACTTCCGGCGGTTCCACCCCGTGGCGGCCACCACATCGGCCGCGATGTCCGCGACCCGCCGCCCGTCCGTCACCACACGGTGGGTGCCATCGGCCGCGCGCTCCTCCAGGCGCAGAGCCATCAACGCGCTGCGGTGCAGTTGCTGTTCGAGCTCAGAGCCCAGTTCACGCGCCCTCAGCCGCTCCTCGACCGTGGCGTCCGACGCCGTCAGAAGCACGCGGATGATGCGAGGGCCGCGCAGGGCACTGGCGAAGAGCCACTCCTCGCTCCCGAGGACGCTCGCCGTGTTCGTGTAGACGAGGCGGTGGCAGCCGAGGTCCGTGTAGTTCGCCCAGAGCGCCGCGAGGTTGCGCTCGGTGATCCCGGAGCGGTCGGGGTCGCCATCCGGCGCCGGATGGACGGCGTCAAGGACATCGCCCTCGATGTACGCGTGCCCCACGTCCGCCGCCCGCAGCTGCGCCGCGACCTCCCAGCCGACCGAGGACTTGCCCGCCCCGGAACGGCCGCCGATGAGCAGGGCCTCCGTCGTTCGCTCTCGCATGAGCCGAGCGTGGCAGGCTGCGGCGCTCTCACGCGACCCGGTATTCCTCGACCTCCTCCGTGCGGCGCAGCTCCAGGCCGTGGCCGACTCCGCCGTCTGGGCGGACCGTGCCGCCTGTCGGGTCGAGGGCGCCGTCGAAGAACATCGACTCGATCCGTACGTGGTCGTGGAGCCACTCGATGTGCCGGAGATTCGGTACGCACGCGGCGACCGCCGCATGCGCGTGCGGGGCGCAGCGGGCCGAGACCTCGATTCCGTGCGCCTGCGCGAGGGCCGCGGCCCGCAGCCACTCGGTCAGGCCGCCGCAGCGCGTGGCGTCCAGCTGGAGGCAGTCCACGGAGGGGATCAACCGGGCGAAGTACGCGAGGTCGTAGCCGTACGCGCCGGCCACCACGTCGCAGACCAGCGCGTCCCGCACCAGCGCGAGCCCCCGCAGATCGTCCGAAGGCACCGGCTCCTCGAACCAGCCCACACCGTGCTCGGCGAGCACCCGGCCCACCCGGATCGCCTGCTTGCGGGTGTAGCCGCCGCTCGCGTCGACGTACAACTCGGCCTGCGCGCCGATGACATCACGCGCGGTGCGCACCCGCAGCACGTCGCGGGCCGCCGCCCGCCCCCAGGCCTCGCCGACCTTGATCTTGACGCGGGGTATGCCCTGGCCGTGCACCCAGCCGTTCAGCTGGGCCGCCAGATGCGTGTCGTGGTACGTCGTGAAGCCGCCGCTCCCGTAGACGGGGACCTCGTCGCGGGCAGCGCCCAGGAGACGTACGAGCGGGACCTCCAGGAGGCGCGCCTTCAGGTCCCACAGGGCGATGTCGATCGCCGAGACCGCGCTCGACGCGGCTCCGGGGCGGCCGGTGTTGCGGACGGCCTTCGTCATCGCCGCGTGCGCCGCGGGGATGTCGAGCGCGTCGAGGCCCGTGACGGCCGGGGAGAGCTGCTCGGCCACCAGGGGGACGATGGACGCGGGACCGTAGGTCCAGCCCGTGCCCGTCGCGTCGCCCGCGGTGATCTCGACGATCACGATGGTCGTGCTCTCCCACGCGAAGGTGCCGTCCGCCTCGGGGGCGTCCGCGGGGACCGAGTAGGCGGACATGGCGGGGCTTTCGATGGGCACTGCGTCCTTCATCGGGACCGTCCTGGATCACATGCGGGGTGGGGGGCGCGGGGGCGGTGCGGGGTCGGCTCAGGACCCCCCACACCTGCGGCGGCGCTCGGTACGGGTATCCCGAAGCCCGACGGGCAAACCGGCCTTGCGCCGGTTCCGGCCCCGCGTACCCCCGGGGTTTGACGGCGGTTCGCAGGGGCAACCCGAAGGGCCCGCGTGCCAGGCTCGTCGAGAGGCCACGCACGCCAGGAACCGGCGGCCGCCGCGACCGGCAGGCCGCCGGGCCCGAAAGCTCTCAGGCCAAGGAGAACCCGCCATGATCACCAGCGAACTCGCCCCGCTCGCCCGGCAGTTGCGGGTCGACTCCGTCCGGGCGGCGGCCGCCGCGGGATCCGGGCACCCCACCTCCTCGATGTCCGCGGCCGATCTGATGGCGGTGCTCCTGGCGCGCCATCTGCACTACGACTTCGACCGGCCCGACCACCCCGGCAACGACCGTTTCATCCTCTCCAAGGGGCACGCCTCGCCTCTCCTGTACGCGGCGTACAAGGCGGCGGGCGTCGTCTCCGACGAAGAGCTGCTGACCTTCCGCGCGCGGGGCAGCCGCCTCGAAGGGCACCCGACACCGCGCCGCGTCCCCTGGGCCGAGGTCGCCACCGGGTCCCTCGGGCAGGGGCTCCCCGTGGGCGTCGGCATGGCACTCTCGGGCAAGCGGCTCGACCGGATTCCCTACCGGGTGTGGGTGCTGTGCGGCGACAGCGAGATGGCGGAGGGCTCGGTGTGGGAGGCCGTCGAGCACGCCGGGTACGAACACCTGGACAATCTGACCGCCGTCGTCGACGTCAACCGCCTCGGGCAGCGTGGCCCCACCCGGCACGCCTGGGACCTCGACGCCTACGCCCGCCGCTTCGCCGCCTTCGGCTGGCACGTCGTCGAGGTCGACGGCCACGACCTGGAGGACGTCGACCGCGCCTTCCAGGAGGCCCGCTCCACCGCCCGGCAGCCCACGGTCGTCCTCGCCCGCACCGTCAAGGGCAAGGGCGTCGCCGCCGCCGAGGACCGCGAGGGCCTGCACGGCAAGCCGCTGGCGGAGGCGGAGGCGGCGATCGAGGAGCTGGGCGGCGTCCACGACGTACGCGTCGAGGTGCGCAGGCCCCCGGCCGCTCGGGCGCTGCACGCGACGCGCAGCGGTCATCTGGAGCTGCCGCGCCACGAGGTGGGCGACTCCGTCGCCACCCGCACCGCCTTCGGCCAGGCGCTGACCGCGCTCGGCACCGCACGCGGCGACATCGTGGCCCTGGACGGGGAGGTCGGCGACTCCACGCGGACCGAGTACTTCGCCAAGGAACACCCCGACCGCTTCTTCGAGTGCTACATCGCCGAGCAGCAACTCGTCGCCGCCGCCGTGGGGTTGGCGGCCCGCGGCTGGATCCCGTACGCGTCGACGTTCGCCGCGTTCCTCACCCGCGCCCACGACTTCGTCCGCATGGCGGCCGTCAGCGGCTCCGGCATCAACCTCGTCGGCTCGCACGCGGGCGTGGCCATCGGTCAGGACGGCCCATCCCAGATGGGCCTCGAAGACCTGGCGATGTTCCGCGCCGTGCACGGTTCGACGGTCCTGTATCCGTGCGACGCCCACCAGACGGGCAAGCTCGTCGCCCAGATGGCCGGCCTGGACGGCGTGCGGTATCTGCGTACGTCTCGTGGGGACACGCCCGTCATCTACGGGCCCGGTGAGGAGTTCCCCATCGGCGGCTCCAAGATCCTGCGCTCCTCCGACGCCGACCGGCTCACGCTGGTCGCGGCGGGTGTGACCGTGCACGAGGCGCTGACCGCGGCCGAGTTCCTGGACAGCGAGGGCATCCAGGTACGGGTCATCGACCTGTACTCCGTCAAGCCCGTCGACCGCGCCACCCTGCGCGAGGCCGCCGAACGCACCGGCTGCCTGCTCACCGTCGAGGACCACCGGCCGGAGGGCGGCATCGGAGACGCCGTCGCGGACGCCTTCGCCGACGGGGGTCCGGTGCCGCGCCTGGTGCGGCTCGCGGTGAGCACGATGCCGGGCTCGGCGTCCCCCGACGAACAGCTGCACGACGCCGGTATCGACGCCGAGTCCATCGCGGCGGCGGCGCGGCTGCTCGTGGAGCAGGGGGTCGTGCGGTGAGGCCGGTCAGCGCCTTCCGGGGTCCGCCGACCGCGCCCTCCAGCGCCTCCCGGGCTCCGCCGAGCGAGCCCTGAACCAGGCGTTGGCCGTGGGCCGGAACATCAGGACCATCGCCCCGAGCACCGCGCTCAGATGCAGCACGCGGCTCGCGCCGAACAGGACGTCCACCGCTTTCAGATCCCGGAAGGCGTCCCCCAGGGTGTGGCCGCCGGCCAGCCATCGGAGGGGTTCGCTCACCAGGGACAGCGTGCCGAGGACGCCGAGCCCCACGGCGAGCGTCAGGCGGGCCCAGTTCCTGCCCCGGCGCAGCTGGACGGCGACCAGGACGGCCGCGGAGAACACGGTCATCCGCAGCAGCACGCCGCCCGCCACCTCCCCGGCGGACGTGTCGCCGCCGGACAGCAGCCCCCCGACCACGAGCACCGTCTCGAAGAAGCCCGCCACGACCGCGGTGATCCAGAGCGCGAACGCGGCCCGGACGTGCGGGGGAGCGGAGGCCTCACCGCCGCTCGGGCGGGAGGGCCGGTGCCCCGGATGTCTCTGCGTTCCGTACGTCATGGTGTGCCTCGCTCACTCCGGTCCACCCTGAACCGTCTGCCTGAATCCTTCCGGCGCGGGCGGCCCGTGGCACGCCCGCCGGCCCCCGTCCTCAGGTGTTGTCAGCACCCCTGTGCAGCATGAAAGGAACCCCACATGACCAGTGCACGAACCCTGCGGGCGGGGCGCCGCACCGTACAGCTGCACCGGCCCGACAAGGTCCTCTTCCCGGCGGGCGGCGGAGCGGGCCATGCGGAAGGAGCGGGCCACACGAAAGGGGACCTCGCCGACTACTACCGGGCCGTCGCCCCGTTCATGCTGCCCCATCTGCGCGGCCGCCCCCTGATGCTGGAGCGGCACCCGGACGGGGTCGACGGACCCCGCTTCATGCAGAAGGACACCCCTGACCACTACCCGGACTGGATCACCCGCGTCGAGGTCGCCAAGGAGGGCGGCACCGTCACCCACACGGTGTGCGACGACACCGCCACGCTCCTCTACCTCGCCGACCAGGCCTGCCTCACGCTGCACCGCTGGACGTCCCGCGTCGGCGGCGCCGGCGGTGTCACCCATCCCGACCGGCTCGTCTTCGACCTCGACCCGGCCAAGGACGACTTCGGCCCCGTCCGCGAGGCGGCGCGTCTCCTGGGTGAACTGCTCGACCACGTCGGACTGCCGTCCGCCCTGATGACCACGGGCTCGCGCGGACTGCACGTCATCGTGCCCCTCAACGGCCGCCACGACTTCGACGACGTACGCGCCTTCGCCAAGGACGTCGCCGAAACCCTCGCCCAGGCGCATCCCGAGCAGTTCACGACGGCCGCCCGCAAGAAGGACCGCGGCGACCGGCTCTATCTGGACGTGCAGCGCAACGCGTACGCGCAGACCGCCGTCGCCCCTTTCTCGGTCCGCGCCAAGCCCGGCGCTCCGGTCGCCGTGCCCGTCGCCTGGGATGACCTCGACGATCCGGCGCTCGGCGCCCGCCGCTGGACCATCGAGGACGCCGTCGAGCAGGCCCGCACCGATCCCTGGGCGGGACTCCTGCGCTCGGGGCGCGCCCTGGGACCGGCCCGCCGCAAGCTGCACGCCCTGCGCGGCTGAGGTTTGGCCGCGGGGCGCGGGGTCACCCGGACTCCGCGCGCGGAGTGAGGAGCGAGACCAGTGAGCACGTACATCTGAAGCCCCAGCAGCGCGATCTGCTCGCGCACCACAACGTCCTGTCCGAGGCGGGCATCCTGGGAGGCCAACCAGCTTGCCGGGTGGCCGAACTGCGCGTGGACCAGCCCCAGGCAGGCCGAGCCCGCGGGCTGAGGCCCGCGGGCTCGGGGACTTCCGGGTCTACCAGCGGTACCAGCGGGACCTCGTCCCGGTGGCCGTCGTGCTGCGCATCAGGAATCCGACCAGCCAGATGACGAGCACGGCGATGGCGATCCACCAGAGGATCTTCACGGCGAACCCCGCGCCGAAGAGGAGCAGGGCCAGCAGAAGGACAAGCAGGATGGGAACCATAGTGTCTTACCTCCTGCCGTCCGGGTACCCCCAACTGGCCGCGCTACGCAGCGAATTGAGCGATGCCGGTCACTTTTGACAGAGCATCTCTCCCGGTCACTTCCGGCAGAGGATCTCGCCGTGCAGCACGGCGAACCAGCCGTCCTCCCGCTCTCCCCACGCCCGCCAGCCGTCCGCGAAGGCCCGCAGTTCGCCGGCGTCGGCGTGCCCGCCCTCCACGGCCAGCCCCGCGTAGCCGGAGGCGACCGTGCGGTCCGCCCAGAGCCCGCTCCACCAGGTGCGCTCCTGAGGCGAGCTGTAGCACCAGGTGCTCGCGCCTGCGGTGATGTCCTCGAAACCGGCGGCCAGGGCCCAGGACTTGAGGCGGCTTCCCGCGTCCGGCTCGCCGCCGTTGGCGCGGGCCACCCGCCGGTACAGGTCCAGCCAGCCGTCCATGACGGGGGACTTCGGGTACCAGGTCATCGCCGAGTAGTCCGCGTCGCGGGCGGCGACGATGCCGCCGGGCGCGCAGACGCGCCGCATCTCGCTCAGGGCGCGCACCGGGTCGCCGACGTGCTGGAGCACCTGATGCGCGTGGACGACGCAGAAGGAGTCGTCCGGGTAGTCCAGGGCGTGCACGTCGGCGACGGCGAACTCCACGTTGTCCAGGCCGCGTTCGGCCGCCGTCGCGCGGGCCCGGTCCAGGATGCCGGGCGCGTGGTCGACACCCGTGACGTGTCCGTCGGGGACGAGTGCGGCCAGGTCGGCGGTGATGGTGCCGGGGCCGCAGCCGATGTCCAGGATCCGCATGTGCGGCTTCACCGCGTCGACGAGGTAGGCGGCCGAGTTGGCGGCGGTCCGCCAGGTGTGGGAGCGCAGGACGGACTCGTGGTGTCCGTGCGTGTAGACGGCGGTCTCCTCCGGCATGACGGGAACTCCTTCACGTTCGCTGCCGCTCGCTGCGGCGGATCGAACGGTACGCCGCCATGTCGAATAATGAGACCCGCATATCACTATGTGGTCAGCGGCTCGGCGGGAGCGGCCGGTACACGGTCAGCGCCTCGGGCAGCTTGTCGATGAGCAACTCGCCCTGAGCGACGGTCACTTCACCGTCGTACGCCACCACGGTCCCCGGCTCCAGAGCGTCCACCCGCAGCCGGGGAAGCCGCACCGCGGCCTGCGCCGGCGAGCGCATCAGCGGACCCGCGAGCGCCGCCGCGAGCAGCCGCGAGCCGGGCCTGCGGCCGCCGTGCACGATGCGTACGTCGAGCAGTCCGTCGGCCAGGTCGAGCCTGCGGCCGGGGGTGAACCCGAGCCGGTGGTAGGTGCAGTTGCCCGCGAAGAGCAGCCACAACGCCCGTTGCCTGCCCCGGAATTCGGCGCTCAGTGGCTGCCGGTCGGAGCGCAGCAGTCGGACCGCGGCCAGGACCGCGGCGGCCCGGCCGCCGATGCGGTGGGCCCAGCGGTCGCGCAGCCGCACGAGCTCGGGGTAGACGCCGAGGCTGAAGGTGTTGAGGAAGTACCCCTGCGGACCGCTCTCGGAGCTGAAGCGCCCGACGTCCACGGCGACCGCGTCACCCGCCTCGACGGCCCGGCAGAGGTCGCGCGGCTCCTCGACCCCGATGTCGTACGCGAAGTGGTTGAGCGTGCCGCCCGGAAGTACCGCGAGCGGCATCCGGTGGCGCAGGGCGACGGCGACCGCGGCGTTGGCGGTGCCGTCCCCGCCGCACACGCCGAGCACCCGTGCCCGTCCGGCGGCCTTCTCCAACTCCGCGTCCAGGTCCCCCGGTTCGCACTCCACGACCTCGGCGAGCGGCAGGGCCTCGAGCAGCGCCTCCGTACGTCCGGGGGTGCGGGCGGCGGAGTTGACCACCAGGACCAGACCCTTGCCGCCGGGCAGGGCGGGGGCGTCGACGCGCGGCCTGCCCGGCGGCGGCAGCAGGTTCCGGGTCGGCACCATGCCGCGCACGGCGAAGGCCGCGCCCGCGCCGAGCGCGGCCCCCGCGAGGACGTCGCTCGGGAAGTGCACACCGGTGTAGACGCGGGACAGCGCGACGGCGCCCGCGACCGGCGCGACGCCCGCACCCCAGCCACGCGACTCAAGGGCGACCCCGGTGGCGAACGCGGCGGCCGAAGCGGAGTGCCCCGAGGGGAAGGACGTGGTGATCGGCTGCCGCTTCAGCTGCCTCATCAGCGGCACCCCGTCGAGCAGCGGCCTTGCCCGGCGCACCGAGCGCTTGCCGAGGGTGTTGATGGTGGCGGAGGCCAGCGAGAGCGACGCGGTCCCGCGCAACGCGGCACGCCGCGCGCGCGGCGTACGGGTCGCCGCGATCCCGGCGGCCACGCCGAACCACAGAAGACCGTGGTTCGCGCTGCGGCTCAGCCGGGGCAGGAGGCGGTCGGCGCCCGGCCAGTGCCGGGTGGCGACGGCGTTGAAGGTCTGATGGTCCAGGGCGATGAGGCGCGTTCGCAGAGGCATGGGGCGCGGGTACCCCGCAGGGCGGTTTCCTCTCCCCTGCCTGTCCCGGCTGAAACGGAAGGGCCGATCCCGCCCGAAACGGAAGGGTCGACCCCCGGCTGAAACGGAAGGGCCGAAACGCATTTGCAGCAATGCGCACCTCCCACGGAGAATCCCCCGCATGGGACATCTGGAAGCCGCGCACATCGAGTACTACCTGCCGGACGGCCGAGCCCTGCTCGGTGATGTCTCCTTCCGTGTCGGCGAGGGCGCCATCGTCGCCCTCGTCGGGGCGAACGGCGCGGGCAAGACCACTTTGCTCCGCCTGATCTCGGGCGAGATCCAGCCCCACGGCGGCACCGTCACCGTCAGCGGAGGCCTCGGCGTCATGCCGCAGTTCGTGGGCTCTGTGCGCGACGAGACGACCGTGCGCGACCTGCTCGTCTCCGTATCGAACGCCCGTATCCGCGAGACCGCGAAGGCCGTGGACGTCGCCGAGCACCTGATCATGACCGTCGACGACGAGGCCGCCCAGCTCCAGTACGCCCAAGCCCTCTCGGACTGGGCCGAGGCGCACGGCTACGAGGCCGAGACGCTCTGGGACATGTGCACCACGGCCGCGCTCGGCATCCCGTACGACAAGGCGCAGTTCCGCGAGGTCCGCACGCTCTCCGGCGGCGAGCAGAAGCGCCTCGTGCTCGAAGCCCTGCTGCGCGGCGGCGACGAGGTGCTGCTCCTGGACGAGCCGGACAACTACCTCGACGTACCGGGCAAGCGCTGGCTGGAGGAGCGGCTCAAGGAGACGCGCAAGACCGTCCTCTTCGTGTCGCACGACCGCGAGCTCCTCGCCCGCGCCGCCGAGAAGATCGTCAGCGTCGAGCCGGGGCCCGCGGGCGCCGACGCCTGGGTGCACGGCGGCGGCTTCGCCACCTTCCACGAGGCGCGGCGCGAGCGGTTCGCGCGCTTCGAGGAGCTGCGCAGGCGCTGGGACGAGAAGCACGCCCAGCTGAAGAAGCTGGTGCTCAGCCTGCGGCAGGCAGCGTCGATCAGCCACGAGCTCGCCTCGCGGTACGCCGCCGCGCAGACCAGGCTGCGCAAGTTCGAGGAGGCGGGGCCGCCGCCCGAGCCGCCCCGCGAGCAGGACATCACCATGCGGCTACAGGGCGGGCGGACCGGCATCCGGGCCATCACCTGCAAGGACCTCGAACTGACCGGCCTGATGAAACCCTTCGACCTGGAGGTCTTCTACGGCGAGCGGGTCGCCGTCCTCGGCTCGAACGGCTCGGGCAAGTCGCACTTCCTGCGCCTCCTCGCCGGCGGCGACGTCGCGCACACCGGCGACTGGAAGCTCGGCGCGCGCGTCGTGGCGGGCCACTTCGCGCAGACCCACGCCCACCCGGAGCTCTTCGGCCGCACGCTCCTTGACATCCTGTGGCGCGAGCACGCCCAGGCCAAGGGCCCCGCGATGTCGCGCCTGCGCCGTTACGAACTCACCGGGCAGGCCGAGCAGCGCTTCGAGCGGCTCTCGGGCGGCCAGCAGGCGCGCTTCCAGATCCTGCTCCTGGAGCTTGAGGGCTCCACCGCCCTGCTGCTCGACGAGCCCACCGACAACCTCGACCTGGAATCGGCGGAGGCGCTCCAGGAAGGCCTTGAGGCATACGAGGGAACGGTCCTCGCCGTGACCCACGACCGCTGGTTCGCCCGCTCCTTCGACCGCTATCTCGTCTTCGGCAGCGACGGTCTCGTACGCGAGACGCCCGAGCCGGTCTGGGACGAGCGCCGGGTGGAGCGGAAGCGGTAGCGCCTCCTGGCTCCAGGAGGACAATGGCGGGTATGGCAGACACGACTGGCACAGCGGGCCCGTCCGATCCGGCGGGCCACCCGCTCCTCGCCCGGCACGCGGCCGCCCTCGACCTGTTCACCGACCGGGTGCACGCGGTCGGTGCCGATCAATGGGACGCGCCTACGCCGTGCACCGACTGGTCCGTGCACGACCTCGTCAACCACCTCACCACCGAGCAGCTCTGGGTGCCCTCGCTGGTCCGTGACGGCGCCACCATCGAATCCGTCGGCGACGCCTTCGACGGCGACATGCTCGGACCCGACCCGGTCGCCTCCTGGGACACGGCGGCCGCCGCGTCCCGCGAGGCGTTCCGCGAGCCGGGCGCCCTCGACCGCACGGTCCACCTCTCCTTCGGCGAGACCGCCGCGGACTTCTACTGCGGGCAGATGATCAGCGACCTCGTCGTGCACGCCTGGGACCTCTCCCGGGCCATCGGCGCGGACGAAAAGCTTCCGGACGACCTCGTCGCCTTTTCCGTACGGGAAATCACGCCGTACGCTGCCGACTTGGCGAAGACCGGGCTCTTTGCCCCCGCGGTGGAACCGCCGCGGGGCGCCGATGTGCAGACGAAGCTGCTGAGTCTGCTGGGGCGCAGGGTGTAGCCGCGGGGGAGCGCGAGTGATGGCGGGGGAGCGGGTGAGTCACGCGTGAGTGCTGAAGCACTGAGGACGACCTTCAGGACCGCGGACGTGGACGAGGCACGGCAGATGATCGGTGCCACGTTCTACAGCAACTTCATGGATGTCCTCGACGGACCGCGCCCCTTCAGCGCCGAGTTCGACATCGGGCAGCTCGGCGCGCTCACCGTCGGCGAGCTCAGCTGCGGCGCCGATGTGCGGATGCGGCTCGGCGAACTCGGCGCGTACCACGTGAACATACTGCTCGGCGGGCACATGCACTTCCGGCAGGGCGACGGCGCGGGCACCGTCGCGACGGCGGAGCGCGCCGGGGTGTTCCAGCCCGTCGGCGACACGGTGGTGGAGCGGTGGACCGGCGACTGCCGGATCCTGGCGGTGAAGATGGACCGCGAGGCGCTCGACCGGCGCCTCGAGCAGCTGCTCGGGCGGCCCGTCCGCGCCCCGCTGTCGCTCGGCCCCGAACTGGACACCACCCGTGGCCCCGGCCGCAGTTGGGCCCGTCTTGTCACCACGGTCATCGAGGATCTGCGCGAGGAGCCGGGCGCGCCGTACGGCCAGGCGTCGCTGTATACGCCCCTGATCGCCGCGCCCCTCCAGGAGGCGATACTGAACGGGCTGCTGCTCGCCGCCGAGCACCCCTTCCGTGACGAACTCGCCGCTCCGGCCCAGAAGTTGCGCCCGGCGCCCGTGAAGCGCGCGATGGACGCCGTCCAGGAGCGGCCCGAGCATCCGTTCACGCCGGCCGGGCTCGCGGCCGAGGCGAGGGTCGGGGTGCGCTGGCTCCAGGAGGCGTTCCGCCGCTATGTGGGCATGTCGCCCATGGCGTACGTACGGGACGTGCGGCTGACCCGCGTGCGGGACGAGCTGCGGGCCGCGGAGCCCGGCGCGCTCAGCGTGAGCGAGGTGGCGCACCGGTGGGGCTTCGGTCATCTGGGGAGGTTCGCCGAGCAATACCACGCCAGGTTCGGGGAGTTGCCGTCCCAGACGCTGCGGAGCTGAGGCCGAAGCCGACCGGGCCCTCGCTCGCCGCCCCCTGCGTTATCCGGACAGTGGCCGCGCTCAGCGGATCGTGACCGCGGGGCGGCTGATTTATCGTTTCACCTGTCACCGGCTGGGCCGGTCGCTGCCCACGGGTCCATAACCCGCCCCAGGGGCACGACCGTGACGGACCTCCGGGGACGATCCGGCCCGGCCCCAGGCCGGGCCGGGCCCGTGCCGCGGGTCCGGTCGCTCCCCCCGCACCACCGTGCAACCGGACCCGCTCCCTCAGGGTCGGGTCTCAGGCCGAGGCGGCGAGATCCGTGAGGGTCACCATCCCCACCGGCTGTCCGTCCTCGACGACGGGCAGCCTGCGGACGGCGTTCTCGAGCATCAGGCTGACCGCCGACGCCACCGCGTCGTCCGGAGCGACCATCACCGGATTCGGGGTGCAGATGGCCTGCGCGCTGACGGTGAGGGGATCGGCGCCGTCGGCGACGGCCCGCAGGGTGATGTCCCGGTCGGTGAGCACCCCGACGACCCGGCCGGCCGTGGCCACCAGGACGTGACCGATGTCCTGCGCGCGCATCAGCTGCGCCGCTTCCACCAACGAGGCATCGGGACCGACCGCCACGACGCCCGGTGTCATGACGTCCCTTACGACGACAGCCATGGTGGGGCCCTTCCTGTGGGGGGTGAGTCGTTCCGCCGCAGTACCCCTGTGGGGGCGGTCCATGCGGGTTTGCCCGGAAGAAGTGGGGAGACCCGGCCCGTGCACCCCCCACGGGCGGTACCGGGAGGGAAGGAGTCATGGCTGTTCTCGCTGTGTTCATCCCGGTGGTGATGCTGGGAGTGATCCTGGCACTCGGCCGGTACGAGGAGTGGATGCTGCCGTCCGTCGCGCGCCCCAAGCACGCCGCGAACGCCGACGAGGCGGAAGCCGTACGCCGCGCCACATGAAGGCGGCAGGGCGGCGCCCACTCCCGCGGGTGCCGCCCCCCCCGGTAGCGGGCGGGTTCCGCCCCCCCCCGTAGCGCACATGTGTTTGCCTCCCGGGCCTCGGGGCAGGCGGAGTTCATAGTGCTTCGGACCGGAGGCACGTCCGTGGGAGCAGCTTGCGCTCGCCCCGGGTGTGCCCCGACGTGATGCCGCGTGCAGCCCACGGTGACTCTTCAACCCAAGGCACCGACAAGGGAGTTGCGACGCATCATGCGATCCGACGCGCGACAGACGAAGCGCCATCCGCACGACGACGCCCCCGACACCGCAGCCGCTTTCCGCAGGCTCACCGAGATGCCGCACGGTCCCGAACGCGACGCACTGCGCCAGGAGTTGGTCAAGGCTTGGCTGCCGATGGCCGAGCGGCTCGCGGGCCGGTTCCGTAACCGTGGCGAAGCCCTTGACGACTTGCGCCAGGTGGCGGCCCTCGGCCTCGTCAAGGCCGTCGACCGTTACGACCCCGAGCGTGGCAGCGCCTTCGAGAGCTATGCGGTGCCGACCGTCACCGGCGAGATCAAGCGTCACTTCCGTGACCACATGTGGACCCTCCATGTGCCGCGCCGTGTGCAGGACTTGCGCAACCGGGTGCGGTTCGCCCGCCAGGACCTGGCCCAGACGGTCCCCGGGCGTGCGCCGACTCTCGCCGAGATCGCCGAGAAGGCGCAGCTCTCCGAGGAGGACGCGGCGGCCGGGCTCGAAGCGCTCGACAGCTTCACCGCGCTCTCCCTGGACGCCGAACTGCCGGGCAGCGAGGACGGATACGCGCTGCGCGACGCACTCGGCGCGGCCGACCCCGCGCTCGACGTCGTCATCGACCGCGAGGCCGTCAAGCCCCGCATCGCAGCGCTGCCCGAGCGGGAGCGCGACATCCTCTACATGCGGTTCTTCGGCGACATGACGCAGAGCCGCATCGCCGAGCAGCTCGGCATCTCGCAGATGCACGTCTCGCGCCTGATCAGCCGCTGCTGCGACCGCCTGCGCGAAGAGGTCATGCAGGACGCCGCTTAGGTCTGTTCGGGTGTCCCGTCAGTTCTGTTCGGATGTCCCGCGGCCCGCGCGGCGGGTCATGGCCAGCGCGATGTGGCGCGACATCACGTCGACCGTCTGTGCCTCGGCCATCGAGAAGGCGAGCCGCGCCCCGCTCCTGAACAGCGTCAGGACACCCTCCACCGGCCCGTCCGAGCGTCCCCTCAGCGGCACGCACAGCAGGGAGTTCACCTGCGCGCGTACGAGGACGGGGGCGCCGGACGCGTCCCGGCCGAAGGAGTCCGGGTCCTCCGGACGCACCTGCAGCATGGGCGCCCCGCCGCGTGCCGCCTCGACCACGAGGGGGCACGCGGCGGGCGCCTGCGCGAGGACGTCGCCCACCGGTGCGTCCTTCGGCCCCAGGACGGTCGTCCGCCGCTGCCGAGCCGCCCCCTCGTCGGTAATCACCCAGTCCGCGAACCGCGGGTGCAGGACACCGGCCGCGCGTTCGAGCACGGCCGCGCGGTCACCAGCGGGGGCGGTGAGCAGGGCGGTGGTCATGGCGTCCGCGAGGTCCATGCGGGCCGCGTGCCGGGTCGCCTCGCCGAGATCGGGGGCGGGCGGCTGGAAGGTCTCCTGAGCCGATTCCGATACGTGTGAGCCCGCGGGCCGAGTCCCCGGCTGGAGCACCACCAGGACCGCCGTGCGCGGCTCGGCGCCGGGCCGCAGGGCGGTGAGCGTCGCGCGGACCGGGAGCCGCGGATCGCGCTGGAGATGGACGGTGAGGCTGCGGTCGCCCTCGCCACGTGCGACCGCAGCGGTCTGCGAGCGGAACGCGGCCCGGTCCGCGTGCAGCAGGAGTCCGGTCAGCGGTCTGCCGGTGGCGTAGCCCGCGCGTACGCCCGTGAAGCCGGTCGCGGTGAAGTTCATCCGCCGGACCACCGACTCCCGGTCGACCAGGGCCACGGGCAGGGGGAGGCGTTGGAAGATGGCCCGCAGCAGCCGCTGCTCTTCCCGGTCGGGCGCGCCGCCGCCCAAGTGGCCGTCGGCGGCGAGCCGTTCGTAGAGCGGCCTCAACTGTTCGGCGACATGGTCGAGTTCGAAGATCGCCGCGTCGAGAACCCTGCCGAGGTCGCCCGCCGGAACGGCGCGCGCCGACTTCAACTCGGCGACGCGGCGCACGAAATCCGCAATCTCTTCACCGAACTCCTCCGTTTGCGCCATGTGCCGAACGTATCCGCTGCGGCCGTTTTCCGGGGGAACTCGCGGGAAGGCGGAGGGAAGGAGAGGTAAGGAGGAGGAAACCACCATGCCCCTCACAGCGGAACCGGACCTCGACCTCGCGGGACCCGAATCGGCGCTGCCCGGGCGCAGGCTCTCGGAACTGGCGGAACAGGCCGTGCGCTGCACCACCGCGTGCTGCGGCGCGGGCACGACCGTCTCGGACGGCGGCGGTGAACATCCCGCCTCGGTGACCCACCCCGACCTCGCCGGTCTCGTCTCCGTCCAGCTGCGCTCGGGCGACGGGCCCATACCGGCGGCGCAGGAGCGGGGTGCGCCGGTGGAGACCGGTGACCTTCTGCGGGACGAACGGTGGCCCGCGTACCGCGCCATGGCGCTCGACACCGGCGTACGCTCCAGCGTCACGCTGCCCTTCCAGCGCGCGGGGCTCACGGTCACCCTGACCCTGTTCAGCTTCCGCCCCGGCGCCCTCGACGACGTCCGGCACGGCCCCGCCCGGGCGCTGGGCGACCTCGCCACGACGGGCCTGGTCCGCGACCGCCGCTACCGCGCGGCGCTCGCCGAACTGGACCACCTCGGCACGGCCCTGCGCACCCGCCCCGTGGTCGACCAGGCCTGCGGCATCGTCATGCACGTCCTGACCTGCGACGTGGACAAGGCCTTCACGGTGCTGCGCCGCGTCTCCCAGACCACGAACCGCAAGCTGGCCGATGTCGCGTCCGCGGTGGTGGAGACGAAGGGGAAGGGGCTGGAGCGGGAGCTGGCGGGGCTGGCGGCTGCCGAAGACTGACCGGCCTGCTCGGGCATGGGTGGATCCGGGTCCCGGAAGGGTGGATCCGGGGGCCGGCGGGGCGGGAGACCGGCGGGGCGGAGACCGGCAGGGTGGATCCGGAGACCGGCGGGGCGGATCCGGGAACGGCAGGTCGGGTCCGAGACCCGCGGGGTGGATCCGGAGACCGGCGGGGCGGATCCGGGAACGGCAGGTCGGGTCCGAGACCCGCGGGGCGGATCCGGAGACCGGCAGGGCAGAGATCGGCAGGGTGGATCCGGAGACCGGCAGGGCGGATCCGGGAACGGCAGGGCGGCGGGTCCGGGGGAGGAACCACTCGGCCGGAGGCTCCCGCGCGCGCGGAGCCGCCCGTCACGCTTCGATTGACGCATGCGGACGGAACCCGAAGGCCGTGGCCCTGTCCGGTACGGACCTCCCCTGCCGGAGCCAGGCCTCCCGGTCCTGCCCGAGCTGTCCGCCGTGCTCGCCGGTGCCGCGGGCGGCGCGCACGCCGAACCCCCCGGCGGCAGCCCCGCACTCCTGGATGCCGCGAGCGGCTACTGGGCCCGGCGCGGCCTCCCGGTGGAGCGGGACCAGGTCGTCGCCGCGCCCGGCGCCGCGTCCCTGCTGCTCGCGCTGACCGCCGCCCTCGGTGGCGGCGACGTCCTGCTGCCGCGGCCCTGTCCCGCCTGGTGGGCGCCGCAGGTGCGGTTGCTCGGCCGGTCGGTGTACCACGTGCCGACGCCCGCCGAGTGCGGTGGCGTCCCCGATCCCTACGCCCTCATGGAGACCGTCCGCCGTATCCGTGCCGAGGGCGGCACCCCGCGCCTCCTCGTGCTCTCCGTCGCCGACGACCCGACCGCCACCGTGCCGCCGCCGGAAGTGCTCCACGAAGCCGTGGAGGCGGCAGCGGACGAGGGGCTGCACATCGTCGGTGACGAGACCTGGCGCGACACCCTGCATCGCCCGCACGACACGGTCCTGGTCAGTCCGGCCGAGATGGACCCGGGACGGGTGACGGTCCTGACCGATCTCTCCGGATCGTTCCTGCCGCCGGGCTGGCCCGCGGCGGCCGCCCGTTTTCCGGCCGATGCGCGGGGCTCGGCGCTGCGGGCCCGCACCCTTGACGCCCTCACCGCGCTCGGGGCGTGTGTCGCGGCGCCGGTCGCGGCGGCGGCGTCGTACGCGCTGGGTGAGCCGGACGAGGTGACCGACCGCCTTGCCCGCGCGACCCGCCTGCACGCGCGCGTGGCCGCCGCCGTGCAGCGGGCGGTGCTCGCCGCGGGTGCGCTGGCCCGGCCCCCGGCGGCGGGCCGTCACCTCTACGTGGACCTCGGCCCGCTGCGCCCCGCCCTCGCCGCGCGCGGAGTCGGCGACTCGCAGGACCTGGAGGACTTCCTGGGCGAACGCCTCGGGATGCCCGCGCCGGGCGGCCACCGCTTCGGCGACGAGCTGGGAGCACTACACGTACGTCTGTCCACCGGGCCTCTACTGGGCTCGACCCGGCAGGAACGCCTGGCGGCTCTCGCCGCACCGGACGCGCTGGAACTACCGCACGTGGAACGGGCGTTGAGCAAGCTTGGATCGGCCTTCGACGACCTCAGCGCAGCATCACAGCGCATGGAGCCTCCCCGGTGAAGCAAGAGACGCAACCGCAGCAGCCCGGCCACACGCCCCAGCCCACCCAGGCGAAGCAGCCACAGCAAACGCCCCGCCCCGCCGAGCGGCAACGGGGGCAGCGGCAGGCGCAGGGTTCGGGGGTGGCTGCGGACGCGGGGTCCGCGGACACCGGGTCCGTGTATGTCGGATCCGCGGCCTCCGGCGCGGCGGGCTCAGTGGCCTTGGGGCCCGGTGTTGGGGATGTCCGTGAGGTCGGGGCTTCCGGGCGGCGAGGGGTGCGGCAGGCGCAGGGCGCGGAGGCATCCGTGGACGCGGGATCCGTGCGCCCTGTGGCCTTGGAGCCCGGTGTTGGGGGTGTCCGTGGTGCCGGGGTGCCCGGCCGTGGTGGACTGTTTGCCCGGGTGGCCTCAGGTCCCGCCACCTCCATCCCCCTCGACCCGCCGGCGCCCCGGCTCTGGCCGAAGTCGTTCGTCGATCGGCTCACCGCGCCCTTGCCCGGGCTTCGGGACTTCGCGCGGTTTGCTCGTGAAGGTGCCCTGCGGCCCACTCCCGAGGGCCTCGCCGACATTCAGCGGCTGCCCTTCGAGCCGGGGCCCTTGCCGCGCGTGGACCACCGCACCGTCGCCGTCACCTGGGTCGGGCACGCCAGTTGGGTCGTGCGGATCGGTGGGCTCACGGTCCTCACCGATCCCGTCTGGTCCCGCAAGATCCTCGGCACCCCGGCCCGCGTCACACCTCCCGGAGTCGCCTGGAGCGCGCTGCCGCGTGTCGACGCGGTCGTCATCAGCCACAACCACTACGACCACCTGGACGCCCCGACCCTCGCCCGACTCCCCAGGGACACACCGGTGTTCGTACCCGCAGGGCTCGGCCGGTGGTTCACGCGCCGCCGGTTCACCAGGGTCACCGAGCTCGACTGGTGGGAGGCAGCCGAACTCGCGGGGGTGCGCCTCGACTTCGTGCCCGCACACCACTGGTCCAAGCGGAGCCTGATCGACACCTGCCGGACGCTGTGGGGCGGGTGGATCCTCACCGACCGCGACGGGCAGCGCGTCTACTTCGCGGGCGACACGGGCTACGGCCACTGGTTCGAGCGGATCGGCGCCCGCTATCCCGGCATCGACCTCGCCCTCCTCCCGATCGGCGCCTACCACCCGCGGTGGTGGCTCAGCGATGTCCACTGCGATCCGGAGGAGGCGGTGCGGGCGGCGGCCGACGTCGGGGCGCGCCGCCTCGCCCCGATGCACTGGGGCACGTTCCTGCTGTCCGGCGAGCCCGTGCTCGAACCGCTGACCCGGGTGCGGGGCGCCTGGGAGGCGGCAGGGATGGCTCGGGAGGACCTGTGGGACCTGCCGGTCGGTTCGTCCCGCGTACTCGCCAGGGGTCCGCGCTCCTAGGCCTTGATCCGCGCCGTGGCTTGTCGCGCAGTTCCCCGCGCCCCTTACGGGGCGCTGCCGAGCCGCTCAGGACGCCGTACGCCGGACCTTGCGCCACACCGTCGGCGCCACGCTGATCAGCACCGTGAGACCGACCGCCACCACCACGCCCTCCCACGGCTCCTTGAAGAGGGAGCCGCCGAGGATGCCGATCAGCTGGTACGTCACGGCCCAGGCGAGGCACGCAGGCACGTCGCCGCGGGCGAACTCGCGCAGCGGCATCTTTGCCATGAGGCACGCCAGCATCACCGGAATCCGTCCGGCGGGGACGAGACGGGAGAGCACGAGGACCAGGACCCCGTGGTCCGCGAGCTTGGCCTGCGCCTGCGCGAGACGGTCCTCGGGAGCGCGGTCACGGATCGCCGCGAGCCAGCGCGAGCCGTTCTTCGAGCGCATGCCCCGCCGCCCGAGCCAGTACAGCGCCATGTCCCCGAGGAACGCGGCGAACGCCGAGACCCCGAACACCACCAGCAGCGCGAAGGGCGCCGATTGGTGCACCGCCACCACGGCGGCCGAGCTGACCAGCGCCCCCGTCGGCACCACCGGCACCAGCGCGCCGAGCACGATGAGCAGGAACAGCGACGGATAGCCGACCGCCTGCTGCGTCGACTCCGGCGGCACCTGGGCCGCTGCGGCGAGGATCACTGAGGCTCTCCCTTGGTGACCTCGGGCCGCACGCTCTCGCCGTGCCCCAGGCGGTGCACCGCCACCTCGGGCGCGAGCAGCGCGGCCTGGCGCACGAACTCCTCGCCCGGCGTGTGGAATTCATGCGGTCGCACGGCGTCCATGCCGTACGGCCAGTACGTCCCGTAATGCACCGGCACCGCACTGCGCGGCGCGATTCTGGCGAGGGCGACCGCCGCGCGGCCCGCGTCGAGATGACCATGGCCGAGATACGGCCCCCAGCCGCCGACCGGAAGCAGCGCCACGTCGACGTCCCCGACCTCTTCGGCCATCGAGTCGAAAAGACCGGTGTCCCCGGCGAAGTACGTCCGTGCCTCGCCCCGCACCACGAAGCCGAGAGCGGGCGCGGCGTGCGGGCCCACGGGCAACCGCCGCCCGTCGTGCCGCGCCGTCACCACCCGTACGACGAGCTCGCCGATCCGCACCTCGTCGCCCGGAACGACGTCGATGAGACGCAGATGGGAGAGCCTGCGCGCGAGCCCCGGCACCTGCCTGCGGGCGCCGCGCGGCAGCAGCACGCGCGTGCCGGGGGCGATCCGTGCGAGGGACGGCAGATGCAGATGGTCGGCGTGCAGATGGGAGAGGAGCACGGCGTCGGCGACGGCCGCCTCGGGAGGCGGGAGCGCGCCTCTGCGCCGGCGCAGATGGGCGAGGCGGCGGGCGAACAGCGGGTCGGTGAGCACCCGGAGCCCGGAGTCCTCGACCGTGCAGGTGGCATGACCCCACCAGGTGATCTCCACCGGCACTCCGGTTCCTCCTTCGCGCGACTGTTTACGAGCCTACGGCCAGGAGTAGGGTCTTCGGCTGACGCCAGAGGTGAGGGGGACGCGATGGGAGACACCGCGAGCGTGACAGTGCTGCGGGTCGCGGCGATCGCGAGCCTGACACCGCTGGAGGAGCTGGACGCCGATCCCTTCCTGGTGGACTCCCGCAGCCAGCACGCGATGTGCGCGCGATGGGCCGCCGCCAGGGGGTACGTCGTCACCCGGGAACTCGTCGTCCGCGGGCTGCCCGCCGATCACGCCGTGCTCTGGGCCGACGTGGACGAGGGCCTCGTGGACCTCTTCGTCGTGCCGAGCCGCCGGGTCCTCGACCGCGCGCTGCGCTCGCCGGACGAGTTCACCGCGGAGTGCGGGCGGCGCGGGGTGCGGATCGAGACGGCGGGCCTCGCGGAACCGTCGTACGACGCGGTGATGAAGGCCCATGTCCACCGGCGGCTCTCCATGCCGACCGCGGGGTACGACGGCCGCTGACCCTTCCCCGCCCGCCGACCTTTTCACCCTGTGACACGCTGGTGTCCTGATCTGTCATGAAACGTGAGGCGGCACGGCGTGGGGCGAGGGCGATGGCGGGCGGTCGGCAGTGCTCTGTGGAGATCCGTCGCCGTGTGGCTGGTCAGTACGCTCACCATGCTCGCGCTCGCCGGGATCCTGCCCGACTTCCAGTTGCAGTCCGACGACGGTGACAGCGCCACCCGCATCGCCGTCACGGCCGCCCTGGGCGCCGGAGCCTTCGGCCTGCTCTCCTCGCTGGTGTGGCCCCTGCTCGTGCGGGCTCTGCTGCTCGTGCCCGCGCTCGTGCTCGGACTTCTCGCCTTCTTCCTCAACGGGTCGCTGCTCCTGCTCGCCCTCGGGCTGATTCCGGACGGCCGCGGTGAGGCCAACGCCGAGACCGCGGTCGTCGTGGCCGCCGTCATGTCCGCCGTCGCCTCCGCCACCGGCGGCGCCCTCGCCGTCCGCGACGACGACGCCTACCGCCGCCGCCTCTACCGCCTCGCCGACCGCAGGCGCCGCCGCCGCTCCGAAGGCAGGGTCGGCCCCGTCCCGCCCGGCACCGTCTTCATCCAGCTCGACGGCGTCGGCCACGACGTCCTGCGCACCGCCGTGGACAAGGGCCTCATGCCGACTGTCGCGGGCTGGCTCGGTCACGGGGGCGAGCCCAGCCATCGCCTCACGCCCTGGCGCACCGACTGGTCGAGCCAGACCGGGGCGAGCCAGCTCGGCATCCTGCACGGCTCCAACCACGATGTCCCCGCCTTCCGTTGGTACGAGAAGGACACCGGGGAGGTCATGGTCTCCAACCGGCCCGCGTCAGCCGTCGAGCTCCAGCGCCGCGCCATCGAGCGCACCGGCGACGGCGGCCTCCTCACCCTCGACGGCGCCAGCCGCGGCAACCTCTTCAGCGGCGGCGCCGAGCAGGTCGCCCTCGTCCTCTCCATGGCCGCACGCCGCGGCAAGGAGAACCGCTCGCGCGCCGGGTACTTCGCCTACTTCTCCGACCCCGCCAACGCCGTACGCACCGCCCTGTCCTTCGTCGCCGAAGTCGGCCGCGAGATCGGCGAGTCGACCCGCGCCCGGCTCAAGAAGCGCCGTCCGCGCGTCGGCCGTGGCGGGCTCTACCCCTTCATCCGCGCCTTCGCGACCGTCGTCGAGCGCGATGTCGTCGTCGCCGCTGTCATCGGGGACATGCTCGCCGGGCGCAGCGCGGTCTACGCCGACCTCGTCGCGTACGACGAAGTGGCCCACCACTCGGGGCCCGTCGGCAGCGACGTGGAGAAGGTGCTCCAGCGGCTCGACCGGTCCCTCGCGCTGATCACGAAGGTCGCCGAACACGCCCCCCGCGCCTACCGCATCGTGGTCCTCTCCGACCACGGCCAGAGCCCCGGCGAGACCTTCCGCGCCCGCTACGGCCTCACCCTCGGCGACCTCGTCAGGGCCGGCTGCGGCCTGCCCGTGCCGCGCAAGGCGCAGCGCACGCACAGCGGTGCCGAGGCCCGCTCGACGGTCCGCGCCGCGCTGCGCCGCCCCGTCGAGGAGGGCGCGGGCGAACACCGCCCCGCCCGCCGCGCGGAGCCCGTCGTCCTCGCGTCCGGCAACCTCGGCCTCGTCTCCTTCCCCGACGTCCCGCACCGCATGACCCGCGAGGAGATCGACCTGCGCCATCCGGCGCTCCTGCCCACCCTCGCCAACCACCCGGGCATCGGCTTCCTCCTCGTACGCAGCTCGGAGCGCGGCCCGGTCGTCCTCGGCGCGCGCGGCGGCGAGGTGTACCTCGACGAAGAAGACGCAGAAGACGCAGAACCCGGCGACCTCGGACCGCTCGCCGACTTCGGGCCCGGCGCCGCCGACGCCGTGCGCCGCACGGACGGCTTCCCGCACGTCGCCGACATCATGGTCAACTCCTGGTACGACCCCCAGGACGGCGAAGTCCTCGCCTTCGAGGAGCAGATCGGCTCGCACGGCGGACTCGGCGGCGCCCAGGCCCAGCCGTTCCTCCTTTCGCCCCTCGCGCTGTCCGCGCCGCTCGACGACGGGCAGGAACTCGTCGGCGCCGAGCAGGTCCACGAGGTCCTTCGGCGCTGGCTCGGTGAGTATCTGGGGCCCGAGATTCCGCTGGTCGGAGGGGTTGCCGCGGCTGTGGACGATTCCCGGCACCGCGGCCCGGAGGGCACAGCTTTTGCGGTCGCCGACCCTGCCGCGCAGGACAAAACACACTGATTTTGCGCGGCCCGCGCCGTGCCCGACCATGTCTCTCGCCCCGGCGATCCCGGGCGTCTTCGGCACGATGAGAGGCACCACCCCATGCACGACACCGGAACCGCGATCCAGCCGGCTCCGGCCCCCGACCAGGAAGAACAGCCGACAGAGCGGCACGAGGACGGCGGCAGCAAGCACGCCCGCCGCTTCGGCCTTCCCATCGCCACCTGCCTCGTCATGGGCAACATCATCGGCGGCGGCATCTTCCTGCTCCCGGCCTCCGTCGCCCCCTTCGGGACCATCAGCCTCGTCGCGTTCGGCGTCCTGACCGCGGGCGCCATCGCCCTCGCCCTGGTCTTCGGCCGGCTCGCGCAGCGCGATCCGCGCACCGGCGGACCGTACGTCTACGCCCGCGCCGCGTTCGGCGACTTCGCCGGCTTCCTCGCGGCCTGGTCCTACTGGGCCACCGCCTGGGTGTCGAACGCCGCGCTCGCCGTCGCCGCCGTCGGCTACCTGGACGTCCTGATACCGGTCAACGACCACAGGTGGACCGCCTGCCTGGCCGCCCTGGCCCTGCAACTCCTGCCCGCGCTCGCGAACTTCGCGGGCACCCGCTACGTCGGCGCGGTCCAGGTCGTCGCCACCGTCCTGAAGTTCGTGCCCCTGCTCCTGGTCGCGGTCGGCGGGCTCTTCTTCTTCGACAGCGCCAACCTCGGCCCCTTCCAGGCGAGCGACGACAGCCCGGCCGGCGCGATCTCCGCCTCCGCCGCGATCCTGCTCTTCTCCTACCTGGGCGTGGAATCGGCGGCCGTCAGCGCCGGTGAGGTGCGCGACCCGCGGCGCAACGTCGGGCGCGCCACCATCCTCGGCACCCTCGGCGCCGCCCTCGTCTATCTGCTCGGCACCCTCGCCGTCTTCGGCACCGTCGCCCACGACAAGCTCGTCGGCTCCACCGCGCCCTTCTCGGACGCCGTCAACGTCATGTTCGGCGGTTCCTGGGGCGGTACGGCGGTGGCGCTCGCGGCGGTCGTCTCGATCCTCGGCGCCCTGAACGGCTGGACCCTGCTGAGCGCCCAGACGCCGTACGCCGCCGCCAAGGACGGGCTCTTCCCCGCGGCCTTCGGCAAGAAGAAGCGCGGCGTGCCGACCGTGGGCGTCCTGGTCACCGTCGTCCTGGCCTCGCTGCTCACCGTCTACAACTACACGGCGGGATCGAGCGGCGTCTTCGAGTCCCTCGTCCTGATCACCACGTTCACCGCGACCGTGCCCTACCTCCTGGCCACCGTCGCGCAGATCTACTTCCTCGTCTCCGGGCAGGGCGAGCGCGTCAACCGTGCCCGCCTGGTGCGGGACGGCGTCCTCGCGGGCATCGCGTTCGGATTCTCCATGTGGCTGGTCGCCGGGTCCGGGTACGCGGCCGTCTACCAGGGCGTCCTGTTCCTCTTCGCGGGCGTGCTCGTCTACGCGTGGATGGCGGCCCGCAAGGAGCGGACCGCCACCCACTGATGGTTCCGTACTACCTGGCCAGCGGCGCGACCACCCAGCGGCGGGTGGTGAACATGCCGTCGGACGGGCCGATCTCGATCAGCTTGCGGGCGGCCGGGTAGGCCTCGTTGCCCTCGATCTCATAGCCGACGTCGAACGTGCCCGGCACGTCCCTGACCTCGGGCTCCCGCTGCGCCGCGGCACCCTGGCCGCCCGGCTCGTCGGCCGTGACGGCGGCGAGCTCGGCGAGCAGCTTCCGCTGGGCCGCGGCGAGAGCCTCGCGCGGGTCGCGTGCCCGCGGCGCGGCGGCCGCGGCCGTGCCGCCCTGGGGCGGCGGCGCGATGTCGGTGCTCGGCTCGCGCGTCGTGCCGGTGGTCTCGCGCGTGGAGATCTGCGCCTGGACGACGGTCGCGTCGTTGTCCAGGGCCACGCGGATGAGACCGCGGTCGGGCGTGATGACGGGGATGCCGTCGAAGACCTGCCGGAACGTCACATGGGTTTCGAGCGACACCGGCTCGCCCAGCTCGGAGCCGTCCTTCGCCCCGGAGTTCTGCATCAGGTCGTGCACGCTGTCCACGACGAGCTCGGCTCCGTCGGCGTGCTGCGCGGCGAACTCGTGCGCCGCCTGGACCGCCCGCTCCGTGGGCAGCTGCCGTAGGTTGCGGTGGTTGGCCTCGGCGAGCTTGACCCACCGGATGGCGTGCGGAGCCGTGGAGACGGTCCGGTCACCGGAGGTGGCGCTGAGCACGCCCTGCCGCTCGACCTGCACCTCTTGCAGCGCCGCCGACGGGAAGTCGGCGATGCGGCCCATCTTGGTGAGCTCCTGACTCGGGTCGCGCGGCGCGAGCTGCACGATCTGCGGGCTGGCCGGCGCCTGCGTCAGCGGCTCCCTGAGGCTCTCGCGCGCGTTGTACCAGCGCCACGCGTACCAGTTGTCCGCCACGTGCTCGCGGTACAGGGTTCGCTCGCCGTTGAGCCGGGCGTTGGCATCGGCCTGGTTGACGCCGACCGCACAGACCGACGGCGCCTGGCCCTTGTAGATGTCCCAGCTCGCGTTCAGCCACGCGTCGGTGAACGTCTGCCCGGCCCGCCACTTCTCCCAGAACTTCTTGCCGTAGTCCGGGCTGTCGATGCTGACCGTCTCGAACCCGAAGATCATGCGGAAGCCGATGTTGGGCCCCGCCCAGGTGCGGATCGGGGAGTGCCCGCCGAGGACCCGCAGCGAGGTGCAGGTGGACCAGAAGACGTAGTTGGCCTTCTCGTTGCCGAGCGCCATCCGGTTCGAGATCGCGTCGCTGCGGCCGTCCCAGACCGCGCCGAGCGGCGCGAAGAAGACGCCGTTGCCGTCCATGCCGCCGTGGCCCGAGTGGTAGACGGCGACCACCGCGTCCATGCCGTAGCGGTCCTGCCAGTTGTCGTACGTCTCCTCGTACGCCCAGACCTGCGCCCCGCCGTCCGCGAACCAGAAGTTGCGGTCGTAGAACTGCTGGAGGTACGCCAGCCACCCGGAGGCGTCGGCGTGCGTGTGGAAGAGAGGTGACTGGTTGACGAACTTCTGGATGCTGAAGGCACCCCACCAGCCAAACGTCGAGTCACGGTCACCGGCGGCTCCGGGCTTCGCGCCTTCCAGCGGAGACGGACCGCGTTCCGAGTAGTTCATGCGCATGGCCAAACCCCCTGAGTGGACTCCTCGTCCCGTGGGCGAGGGGGCCTCAAAGTGTCACCGCAGACGCGCCTTGCACAGTTGGCATTTCGGCCATAGCGACCGCGCACCGGGACTGCCGTGCCGCCTCAGGAACCCCGGCTCTCGCTGCTGAGGAGCCTGCCGCGGATCTTCTGCAGCCGTGGCATCAGGACGTACACGACCGTGAGGACCACGGCCGCGCTGAGGAGCAGAGTCTGGACGACCATGGGCAGTTTCGCCAGCCAGGAATGGAAGAGCAGTTCCAGGATGGTGAGGGTCGGGAAGACCGAGAGCCAGATCATCAGGGCCATGTGGTGACGGGGCGGGGGTGCGGTCTGCATGGGGGGTTCCTTCCGGGAATCCGGGAATCTCCAACCAACTGTTTGGAGATTGGTGCCGGAAAGCTAACACGCGGCAGGGTCATCTCCAAACAACTGGTTGGGTATGCTGGCCCCATGGCCTGGGACACCGCACGCACCCGTCAGGCGCTGCTCGACGCCGCCGTGGACGAATTCTCCGAGCACGGCTTCGACGGCGCCCGCATCGACCGCGTCGGGAAGCGGGCGGGCGTCAACAAGGAGCGGATCTACCAGTACTTCGGCAACAAGGAGAAGCTCTTCGGGCATGTCCTGGAGGCCGAGCTCGACCGCATCGCCACCGCCATCCCGGTCACCGTCGAGCAGGCCGCCGACCTCGGCGACTACGCGGGCCGGCTGTACGACTACCACCGTTCACGCCCCCAGTTCATCCGGCTCCTGCACTGGGAGGGCCTGCGCGACACCGGCGCCCCCGCACTCAAGGAGCCCGAGCGCGCCGCCACCTACGGGTCCAGGGTCGAGGCGCTCGCCCAGGCCCAGCGTGACGGCACCCTGGACCCGGACCTCGATCCCAAGGCGCTGTTCTACGCCGTACTCGCCCTTGGGGCCTGGTGGTTCAGCGTGCCCCAGGCGGTCAGGATGATCTTCGGCGGAGAGCAACGCCCGGAGACGGAGCGGGACGCGCTGATCGGACTCGTGCGCCGCCTTGCGGGCCAGGGTGACGGCTGACCCGCAACCCCCCATGGAGCGCGACCCCTTGGGGCGCCCGGTGGTCGCCCGTCGTTCACCGCCCGTGAGCCGGTCTTCCGCGTGCCTCGACTCAGGGTGTGATCGGATGGGAGCACGGACGTTCCGCGACGCATCACGGAACCGCACTGAAGGGATCTACATCGTGGCTACCACGCGCTCCGCGCACACGGTCTGGGAAGGCAACCTGCTGGAGGGCTCCGGCACGGTCACCTTCGACTCCTCCGGGATCGGGGAGCAGGCCGTGTCCTGGCCGTCCCGCGCCGAGCAGGCCAACGGCAAGACCAGCCCGGAAGAGCTGATCGCCGCCGCGCACTCCAGCTGCTTCTCCATGGCCTTCTCGAACGGCCTCGACAAGGCGGGCACCCCGCCGACCCGCCTGGTCACGTCGGCCGACGTGACGTTCCAGCCGGGCACCGGCATCACCGGCATCCACCTCACCGTCGAGGGCACGGTGCCGGGCATGGACGAGGCCGCGTTCCTCGCCGCCGCCGAGGACGCCAAGGTCAACTGCCCGGTGAGCCAGGCGCTGAAGGCCACGCCGATCACGCTGACGGCGAAGCTGGCCTGACGTACGGCTTTCCGGCCATTTTCTGACGGTGCCGCCGTCCCGTACGGGACGGCGGCACCGTCATAGGCGGCATTGACAACGGGCCGCTCAAGTTTTGTGATGGAGGTCGAAGTACGCCGGGAAACGGGCTCGCGGTGGAAGGGGACTGGACATGGCACGTGCAGTCGGGATCGACCTCGGTACGACGAACTCGGTGGTGGCCGTCCTGGAGGGCGGTGATCCCACGGTCGTCGCCAACGCGGAGGGAGCGCGCACCACACCTTCGGTCATCGCCTTCGCGAAGAACGGCGACGTACTCGTCGGAGAGGTCGCCAAGCGGCAGGCGGTCACCAATGTGGAGCGCACCGCGCGCTCCGTCAAACGCCATATGGGTGACGGGAGTTGGCGCTTCCCCGAGGGCGGGTCGGTGGACGGCACCCGCTACACCGCGCAGGAACTGTCCGCCCGCGTCCTGCAGAAGCTCAAGCGTGACGCCGAGTCCTATCTGGGCGAGGACGTCACGGACGCGGTCGTCACCGTCCCCGCGTACTTCGACGACACACAGCGCCAGGCCACCAAAGAGGCCGGCGAGATCGCGGGCCTGAACGTGCTCCGCATCATCAACGAACCCACCGCCGCGGCCCTCGCGTACGGCCTGGACAAGGGCGACGACCAGACGGTCCTCGTCTTCGACCTCGGCGGCGGCACCTTCGACGTCTCGCTCCTGGAGATGGGCGACGGCGTCATCGAGGTGAAGGCCACCAACGGCGACACGCAGTTGGGCGGCGACGACTGGGACCAGCGCATCGTCGAGTACCTGGTGAGGCAGTTCAAGAACGCCCACGGCGTGGACCTCGGCAAGGACAAGATGGCCCTGCAACGGCTGCGGGAGGGCGCCGAGAAGGCGAAGATCGAGCTGTCGTCGTCGAGCGAGACGGACATCAACCTGCCGTACGTCACGGCGTCGGCGGACGGCCCCCTGCACCTGGCGGAGAAACTGACCCGCGCTCAGTTCCAGGAGCTGACGGCGGACCTGCTCGAGCGCTGCCGCAGCCCCTTCCACCAGGCGGTGAAGGACGCGGGCGTGAAGCTCTCGGCCGTCGACCACGTGATCCTGGTGGGCGGTTCGACCCGGATGCCCGCGGTGACGGAACTGGTCAAGGAACTCACCGGCAGTGAGCCGCACAAGGGCGTCAACCCCGACGAGGTGGTGGCGCTCGGCGCGGCGCTCCAGGCCGGGGTGATCAGGGGTGACGTGAAGGACGTCCTGCTCCTGGACGTGACGCCGCTGTCCCTCGGGATCGAGACCAAGGGCGGCATCATGACCAAGCTCATCGAACGCAACACCACCATTCCCACCCGGCGTTCGGAGACCTTCTCCACCGCCGAGGACAACCAGCCGTCGGTCGGCATCCAGGTCTTCCAGGGGGAGCGGGAGATCGCGGCGTACAACAAGAAACTGGGCGTCTTCGACCTGACGGGGCTGCCCCCGGCGCCGCGTGGGGTGCCCAAGATCGAGGTCACCTTCGACATCGACGCCAACGGAATCATGCACGTGTCCGCCAAGGACGAGGCGACCGGGCGCGAGCAGCGCATGACGGTCACGGGCGGCTCCGCACTGCCCAAGGACGACATCAACCGCATGGTGCGCGAGGCCGAGGAGCACGCGGAGGAGGACCGCAAACGACGCGACGCCGCCGAGACCCGCAACCAGGCGGAGCAGCTCGTGTACCAGACGGAGCGGTTCGTGCGGGAGAACGAGGAGCGGGTCCCTGCGGAAACCCGGGCCGAAGTGGAGGCGGCGACAGCGGAGTTGAAGGACCTCCTGAAGAACAGGGCCGACGACACGGCGGCCCTGCGCGTGGGCGCGGAGAAGCTGGCCACCGTCAGCCAGCGGATGGGGCAGGCCATGTACGCGGGTTCTGGCGAGGGCGCCCAGGAGCAGGGGGCTTCGGCTTCGGGGGCCTCTGCCGAGGAGGGCGTGGTCGACGCGGAGATCGTGGACGACGAGAAGCCGGGGGAGCAGGAGAAGCGGGCCGGGGAGTAGCGCACCGTCGATCACCGGCTTCGCCGAGTTCGTCCTCAAACGCCGGACGGGCTGTCATCAGCCCGTCCGGCGATCACGACCCCGTCTTCTCCCACCCCCGCCGCTCCGGACGCGGCCCCACCCGGCGGGGGTCCCTGCTGCGGTACACGACGTACGGACGGAACAGGTACTGCACCGGCGCGCTGAACATGTGCACGAGCCGCGTGAACGGGATCAGCGCGAACAGCGCCATCCCGACCACCGCGTGGATCTGGTACATGACCGGCACCCCCGCCATCAGGTCCGTGTCCGGCTGGAGAGTGAACAGGCTGCGGGCCCAAGGCGCCATCGACTCGCGGTAGTTGTAGCCCTCGCCCGACGCGTGCGTCAGTTTGGCCACCATGCCGAGCACGATCGCCGCGAACAGCACGAGGTACATGAGCTTGTCGTTGGCGGTCGTCGCACGGAACACCGGCGCGTTCGTGCGACGCCGGTAGAGCAGCAGCAGGATGCCGAGCACCAGCAGGACGCCCGCCGCCGTGCCCCCGTACAGCGAGAACAGGTGGTAGGTGTGCTCGCTCACGCCCACCTTCTCCGTCCACGACTCCGGGATGAAGAGCCCCACCAGATGCCCGACGAGGACGAAGAGGATCCCGTAGTGGAACATCGGCGACGCGATATTGAGCAGCTTCGACTCGTACACCTGCGAAGAGCGCGTCGTCCAGCCGAACTTGTCGTAGCGGTAGCGCCACAGGAGGCCCGCCACGAGGAGGACGAAGGCCACGTACGGGATGACGCCCCACAGCAGCGTTCTCATCAGTGCTCCTCGATCAGTGCGAAGGGTTCAAGGCCGACGTCCTCCCGCGGGGGCCCCGACCTGGCAAGGGCCTGCGCCTCGGCCCGGTCCTTCGGCGAGGGCCCCGGCAGCGTCGCGCACACAGCGTCGAGTACGGGCGCGTACGGCGTACCGAAGTCGGTGAGGGCGAGCCGCAGCAGTTCGAGGCCCGCCCGGTTCTCCTCCAGGAGGACGGGGCCCGCGTGCGCCGAGAACTCCAGGACCGCGGGCAGGAAGTCCGGCAGCTCCTCGCCGGTGAACTCCATGCCGTGCTCCCGGTAGACCTCCTTGAAGCGGACCAGGGCCATCCCGCGCCGCCGCGTGTCGCCGTCGCGCCACCAGCTCAGATAGAGGCTGTGGCGGTTCTTGAAGTCGAAGACCTGGACGTAGTGCGCGGCCAGTTCGGACGCGCCGGTCTGCGCCGCGTGCGACAGGAAGGGCTCCAACTCGGGTGCGGCAGCGTTGAGTTGGGGCAGAAGCCCGCGGAACTCCTCGTCCGGATAGGACAGGCAGTGCGCGGCTGCCTGGTAGAGCACGGCGTGGTCGCTCACAGGGTGTCCTTCTCGGTGGCGGATGGCTGCTCGTCGGCGGTCTGCCGGTCCCGCAAGGCGTGGAAGTTCTCGATGGTCACAAGGGGGAGCTGCTTGCGACCCGAGTCCTGACCGAAGGGGCCGTCGCCGCCCATCCCCGGACCGTCCTCGTAGTCGAGGCTGCACGAGTCCGGCAGCGCGGACTCCTCGAGGCGCTGTGCGTCACCGACCGCGGCGGTCGGGATGACGTAGCGGTCCTCGTACTTGGCGATGGCGAGCAGCCGGTACATCTCCTCGATCTCCTGGCCCGACATGCCCACCGTCTCGGCGACCGAACTGTCGGGACGTTCCCCGAGGTTGATGGCCCGCATGTGTGCCCGCATCGCCGCCAGCTTCTCAAGGGAGGATCGCACCGGGCCCACGTCACCGGCCGTGAAGATCTCCGCGAGGTATTCGAGCGGGATGCGCAGGGTGTCGATCGCGCCGAAGAGGTTGTCCAGGTCCTCGCCGTCGTGCCCGGTCTCGCTCAGCGCGTCCACGACCGGGGAGAGCGGCGGGATGTACCAGACCATCGGCATCGTGCGGTACTCCGGATGCAGCGGAAGCGCTACCTTGTATGTGCTGATCAGAGCGTGCACGGGGGAGCGGCGTGCCGCCTCGACCCAGTCGTGACCGATCCCGGCCCGCTCGGCCTCGCGCCGCACCTCGGGGTCCTCCGGGTCGAGGAAGACCCCCAACTGGGCCTCGTACAGCGCCTTGTCGTCCGTGACCGACGCCGCTTCCGTCACCTTGTCGGCGTCGTACAGGATCACACCCAGATACCGCAGCCGCCCCACGCACGTCTCCGAGCAGACCGTGGGCAGACCCACCTCAAGGCGCGGGTAGCACATCGTGCACTTCTCGGCCTTGCCGGTGCGGTGGTTGAAGTACACCTTCTTGTACGGGCAGCCCGTCACGCACTTGCGCCAGCCCCGGCAGCTGTCCTGGTCGACCAGGACGATGCCGTCCTCCTCGCGCTTGTACATCGCCCCGGACGGACAGGACGCCACGCACGCCGGATTCAGGCAGTGCTCACAGATCCGCGGCAGATAGAACATGAAGGTCTGCTCGAAGGCGAACTTCACCTTCTCCGCCGCCTTTTCACGGGTCTTCGCCACCATCGGGTCGAGATCGCCGTACTCGGTCGCGCCGCCCAGGTTGTCGTCCCAGTTCGACGACCACTCGATCTTCATGGGCTTGCCGCTGATCAGCGAGCGCGGTTCGGCGACCGGATAGTCGTCGCCGAGGGGGGCGTCGGTGAGGTTCTTGTATTCGTACGTCCAGGGCTCGTAGTAGTCCTTGATCTCCGGCAGCTTGGGGTTGGAGAAGATCTCCAGGAGAGCCTTGATGCGGCCGCCGTTCTTGAGCTTCAGGGCGCCCTTCTTGTTCAGCTCCCAGCCGCCGCGCCACTTCTCCTGATCCTCGTAGCGGCGCGGATAGCCCTGGCCCGGACGGGTCTCGACGTTGTTGAACCAGACGTACTCCATGCCGTCGCGGTTGGTCCACGCCTGCTTGCAGGTGACGGAGCAGGTGTGGCAGCCGATGCACTTGTCGAGGTTCATCACCATCGCGATCTGTGCCATGACGCGCATCTAGTACTCCACCTTCTGCGAGCGGCGGCGGATGACCGTCACCTCGTCGCGCTGGTTGCCCGTCGGGCCCAGATAGTTGAAGGCCCACGACAACTGGGCGTATCCGCCGATGAGATGGGACGGCTTGAGGATCAGGCGGGTCAGGGAGTTGTGGATGCCGCCGCGCTTGCCGGTGGTCTCCGCCTTGGGGACGTTCACCGTGCGCTCCTGCGCGTGGTGCATGTAGACCGTGCCGGCCGGCATGCGGTGCGAGACGACCGCTCGCGCGACCACGACGCCGTTGCGGTTGACCGCCTCGATCCAGTCGTTGTCCTTCACGCCGATCGCGTCCGCGTCCTGCGGCGCCATCCAGATGCACTGCCCGCCCCGGGAGAGCGACAGCATGAAGAGGTTGTCCTGGTACTCGGAGTGGATGGACCACTTGTTGTGCGGGGTGAGATAGCGGACCGTCACCTCCTTCTCGCCGTCCGGGCCAAGGCGTGGCTCCCCGAAGAGGCGGTTCATGTCCAGCGGTGGCCGGTAGACGGGCATCGCCTCGCCCAGCTCGTGGATCCAGTCGTGGTCGAGGAAGAAGTGCTGGCGCCCGGTGAGCGTGTGCCAGGGCTTCAGGTGCTCGGTGTTGAGGGTGAACGCCGTGTAGCGGCGCCCGCCCGACTCGCTGCCCGACCACTCGGGCGAGGTGATCACGGGGACGGGCGCCGCCTGCGTGTCGGCGTACGTGATGCGCTTGCCCTCGTGCTCGGCGGCCAGGTGCGCCATCTCCTGGCCCGTACGCGCCTCCAGGGTGTGGAAGCCCTGCGTGGCGAGGCGGCCGTTGGTCGTGCCGGACAGGGCGAGGATGGTGTTCGCCGCCTTGACCGCCGTGTCCAGGGCGGGGCGCCCGTCGGCGGGTCCGCCGCGTACGACGCCGTTGCGCTCGCGCAGCTCGTCGACCTCCTGGTCGGGGTGGAGCGCGATGCCCTTCGCGGGCAGGCCCAGCTGCTCCGCCAGCGGACCGAGCGCCGCGAACTTCGCGCCGATCGCGGTGTAGTCCCGCTCCACCACTGTCAGACCCGGCATGGTCTTGCCCGGGATCGCCTCGCACTCGCCCTTGCGCCAGTCCAGGACGACCCCGCCGGGCTGCGCCGTCTCGCCGGGGGTGTCGTGCTGGAGCGCGGTGGCGACGACGTCCTTGCGTACGCCGAGATGGTCCACGGCCAGCTCGCTGAGCCGTTCCGCGATGGCCTTGAACGTGTCGAAGTCGGTGCGGGCCTGCCAGGGCGGGTCGACGGCGGGGGTGAAGGAGTGGACGTAGGGGTGCATGTCCGTGGAGGACAGGTCGTGCTTCTCGTACCAGGTGGCCGCGGGCAGGACCACGTCCGAGAGCAGCGTCGACGACGTCTGGCGGAAGTCCAGCGAGACGAGCAGATCGAGCTTGCCCTCGGGAGCCTCGTCACGCCACTTCACCGTCGAGGGCCGCTCGTCGGGCGCCGCCTCCTCCGCCCGCAGCGAGGAGTGCGTGCCGAGCAGGTGCTTGGTGAAGTACTCCGCGCCCTTGGCCGACGAGCCGAGCAGATTGGCGCGCCACAGGGTCAGGACGCGCGGCCAGTTCTCCGGGGCGTCCGGGTCCTCGCAGGCGAAGTTGAGGGTGCCTGCCTTGAGTTCGTCGACGACATTGGCGACGGGATCACCCGAAGCCCCCGAAGTGTCGCCCAGATCAAGGGAGTTGCGGTCGAAGGTCGGATAGGACGGCATCCAGCCGGTGCGCGCCGACAGGGCCAGGCAGTCGGCGCCCGTCATCCCGGCGAACCGGCCCTCGCCGAGCGGCGACGCGAGCACGTCCGCCGCGAACTTGTCGTAGCGCCACTGGTCGGTGTTGAGGAACCAGTACGCGGCGCCGATCATCTGCCGAGGCGGCCTGCTCCAGTCGTTGGCGCTGGCAAGCGTCGCCCAGCCGGTAGCGGGGCGGCACTTCTCCTGCCCGACGTAGTGCGCCCAGCCGCCACCGTTGCGGCCCTGGCAGCCGGTCAGCTGGAGCAGCGCGAGGAAGGCGCGGTAGATCGTCTCGGAGTGGAACCAGTGGTTGGTCCCCGCCCCCATGAGGATCATGCACCGGCCGCGCGACTGCTCGGCGGTCCTCGCGAACTCCCGCGCGATCTTCACCGCCTTCGCGGCCGGGACCGAGGTGTGCGCCTCCTGCCAGGCCGGGGTGCCGGGCGCGTCGGCATCCTCGTACGAAGAAGGCCACTCGCCCGGAAGCCCCTCGCGCCCGACGCCGTACTGCGCGAGCAGCAGATCGAAGACCGTCGTGACGAGCGGCCCGTCCTGGCCGCCGAGCCGGGTCGCCGGAACCCCCCGGCTGACGACCTCGCCGCGGCCCTGACCGTGCGTGCCGCCCTCGGTGTCGAAGCGGGGGAGCAGCACCTCGACACCTGTGGCCACGTCGGAGCCGTGCAGGGAGAGTTGCGGCTTGATGTTGCCGAGTTCCAGATTCCACCTGCCCTTGCCGGACTCGGTCCAGCGGAAGCCGAGCGAGCCGTTCGGGACGGCCGGGTGCCCGGTGTTCTCGTCCAGGACGGCCGTCTTCCAGTCGCCGCCCTCACCGCTCTGGCCCAGGTCGGTGGCGCGCAGGAACTTCGAAGGGACGTACGCGCCGTCGCGCTCGGTCAGCGTCACCAGGAAGGGCAGATCGGTGAACTTGCGCACGTAGTCGGTGAAGAAGTCCGTCTGCCGGTCGACGAAGAACTCCTTGAGGATGACGTGACCCATCGCGATGGCGAGCGCCCCGTCCGTGCCGGGGTGCGGGTGCAGCCACTCGTCGGCGAACTTCGTGTTGTCCGCGTAGTCCGGCGACACGGCCACGACCTTCTGGCCGCGGTAGCGCGCCTCGGCCATCCAGTGCGCGTCGGGCGTCCGCGTCACCGGGACGTTCGAGCCCCACATCATCAGATACGCGGCGTCCCACCAGTCACCTGACTCCGGTACGTCGGTCTGGTCGCCGAACACCTGCGGCGAGGCGACCGGCAGGTCCGCGTACCAGTCGTAGAAGGACAGCATGGGCGCGCCGATCAGCGACATGAAGCGGGCGCCCGCCGCGTGCGACACCATCGACATCGCGGGGATGGGGGAGAAGCCCGCGACCCGGTCGGGGCCGTGCGTCTTGATCGTGTGGACGTGCGCCGCCGCGATGATCTCGACGGCCTCGTCCCAGGTCGCCCGCACGAGCCCGCCCTTGCCGCGTGCCTGCTGGTACGTCCTGCGCCGCTCGGGGTCGTTCTGGATGTCCGCCCAGGCCAGGACCGGGTCCCGCAGCCGGGACTTCGCCTCGCGGTACATCTCCAGGAGCACGCCCCGGAGGTAGGGGTAGCGCACGCGGGTCGGCGAGTACGTGTACCAGGAGAACGCGGCGCCGCGGGGGCAGCCGCGCGGCTCGTACTCGGGGCGGTCGGGGCCGACGGAGGGGTAGTCCGTCTGCTGGGTCTCCCAGGTGATGATGCCGTCCTTGACGTACACCTTCCAGCGGCAGGAGCCCGTGCAGTTCACGCCGTGCGTCGAGTTCACGACCTTGTCGTGGCTCCACCGGTCCCGGTAGAAGGCGTCCGCGTCCCGGCCGCCGACGAGGCCGATGCTGTGCAGGTCGGGGGCGGCGGTGCCGCGGCGGAAGAACTTCCCCGCACGCAGCAGCGCGGCGCCGGGCTCGGTCGTCTCTGTCACCCTTGAGCTCCCTAGGTCTGCCTTTCAACGAACCTAGGTCCGGGGTGGCGGGGGCACACGGCGGCGACAGCCGTACGGGTTGCGGGGGCGCTCGTGGCATCGGCGCTTACCCCAGAGGTAATCGACCCCCGCCCGCGGGCCCGGCAGGGTGGTCTCACCGGATCCGGTCCGGCGCACTCCGGACCGGATCCGGCTCCCTTCCCTTTCCCCTTCCCCTTCCGCTGATGGAGGCCGGTTCCTCATGTCGACGTACTCTGCGCACCCGCTCACCGCACTGGCCCGCACGAACGACCCGAAGACCATGCTGCGCCGCTTCCTCGCCCTCGACGCGGTCGTGACCACCGGGAACGGCCTCGCGTACGCCGCCGCCTCGGGCCCCATCGGGCGCTTCCTCGGCGTCGACGCGGGACTCCTGCTCGGCCTCGGCGTCTTCCTCACGGCGTACGGCGTGGGCGTCGGCTTCCTCGCCTCGCGCAAGAGTCCGCCCACGCTGCCCGTCCGCGGGGTGATCGAGGCGAACGCGGCCTGGGCGGTGCTCAGTGTCGTCGCGCTGGTCGCCTGGCTCTCGCCGAGCACGGCGGGCGCGGTGTGGACCCTGCTCCAGGCCGTGACCGTCGGCGGCTTCGCCGCCGTCCAGTACGCGGCGCTGCGGGCTCTGCGGAGCTAGGGCCGGGCGTCGAAGCGGGTGCGGGCGGCCTCGATCTCGGCGAGGTACCGGTGCGTCCAGGCGCACATGCCGTCGACCGTGGCGAGCAGCCCCTGGCCCGCCTCGGTCAGGCGGTACTCGACGCGGGGCGGCACGGTGGCGTACACCGTCCTGTGCACGACGCCGTCGCGTTCGAGGCCGCGCAGGGTCTGGGTGAGCATCTTGTGGCTGATGCCGTCCACCGCGGTCCGCAGCTCGGTGAAGCGCAGGGTTCGGTCGGCCAGCGCGTTGATGATCAGCAGCGCCCATTTGTTGGCCACGCCCGCGAAGATCTCGCGGGCCAGCGAGTCGGCGCGCGTCAGGTCCGCGTCGTCGTGACGGCCGCCGCTGAACTCCTCGGTCCGCATGATGTTCCCTTTCACCAGCCGCTAGGACGCCGACGACTGGAGGTATTTGACCGTCGCCGGATCGGCCGGCAGGAGCGTCTCGACGGCCAGTTCGGCGACCGTCACGTCCATGGGGGTGTTGAAGGTCGCGATCGACGAGATGAAGGAGAGCAGGTGCCCGTCGTGCTCGATGCGCAGGGGCAGGGCGAAGTAGGGCACGCCGCTCTGCGGGCCGTCGGCCTCGAACACGTCGACACCGGGATCCGCCACCGGATAGGCCGCCACCTCCTCGTACACCGCGCGCAGCGCGTCCGGCCGCTGGAGCGCGATCTGCCGCTCCATCTGGTGCAGCAGATGCCCCCGCCACTCGCGCAGATTGCGGATCTTGGGGGCGAGGCCCTCGGGGTGGAGCGTGAGCCGCATGGCGTTCAGCGGCGGCTGGAGGAGGTGCTCGGGGATGCCGTCGAGGAACATCGCGATGCCGCGGTTCGCGGCGATCACGTCGTACGTCGCGTCGACGACCAGGGCGGGGTAGGGCTCGTAGGCGCGCAGGAGCTGCTCGAGGCCCTCCCGCAGGGCGCCCATCGAGGGGTCGTCCATCGAGGTCTCCCGGAAGCGGGGCGCGTAACCGGCCGCCAGGAGCAGGGAGTTGCGGTCCCTTACGGGAACGTCGAGGTGCTCGGCGAGGCGCAGCAGGATCTCCTCGCTCGGGCGTGACCTGCCGGTCTCGATGAAGCTGATGTGCCGGGCCGACGAGTCGGCGCGCAGGGCCAGTTCCAGCTGGCTCACCTTGCGCCGCTCGCGCCAGCCGCGCAGGAGCGGGCCGACGCCGGTACTTTCCTTGGTGGACACGGCAGTTGTCATACCGAGACAGTAATCCAAGGCTCCCGTCCGGTGGCGCTGAGCAGGGCCTTGTGGGAGGCGGTGTGGCAGGCTGAGGGAGATGGGTGTGTGCGTACGCCATACAGGTCGTACGCATGCCGTACGCACGCCATACGCACGTCATACGGACGGGAAGGGGCGCGGCCATGTCAGTCGAACCGCTGTCACAGAAGGACGTCGAGGAGCGGCTCGCGGAGCTGCCCGGCTGGTCACTGGAAGGCGACCGGATCACCCGCTCCTTCCAGCTCGGCTCGCACTTCGCGGCGACCGCGATGGTCGTCCACATCGCGCAGATCCAGGAGGACCTCGGCCACCACTCCGAGCTGACGCTGGGCTACAACACCGTCTCCCTGTCCGTGAACACGCACAGCGCGGGCGGCGCTCTCACCGCGCTCGACTTCGAGCTTGCGGGCCGGGTCGAAGAGCTTGCGGTCGGGCACGGGGCGGTCTGAGCGCGGATGCTGGACTACGGCAAGGAAGCCGGCCGCTACGACGCCTCGCGCGGCGGAGAGCCGCGCGCCGACGCCGCTGCCGCCGCGGTCGTCGGCCTGCTGCCGCCGGACGCCCGCACCCTCCTGGACGTCGCCTGCGGCACGGGTCTCGTCACCCGGCGCCTAGCCGGGGCGGGCCTTCGGGTCACCGGAGTGGACTCGGCGCACAACATGGCGCGCATGGCATCGGGGAGGGTGCCGGGCGCCATAGTCCTTGGCGACAGCCGCCGACTCCCCTTCCCCGACGCCTCGTTCGACGCGGTGTGCGCGGTGTGGCTGCTCCATCTGCTCTCCGGCGCCGAGGAGGCGGCCGCCGTCGTCGCCGAGTGCGTCCGGGTGCTGCGGCCCGGCGGGGTGTTCGTCACGACCGTAGACAAGGCCGCCGCGCACGACGTGGGCAGCGACATCGACGCCGTGCTCGCCCCGCGCCCGATCCGCCCCGCCGTCGACCATGGCAGGGCGGTCGAGGCATACGCGGCGGCGCGAGGCCTGACACCGGCCGGTGGAGCCCGGTTCCGGGGCCACGGTCAGGGACGCACGCCCCGCTCCACGGTCGACGACATCCACCGGGGATGGTTCACACGCATCCCGCCCGACGGCCCCCTGGCGGCGCAGCTCGCGGAGGGCCTCGCCGCCCTCCGCGACCAGGAAGTCCCGCGCCCCGACCCGTGGTTCACGCTCAAGTCGTTCCGAAAGCCGTCCCTGAGCCCGCCCGTCGCGTGAACCACATCGTCCAGTTGGCCAGCCAGGTCTTCCCCTCGTCGACGGAGAAGGCCTGCTCCCAGCGGGCGGTGCTCGCGGAGATGTCCGACCAGGCGAAGCGCACCCGGACGGCCTTGCCGTCGTGCTCGTCGTCTCCGTAGAACTCGCCCAGGCCGTCCGCCCCGAACCGGCCGACGACGGGCGGGAAGAGCTTGCCGCTGCGACTGGAGGACCAGTTCAGCGACCACTCCTCGGTCTCCCTGTCGAAGAGCCGCAGGGTCAGTCCCATGAAGCCCTCGCTGGGACAGTCCATTTCATCGATGTTCGCGGCTCCGCCGAAGAGGCTCCAGCAGCGGGAGACGGCTGCGAACTCCTCCCACCCGCTCTCAGGATCGAGGAAATCCGTCCGGCGGCGGTGCGCGACGTCCCAGTGGCCGAAGAAGAAGTCGAAATCGTGCGGGCTGCTCATGAGCGGTGGTCTCCTGTGGTGCCGTCGGGCAGGACATCGGCGATGTAGGCGTCGAGGCCGGTCGGTCCGGTCGGTCCGGTCGGTCCGGCCGGTCCGGCCGGGCCGGTCGGTCCGGGGGCGTCGGTGGTGCGCTCGGGTGCGAGCAAGTGCCGTACCCACGCGTCGCGTTCGTGCAGCAGGGGCGGCAGCTCCCAGACGCAGCCGATCAGCGGCCGGTCGAGGAGCATGAAGTGCGTCGGGTCCCGGTCGGGGCAGCCGAGCGCGGGCTGGCCCGCGACGGCGACGCGGCAGTGCAGGACGTTGTCCCACACCCAGCTGTACGCGTTGAGGTAGGCACCGCTGTCCCCGCCCCGGTGCAGCACGACGAACGTCGCGGGCGGCGTCCCGTCCGGCTCGGGAAGGAGCCGGGGCAGGATCTCGTACGCCGCCTTCTCGACGCCGGGCTCGATGCCCGCCGGGTCGGCGGTGACGTGATAGCGCTTGACGCGGCGGCCCGCCACTTCGATGGGTGGCGGCGAGTGCCGCAGTTTCTCCTGAAAGGGCATGTCAGGGACGCTAGGCCCGCTTCACTGACATCCTGTGTCAGTGAAGTTCACCAGATGTCCGGACGATGTGGGGGAGGCGTCGCCGTGAAGGCCGACAGGCTCGTCTCGATCCTCCTGCTGCTCCAGACGAGGGGCCGGATGACGGCTGCCCAGCTGGCCGGCGAGCTGGAAGTGTCGGTGCGGACGGTCTACCGGGATGTCGAAGCCCTGCACACCGCCGGGATCCCGCTCTACGGGGACGCGGGCCACGCGGGCGGCTACCGGCTCCTGGACGGCTACCGCACCCGGCTCACCGGCCTGACCGCGCCGGAGGCGGAGGCGCTCTTCCTGGCGGGCGCGCCGGGCCCGGCCGCGGAGCTGGGCCTCGGCCCGGTCCTCGCCGCCGCCCAGCTCAAGGTGCGCGCCGCGCTCCCGGCGGAGCTGCGCCCGCACGCCGACCGGGTCGGCGCCCGCTTCCACCTGGACGCGCCCGGCTGGTACGCACGCGCCGACGACGTACCCCACCTGGCCGCCGTCGCCGACGCGGTCTGGAACAGCCGTGTCCTGCACGTCCGCTACCGCCGCTGGCGGGCCCCCACCGAGGTGGAACGCGTCCTGCGTCCGTACGGCCTGGTCCTGAAGGCGGGCCGGTGGTACGTGATCGCGGAGGCCACGGATTCGGCCGGACCGCCACGCACGTACAGGGTCGACCAGATCCTCCAACTGGAGCTGACCGACGGTCAGTTCACCATCCCGGAGGACTTCGACCTGGCGGCGTACTGGGAGTCGTACCAGGAGGCTTTCCACGCGCGGCTCCACCAGGCCGAGGCGGTGGTGCGCCTGGCCCCGCACGCCCTGCCCCGCCTGACGGGCCCCGCGGCGCGCGCCGCCGAGGCGACGGGCCGCGCCGACCCGGACGGCTGGATACGCGCGGTCCTGCCCATCGAATCAGTCAGCCACGCCCACGACGATTTCCTGCGCTTGGGAGCGGACATCGAGGTGCTTGAACCCCCCGAACTCCGAGCGGAGTTGGCGTCGACGGCGGAGAAGCTGTACAGGCGATATGCGTGACCGAGACAGCCCACAGAGCTTGCCGAAACCGCAAGGGAACTGGCCAGGAGGAAGGCGTAGGCGCAGGCTGGACAAGACCCCAGGACCCCCCACACAAGACACAGAGACGGCGGCACTGAATGGCCCACGACGACGACCACGACCACGACCACGGCGTTGGCCATAAGCACGGCCACAAGCACGGCCACCACCACGAGGACATCGACTGGTCGACCATGGGCCCGATGCTGGAGCGGAACGCCGAGCTGGCAGCCCCGCAGAACCGCGAGATCGCCGAGTGGCTGCGCACGTGGCAGCCGGAGCCGAAGCTGATCGCGGACGTGGGCAGCGGCTCGGGCAGCATCTCCTTCCTCCTCGCGGAAGCCTTCCCCAAGGCCGAGGTGATCGCGGTGGACCCGGCCGAGCCCCTCCTGGAGCGCGCGAGGGAACGGGCGGCTCGCGACGGCCTGGCGGACAGGGTGAGCACGCTCCACGCGGAACTCCCGGAGGGAATCGGCGAGTTGCCGCCCGCCGACCTCCTCTGGATCGGCAGGGCCCTGCATCACGTGGGCGACCAGGAGGCGGCGTTGGCCGCCCTCGCGGACCGCCTGGCGCCGGGCGGCGCGATCGCGCTCCTGGAGGGCGGCCTGAACCAGCGCAGCCTGCCGCGCGACATCGGCTTCGGCCGACCGGGCCTCCAGACCCGCTTCGACGCGGCGGACGACAAATGGTTCACGCAGATGCGCGCGGAGCTGCCGGGCGCGAAGTCGGTCACGGAGGACTGGCCCACGCTCCTCACCGAGGCGGGCCTGCGCCACGCGGGCACCCGCTCGTTCCTCCTGGACCTGCCGGCCCCCGTCTCCGACACGGCCCGCGCCCAGATCCTCTCGGAGCTCTCCCGCCGCCGGGAGATGCACGAGGACACCCTCGACCCCGACGACCTGGCCACGGTCGACCGCCTCCTGGACGAGAACGACACCCAGAGCCTGCACCACAGGCCCGACGTGTTCCTGCTTTCGGCACAGACGGTTCATGTGGGGGTCAAGGGTTAGCGCGGCAGTGGCCGGGGCGGACGTACACGGTGACGCGCCAGCCCCGGGCGCTCTTGGTGCCGCACTGCTCGAAGCGGTCCTTCAGGACGTCGCGCTTCACGGTCTCCCGCTCGATCGCGTCGCCGGGGTCGCGCGAGGGATCGGTGACGAAGACGATCCGGTGCTGCTTGAGCATCCGCGCCCGGATGACATCGGCGGGGGCCTCGGTGCCGTACAAGGTGTGTGACGCGGCCGGACGCCGCTCGAGGGCGAGGTCGTCGAGCCCGGCGACGGCCCGCGGGTGAGGCAGGGTCCAGACCCGGCGCCGCAGGGGCATGTACAGCACGGCGTCGCCCTCCCGCCCGGCGTCCTGAATGGCTTGCGTGACCGCTGTCGTGTCGTCGAGGCGGCTCTCAGGGGTACGCAGATGCGCGCTGACGGGCGCCAGTGCGAGCAGACCGGCAGCGGCGGCCACCACGGCGAGGGCGGCGCGCCCTCGCCCGCCGCGCGTGACCCGGTCGAGAAGCGCTCCGATGAGCTGCGCCAGCCCGGCGAGGCCGTACAGGACGTAGCGGTCCGTGTAGAGGGGCTTGACCGGGGCGATGAGCAGCAGCGTGAGGGTGGGGGCGACGAGCAGGGGCAGGGCGAGTCGGCGCAACCCGACCGGCCGCGTCGCATCCCCCGCCCGCCTCCCCAGGAGCGCGGCGCAGACGGTCCCGGCAACACACAGACCGGCGGCCCCCGCGTACAGGTTCAGGTCGACATGCAGCCACCCCACCTGATCCTGCTGCCTTCGGCTCAGCACAGCGAGCGGCGCGAGGCCGGTGACCACGGCCGCCGCGGCCAGGGCCCACGCCCGACGCGCGGTCCGCGGCACCGTCAGTGCGTGCGCGGGCAGCGCGAACACCGCGAACTCGTGCAGCAGGCAGGCCACAAGCAGCAGTGCGCCGTACCAGCACCACAGCCGGCGCGCCCGACGCCCGTCGGCCGAGACCGCTCGCACCAGCGCGTACGTGGCCCAGACGACCAACGCGCTCACCATCGTGTACGAGCGCCCTTCCTGCGCGAACCGCTGGATCGACGGCACCACCGCGAACACGACCCCGGAGAACAGCCCCGCACGCGGACCGGCGAGGTGCCGCCCGATCACCGCCACACCGGCGGCGGCCACACTCATCGCGAGGACGGACGGGATCCGCATGACGAGCAACGGATCGGCGCCGCCGAAGAGTTCACAGACCCGGAAGAGGCCGTACATCAGCAGGTAGTAGAGCCCGTGGACGGCGTCCGCGTTCCACAATGTCTGCCAGAGGTCGGACAGGCCGCGGTGCGCGACGTCGTAGGTGACCGCTTCGTCCCGCCACATGTGGCCGCCGCGGCGTACGCCCCAGAGGCCGAGGGCGATGGCGAGCAGCACACCTGGCAACACAGCGGGCAACCATCCGGCCCATTCCCGGAGTTGAAGTGTGCGTTCCGCTCGCGGCGTGGTTGCCCGTGGCCGGGGCGGAGGAGTGGTCTGCGTAGTGGCGGCGATGGCGGGCTCCCCGTGCGTGTGCGGTCTGTTTTCCAAGCCCCGGGGCCCATGAGCGGGTCCGGGAAGCCGAGTTCAGCGGCGTGTGGATTGATAGGCAGCCCTGTTCCGCCGTGCCGATCAATTGCTAGCGTGGCCCCGGATCTTGACCAGAGGGGGCTGGGAGGGGCGGGTTGCGATGGGGCGTCGCGAGAAGCCACTGGAACCAACAGCGGGACCCGTCCATCGCTTCGCGCACGAACTCCGCAAGCTCCGCGCCGAGGCGGGCAGTCCCACTTACCGGGCGATGGCGCAGCGCGTGCCGTACTCGGCGCCCACACTCTCCGCGGCTGCCGCGGGAGAACGCTTGCCCACGCTGCCCGTGCTGCTCGCCTATGTGGCCGTGTGCGAGGGGGACCCGGCGGAGTGGGAGCGGCGCTGGTACGAGACGGTCGCCGAGGACGCCCGACGGGACACGGACGAAGGCGAGTCGCCCTATCCGGGGCTCACCAGATTCGGCACCGACGATCAGGCCCACTTCCACGGCCGTGACGACCTCGTGGACGAACTGGTGCGGCTCGCTTCACGACGGCGCGTCGCGGCAGTGATCGGCGCATCAGGCAGCGGCGAGTCCTCGCTGCTACGAGCCGGGCTCATCCCGGCGCTACGGGACTCCTCCGCCGCGTGGCGTCCCGCCGCGATCCGCATCCTCACTCCGGGCGACCGCCCGGCCCGCACCCACCGGGGCCTGTTGGTGCCTGCCGACGGCGAGGGCGACACGCTCCTTGTGATCGACCAGTTCGAGGAGGTCTTCTCGCTCTGTCACGATCCGGTCGAACGGGCGGAATTCCTGCACCGGTTGCTGGCGGCCCGAGCCCACGACAGCCGCCTGCGCGTGATCGTCGCCGTGCGCGCCGACTTCTACGGCCGCTGTGCCGAACACGGCCCGCTCGCGGAAGCGCTGGGCGACGCCAACCTCCTCGTCGGGCCCATGCGGCCGAGCCGCCTGCGCGAGGCCATCGTCAGACCGGCGGCGTCCGAACGGCTCATCGTGGAGCGGTCGTTGACCGCCCGGATCGTGGCCGACGTGGCGGGCGAGCCGGGCGGGCTTCCGCTCATGGCGCACGCGTTGCGCGAAGTGTGGCGCAGGCGCAGCGGCAAGACACTGACGGAGGCGGCGTACGAGGCGATCGGCGGTGTACGGGGCGCCATCGCGCACACCGCGGAGGACGTCTTCGGGCGCCTGACGGAGACGGAGGCCGCGACAGCGCGTCGGCTGCTCCTGCGGATGGTGGCGCCCGGCGACGGCACGCAGGACACTCGCCGCCCCGTCGACCGCACCGAACTCCCGCCCGGCTGCGACGACGTACTGGAACGCCTCGTCACCGCGCGGCTGCTCACCGTCGACGGCACCACCGTCGACCTCGCCCATGAGGCCCTGATCAGCGCGTGGCCCAGGCTGCGCGGCTGGGTGGACGCGGACCGGGACCGGCTGCGGCTGCACCGGGCGCTGACGGAGGCTGCCGTGACGTGGGAGGAGCTGGGGCGGGACCCGGGGGCGTTGTACCGGGGGACCCGGCTCGAGGCGGCTCGGGAGTCGTTCGGTGAAGTGCCTGCCGGGGGTGAACTGACGGCGCTCGAGAGTGAGTTCCTGGCGGCGGGTGTCGAGGCGTACGAAGACGGAGTGCGGGCCGGAGCCCGCGCCGCACGGCGTACACGCACGCTGTTGTCCGGCCTGGCTGTGCTGCTCTGCCTCGCCGTGGTGGCGGGCGTCGCCGCCTGGCAGCAGAACCGGAACGGGGAGCGGCAGCGGGCGGAGTCGGAGGCGCGGCGGATCGTCGGCGTCTCGCGGACGCTGCGGCTCTCGGATCCGGTGACCGCGATGCGGCTGAGTCTGGCTGCCTGGCGGGTGGCGGATCTGCCTGAGACGAGGGAAGCGGTGCGTGCCGCCGGCGCGTGGCAGGAGCAGGACTCGTTCTCCGGCCTGGACGACGGCACCGCACCGAACGCGCCACGCTACTTGAGCGGAAACGGTCGCACGCTGACGGCGATCGACCGTGACCGCGTGGTGCGGTGGGACGTGCGTGGCCAACGCCGCATCGGCACGTACGCAAGGCGGGGGATCCATGAGAGCAACATGGATGTCAGCGCCGACGGACGCCTGATCGCGCAGCACGGCAAGCGCGGCGTCCTGGTGTGGGACCTGAGCAGAAACCGAGCGGTGGGTCCGCGCTTCGGTACAGGGGAGTGGCAGGACACGGACGGATGGTTCGGGCCGAGCGGGCGGACCTTCGTCATCCGTAAGGGGGTCCGTGACGGCGCCACGGTCCAGGTGTGGGACGTTCGAAGGCACAAGCTGCTCGATGAGATCCGCGGCAGGACCACGGAGAGCCCGGCCCCCGTGCTCAGCCCGGACGACCGGCTGCTCGCGACGTGCTCGGAGACGGGCAGCAGTCTCTCCGTCCGGGACATCGTTAGGGGGCGAGAACTCCGGAGGACTTGGCCGCGGGAGGTGGACGAGCAGGTCTGCGGCGCCCCGGAGGTGACCTTCACCCCGGACAGCCGGGCGCTCGCCTTCTCCGTCCCGGGCGGCATCCGCACGTGGGAGGTGCGGACCGGACGGGAGCGGCCGAAGATCAAGCTGCCCGGTGACACGGAGGCGAGCCTGGACTTCGGTGAGGACGGCGCCACCGTCGCCGTCCTCACCGAGGGGACGATCACGCTGCGGCGGACCCATGCCCCTGGCAGGCCTCTGCTGCGATACCCGGTGCAGGATCGTGGAGCCACCGACGTGAGGCTGGACGCGGCGGACGGAGTGATCCGATACCAGGCCAACGCCGAAGTCGTACGAAGCCTCGACATCCGTACGGCCCTGTCGGCGCACCGGCTGGAGCAGCCGCTGACGGCGGCGCGCTTCAGCCCGGACGGCCGCACGCTCGCGACCGTCGAACGCCGGGCCGGCAAGGCGGAGTTCAGGCTGCGTGACGCTCAGAGTGGTGCGGTCTCGGCGTCGCTGCCCGGTCGGGCGTGCGCGGACTGCGAGGCGCCGCCGTGGGCGTTCTCCCCGGACGGCCGGACGTTCGCGTACGGGTTCATGGGGAAGCGTGGCACGACCGTTCGGCAGTGGAATGTCGAGCGGGGCGAGGAGTCGGCCCGTACGAGGGTGTCGTCGTGGGTCGAGAGTCTCGTGGTCCCGCCGGACGGCGCGGACGTGGTCACTGGGGGTGCGCCGTTGGGCGCGCGGGACAATGACGACTGGGAGATCGAGGTCTGGAAGGTCACGGAGAAGGCGCCGAGCAGAGCGCTGCGCCGGTCGACGGGCGGCCTCTCGGGAACGCTGTCCCCCGACGGAGGCTCCGTCCTCACCTGGGACGGTGTGCTGACCGACCTCGCGACGGGACGGTCCGCGCGGGTATTGCGCGGCGAGAATCTGTTGGAGACCGCTGTGTACAGCCCCGACGGCCGCTATCTCGCCGTGGCCGACGACAACGGGAGACTCACCTTGTGGGACGCCAGTGGCACCCGCGCACTGGGTGTGCTCTCCCCGGGGTCGTACGACCGGGCCGAGGAGAGCCAGGCACTCGGGTCGTCCCTGTCCTTCTCCGAGGACGGCCGATACCTCGCGGCGGGCAGGGCGGACGGCGCCGTACGTGTCTGGGAGACGGACACCCCCCGCCTCGCGGGCGCCGAGTACCCCGGCACCGACGGGCCCGTCCTGGCGCTCGGCTTCGCGGGGGAAAAACTCCGTGTGGCGACCGCGAACATACCCAGTCGTTCGATGCCGATCGCCGCAGGTCGCATGGCGGACGTGGTGTGCGATCGTGCCCGAGGCGGGCTCAGCAGGTCGCAGTGGCGTACGTATCTCCCGATTACGGAGTACCGAAGGACCTGTTGAGTCAGAGAGGCGCCCCCGCCCGGCAGAACCGGACGGGGGCGCGCCCCGCGCTGACCTCAGACCACGTCGAACGTGGCCGGGTCCGGTCCCAGTCGTCGGTCCTCGTTCAGTGCGCTGATCGCCGCCATGTCCTCCGGGTCCAGCTCGAAGCCGAAGACGTCGATGTTCTCCTTGATCCGGGATGGTGTCACGGACTTGGGGATCACCACGTTGCCCAGCTGGATGTGCCAGCGCAGGACGACCTGGGCCGGCGTGCGGCCGTGCTTCTGGGCGATCGCGATGATCGCCGGGACCTCCAGGAGGCCCTTGCCCTGGCCGAGCGGGGACCAGGCCTCCGTGGCGATGCCCTGTTCCGCGTGGAACTCGCGGGCGGCGCGCTGCTGGAGGTGCGGGTGGAGCTCGATCTGGTTCACCGCCGGGATGACCGACGTCTCGGCCAGCAGCTGCTCCAGGTGCTCGGGCAGGAAGTTCGAGACGCCGATGGACTTCGCGCGGCCGTCGGCCTGGATCTTCTCGAAGGCCTTGTACGTGTCCACGGCGAGGCCCTTGGAGGGCAGCGGCCAGTGGATCAGGTACAGGTCCACGTGGTCGAGACCGAGCTTCTCCAGGGACGCGTCGAAGGCGCGGAGCGTGGAGTCGTAGCCCTGGTCGGTGTTCCAGAGCTTCGTCGTGACGAAGAGCTCCTCGCGGGCGATCCCGGAAGCGGCGATGGCCTTGCCGGTGCCCTCTTCGTTGCCGTAGACGGCAGCGGTGTCGATGCTGCGGTACCCGGCCTCCAGCGCCGTCGCGACGGCAGACTCGGCCTCGTCGTCCGGGACCTGCCAGACGCCGAAACCGAGCTGCGGCATCTCGACGCCATTGTTCAGGATGATCGGGGGGACCTTGCTCACGAGCTTTCGATCCTTAAGTCGTCGGGTGGTACTCCCATGGTCAACGATCAGATGCGGTGCTGCATTCCTTGAACACTCCCGGGTGAAGTCCGGGCGTGTTTCGGCCCGCACCATTGACCGCGTTCCGTCATGCCGCGACTCTATTGCACATCACTGAACGCAGAACACTCATGTGAACGCCTGGTGAACACCCCACCACTCCTCGGCGCCGTGCGCGAAGGGCTGGGGCTCGACGCCATCTCGCTGACCGTCGCCCCGGACGGCACGGTACTTCCGTGCCCGGCCGCCGGTGAGCTGCTCGGGCCCGACGCGCCGAACGTCAGGAACCACCAACTGGGATGGATCTGGCGGCAGTCGGAGGCCTTCAACCGATACCGCGGCGAGGCCTGGATGCGTGAGCCCTGCCGCGGCTGCGCACTGCGGACCGTGGACTTCGGCGGCTGCCGCTGCCAGGCGTACGCCCTGACCGGCGACGCATCCCGCACGGCCCCCGCCTGCCACCGCTCGCCGGACAACGCGACGGTCCGCGCCCTCGTCGACGGCGCGGGCGGCAGGGCGAGCGACTTCGTCTACCGGGTGTCCCCGCAGACGTAAGCCCAGGCGCTGGATCATTCGGGCACGGCCGAAACGTCTGGCCCGCTCCCGGGCCCGTCCCTGACCTTGAGGTGTACGGGGAAGCACCGGACCCGACCAGCTCGGTGTGATCGGAACGGAGACACATGATGGCGACGAGGCAGATGACGAGGAAGACCTTTGTCCGTGCCGGCACCGTCACGGCTGCGGCCGTGCTCACGGCAGGTGGCGTGACGACGGCCCAGGCGGCCGCGTCCGGACCGGAGGTCAAGGGCAAGGCGGGTATTCCAAGTCGAGTGCCAAGTACGGTTACGCGTCCGCCAAGTGGACGTGGAAGGGGCCGGGCTCGACGAGCAAGGTCAAGTTCTACGTGAAGGACAAGAGCTGCCGGGACGGCGACGACGCCTTCGCCTTCATGCAGTTCAAGGGGTCGGACGGCGCAGTGATCGACGGGGACGCCCGCCCCGAGGACGAGACCTGCGGCAACGGGGGCATCAAGGAGACCCACCCCGGGTTCAGCGACGGCTTCAACGTCAAGTACGCCCGCGTGGTCGTGTGCAAGGACGACGTGTTGGGCAGCGGAGACACCTGCAAGAAGGGCAACTGGCACCGCAACCCCAAGGCCTGACCGGGGGTCAGGTCATCGGAGTACCAGCGGGTTCCCCTAGGCCGCGGTGGTCCCGAGGTACGCGTCCCGGACCCTCGGGTCCGCGCGTACCTCGGCCGCCGTGCCCTCGGCCAGGACTCTGCCGAGGTCGAGGACGACCACGCGGGCGCAGAGCTCCATCACGAAGGCGACGTTGTGCTCCACGAGGAGCACGGCACAGTTCTCCTCGTCCGCGAGGTGCCGGACGACGGCCGTCAGCTGGCCTCGCTCGTCGGCCGTCATACCGGAGGCGGGCTCGTCCAGGAGCAGCACCCTGGGCGGGTCCGCCACCGCGCGTGCCAGTTCCACCATGCGGGCCTGGCCGACCGGGAGCGCGCCCGCGTAGTCGTCGGTCAGAGCCTCAAGTCCGCACTCGCGCAGCACGGTTGAGGCGCGAGCGCGTCTTTCCTTCTCATGCGTACGTCGAGTGGGCGCCGCAAGGAGATCGGCGGCGAACCCGCCACCGCCGCCGCGCCACTCCTGCGCGACGAGCAGGTTGTCGGCGACCGTGAGCTGCCCGAAGAGCTGCTGGCGCTGGAAGGTGCGGCGCATCCCGTGGCGGGCGCGCCAGACGGGTGAGCGGCGGGTGACATCGACGCCGTCGAGCAGGACGCGCCCCTGGTCGGGGCGGCGGATGCCGGACACGACGTCGAACAGGGTGGTCTTTCCGGCCCCGTTGGGCCCGATGAGGCCGCAGACCTCCCCGGGCCGCAGGCTCAGGTCAACGCCGGTGAGTGCGTGAATGCCGCCGAAGCGGACGCCGATTCCGGAAGCTTCGAGTACGCGGTCGCTCATGGCCGGCCCACTCCTTCGGTGCGGCCGCCCCGCGCGGCTATGCCCAGATAGGCCTCGGTCAGCTGGTCCGCCCGCACCTCGGAGCGCGGGCCGCACCAGGAGACCCGGCCCTGTGCGAGATAGGCGACGGTGTCGGCGATGCCGAGGATCTCGGCGGCCTTCTCCTCCACCAGGAGCAACCCCGTGCCTGCGTCGCGGAGTTCGGCGAGCAGCCGGAAGACCTCGTCGACCACGCGGGGGGCGAGACCGAGGGACGGCTCGTCCGCGATCAGCACTTCGGGCGGGCGCTGGAGGAGGGGTGCGAGGGCGAGCATCTGCTGTTCGCCTCCGGAGAGGGAGCCGGCGGTGATCTTTCGCCGTGCGGCGAGGCCGGGGAAGCGGTCGTAGACGGCGTCGCGGGCGTGCCCGTCCGGCAGGTGCAGGGTGAGGTTCTCCTCGATGGTGAGGGCGGGGAAGATGCCGCGGCCCTCGGGGGCGAGGAGGACTCCCGCGCGGGAGCGGTGGACGGGGCCATTCCGTGTGGCGTCCATGCCGGCCACGTAGATCTGCCCCTTGGTGGGGGCGAGGAGCCCGGCGGCGGTCTTGCACGTCGTGGACTTGCCTGCCCCGTTGGGGCCGAGGAGGGCGAGGATCTCGCCCGGGTGGACGGTGAGGTCCACGCCATGGAGTACGGGGGCGCCGTCGTATCCGGCGTGGACGTCACGCAGGGCGAGGGAGGGCGGGTTCTTTTCCCCGATCCCGCCCCTTCCCGAAACCGGCCCCGCCGTCACCGGTGGCCGTCGATCACCGGCTCCGCCGAGTTCGTCCTCAAACGCCGGACGGGCTGAAACCTCCGCCACGCGCCGCCGATGCAACCGCACCGAAACCGCCGCGCAGTACCCATCCGGATCATTGGCCAACGCCAGCCCCGCCAGCCCGAACAGAATCACCGGCAGCTGCACCGACTCCGTCACGTAGTCGGCGACCAAGTGCGGCACGATCGCGAAGACGAGCCCCGCCACCACCGCGAACTGCGGCCTCCGCACCCCCGCGGCCACCACCACCGCCAGCCACACGAGGCCCGTCATCGCGGTGAAGTCCGTAGCCGTGATCCGTGTGTTGAACGACGCGTACATCACGCCGCCGAACCCGGCGAGCCCCGCCGACAACGTGAACAAGAGCAGCTTCGTCCGCACCACCGAGACGCCGGAGGCCATCGCCGCCGCCGGAGCGGACCGCACCGCCAGCATCGCCCGCCCCGTCGCAGACCCCCGCAGCGCGCTCAGCGCGGCCACGGCCACCGCCACCAGGACGACCATCGCCACGCCCATCGCGCGGTCGTCGCTCAGATCGACAGGGCCGAAGACGGCGCGCGGGATCTCCCAGCCGGTGTCGCCGTTCCTCAACCACCCCATCTGGAACAGCACTTGATCGGCGAGGAAGGCAAGGGCGAGCGTGGCGAGCGCCAGGGACCGGCCGCCGAGACGCAGCGCGGGCAGCGCGACAAGGGCGCCGAGTACCGCGGCCCCGCACGTCCCCACAAGGGCCGCGGCGATGAACGGCCACCCATGGCTCATCAGCAGGCCCGCCACGAGCGCCGCGCCCGTCACGAACGTCGCCTGCGCCAGGGACACCATCGCGCCGAGGCCGGTCACCACGGTGAAGGAGATGAAGACCAGGGAGATCGCGAGGCCCTGCGCGAGGATGCCGCTCCAGAAGGGGGTGGTGACCGTGTAGAAGGACAGGGCGAGCAGCACGCCGCCTACAGTCCACGGCCCCCAGCGCCGCACCCACGACCGGCCCGCCAGATAGTCGATCGGCGGCGCGTCCACCGCCGCCATGCCCGCCGTCCGCTGCCGCCGCGTCATGAGCAGAAGCCCGGCGAAGAGGATCAGGAAGGGCACCGCCGTGCGGAAACCTGTGATCTTCTCGGCGAAGTCCGCGTACCCGGCGACCAGATTCTGTAGTACGCCCAGGCCGAGCCCGCCCGCGAACGCCAGCGGGATCGACATGAAGCGCCCGAGCACCGCGGCCGTGGCCGACACGAAGAGGAACAGGGTGAAGTCGTGCGAGGACAACCCCAGCAAGGGGGTCGCCAGCACACCCGCCAACCCCGCGAGCCCCGACGACAGCATCCACGCCACCGAAGAGAGCCGGTCCGCGCTCATGCCCCGCAGCTCCACGAGCGAGCGGTTGTCCACCGCGGCCCGCAGCCGCAGCCCGAGCGGTGTGTGCCGCATCAGGATCCACAGGCCGATCGCGACCACGGCCGTCGCGACCCATGTGATCAGCTGGTCGGAGTCGATGCCGACGCCGTCCATGAGCTGCCAGTTCTTGGCGGGGCTCGGCCCGACGCCGGGCAGGCCGAACTGGTTCTCGGCCGGTTTGACGGACGCCCCCGCGTCCTCCAGGAGCTCCACCACCCACAGCCCGAGCGCAGGGAGCGCGACGAGCAGCCCGATCGTCGCCACGATCTGCGCGGTCTCGCCCACCCGCGCCAGTTTGCGGAACATCATCCGGTCCAGGCCCCAGCCGAGCGCGGGCGCCACGACGCAGACGAGGAGGAGCGCCGTCGGTACGGCGGGCCAGCCGAAGCCGGAGTGGAGTTCGTAGAAGGTGAGCGCGCAGAGGTAAGCGGTGGCGCCGTGCGCGAAGTTGAAGAGGCCGGATGCGGAGTAGGACAGGACGAGGCCCGTCGCGAGCAGCGCGTAGAGGGCGCCGGACACGAGACCGCTCAGCACGAACCCCAGCAGGTCGGACACGGGTGACACGCCCCTCTCCTAGAAGCTGCTACAGGCCCTCTACTTGAAGGGGATGGGTTCGTAGCACGTGAAGGGCGACGACACCGAGTACTTCCCGCCCTTCAGCTGCACGAGGGCCCCGCAGCCGAACGCCTCCTTCTGGCCCTTGGGCAGGCTGCGGTCGCCGACCATCGTGTCCTTGTCGGAGAAGCCGTTCGCCGCCTGCTGGAAGGAGTCGACGGACAAGTCCTTGCCCGCCTTCTCGGTGATCGCGAGGAAGAGATCGGCCGACATGTAGCCGGTCATCATGTGCATGTTGAGCGGGACGTCCTTGCCCGCCGTCTTCCTGATGTCCGCCTTGAACTGCTTCATCGCCGCGGTGTTCTGCTCGAACGGCTGGAAGGACAGCAGGATGTGCACGCCGTCGAGCGCCTTCTTCGTCGCGCTCTTGGCGAGCAGGCCGGGGTCGTAGTCGGTCGGGTCCGTGATCACGCCCTTGAAGCCGGAGCGCTTGACGGCGGTGAACAGGCCGATGTTGTACGGGGTCTGCATCACGGAGACGACCACGTCCGGCGCCTTGCCGCCGTCGGAGCGCAGGATCTCCTTCGTGTACGCCGACCAGTCGCTCGGCACGGAGGTCGCGGGCACGGTCGACTTGGCGTACGTGACCTTGTAACCGGCCGCCGCGAAGCTCTGCTTGTAGGTGCGGATGGCGAAGGTGCCCGCGTCGTTGTCGTTGGCGAGGATGGCCACGGACTTGCCCTTCGAGCCGTCCGTCACCTTCTTCAGGCCCTCGGGCCAGCTCTGCGTGATGGTGCCGCCGGGCATCGGGACCATGCAGCCGCCGAATCCGTACATGTAACTCGGCCCGCAGAAGGGCGGGATGGTGCCCCAGCCGAACGTTGGGACCTTCTGCTTCTGGAGGAAGTCGGAGCCGGAGAAGGTGACCGAGCTCATCGGCGAGATGGCGAACACCTTGTCCTGCTGGACGAGTTTGCGTGCCGCCGCGAGATTCTTGCCGGGGTCCTGGCCGTCGTCCTCCGCGCCGAGGTAGTCGATCTTCCGTCCGTGTACGCCACCTTCGGAGTTCACGCGGTCGAAGCGGGCCTTGGCGCCGAGGTCGGTGTCCTTCTTGCTGTAGCCGCTGGCGGTCGTCATGGAGACGATGCCGCCGACCTTGATGGAGTCGGCGGTCACACCGCGTACGGAGCCGCCTGCCTTGTCGCCGCCGCTCGAATCACTGCTGTTGGAGGCGGAGTTGCAGGCGGTGGCGAGCAGCAGTGCGGCCACGGTGGCGGTGATGGTGCGGATACGGATCGATCGCGACACGGGTCAGCCCCCTGAAGTCGAAGTGGGGCTGATTCTGTGCGGGACCTGATGAACCGTCAAGAACTGTCGCGCCGGTAATTGATGGGCCGTCAGAAACCCGCCCTGTTCACCTCACGCCCGGTACAGGGCCTCGACCTCAGCCGAGTAAGCCGTCTCGATAGCCTTACGCTTGAGCTTCAGCGAGGGCGTGAGCAACCCGTGCTCCTCGGAGAACTGGTTCGCCAGTATCCGGAACGTACGGATCGATTCGGCCTGCGAGACAAGGGTGTTGGCGGCCACCACGGCCCGCCGCACCTCCGTCTCCAGATCAGGGTCCCGCACCAGGTCCGTGGGCGACATCGGCGGCTTGCGGCGCATGTTCAGCCAGTGCTCGACCGCCTCGCCGTCCAGCGTGACGAGCGCCGCGATGTACGGGCGGTCGTTTCCCACCACGATGCACTGCGCGACCAGCGGATGATCGCGCACCCGCTCCTCCAGCTGCCCCGGCGAGACGCTCTTGCCGCCGGACGTCACCAGGATCTCCTTCTTGCGCCCGGTGATCGTGAGGTAGCCGTCCTCGTCGAGCGCGCCGAGGTCACCGGTGGCGAGCCAGCCCTCGTGCAGGGTCGCGTCGGTGGCCTTGGGGTCGTTGAGGTAGCCCTGGAAGACGTTGCCGCCGTTCAGCCACACTTCACCGTCCTCCGCGATGTACACGGTGGTGCCGGGGATGGCCTGGCCGACCGTGCCGAAGCGGGTGCGCTCGGGAGGGTTGGCGGTCGCGGCGGCCGTCGACTCCGTCAGGCCGTAGCCCTCGTAGATCTGGACGCCCGCGCCCGCGAAGAACAGGCCGAGCCGCCGGTCCATCCCGGACCCGCCCGACATCGCGTGGCGCACCCGGCCGCCCATGGCCTCGCGCACCTTGGCGTAGACGAGCTTCTCGAAGAGAGAGTGCTGCATGCGCAGGGCCGCCGAAGGCCCGGGGCCGGTGCCGAAGGCCCTGGCCTCCATGGCGTCGGCGTACCGCACCGCGCACTCCACGGCCTTGTCGAAGGGGCCCGTCTTGCCGTCCTTCTCGGCCTTGCGCCGCGCCGCGTTGAAGACTTTCTCGAAGATGTACGGCACGGCCAGGATGAAGGAGGGGCGGAACGCGGCCAGGTCGGGGATGAGCGCCGCCGCGTTCAGGCTCGGCTGATGGCCCAGCTTGACCCGGCCGCGGACCGCAGCGACCTGCACCATGCGCCCGAAGACGTGCGCGAGGGGCAGAAAGAGCAGCGTCGTCGCCTCGTCGCCGCGCCGGGAGTGGAAGACCGGCTCCCAGCGCTGGATGACCGTATCCGCCTCGAACATGAAGTTCGCGTGGGAGATCAGACAGCCCTTGGGGCGGCCCGTGGTGCCCGAGGTGTAGATGATCGTGGCGATCGAGTCGGGGGTGACGGCGCGGCGGTGGCGGTTGACCACCTCGTCGTCGACGTCCTGGCCCGCGCGGTACAGCTCGTCCACGGCGTCGGCGTCCAGCTGCCACAGCCTGCGCAGCTGCGGCAGCCGGTCGATCACCGAGCCGATCGTCATCGCGTGGTCCTCGTGCTCGACCATGGCGGCCGACACCTGCGCGTCGTGCAGCATCCAGAAGACCTGCTCGGCGGACGACGTGGGGTAGATGGGCACCACTTGGGCGCCGACCGTCCAGAGCGCGTAGTCGAAGAGCGTCCACTCGTAGCGGGTGCGGCACATGATGGCGACGCGGTCGCCGAAGCGCACGCCCTGGGCGAGCAGCCCTTTGGCGAGCGCCATCACCTGGTCGCGGAACTCCGCCGACGTGACGTCGCGCCACACGCCGTCGGTCTTGCGGCCGAAGGCGATGTGGAGCGGATCCTCAAGGGCATGGTCGAACACGACGTCGGCAAGGCCGCCCACCAGCGGCGCCGACGCCGACGGAGGGTTCGTGAACTCGCGCAATGATGCTCCTTGTGGCGCTCCGCACAGCGCCGGTGACGGTACCCCACCGCGCTGCCGGGCGGGAGAGGGGTGACCGACCCCTCGGTACGTACGATCCACGCTGGTCAGCCGGTTAAATGCGGCCACAAGGGGAGAGGCGGGACAGAATACTTACGGTTGAGTAAGTTTCGGTGGCGTAATCTCCACCGAATCTGTACGCGGCGGTTACGGCTGTGGCTGTCGTTCCAAGACCCGCCCCGCGGCCGCCGGAACGACAGCTTCCGGCGCCTTGGGCGTCCTGCGCGCGGACCGCACCATGACGAGGACCGCCGCTCCCGCGACCAGACCCACGACGCCCGCGACGACCGCCGCCGTGTTGAGGCCCGAGGCGAACGCCGCCCGCACGGCATGATCGCTAAGCGTGCCACGCATGGCCGCCGCACCGCCGCCCGCGACGGTGTGAGCCGCGTCATGGCCGAGCGAGTCCTGCATGCGCGAGGTCAGCACGGTGCCGAAGACGGCGACGCCGAGCGCGTACCCGAGCTGCCGGAACGTGTTGACCGCGCCGCCCGCCATCCCCGCGTTCGCAGGCGGCACCGCCGCGAGGGCCGCGCCTCCCAGGGCGGGCGAGACCAGGCCGGTGCCGATGCCCGCGAGAGTGAGCCCGGGGACGAGCGAACCCCAGGACGACCCGGCGTCGAGCACCGCGAGGGCGACACCGCCCGCACCGATCAGGAGCAGGCCCACGCCGATGGTCAGGCGCGCCGGCACCCCGTGCAGCAGGCGTCCGCCGAGCGCGGCCACGACGAACGAGGTCGCGGCCAGCGGCAGCATGACGAGGCTGCCGGTCACCGGGCTCATGCCGAGCACGGTCTGCAGCCAGATCGAGAGGTAGGGCATCAGGCCGAAGGCGGCCGCGTTGTAGCCGATCGCGCCGACCAGTACGCCCGTGAAGGCGGGCATGCGCAGCAGCCTCAGGTCGAGCAGCGGGTGCGCGACGCGGCGTTCGACGGCCACGAAGGCGGCGAGCGAGAGCACCGCGACCGCGAGGGTCGCCACGGTGGGCGCCGAAGTCCACCCCTCCGCACCGGCCCGCACCACCCCGTACGTCAGCGCGCCCGCGAACAGCGCGAACGTCACCGTGCCCGCCCAGTCGACCCGACGCCCTGCCAGGCCCTTCGACTCCGGCACCACACGCAGGGTCAGCCACATCGACGCGACGCTCACCGGCAGGTTCACGAAGAAGATCCACCGCCAGCCGGGCCCCTCGGTGAGCAGCCCGCCGACGATCGGCCCGAGCGCCGCCGCGGCCCCGCTGACCGCGCCCCAGACGCCGAGCGCGACCGACCGGTCCCGCCCCTGGTAGGCCGCGCCGAGCAGCGGCAGCGTCGTCGCGAACATCGCGGCGGCGCCGAGCCCTTGCAGCGCGCGGGCGGCCACCAGAGCCTCCGCGTTCGTGGCGAGCCCGCAGCCGAGCGAGGCGAGCGCGAAGAGCGCGGTGCCCACGACGTTGAGCCGCCGCCGGCCGAGCACGTCCGCCGCGGCGCCGACCCCGAGCAGCAGCGCGGCGAGCGCGAGGGCGTAGCCGTCGATCACCCATTGCAGATCACTCAGCGAGGCGTTCAGCGCCCTCGCCATGTCGGGCAGTGCCACGACCACGATGGTCACGTCCAGCAACAGCATGAACGTCCCCAGGCATACCGCTGTGAGCGGCCCCCATGTACGCATCTTCAACTCTCCTCGTGCGATTCGTACGACGCGTGTACGTGCCTCGTATGGCTCGTACGATGGAGTTCGCCCGGACGATCCAAGTCACCAGTCACGAGAGATCGAAGGAATCCGACACCGATGGGCAGTGCAGGAACGGAATCCCCCACATCGGGCATGCAGGACTCGTTCGACGCCAGGCTCCTCCAGGCGCTGGAGATCGACGGCCGCGCGCCCTTCAGCAAGATCGCCGCCGTCCTGGGGGTCTCCGACCAGACCGTCGCCCGCCGCTACCGCAGGCTGGTCTCGGACGGCAGCCTCCGGATCGTCGCAGTCCGGGACCACGAGAAGCTCGGCCAGGAGCAGTGGATGCTCCGGCTGCGCTGCGCTCCCGACGGCGCCGATGCCATCGCCACCGCCCTGGCGCGCCGCTCTGACACCTCATGGATCGGCCTCACGTCCGGCGGCACCGAGGTCGTCTGCTGCACCCGGCCACGCACCCGCACCGACCAGGACGAGCTGCTGCTCGCCAAGCTGCCGCGCACCCCGCACATCGTCGACATCCGCGCCCAGCAGATGCTGCACCGCTTCTTCGGCGGCCCGGACGGCTGGCTGATGAAGCACGGGCCGCTCTCCGATGAGCAGATCGCGGCCCTGCGCGCCGTGCCGCCCGCGCCCGCCGCCCACGCCAAGGCGCCCCAGCGGATCGAGCCGGAGGACGAGCCGCTCGTCGCCGCGCTCGAACAGGACGGCCGAGCGACCTACCCCGAGCTCCAGCGGGCCACCGGGCGTTCGGAGTCGGCCGTCAAGCGCCGCCTCGGCGCGCTCCTCGCCTCCGGCGCGATCTACATCGACATCGAGTACGCCAACACCCTCATCGGACTGCACGTCGCGGCGATGCTCTGGATCACCACCGCACCCTGGGCCATGGACTCGGTGGGCAAGGCCCTCGCGTCCCACGCCGAGATCGCCCACGCCACCGCCGTGGCAGGGCCGTCCAACATCATGGCGACGGCCGTGACCCGGGACATTCCGGCGCTCTACGCCTACCTCAGCGGGAAGCTGGGGCAGCTCGACGGCGTCCAGCACGTCGAGACGGCGCCGTACATGCGCCGCGTCAAGCAGCTCACCTACCGGCCCTATCCCCGCTGACGCCGCCGGTGCAGCCGGTCGCCGCCCGCGAGGATCGATGCCGCCAGCGCGTCCGCCGCGCCCTGCGCCGACGCCTGCGGCTCCCCGTGCAGGAGTACGAAGTCGACCGCGCCGAGCTCCGGAAGGCCCGCCCGCTCCGGGACACGGACCAGACCCGGCGGGATCAGGCCGTGCGAGTGCGCCATCACGCCGAGTCCCGCGCGGGCGGCGGCCACCAGGCCGTTCAGGCTGCCGCTCGTGCAGGCGATCCGCCAGGCGCGGCCACGCCGCTCCAGGGCTTCCAGGGCGAGGGCGCGGCTGATGCCGGGCGGCGGGAACACGATGAGCGGCACCGGCTTCTCGGGGTCGAGGCGCAGCCGTTCGGCGCCGATCCAGACCAGCTCGTCGTGCCAGACCAGCTCGCCGCGCGGATCCTCGGGGCGCCGCTTGGCCAGGACCAGATCGAGCTTGCCCGCGTCCAGCTTCTCGTGCAGCGTGCCGGACAGCTCGACCGTCAGCTCCAGATCGACGTCCGGGTGGTCGTGCCGGAACGACTCCAGGATGTCGGTGAGCCGGGTCAGGACGAAGTCCTCCGAGGCGCCGAACCGCAGCCGCCCGCCGAGCCGCGTCCCGGTGAAGAACGCCGTCGCCTGCTCGTGCACCTCCAGGATCCGCCGAGCGAAGCCGAGCATCGCCTCGCCGTCCTCGGTCAGCTCCACCGAGTGCGTGTCGCGCGCGAAGAGCTGGCGCCCGGTGGCGTCCTCCAGGCGGCGCACGTGCTGGCTCACCGTGGACTGCCGAAGCCCCAGACGCCGGGCGGCCTGCGTGAAGCTCAACGTCTGGGCCACCGCGAGGAACGTACGGAGCTGGGCGGGGTCGTACATGCTCACAAGGTTATCGCGGAACGTGATGACAGTCAGAGCGGTATCCGGGATTCCCGATCGCGGTGATCAGGAGGATCATCGAGAGGGCACGACATGAACCGAACCGATGGAGCGAAGTGAAACGCCCGAGCTGGCCCACCTGGATGCCGATCGACCCCTACATCCTGGCGTTGCTCGGCACCGTAGGCGTCGCCGCGCTGCTGCCCGCGCGCGGCGTGGGCGCCGACATCGCGGGCGGGGCGTCGACCGGGGCCGTGGCGCTCCTGTTCTTCCTCTACGGAGCGCGGCTCTCCACCCGTGAGGCACTGGACGGGCTCAAGCACTGGCGGCTCCATCTCACCGTCCTCGCCTGTACGTTCCTGGTCTTCCCGCTGCTCGGGCTCGCGGCGAAGGGCCTCGTTCCGTACGTCCTGACGCCCGCCCTCTACAGCGGGTTCCTCTTCCTGACGCTCGTGCCGTCCACGATCCAGTCGTCGATCGCCTTCACCTCCATGGCGCGCGGCAACGTGCCCGCGGCGATCTGCGCGGGCTCGTTCTCCTCGCTCGCCGGCATCGTCCTCACGCCGCTGCTCGCGGCCGCCCTGCTCGGCAACAGCGGGGGCGGGTTCTCCGCCGACTCGGTCCTGAAGATCGTGCTCCAGCTCCTCGTGCCGTTCCTCGCCGGGCAGGTCCTGCGGCGGTGGATCGGCGGCTTCATCGCGCGGAACAAGAAAGTGCTGAGCCTCGTCGACCGGGGCTCGATCCTGCTCGTCGTCTACACCGCGTTCAGCGAGGGCATGGTCCAGGGCATCTGGCACCAGGTGACGCCGCTGCGGCTCGGCGCGCTGCTCGGCGTGGAGGCGGTGCTGCTCGCCGTGATGCTCGCCCTCACCTGGTACGGGGCCAAGAAGATGGGCTTCGGCCGCGGGGACCGCATCGCCATCCAGTTCGCCGGGTCGAAGAAGTCCCTCGCGGCCGGACTGCCCATGGCGAGCGTCCTGTTCGGGGCACATGCCTCGCTCGCCGTGCTGCCGCTGATGCTCTTCCACCAGATGCAGCTGATGGTCTGCGCGGTGATCGCCAAGCGCCGCTCGCGGGACGTCGTGGACTTCGAGGACACCGTCACTGAGCCGTCGCGATCCGAAGAGACACGAACCGCGGTCGGTACAGGGACACGTTCCGGCTGACGTTCGCCTGCGCGCTCGCGGGCGCCGCGTCCAGCCAGTTGACGTCGTAACTGAGCAGCAGCCGCCCGTTCCGGCTGAGCGCGGGATGCGCCTGGGGGTTGTACGCGGCCATGTCCTGCTCGGCCGAGCCGTCCTTCGGCAGCGGCGGCGCGAAGCCCTTCGCGGGGCCGTGCCAGGGCCCGGTGGGCGAGCACGCCCAGTAGGACGTCACGTTCGTCAGGCCCTCGGTGCCCGCGGCCATCGTGAACAGGACGTACGTCCCCTTCACGCGCACCACCGTGAACGCGCTGCCCACACCCTTGCGCTCGCCGTCACCGAGGACGGACCGCGGCTTCCCTGACCCGGTCCAGTCCTCGCCGTCCCAGTACCGCCACGCGCCGGGCTCCGCAAGCCTGCCCTTGGGGACGCGCGCCACGTAGGCGTGCGACGCGGGGCGCGCGACCGCCTTGCCGTCGTTGCCGCCGAAGACGTACGTCCAGTCGCCGTCGTCGACCGTCGTCGTGCCGTACAGGACGCGCTTGTCGAGGTCCCGCACGGCACTCTGGTCGGAGACCTTGACGATGCCCTCGACGCGCAGATCGGGCAGGGAGAGCGTGGCGACCTCGGTCGCGGTCGGCACCCCGTAGATCCACGGACCCGAGCCGGTGGCGCGGGTCCACAGCAGGACGCGTACGACCTTGTCGGACGAGCCGGGGGAGCGGGGCTCCACCTTCGCGGCGACCGGCCAGCGCCACTGCTGCGGCGCAGGGTCGGGGAAGAGCGGGGCGGGCAGGGTGCGTTGCAAGGTGCCCGAACGCGACATCACCACGGCCGAGTTGCGCACCATGGGCGCGGTCGCGTCACGCCAGGTGTGGGGCTGGCCCGCGGGGTTGGGCGGGGCGTGCACCTGGCCGAGGAAGGTGTCGGAGAACAGCCAAAGGAGTCGCCCGTCCGGCAGGCGCACCGAATGCGTTCCGTCGCCGCCGGTCCAGTCGTCCGCCCGCGCCGTGTCGTCGCCGTAGCGGGCGAACGCCCCGGTGACCTTGTCGTCGGCGGTCCAGGACGAGACGGTGCGTGCCTGACATGCGTCGCCGCCCTCCCGGTCGTCTTCCGGGAGGGCGGTGAGCAGCACGGCCGCGCAGGCCAGGGCGAGCAGCAGGACGAGCCACGTCCTGCGCGCGCCCCAGCCACGGCGTGGACCTTGGTCGGCGGACACGTGCGGGACGTTAGTTGCTCCCGCGGATGTGGTCCATGGGGAGCCATGCGACGGTGTCCCGCGTCACAGGCGCCTTGGACGCGCCGTCCCGGCCGAGTGAGGCCAGCTCGGCATCGCTCAACGCACGGTCGAAGACCCGTACTTCGTCGATGGCTCCGGCGAAGTGGGCGCGGCTGTCGATCCGTTGGCCGATGTGGAAGCCGTACCCGGAAGTGCGGGTGACCGTGCCCGGGACGTCCGCGGTGGTGATCCGCGTGCCGTCGACGGACATCGTCAGCTGCCCTCCGCCACGGCGCAACGCGATGTGGTGCCACTGGCCGTCGTTGTAGGCGCCCGTGGTGCGCACGGACGCGGACTTCGGGGGAGTGCCGCCTTCGCGCGTGGTGATCAGACCCGTGACGCGGTTGCTCGCGGGCTCGCCGCGCAGCCACACCTGCGGCTGATTGGTGCCGATGCCGCCCATCCAGAGCAGCGGCTGTTCACCGCTGGTCGCGGAGTAGCGGAACCACAGGGATGCCGTGAAGTCCTTGGTGCCGAGCGGGAGTTGACTGCGGAAGGGCAGGCGTACGGCGTCGTTCGTGCCGTCGAAGGCGATGGCATCGCCGAACCGGCCCTCGGTCGTGGACGCCCCGCCGAGCACGGCCGCCGCCTTCGCGCGCGGCGCGCGGTCGCCGGTCGTCGGGTCCGGGCCGCGGCGCGGCTGCAGCCAGTCCTCGGTGAAGCGCGCGAAGCGGATCTCGTCGCGGGCGTCGACCGCCCCGCCCTCGTACATCAGGCCCACGTGCTCGCCGTCGGCCCGCACCATGTCCGAATAGCCGGACCAGTCCGTGGTGACCGTCGTGCCGCGGTCCACGCTGTCCCAGGTGCGGCCGCCGTCGTAGGACGAGCGGATCTGCATCGTGCGGCGCCGGTCGGGGTCACCGGGGCAGGCGAGCAGCATCCGCTTGCCGAACTGGAGTGTGGAGCCCTGCACTTGGGGCGTGTAGAGACCGGGAATGGCCTTGAACGGCGCCACGAAGGAATCACCCCCGTCACGGCTGACCGTGTGGGTGCGGTGCCCGAGGTCGGTGCCGTCCTGCTCGCGCCCGCTGACGTAGACCGCCCCGTCCGGGCGCTCCGTGATGGTCATCTCCGACGGCTTCTGCCGGAACGTGCCGTCGGCCGGTATCGGGTACGAATCCTTGGCGCCGATCCGCCAGTTGTCGCCCCCGTCGTCGCTGACGATCAGGGCCGCGTGGTTCGCGGTGACCCGACTGCCGTTCCACGTCTCGGTGTTGACGGTGAAGACGAGTCGGCCCGCGTGCTTGCCGCGGGTCAGCTGGAGACCGTGCACGGGCCCGGTCGCGTACCAGGAGTTCCAGTCCTTCGGCAGGATCTGGTCGCTCAGGTCGCGCGGCGCCGACCAACTGCGGCCGTCGTCGTCGCTGTACTGGAGGTGTGGGGTGCGGTCGCACGGTATGGCGCAGTTCTGTCCGTCCGTGCGGCCCGTGTTGTACGTCTCCGCGAGAATGATGCGGCCGGTCCTGCGGTCCACGATCGGCGCGGGATTTCCGTGGGTGTCGCCCGCGCCCTCGTTCACGACCTGGAGCGGGCTCCACGTGCGGCCGCCGTCGTGCGACCGCTTGACGACGATGTCTATGTCGCCCGCGTCACTGCAGTCGTTCACCCGCCCCTCGGCGAAGGCGAGGAGCGTGCCCTTCACTGTCTTCACCACCGCGGGGATGCGGTAGCAGGCGTACCCGGGGTCCTGCGAGGCCTTGAAAAGCACCTGCTGCTCGAACCCCGCCGCACGGGCGTCCGGCGCCGCCTGCGCCGCGGGCCCGGGGACCAGCGCCCCCAAGGCGACGACGGCTAAGGCAGCCGTGGCGGTGCGGAGCGATCTGAGGCGTACATGGAGAGCTGATGGCATGGCGCGGCCCACCCTTCAAGGTGACTGGACATCCTGACATCCCACGTCCGACGTTCGCGCCTCAGACGCTACTTGGACGGTTCGACACCCCACAAGAAGCGTGCGTGGCACGAATGGACGCGGCCTGGTCAGGGGACCGGACCCAGTGGACCCGGGAGGGCGGGCGGGACCGGGACCCCGCCGGCGCAGGGGGCGCTCCCCGCCGGCCGGGGTCCCGCCGCCGTGCAGCCGGGAGCGGCCGGTCAGCCCTGGGAGGCCGCGGCCCGCACGGCGATCCGGTGCTCGCCCGCGTACACGTTCATGGAGGAGCCGCGCAGGAAGCCGACCAGGGTCAGGCCCGTCTCGGCGGCCAGATCGACGGCGAGGGACGACGGCGCGGAGACGGCGGCGAGCACCGGAATGCCCGCCATCACCGCCTTCTGCGCCAGCTCGAACGAGGCGCGTCCCGAGACCAGGAGCACCGCCCGCGACAGGGGCAGCCTGCCGTCCTGGAGGGCGCGCCCGACGAGCTTGTCGACCGCGTTGTGCCGGCCCACGTCCTCCCGTATGTCGAGGAGTTCGCCGTCCTCCGAGAAGAGCGCCGCGGCGTGCAGGCCCCCGGTCCGGTCGAAGACCCGCTGTGCCGCGCGCAGCCGGTCGGGGAGGCACGCGAGCAGCTCGGTCCCGAGCCGGACCGGGGGAGTGTCGGAGATCGGGAACCGGGCCGTCGTCCGGACCGCGTCCAGGCTCGCCTTGCCGCACAGGCCGCAGGACGAGGTGGTGTAGACGTTGCGTTCGAGATTGATGTCGGGCAGGACGAGCCCCGGGGCGGTCTTCACGTCGACCACGTTGTACGTGTTCACGCCGTCCGCCGTGGCCCCGGCGCAGTAGACGATGGACTGGAGCTCGTCCGCCGAGCCGAGCACCCCCTCGCTCACCAGGAAACCCGCGGCGAGCGCGAAGTCGTCACCCGGCGTGCGCATCGTGATGGCCAGGGGCTTTCCGTTGAGCCGGATCTCCAGAGGCTCCTCCGCGACGAGGGTGTCCGGCCGCTCGCTGACGGCCCCGTCCCTGATGCGGATGACGCGGCGGCGCTCCGTGACTCGTCCCATGTCGATCAGTCCCGGTTCTGTACGTGCTGGTAGCCGAAACGGCCCTTGATGCAGAGGTTGCCGTGGGTCACAGGATTGTCGTGCGGTGAGGTGACCTTCACGATGTCATTGTCCTGCACGTGCAGGGTCAGATTGCAGCCGACTCCGCAGTACGCGCACACCGTCGTCGTCTCGGTCTGCCGCTCCTCGTCCCAGGTCCCCGCGGCCCGCATGTCGAACTCCGACTTGAAGCTGAGGGCGCCCGTCGGGCAGACCTCGATGCAGTTCCCGCAGTACACGCACGCGGATTCGGTCAGCGGTCCGTCGTGCTCGACGGCGATCCGGGCGTCGAAGCCACGGCCCACCACGGAGATGGCGAACGTGTTCTGCCACTGGTCACCGCAGGCGTCGACGCACTTGTAGCAGAGGATGCACTTGTCGTAGTCGCGCACATAGAGGTCGTTGTCGACCCTGGGCTCCTCGTTCAGGCGGGCGGCGTCCGGTCCGAAGCGGTCGGGCTTGGCCTCGTACTCCTTGAGCCAGCCCGCGACCTTCGGCGTGGTCGACATGTCGACGGAGGAGGCGAGGAGTTCCAGCACGACCTTCCGGCTGTGGCGGGTGCGCTCGGTGTCGGTGAGGACGGTCATGCCCGGCTCGGCGCGACGCGAGCAGGCCGGGGCGAGCGTGCGGGCACCTTCGACCTCGACGACACACACCCGGCAGGCGTTCTTCGGGGTGAGGGTGTCGCCCTCGCAGAGGGTCGGGACGTCCTTGCCCGCGGCCCGGCAGGCGTCCAGGATGGTCGACCCCTCGGGCACTCTGGCGTCCTGCCCGTCCAGCGTGAACTCGACGAGACGGCGCGGGATTCCCAGCGGTACGGCGGTCACTTGTACGCCCCCAGGCGGTCGATGGCGGATTCCACGGCATTCCACGCGGTCTGGCCGAGCCCGCAGATGGAGGCGTCCCGCATGGTCCGCCCCACCTCGCGCAGCAGGGCGATGTCGGCGGCGGTGTCCGCCCCCGTCCGCTCGACGATGCGGTGCAGGGCCTCCTCCTGCCGGACGGTGCCGACCCGGCAGGGCACGCACTGGCCGCAGGACTCGTCGCGGAAGAACTCGGCGATGCGCAGGAGGACGCGGGGGAGCGGCACCGTGTCGTCCAGGGCGAGCACGACACCGGAGCCGAGCGTGGTGCCCGCGTCCCTGGTCCCCTCGAAGGTGAGCGGGATGTCGAGCTCGTCGGGCCGTACGAAGCCTCCGGCCGCGCCGCCCAGGAGGACCGCGCGGAGGTTGTCCGGCATCCCGGAGAGGGCGAGGAGCTCGCCGAGGGTGGCGCCGAAGGGGAGTTCGTAGATGCCGGGGCGTTCGACGCTGCCGGAGACGCAGAAGAGCTTGGGCCCGGTGGATTTGCCGGTGCCGATGGCGGCGTAGGCCTCGGCGCCCATGGTCAGGATGGGGAGCACGTTGACGAGGGTCTCGACGTTGTTCTCGGCGGTGGGTTTGCCGAAGAGCCCCTTCTCGACAGGGAAGGGCGGCTTGGAGCGAGGCTCTCCTCTGTACCCCTCGATGGAGTTGAAGAGGGCGGTCTCCTCACCGCAGATGTAGGCGCCTGCGCCCCTTCGTATCTCGATGTCGAAGGCGTAGCCCTGCCCGAGGACGTCGTCCCCGAGGAACCCGCGGGCGCGGGCCTGTGCGATGGCGTGTTCCAGCCTGTGCAGGGCGCGGGGGTACTCGCCGCGGAGGTAGAGGTAGCCGAGGTGGGCGCCGGTCGCGTACCCCGCGATGGTCATCGACTCGATGAGTGAGTACGGGTCGCCCTCCATGATCACCCGGTCCTTGAAGGTGCCGGGCTCGGATTCGTCGGCGTTGCAGACGAGGTAGTGGGGGTGGTCCGGCTGCGAGGCCGTGGCCTGCCACTTCCTTCCCGTGGGGAAGGCGGCGCCTCCTCGGCCGAGGAGGCCGGAGTCCGTGACTTCGCGGATTACTTCGGCGGGGCCGATGGCGAAGGCCTGCCTCAGGGCGGTGTAGCCGCCGTGGGCGCGGTAGTCGTCCAGGGAGGTGGGGTCCACGGTGCCGATGCGCTTGAGGAGGATCAGGCCGTCCTGCCCGGCCTGGGGGACGGCCAGGGCCGCGGGGGGTTCTGCGGGGGCGGATTCGGGGGTGAGGGCGGCTTGGGTGAGGGTGTCGGGGGCGGCGGGGGCGAGGGTCGCGGTGACGTAGGTCTTCTCCCCAACCCCGCCCCTTCCCGAAAACCCGCTCTGGCGCGGGGGCCTTGGTGGCCGTTGATCACCGGCTTCGCCGAGTTCGTCCTCAAACGCCGGACGGGCTGGAGGGGTTTCAGCCCGTCCGGCGTTTGAGGACGAGCCGTCAAGGCGATTGGCTGTGACGCCAGGCCCCCGCGCCAGCGGGTTTTCGGGAAGGGGCGGGGTTGGGGAAAAATGCGCCGCAGGCACACCGGCCCGCACCACAAGCGCCGCAGGCGCCCGCTCGCACAGCCCCAGGCAGGGCGAGGCCTCGACGGTCACCCCGGACGCGGGGCCCAGCCGCGCCTCCACCTCCCCGCAGAGCGAGGCCCCGCAGACGAGGTCCGTGCAGACCCGCACCACCGTCGCGGGCCGCGGCCGCACCGAGAACATGGAGTAGAACGTGGCCACCCCGTACCCCTCCGCCGGCGGCACCATCAGCCGCCGGCAGAGGTAGTCGAGGCCCCCCTCGCTCACCCACCCCACGCGGTCGTTCAGCGCGTGCAACCCCGGCAACAGCTCATCCCGCCGCTCCCGCGCCGCCCGGCCACCCCGCGCCCACCGCAGGTCCGCGTCGCTGCGGTCATCGGCACCCTCCCAGGCCGATTCCGGCGGCCCGAGCACCGCGTCGACCGCCGCCCGCTCCTCGTCCGTCGGCTTGCTGTCACCGAAGTGCAGATCCATACGTCACCTCACCTCACTGGACCGTCGCCGGCACGGTCAGCTTGTCGATACGTATCGCCGACGCCTTGAACTCCGCCGTGCCCGCGATCGGGCAATTGGCCTCGATCGTGAGCTGGTTGGTGTCGACCTCGTCGGGAAAGTGCATGGTCATGAAGGCCAGACCGGGGCGGAGCCCGGGGTCCACCCACACCGGCGCCGTCACCGTGCCGCGCCGCGAGGACACCCGGACCTCCTCGCCGACCACGACCCCGTACCGCTCCGCGTCCTCCGGGCACAGCTCGACGTACTCGCCGCGCCGCAGCGGCGAGGCGAAACTCCCGCTCTGGACACCGGTGTTGTAGGAGTCGAGCCGCCGTCCCGTCGTCAGCCGGATCGGGTAGGAGTCGTCGGTGAGGTCGACCGGCGGGTCGTGTGCGACGAGCCCGAAGGGCGCGAGCATGCCGCGTCGCGCCGGGTCCGCTTCCCACAACCGGCCGTGCAGGTACGTCGGTTCGACCCGGTCCTCCGAAGGGCAGGGCCACTGGATGCCCTGCAGGGACTCCAGACGGTCGTACGTCATGCCCCAGTGGTCCGGCGACACCGCCCGCAGCTCGTCCCACACCGCCTGCGCGTCCGCGTACTTCCAGTCGTGGCCGAGCCGCTCGGCGAGGTCGCAGAGGATGTCGATGTCCTCGCGCGCCTCGCCCGGCGGCCGCACGGCCTTGCGCACCCGCTGCACGCGCCGCTCACTGTTGGTCGTCGTGCCGTCGGTCTCCGCCCAGGCCGCCGTGGCGGGCAGCACCACATCGGCCAGCTCGGCCGTCTTCGTGAGGAAGATGTCCTGGACCACGAAGAAGTCCAGGGCCCGCATCCGGCGCATCGCCTGCTCGCTGTCCGCCTCCGACTGCGCGGGGTTCTCGCCGATGCAGTAGACGGCCTTGAGCGAGCCCTCCTCCATCGCCTCGAACATCTCCGTCAGGTTCAGCCCGTACCGCGGCTGGATGACCGTGTCCCAGGCCGTCTCGAACTTCACCCGGCTCTCCGGGTCGAGGATGTCCTGGAAGCCGGGCAGGCGGTTGGGGATCGCCCCCATGTCGCCGCCGCCCTGCACGTTGTTCTGCCCGCGCAGGGGTTGCAGGCCCGAGCCGTAGCGCCCCACGTGGCCGGTCAGGAGCGAGAGGTTGATCAGCGCGCGGACGTTGTCCGTGCCGTTGTGGTGCTCGGTGATGCCGAGGGTCCAGCACAGCTGGGCCCGCTCGGCGCGGGCGTAGGCGTGCGCCAACTCCCTTATCGCGGCGGCCGGTACGCCCGTCACCTTCTCGGCGAGCGAGAGCGTCCACGGCTCGACCAGGGCCGCGTACTCCTCGAAGCCGGACGTCGCCCGCTCGATGAACGCCCGGTTGGCCAGGCCCGCGTGGATGATCTCGCGGCCGATCGCGTGCGCCATCGGGATGTCCGTGCCGACGTTCAGGCCGAGCCAGCTCTCCGCCCACTCGGCGGTCTTCGTGCGGCGCGGGTCGACCGCGTACATACGGGCGCCGTTCCTGATCCCCCTCAGGACGTGCTGGAAGAAGATCGGGTGCGCGAAGCGGGCGTTGGAGCCCCACATCACGATCAAGTCGGTGTGTTCGACCTCTTCATAAGAAGACGTGCCGCCGCCCGAGCCGAAGGCCGCGGAGAGGCCCGCGACGCTCGGTGCGTGGCAGGTGCGGTTGCAGGAGTCGACGTTGTTCGTGCCCATCACCACGCGGGCGAACTTTTGCGCCACGTAGTTCATTTCGTTGGTCGCGCGGGCGCAGGAGAACAACCCGAACGCACCGCGTGCCGCCTGGAGCCCCGCCGCCGTACGGGTCAGCGCCTCGTCCCAGGTGGCCCGGCGGAACGGCTCGTCGCGCGAGTCGCGTACGAGGGGGTGGGTGAGCCGGGTGTACGTCGTGGGCACCCGGTCCCGCTTCTTGCTCATGCCGCGCTCCTCATGTTCGCGCTCATGCCGCGCTCCTCATACGGTCGGCCAGCAGATCCGAGATGGCGTGGACGGTACGGAGCGTCGGCACCGGGACCCCGGTGATCTCCGCGAGTTCGACGACGGCCGCGAGCAGCACGTCGAGTTCAAGGGGTTTGCCGCGCTCCAGGTCCTGGAGCGTGGAGGTGCGGTGGTCACCCACGCGCTCGGCGCCGGCCAGGCGCCGCTCGACGGAGATGTCGGGGCGGCAGCCGAGTGCCGCCGCGACGGCGAGCGTCTCGTTCATCATGATCTCGATGACGCGGCGCGTCCCGCCGTGCAGGCACATCTCACGCATCGTGGCGCGGGCGAGCGCGCTGATCGGGTTGAAGGAGATGTTGCCGAGCAGCTTGATCCAGATGTCGCCGCGCAGTTCGGGCTCGACGGGGCACTTCAGGCCGCCCGCCTGCATGGCCTCGCTGAAGGCGAGACAGCGCTCGGAGCGCGAGCGGTCGGGCTCCCCGATGGAGAACCGGGTGCCTTCCAAGTGCCGTACGACGCCCGGCCCTTCGAGCTCCGTCGCCGCGTACACCACACACCCGATGGCCCGTTCGGGCGCGATCACCGCACTGACCGCGCCGTCAGGGTCCACGCTGCTGACGCGGTGGCCGTCGTGCGGGCCGCCGTGCCGGTGGAAGTACCACCAGGGGATGCCGTTCTGCGCGGCTATCACCGCCGTCTTGTCGTGCAGAAGCGGCTCGATCAGCGGCCCGCACGCCGCGTACGAGTTGGCCTTCAGGCCCAGGAAGACGAAGTCGACGGGGCCGATGTCGGCCGGGTCGTCGGTGGCGTGGGCCCGCGCGGTGAAGTCGCCGCGAGGGCTGTGGACACGTACTCCGTGCTGCCTCATGGCCGCCAAATGCGGTCCACGGGCGACGAGATGGACGTCGGCACCGGCGCGGTGCAGCGCGGCTCCGACGTAGGCGCCGATCGCACCGGCGCCGAGGACTGCGACTTTCACGGTGGCGCGCTCCGTTCGGTTGAGGGATCCGAAGAAGGCTCAGGGATCGACATCGCACGGCCATGTCGCATGCCGCATCGCATGCCATGAGTGTCGATGGAATATTGTCTACAGTATGGAAGTTGGCCCAGCAAGGGGTCGCGCGCCACATTGCATACCGTCGACGGAATCGCGCTTGCCTCTTCCCAACTCCCCTTCCGGGTTCCTACTGTTCGGGATCATGAGGCCCCCCGTCGCACCCCCGGGCTGGAGCCGCTGGCTCGTACCGCCCGCCGCCCTGTCCGTGCACCTCTCCATCGGCCAGGCCTACGCCTGGAGCGTCTTCAAGCCCCCACTGGAATCGGCACTCCACCTCAGCGGCACGCAGAGCGCGCTCCCCTTCCAGCTCGGCATCGTGATGCTCGGCCTCTCGGCGGCCTTCGGCGGCACGCTCGTGGAGCGCAACGGTCCGCGCTGGGCGATGACGGTCGCGCTCGTCTGTTTCTCGTCCGGCTTCCTGATCGCGGCCCTCGGCGCGGCGATCAGTCAGTACTGGCTGATCGTCTTCGGCTACGGCTTCGTGGGCGGTATCGGACTCGGCATCGGCTACATCTCGCCCGTATCGACCCTGATCAAGTGGTTCCCGGATCGTCCCGGCATGGCGACCGGCATCGCGATCATGGGCTTCGGCGGCGGCGCGCTCATCGCCTCGCCATGGTCGGCGCAGATGCTGGACTCCTTCGGCGCGGACTCCGGCGGCATCGCGCTCGCCTTCCTCGTGCACGGCCTCACGTACGCCGTCTTCATGGCGCTCGGCGTGCTCCTGGTGCGGGTGCCGCGTACGGAGGGTGCGCGGAAGCCGGGCGCTCCCGGCGCGCTCGACGGGCCGCAGGTGTCCGCGCGGGCCGCCGTACGTACGCCTCAGTTCTGGTGCCTGTGGGTCGTGCTCTGCATGAACGTGACCGCGGGCATCGGCATCCTGGAGAAGGCGGCGCCGATGATCACCGATTTCTTCTCCGACACCTCGACACCGGTCTCGGCCGCCGCGGCCGCGGGCTTCGTCGCCCTGCTCTCCGCGGCGAACATGGCCGGACGTATCGGCTGGTCGTCGACGTCCGACCTGATCGGCCGCAAGAACGTCTACCGCGTCTACCTGGGCGTGGGCGCACTGATGTATCTGCTGATCGTCCAGTTCGGGGACACATCGAAACCGCTCTTCATCGTCTGCGCGCTGGTGATCCTCTCCTTCTACGGAGGCGGCTTCGCGACGATCCCCGCGTATCTGAAGGACCTCTTCGGGACCTATCAGGTCGGCGCGATCCACGGGCGTCTGCTGACCGCCTGGTCGACGGCCGGTGTCCTCGGTCCGCTGATCGTCAACTGGGTCGCCGACCACCAGGAAGAGGCGGGCAAACGGGGAGCGGGGCTCTACGGCCTCTCCCTGACGATCATGATCGGACTGCTGATCGTCGGCTTCGTGGCGAACGAGTTCGTCCGTCCCGTCCACGCCCGCCACCACATCCCCGCCCCGAGGGAGGCCGCCCATGACGGCGCCGACCAGCACGCCGCCCAGTAGTCCGCCCCGCCGCAGGGCGCTGATCGTCGCCGCCTGGCTCTGGGTGGGGGTTCCGCTCGGATATGGGCTTTATGAGCTCGTACACAAGGCCACCCAGCTCTTCACCGGGTGACACGATGATGAGAAGTGGCCAAAGCCGACGCCCGATTCCTGTCGCTTTACGTGTCCTGTTACTGGTGAGTCGCTGAGCAGACTGGACCGTCCCGCATCTCCGGCAACAAGGGGGACCCGTTCATGCACGGCTCACGCATCGCCGCCGTCGGCCACTACCAGCCCGCCAAGATCCTCACCAACGAGGACCTGGCGGGCATGGTCGACACCAGCGACGAGTGGATCCGCTCCCGCGTGGGCATCCGCACCCGCCACATCGCCGGACCCGATGAGCCGGTCGACGAGCTCGCCGCGCAGGCCGGCGCCAAGGCCGTGGCCGCCGCGGGCCTCGCGCCCGACGCCATAGACCTCGTCCTGGTCGCCACCTCCACCGCGATCGACCGCTCACCGAACATGGCGGCCAGGGTGGCGGCCCGGCTCGGCATCCCGTCACCGGCCGCCATGGACATCAACGTCGTCTGCGCGGGCTTCACGCACGCGCTCGCCACCGCCGACCACGCCGTGCGGGCCGGGGGCGCCACCCGCGTCCTCGTGATCGGCGCGGACAAGATGTCCGAGGTGGCCGACTGGACGGACCGCACCACGTGCGTCCTGGTCGGGGACGGTGCCGGAGCCGCGGTCGTCGAGGCGTGCGGCCCCGGCGAGGAGCCCGGCATCGGTCCCGTGCTCTGGGGCTCGGTGCCCGAGATGGGCAATGCCGTCCGTATCGAGGGCACGCCCCCGCGGTTCGCGCAGGAGGGGCAGAGCGTCTACCGCTGGGCGACGACACAGCTGCCGCCGCTGGCCCGCAAGGCCTGCGAGAGGGCCGGTCTCACGCCGGAGGATCTGGCCGCCGTCGTCCTGCACCAGGCCAACCTGCGCATCATCGAGCCGCTCGCCGAGCGGATCGGCGCGGTCAACGCCGTCGTCGCGCGCGACGTGGTGAACTCCGGCAACACTTCGGCGGGCAGCATCCCGCTCGCCCTGTCCAAGCTGGTGGAGCGCGGCGAGATCAACCACGGCGATCCGGTGCTGCTCTTCGGCTTCGGAGGGAACCTGTCGTACGCGGGCCAGGTCATCCGCTGCCCGTAATGCGGCCCCACCATCGTCCCCGCACGGTGTGACGGGACCGACTCCCCCTGGTGCTGGCCATTGTGCTCAGTAGACTGTAGACAAAAGGCAATCGTCGAGGAGGGGACCGCGATGTTGTCCACAGGACTGCCGCAGGGGGCGGTGCCCAAGCTCGAACGGCCCGGTCCGCTCCGTGAGCGGGTCTACGAAGCGCTGCTCGAGCTCATCACGACCCGCGCGCTCCAGCCGGGCCAGCACCTCGTGGAGAGTGAACTGGCCGGGCACCTTGGGGTGTCGCGGCAGCCGGTGCGCGAGGCCTTGCAGCGGCTGAACACCGAGGGCTGGGTCGATCTGCGGCCCGCGCAGGGCGCGTTCGTGCACGAGCCGACCGAGGAGGAGGCGGACCAGCTGCTCACGGTCCGCACGCTCCTGGAGGCCGAAGCCGCCCGGCTCGCCGCGGCCAACACGGGCACGGCCGGGATCACCGCCCTGGAAGAGCTGTGCGCCAAGGGGGAGAAGGCCGTCGCGGACGGCGAGGTGGACCTGGTGGTGGCCACGAACGCGGGCTTCCACGCCAAGGTCATGGAGCTCGCCGGCAACGTCGTCCTCGCCGAGCTCGCCGGGCAGGTGGACCGCCGCGTGCGCTGGTACTACACGCCGGTGGCCCGGCAGCGCGGCAAGCAGTCCTGGATCGAGCACCGTCAGCTGATCGCGGCGATCGCCGACCGCGACGAGGGCCGGGCCACGGAGATCATGCGCGCGCACACGGAGCACACGCGCGAGACCTACCACCGGCGCGAGCGCGACGCCTGACGCTCACCTCTGAGGTCATGCGTGGGACACACCTGCCCCTCCCTTTGTCCTGTGACTGGAGAAAGTCATGGGTAATTCGTGCGCAACTTCTTCCCACTCCCGGCAGGCGCTGCTACGTTCCCCTCGAAAGCCCGGCGAGCTGAACGAAAGCCGGGCGTGATGACGTGAGTTGCCCGATGAGGCGGGGAGGGGCGCGTGAGACGTATGACGGCTCGACCCGCCAATGCGCACCAGGCGCGACTGCTGCGGCTGCTGCGTGACGGAGGGCCCAACTCCCGTGCCCAGCTGGGCGATCAGGTCGACCTCTCGCGGTCGAAGCTGGCCGTCGAGGTGGACCGGCTCCTGGAGACCGGACTCGTGGTCGCCGACGGACTCGCCGCCTCGCGCGGCGGCCGCCGCTCCCACAACATCCGCCTGGCCCCCGCCCTCCGCTTCCTCGGCGTGGACATCGGCGCGACCTCGGTCGACGTAGCGGTGACCAATGCCGAGCTGGAGGTCCTCGGCCACATCAACCAGCCCATGGACGTGCGCGAAGGCCCCGTCGCCGTCTTCGAGCAAGTCCTCGCCATGGCAGCCAAGTTGAAGGCCTCCGGGCTCGCGGAAGGGTTCGACGGCGCCGGTATCGGCGTCCCGGGTCCCGTCCGCTTCCCCGAAGGCGTCCCGGTCGCCCCGCCGATCATGCCGGGATGGGACGGCTTCCCCGTACGGGAGGCCATCAGCCAGGACCTCGGCTGCCCCGTCATGGTCGACAACGACGTGAACCTGATGGCGATGGGGGAACAGCACGCGGGCGTCGCGCGCTCCGTGGGCGACTTCCTCTGCGTCAAGATCGGCACGGGCATCGGCTGCGGGATCGTCGTCGGCGGTGAGGTCTACCGAGGGGTGACCGGCAGCGCGGGCGACATCGGCCACATCCAGGTCGAACCGGACGGGCGGCCCTGCGCCTGCGGCAACAAAGGCTGCCTGGAGGCGTACTTCAGCGGCGCGGCGCTCGCCCGCGACGCGGAGGACGCCGCCGGGCAAGGGCTCTCCCAGGAGCTCGCGGCCCGCCTGGAAGCCGCCGGGAAACTCAGTGCGGTCGACGTCTCCGCGGCGGCCGCCGCGGGGGATTCCACCGCGCTCGACCTCATCCGCGCGGGCGGCAACCGCACCGGCCAGGTCATCGCGGGCCTCGTCAGCTTCTTCAACCCGGGCCTCGTGGTGATCGGCGGCGGGGTGACCGGCCTCGGCCACACGCTGCTCGCCGCCATCCGCACCCAGGTCTACCGCCAGTCGCTGCCCCTGGCGACCGGCAACCTCCCCATCGTTCTGGGCGAGTTGGGGCCCACCGCCGGAGTCATCGGCGGCGCCCGACTCATCAGCGACCATCTGTTCTCACCGGCCTGACGGGCCGGTCCGTCCGACCCTCGCACCACCTCCGTACGACCTCTTGAGTACGCCTCACCCAGTACAGCGCCTTGCTCTGCCCTGCCCGAAATCGTCGGCCTTCCCCAAGCTCTCGGCTGCGCTCGAGCAGGGGATACCCCATTCGCCCAAGGGAACCGTCATGGCACCAGAACCACCGCTGCTCACCATGTCCGGCATCACCAAGTCGTTCCCCGGCGTCCGCGCCCTCGACGGCGTCGACCTCCAGGTCCAGGCCGGCGAAGTGCACTGCCTCCTCGGCCAGAACGGCGCCGGGAAGTCCACGCTCATCAAGGTCCTCGCCGGGGCCCACCAGCCCGACGACGGCGAGATCACCTGGCGCGGCGAGCGCACCACGCTCAAGTCGCCCATCGCCGCCATGCGCCTCGGCATCGCCACCATCTACCAGGAGCTCGACCTGGTGGAGGGACTGTCCGTCGCCGAGAACGTCCACCTCGGGCATGAACCGACGGCGGCCGGTTTCGTCGTGAAGGGGCGCGAGGCCAAGGCGTCAACTGCCGCCCTGCTCACGCGACTTGGGCATGGTGAGATCGATCCGGGCACGCTCGTCGGTGATCTCTCCGCCGCCCAACAGCAGATCGTTTCGATGGCCCGCGCGCTCTCCCACGAAGTGCGCCTCATCGTCATGGACGAGCCGTCGGCCGCCCTCGACCCGGACGAGGTCGACAACCTCTTCCGCATCGTCGGCGACCTCACGGCGGACGGCGTCGCCGTCGTCTACATCTCCCACCGTCTCGAAGAGATCCGCCGCATCGGCGACCGCGTCACCGTCCTCAAGGACGGCCGTGCGGTGGCGAACGGACTCCCCGCGAAGGAGACCCCGACCCGCGAGGTCGTCGCGCTGATGACGGGCCGCAACGTCGAGTACGTCTTCCCCGACCGACCCGTCGAACCGCCCCTCACCGAACCGGTGTTGAAGGTGACGGGCCTCGCCCGCGAGGGCGAGTTCGAACCCCTCGACCTCGAACTGCGCCCCGGCGAGATCGTCGGCCTCGCCGGACTCGTCGGCTCCGGGCGCTCCGAGATCCTGGAGACCATCTACGGCGCACGCAAGCCGTCCGCAGGTCAAGTCACCGTGGACGGGAAGCTGTTGAAGCCCGGAAGTGTCCGCGCCGCCGTCCGCGCGGGCCTCGGGCTCGCCCCCGAGGAGCGCAAGGCGCAGGCCCTGCTGATGCTGGAGTCCGTCACCAACAACGTGTCGGTCTCCTCCATGTCCCGTTTCTCACGCGGCGGTTGGATCGACCGGGGTGGCGAGAAGAAGGCCGCGCAGACCGCGACCCGCGAGCTGTCCCTGCGCCCCGACAATCCCGGCGCCCCCGTGCGCACGCTCTCCGGCGGCAACCAGCAGAAGGCCGTCCTGGCCCGCTGGCTGCTCCGCGGCTGCCGCGTCCTGCTGCTCGACGAGCCGACCCGCGGCGTGGACGTCGGCGCCCGCGCCGAGCTGTACGCCGTGATCCGCAGGCTCGCCGACGACGGCCTCGCCGTCCTGCTCGTCTCCAGCGAAGTGCCCGAAGTCCTCGGCCTCGCCGACCGTGTCCTGGTCCTCCGCGAGGGCCGCGTCGTCCATACGGCGCCCGCCCGTGACCTCGACGAACACCGCGTACTCGACCTCGTTCTCGAAGGGAGCCCGGCGTCATGACGCAGCCCGCATCGCCGCCACGGCCCGCCGCATCGAAGAGTCAACCGGCGGACGGCGCAAGCCCGTTGCGGACACTCACCGCACGAGCCGACGTGCGGACGCTGTCCCTGCTCGGTGTGCTCGCCGCGCTGGTCCTGATCGGCGGCATCACTCAGCCCGACTCGTTCCTGGACACCGACAACGTCCAGCTGATCCTCACCCAGGCGTCCGTCATCGGCGTCGTCACGGTCGGCATGACGTTCGTGATCATCTCCGGTGGCATCGACCTGTCGGTCGGCGCGATCGTCGCGCTCGCCTCCGTGTGGGCGACGACGGTCGCCACCCAGGAGTACGGCTTCGCGGGCATCCTGTTCACCGCGGTGATCGTCGGCATGGCCTGCGGCCTGGTCAACGGAGTGCTCATCGCGTACGGCGGGATGGTGCCGTTCATCGCGACGCTCGCCATGCTGGCCGCGGGCCGCGGCCTCGCCCTGCAGATCACCGACGGCAAGACGCAGATGGTCACCGTGGACGGGGTGCTGAAGCTCGGCGAGCGCGACTCCTACATCCTCGGCATCCCGCCGCTGGTGCTCGTCTTCGCGGCCGTCACCGTCGTCGGCTGGCTGCTCCTGAACCGCACCACCTTCGGGCGGCGCTCGGTGGCGGTCGGCGGCAACGCGGAAGCGGCGCGGCTCGCCGGCATCGACGTACGCAGGCAACGCCTTTATCTCTACCTGCTCTCCGGCCTCTGCTGCGGCATCGCGGCCTTCCTGCTGATCATCCTCTCCGGGTCGGGCCAGAACACCAACGGCAACCTCTACGAGCTCGACGCCATCGCCGCGGCGATCATCGGCGGCACGCTGCTCAGCGGCGGCCGGGGCACCATCACGGGCTCCGTGCTCGGCGTACTGATCTTCATCACGATCCAGAACATCTTCGCGCTGAACAACCTCCAGAGCGACGTCCAGCAGATCGCCAAGGGGGCGATCATCGTCGCCGCGGTGCTCGTCCAGCGACGTACGTCCTCCACTCACTGACCCACAGATCAGCAGACCCGCAGACCCGGAGAAGGGTTCACCGTCATGCCAGAGACATCCCCATTCGCGAGCCGCAGAGGGCTGCTCTTCGGAGCCGCCGCCCTGTCGACCGGTGCCCTCATCACGGGGTGCACCAGCAACGAGCCGAAGGACGAGGGCTCGGACGACAAGAGCCAGCCGGTCGCCGACGACAAGCCCGGCAAGAAGGTCACGATCGGCTTCGCGGGCCCGCAGGCCGACCACGGCTGGCTCAACGCGATCAACGACAACGCCAAGGAGCGGGCGAAGAAGTACTCGGACGTCACGCTGGAGTCCACCGAGGGCTCGAACGACACCGCCGCCCAGATCGGCCAGGTCGAGACGCTGATCAACAAGAAGGTCGACGTCCTGGTGATCCTGCCGGCCGACGGCAAGGCCCTCACCCAGGTCGGCCTGAAGGCCATGCGGGCGGGCATACCCGTCGTCAACCTCGACCGGGTCTTCGCCTCGCCGCAGGCCTACCGCTGCTGGATCGGCGGCGACAACTACGGCATGGGCCTCAGCGCCGGGCACTACATCGGCGAGAAGCTCAAGGACAAGAAGAACGCCAAGGTCGTCGAACTCGCGGGACTCGACAACCTCGAACTGACCAAGCAGCGCACGAAGGGCTTCGACGACGCCCTGAAGAACTACTCGAACATCGAGAAGGTCGCCCGGCAGGCCGCCGAGTTCACCGTCGAGTCGGGACAGCAGAAGATGTCCCAACTCCTCCAGGCCCAGAAGAACTTCGACGCCCTGTGGAACCACGACGACGACCAGGGCGTGGGTGCCCTGCGCGCCATCAAGCAGGCGGGCCGCGACGACTTCCTGATGGTCGGCGGCGCGGGCGCGCTCTCCGCCTTCCAGGCCATCGAGTCCGACAACAGCGTGCTCAAGGCCACCGTCCTCTACCCGCCGTCGATGGCCGCATCGGCCATCGACCTGGCCCGCGCGCTGGGCCAGAGCAAGGGTGTCAGCGGGATGGCGGAGTTCGAGATCCCGGCCTTCATCACGCTCTACTCGGCCGTGGTCGACAAGGAGAACATCAGCACGTACATGTCCACCGGCTTCAAGTGATGCGCGCGTCCGCACCCCCCACCGAGCGTTTACGAGGAGGAGTACCGCATGCGTGAGACGGAACACGAGGCCGGGACAGGGAAGCGGCGGCTGGGGGTGGGCATGGTCGGCTACGCCTTCATGGGCGCCGCCCACTCCCAGGGCTGGCGCACTGTCGGACGCGTCTTCGACCTGCCGGTGCAGCCGGTCCTCTCGGCGGTCTGCGGACGCGACGGCGCCGCCGTGCGCGCCGCGGCGGACCGGCTCGGATGGGCGGCCGCGGAGACCGACTGGCGCGCTCTCGTGGCCCGTGACGACGTCGACCTCATCGACATCTGCACCCCCGGCGACAGCCATGCGGAGATCGCGATCGCCGCGCTCGACGCGGGCAAGCACGTGCTGTGCGAGAAGCCCCTCGCCAACACCGTCGAGGAGGCCGAGGCGATGGCCGAGGCCGCCGAACGGGCGCGCACCCGGGGGCAGATGGCGATGGTCGGCTTCAACTACCGCCGTGTTCCGGCTCTCGCGCTCGCCCGGCAGATGGTCGCCGAAGGTCGCATCGGCAGCCTGCGGCACGTCCGGCTCACGTACCTCCAGGACTGGCTGGTCGACCCCGGCTTCCCGCTGACGTGGCGGCTGCGCAAGGACCGCGCGGGCTCGGGCGCGCTCGGCGACCTGGGCGCGCACATCGTGGACCTCGCGCAGTATCTGGTCGGGGAACCGGTGGCTGGTGTCTCGGCACTGACGGAGACGTTCGTACGGGAGCGGCCGTTGCTCGACGGGGCGTCCAGCGGGCTCACGGCGGAAGGCGGCACCGCGACCGGCCAGGTCACGGTGGACGACGCGGCGGTCTTCACCGGCCGCTTCGCGTCGGGCGCCCTCGCCTCCTTCGAGGCGACCCGCTTCGCCGCCGGTCGCAAGAACGCCCTGAAGCTCGAACTCAACGGATCCGACGGCTCATTGGCCTTCGACCTGGAGCGCCTGAACGAGCTCTCCTTTCACGATCACACGGAGCCCGCCACGTCATCGGGCTTCCGCCGCATCCTGGTGACCGAGCCCGGCCACCCGTACCTGGAGGCCTGGTGGCCGCCGGGGCACGGACTCGGTTACGAGCACACCTTCGTGCACCAGGCCCGCGATCTGCTGCACGCCATCGCCACGGGCGAGCAGCCCGAACCGTCCTTCGCCGCGGGTCTCTCCGTGCAGCGGGTGCTCGCCGCGGTGGAGGAGAGCGCGGCGAAGAACTCGGTCTACACCCCGGTAGCTTCCACCCCCGTCACGGTCTGAGGAGGCCTGTTCATGCCCCGCGACTTCACGCTGTTCACCGGCCAGTGGGCCGACCTGCCGCTGGAGGAGGTCTGCCGCCTCGCCCGCGACTTCGGCTACGACGGTCTCGAACTCGCCTGCTGGGGCGACCACTTCGAGGTCGACAAGGCGCTGAACGACCGTTCCTACCTGGACTCGCGCCGTCAGCTCCTCGACAAGTACGGACTCAAGTGCTGGGCCGTCTCCAACCACCTGGTCGGGCAGGCCGTCTGCGACGCGATCATCGACGAGCGGCATCAGGCGATCCTGCCCGCCCGCATCTGGGGCGACGGGGACGCGGAGGGCGTACGGCAGCGGGCCGCCCGCGAGATGGAGGACACGGCACGCGCGGCGGCGGCGTTCGGCGTCGACACGGTCGTGGGCTTCACGGGCTCGGCGATCTGGCATCTGGTGGCGATGTTCCCGCCCGCCCCGGAGTCGATGATCGAGCGCGGCTACGACGACTTCGCCGAGCGCTGGAACCCGATCCTCGACGTCTTCGACGTACAGGGCGTGCGCTTCGCACACGAGGTGCATCCCTCGGAGATCGCCTACGACTACTGGACAACACACCGTGCTCTGGAGGCGGTTGGCCACCGCACGGCCTTCGGCCTGAACTTCGACCCCTCGCACTTCGTGTGGCAGGACCTGGACCCGGTCGGTTTCCTCTACGACTTCCGGGACCGCATCTACCACGTCGACTGCAAGGAGGCGAGGCGCCGCCTGGACGGCCGCAACGGCCGCCTGGGCTCGCACCTCCCGTGGGGCGACCCGCGCCGCGGCTGGGACTTCGTGTCGGCGGGCCACGGGGACGTCCCCTGGGAGGACGTGTTCCGGATGCTCGGCTCGATCGCGTACGAAGGCCCGATCTCGGTGGAGTGGGAGGACGCCGGAATGGACCGCCTCCAAGGTGCGCCGGAGGCGCTGAAGCGCCTGAAGGCGTACGACTTCGAGCCGCCCACGGCGTCGTTCGACGCGGCGTTCGGCGGTAACTGACCGCCGTTCGGCGGAAACCGAGCCGCACGAGCGGCAGTCGCGCGGAGCCACTTTGTCCTGGGCAAGGAAAAAGCTGAACTTCATTGCTGTGCAAGGGCTTTCCGTCCCGGACAAACGTGGCTACCGTCCCTGATGTGTACAGGACATGAACCTTCCGGGGTGACGGCGCACCCCGGCGCCCAGCGCCCACCCCGCACCACACCCGCGTACGACCGTCCCCCTTCCGGAGGAACTCCGTGCACAGGAAACGCCTCAGACTCCGTAACACCCGCAGCCTTCGCAAGACCCTCGCGCTCTTCACCGGCACCCTGCTGGCGGGCGCCACGCTCAGCCTCACCGCCCCCACCGCGAACGCCGCCGACCCGGAGGCCGTCCGCGCCGCCCAGGAGCAGGCCGCCAAGGCCGCGGCGGCCCCGGTGGCCGAAGACTTCCAGCAAGTCACCCTCGCCAAGGGCGAGCCCGAGACGGGCGAGCCCATGACGCTCGCCGTCCTGCCCGACCGCTCGGTCCTGCACACCTCCCGCGACGGCACGCTGCGCCTCACGGACGCCGCGGGCAACACCAAGATCGCGGGCAAGATACCGGTCTACACGCACGACGAAGAGGGCCTCCAAGGCATCGGTCTCGACCCGAAGTTCAGCGAGAACCGCGCGATCTACCTCTACTACGCGCCCCCGCTCGACACCCCGGCCGGCGACGCCCCGGAGACCGGCACGGCCGAGGACTTCAAGAAGTTCGACGGCGTCAACCGCCTCTCCCGCTTCGTCCTGAAGACCGACGGCACCCTCGACAACGCCAGCGAGAAGAAGGTCCTCGACGTCCCCGCGAGCCGCGGCATCTGCTGCCACGTCGGCGGCGACATCGACTTCGACAAGGACGGCAACCTCTACCTCTCGACGGGCGACGACTCCAACCCCTTCGCCTCGGACGGCTTCACGCCCATCGACGAGCGCGCGAACCGCAACCCCGCCTTCGACGCCCGCCGCAGCGCCGGCAACAGCAACGACCTGCGCGGCAAGATCCTGCGCATCAAGGTCGCCGACGACGGCTCGTACACCGTGCCGGCCGGCAACCTCTTCGCGCCGGGCACCGAGAAGACCCGCCCCGAGATCTACGCGATGGGCTTCCGCAACCCCTTCCGCATGAGCGTCGACAAGCCCACCGGCACGGTGTACGTCGGTGACTACGGCCCCGACGCGGGAGCGGCCGACCCCAAGCGCGGCCCCGCCGGCCAGGTCGAGTTCGCCCGCGTGACCAAGCCGGGCAACTTCGGCTGGCCGTACTGCACCGGCAAGAACGACGCGTACATCGACTACGACTTCGCGACGCAGACCTCAGGCGCCGCCTTCGACTGCGCCGCGCCCAAGAACACTTCCGTGCACAACACCGGCCTGACCGACCTTCCTGCTTCGCAGGAAGCCTGGATCCCGTACGACGGCGGCTCCGTCCCCGAGTTCGGCTCAGGGTCCGAGTCCCCGATGGCGGGCCCCGTCTACCGCTACGACGCGGCGAACACCTCCCCGGTGAAGTTCCCGGAGGCGTACGACGGTGACTTCTTCGCCGGTGAGTTCGGACGGCGCTGGATCAAGCGCATCGAGCACGGCGCTGACGGAACGGTCTCGAAGATCAACCCGTTCCCGTGGACGGGCACGCAGATCATGGACATGGAGTTCGGCCCAGACGGCGCGCTGTATGTCCTCGACTACGGCACCGCCTGGTTCGGCGGCGACGAGAACTCCGGACTCTTCCGCATCGAGAACGCCACAGACGGCCACTCACCGGTCGTCGAGGCCAGCGCCTCCGTGACCAGCGGCCAGGCCCCGCTCAGGACCAAGTTCACCGCGAAGGCCACAGACGCCGACGGCGGCACGCTGACCTACGCGTGGGACTTCGGTGACGGCGGCAAGTCGACCCAGCAGAACCCCACGTACACGTACAAGAAGAACGGCGTCTACACCGCGACCGTGACCGTCAAGGACTCCACAGGGCGCACCGGTTCGGCCAGCGCGCACGTCACCGTCGGCAACACCGCACCCAAGGTGACCCTTGAACTCCCGGGCGACGGGCAGCTGTTCACCTTCGGCGACAAGATCCCCTTCAAGATCAAGGTGACCGACAGGGAAGACGGACCGATCGACTGCACGAAGGTCAAGGTCACACACATCCTCGGCCATGACAGCCACGGCCACCCGGTGACCTCGGCCAACGGCTGCGAAGGCACCCTCCAGACGTCCGCGGACGGCGAGCACGACCCGAACGCGAACATCTTCGGGGTCTTCGACGCCGAGTACACCGACAAGGGCGCGAACGGCCAGCCCGCGCTGACCACCCACGACCAGAACGTCGTCCAGCCCAAGCACCGCCAGGGCGAGCACTACAACGACTCCAAGGGCGTCTCCGTGGTGAACCACACCCCGGCGCACGGCGGCAAGACGGTCGGCGACATCAACAACGGCGACTGGATCTCCTTCAAGCCCTACATCCTCGGCAACGCCACCAAGCTGACCGCGCGCGTCGCGTCGGGCGGCGCCGGCGGCACGCTGGAGGTCCGCAGTGGATCGGCCACCGGAAACCTCCTTGGCAAGGCCCAGGTCGCACCGACCGGCGGCTGGGAGACGTACAAGGACGTGAGCACCGCCATCAGCAAGGCACCCAAGAGGACGACGACGCTCTTCCTGGTCTTCAAGGGCACGGGCACCGGAGCCCTGTACGACGTCGACGACTTCACCTTCACCACGAGCTGAGGAAGGGGTCACCATGCGCGCATCCGCACGGATCGCCACCGCGAGCGCCGCGGCCGCACTGCTCATCGGCTGTGTGTCGGGCCCCGCGGCGTCCGAGCCGGAGGGCAAGCAGGAGGGTGAGAGGGTCCTGGTCTTCTCGAAGACCGCGGGCTTCCGACACGACTCGATCCCCGACGGCATCGCAGCCATCAAGGAGCTGGGCGCGGCGGGCGGCTTCGCCGTCGACGCCACCGAGGACGCCGGAGCCTTCACGGCCAAGAACCTCGCGCGGTACGACGCCGTGGCCTGGCTCTCGACGACGGGCGACGTCCTCAACGCCGCCCAGCAGACCGCCTTCGAGGGCTACATCAAGAAGGGCGGCGGGTACGTGGGCGTGCACGCCGCCGCCGACACCGAGTACGACTGGCCCTTCTACGGCGGGCTCGCGGGCGCGTACTTCCAGTCGCACCCCGCGATCCAGCCCGCGAAGGTGCGGGTCGAGGACCACGGGCACCCGTCAACGGCACATCTGCCGGGGGTCTGGGACCGGACCGACGAGTGGTACAACTACCGCTCCAATCCCCGGGACCGCGCCCACGTCCTCGCCTCGCTCGACGAGTCGTCCTACTCGGGCGGCTCCATGTCGGGCGACCATCCCATCGCCTGGTGCCAGGACTACCAGGGGGGCCGCTCCTTCTACACGGGCAGCGGCCACACCAAGGAGTCGTTCGCCGATCCCGCCTACCGCACCCATCTGCTCGGCGGAATCCGCTGGGCGACGGGAGCGGCGCAGGCCGACTGCCGTCCGGAGAAGGGCTATACGCCGATCTTCGACGGTACGGCGAAGTCGTTGGAGGCCTGGAAACAGGCGGGCCCCGGCTCGTTCTCGCTGAACGAGGGCGACGGGACCCTGACGACCGTCGGCGGCATGGGCATGCTCTGGTACGACGGGGCGAAGGAGCTCGGCTCCTACTCTCTGAAGCTGGACTGGCGCATGGACGGCGACGACAACTCCGGGATCTTCGTGGGCTTCCCGGCCTCCGACGACCCCTGGTCGGCCGTGAACAACGGCTATGAGATCCAGATCGACGCCACCGACGTCCCGGAGAAGACCACGGGCTCCGTCTACGGCTTCAAGTCCGCCGACCTGAAGAAGCGCGACAAGGCGCTGAATCCGGTGGGGGAGTGGAACACGTACGAGCTCCGGGTCGAGGGCGAACGCCTTCGGATCTATCTCAACGGAGTGAAGATCAACGACTTCACCAACACGGATGCGGCGAGGAGCCTGAAGGACGGTCACATCGGCATCCAGAACCACGGTGCCGATGACCAGGTCTCCTTCCGTGACATCCGGGTGAAGGACCTGCCGGCCCGCACCGCGTCCGGCGCGGGCCGCTAGACGGCGGCGGGCGGAGGACGCCGGACCTCCGCCCGCCGTCTTTTCCCCGTCCGCCATCCTTCTCCGTCCGCCGTCTCATTCCCTGTTTCTTCCCTGCGCGTTCGCCGCGTGTACGACAGGAGGCAGCCGTGTCCCATCCCTCTTCTTCCCCATCGTCCTCCTCCTCTGGTGGCCTCACCGGGGTGTGGCTGATCGGGGCGCGAGGTTCGGTCGCCACCACGGCTGTCGCGGGGTGCGCGGCCGTGGCGGCCGGTCTGCACGCGCCGACCGGCATGGTGACGGAGACCCCGCCGTTCGCGGACAGTGGTCTGCCAACGTTGTCTTCGCTGGTCTTCGGCGGCCACGACGTGATGGAGTGCCCGCTGCCCAAGCGGGCGGAGCAGCTGGCCGCCGGGGGCGTGCTCCCGCACGGCGTCCCGTCGGCCGTGCGCGCGGAACTGGCGGCGGCCGACGCGGAGATCCGCATGGGCGGACCGCGCCGCGGGGACTCCGACACCAGGACGGACGAGGAACTGATCGCTTCCTTCGCCGCCGACCTCCGCGATTTCGTACGCCGCCGGGGGCTCGCCCGTGCGGTGGTGGTGAACGTGGCGTCGACGGAACCGCTGCCGGTGGAGGGCGAGGGGAGACTGCCCGCGAGCTCGCTCTACGCGGCGGCGGCCCTGCGGGCGGGCTGCCCGTACGTGAACTTCACCCCGTCGGCGGGCCTGCACCACCCGGCGCTCGCCTCTCTGGCGGCTTCGTCGGGGCTCCCTCACGCGGGCCGGGACGGCAAGACGGGCCAGACCCTCCTGCGCTCGGTCCTCGGCCCGATGTTCGCCCAGCGTGCGCTGGCGGTCCGCGCCTGGTCGGGCACGAACCTCCTGGGCGGAGGCGACGGCGCGGCCCTCGCGGACCCGGCCGCGGCGGCGGCGAAGAACGCGGGCAAGGAACGGGTGCTCGCCGACACGCTGGGCTCCGCCCCGGAGGGCGAGGTCCACATCGACGACGTCCCCTCGCTCGGCGACTGGAAGACCGCCTGGGACCACATCGCGTTCGACGGCTTCCTCGGCGCACGGATGGTCCTGCAGACAACTTGGCAGGGCTGCGACTCGGCCCTGGCGGCACCTCTGATCCTGGACCTGTCCCGCTTGCTGGCCCGCGCCCACGAGAGGGGCCTGACGGGGCCGCTAGGGGAACTGGGCTTCTACTTCAAGGACCCGGACGACGGCTCGTCCTCGGCCCTCGCCGAGCAGTACGAGGCGCTGGTGGGGTTTGGGGCGCGGTTGCGGGGGGGCTTCGGCATGAGGGGGGCGGGGGCTTCGGAGGGGGCTTCGGAGGGGGCTGAGCCTGGGGCCGGCAGGGAGGGTGAGGGCGCGGGGGATGGCCTGGTGAATGGTGAGGGCGAGGCTTCGCCGGGGTTGCGCCTTGTGGGCGGGGGTGAGGCTTTGCACGACCAGCGGGGCGGGGCGGATGGTGATGGTGGGGGTGTGGCTGCTGACGGTGACGGCGCGGGTGAGGCTGCTCGTGGTGACGGTGATGGTGGGCGTGTGGCTGCTCGCGGTGACGGCGCGCGTGCGGCTGCTCGCGGTGACCGTGGTGATGGTGCGGGTGAGGCCGTTCGTGGTGGCGGCGTGGGTGGGGGGCCGTGCGGGCCTGGCGGCCTGGGGGCCGGTAAGGACTGGGCCGAACTCCTGCGCGTCTCCGCCCTGTTCACCGTGCCCGGGGACGCCATCGCGGGCGCGGCGGCGGCAGGGCTTCGGCCCAACCGCCGCACCCTCCTCGCCATCGCCGCCTCACTCTCCCTCTACGAAGCGGGCATGGCCCTCAACGACTGGGCGGACCGGGCGGAGGACGCGATCGAACGCCCTCACCGCCCACTGCCGTCCGGCCGCATCGCCCCGTCGGCCGCACTGGGCGCTGCGGCGGCCCTGACGGCAGGGGGCCTGGCTCTGGCCGCGGCCGCGGGACGCCCCGCGCTGACGGTGGCGACCGGGCTGGCGGCCACGGTGTGGGCGTATGACCTGGGCCTGAAACACACTCCGGTGGGCCCGGCCGCCATGGCCACGGCTCGCGCCCTCGACTTGCTTCTGGGCGCGGCGGCCACGTCGGCGGGGACATCGACCGCTGGGCCGCGACGGCACCGGGCGGGTCGGCTCGGGGCGGGCACGCAGGCAAGGGTGGGGGAGCGGAGCTCCAACCTCCTGGGACACCTCGCAACCGTTCGTCGCGGCAGGGGGTTCAGTCTCGGTCTCGGTCCGGGGCCCGGACCTCGCGCTGCGGTGCCCACCGCCCTGGTTCTGGGTGCCCACACCCTCGCGGTGACCGCGGTCTCGCGCCGCGAGGAGCAGGGCGGCTCCACGGCGGCCCCACTCTGCGCACTCGCCGCGACAGCCGCGCTCACGCAACTGCTGGCCCGAAGCGGGGGCGCTGGCGGCGGAGTTGGCACGGTCGCTGGCGTCGGCACAGGGGCCGGTACGGGAGCCCGCGCTGGCATCGGCAGCGGTACTGGAGCCAGCAGCGGCATCGAGCCTGGGACCAGTTCCGGCGCGGGCACTGGGCCTGGAATCAGCCCCGGCACGGGCACTGGCACCGGCAACGGGACCCTTCAACTCCCGGTGGGTCGCGGGGTAGCAGCCACCCCCGGCCTGCCAGGTTCGCCCTCGGGGCAGCTGATCGGGACCCGCCTGGTGGGCCGAGCGGCGGGGCGAGGTTGGCGTACCGGCGGCGTGTTGGGCTCCGCTACGGGGAGCCCCAAAAGCGCTGCCTGGCGCACCGGAGCCCGCGGTGCTGTCCAGGCCGCGCTCGCCGCCACCTACGCGGCCACCGCCGCCCGCCCCCTCTTCCACGCCTCGCTCAATCCGTCGCCCCAGCTCACCCAGCGGGCCGTAGGCGGTGGCATCCGAGCCATGATCCCGCTCCAGGCCGCACTCTCCGCCCGTGCGGGAGCCCTGGGCCCCGCCCTCCTGACCGCCGCTCTGGCCCCGGCGGCCCGCAAGTTCGGCCGGAAGGTGAGCGTCACATGACGGAGACGACAGCCGGGACGAGCACCCCGCAGGCCCAGGCGACCGCGCGGAGTGTGAGCCCCGCCGAAGCGGGACCCTCCTCCCCCTTCCGCTTCGGATACGGCACCAACGGCCTCACCGACCTCCGGCTCGACGACGCCCTCGGCCTCCTCGCCGACCTCGGCTACGCAGGCGTCGGACTCACCCTCGACCACATGCACCTCGACCCCCTCGCCCCCGACCTCGCCGCCCGCACCCGCCACGTGGCCCGCAGCCTGGAACGCCTCGGTCTGACGGTGACGATCGAGACCGGCGCCCGCTACGTGCTCGACCCGCGCCGCAAGCACGGGCCCTCGCTCCTGGACCCCGACCCGGACGCGCGCGCCGCCCGGGTCCGCCTGCTGATACGTGCCGTGCAGGTCGCCGCCGACCTGGGCGCCCATGCCGTGCACTGCTTCAGCGGCGTCACCCCCGAAGGCACCCCAGAGGAGACTGCTTGGCAGCGGCTCGCCGAGGCCCTGGGCCCCGTACTGGACGCCGCGTCCGGCACCGGCGTACCTCTGGCCATCGAACCCGAACCCGGCCACCTCCTCTCCACACTCGCCGACTTCCATCGGCTCCGTCACGAACTGGGCGACCCCCAGCTCCTGGGCCTCACCCTCGACATCGGCCACTGCCAGTGCCTCGAACCGCAGTCCCCCGCCGACTGCGTACGCGCCGCCGCCCCCTGGCTACGGCACGTCCAGATCGAGGACATGCGCCGCGGCGTCCACGAACACCTCCCGTTCGGAGACGGAGAGATCGATTTCCCGCCCGTCCTCGAAGCCCTGGCCGCCACCGGCTACCAAGGCCTCACCGTCGTCGAACTGCCCCGCCACTCCCACGCCAGCCCCCAACTCGCCTCCCACTCCATCGAGTTCCTGCGCAAGGCGGCAACCGAAGCGACCCGCACAGCCCCAGTCGCCCCTACAACTTCAGCTTCAGCCAGAGGAGGAACCCCGTGACCGAAGCCCCCGTCATCGACGACCTCCGCACCCGCCTCGAAGCCACCCTCGGCGGAGCCGCCCGCGCCTGGCTGGACCAGGCCACCGCGGAGGCCACCGCCCACCGCGGGCGGCCGGCCCAGAACGAGACCCCCGTCTGGGAGTTGCGCTTCGCCGAAGCCGGGCGACGCTGCGGCCAGGACAACGCCGACGCCGCCCGCGTACTGCTCCTGCACGCGGCCGCCGCGGACCCGGCCACCCTCACCCGCGTCTACGAACAAGGCACCGCGGCCGAGCGCCGCGCCGTCCTGCTCGCCCTGCCCCACCTGATCCAGGGCCCGGAGGCCTTGCCCTTGGTCGAGGACGCCCTGCGTACCAACGACACCCGGCTCGTCGCCGCCGCCGTCGGCCCGTACGCCGCCCGGCACCTCGCCCCGCACGAATGGCGCCACGCGGTGCTCAAGTGCCTGTTCACCGGCGTCCCCGTGGAAGCCGTCGCCGATCTGGACCGGCGCGCCCGCGACGACGCCGAGCTCGCCCGGATGCTCGGCGACTTCGCCGGCGAACGCACCGCCGCAGGTCGCACCGTCCCCAGCGATCTGCACCGCGTCCTGGCCCTGACCACCGCCCCGGCGGCCCCCGAGACCCCTTCCACCGGCGAGGAGCAGGAGTCCTGATGCGCATCTTCGACCCCCACATCCACATGACGTCCCGTACCACCGACGACTACCAGGCCATGTACGCCGCAGGCGTCCGTGCCGTCGTCGAGCCCGCGTTCTGGCTTGGTCAGCCCCGCACCTCACCCGCCTCCTTCTTCGACTACTTCGACTCCCTCCTCGGCTGGGAACCCTTCCGCGCGGCCCAGTACGGAATCGCCCACCACTGCACCATCGCCCTCAACCCCAAAGAGGCGAACGACCCCCGCTGCACCCCGGTCCTGGACGAGCTGCCCCGGTATCTCATGAAGGACAACGTCGTGGCCGTCGGTGAGATCGGCTATGACTCCATGACCCCCGCCGAGGACGCGGCGCTCACCGCCCAGCTCCAGCTCGCCGCCGACCATGAGCTGCCCGCGCTCGTCCACACCCCGCACCGCGACAAGCTCGCCGGCCTGCGCCGCACCATCGATGTCATCCGGGAATCCGCGCTGCCCCTGGACCGGGTCCTCATCGACCATCTCAACGAGACCACGGTCAAGGAGGCCAAGGACAGCGGCTGCTGGCTCGGCTTCTCCGTCTATCCCGACACCAAGATGGACGAGGACCGGATGGTGGCCATCCTGCGCGACCACGGACCCGAGCGGGTCCTGGTCAACTCGGCCGCCGACTGGGGCAAGAGCGACCCGCTCAAGACCCGCAAGGTCGCCGACGCCATGCTCGAATCCGGGTTCAGCGAGGACGATGTCGACCTGGTGCTGTGGCGCAACCCGGTCGCCTTCTACGGACTCAGTGGCCGCCTCGCGCTCGACGTCACGGACACCGAAGCCACCCACGAGGGCAACTCCATCCTCCGCGGCGGGGCGTGAGCCATGCGCTTCCGGCACCCCGACGGCAGCGTCGTCCACCTCGCGTACTGCACCAACGTCCACCCCGCAGAGACCCTCGACGGCGTCCTGGCACAACTCCGCGACCACTGCGAACCCGTGCGCAAACGGCTCGGCAGGGACCGCCTGGGCATCGGCCTGTGGCTCGCCAAGGACGCCGCGCACGCCCTGGTCACCGACCCCGCCGCCCTGCGCGGCCTGCGCACCGAACTCGACCGGCGCGGCCTCGAAGTCGTCACCCTCAACGGATTCCCGTATGAAGGGTTCGGAGCCGAGGAGGTCAAGTACCGCGTCTACAAGCCGGACTGGGCCGACCCCGAGCGTCTCTCCCACACGACCGACCTGGCCCGTCTGCTTGCCGCCCTCCTCCCGGACGACGTCACCGAAGGCACCATCTCCACCCTTCCTCTCGCCTGGCGCACTCCCTTCGACACCACGCACGCCGAGGCCGCCCGCGCCGCCCTCACCGCGCTCGCCCAACGCCTCGACGCACTCGCTGAGTTGACCGGCAAGTCGATCCGTGTCGGCCTCGAACCGGAGCCGGGCTGCACCGTGGAGACCACGGGCGACGCGATCGCCCCGCTCACCGCGATCGGCCACGACCGCATCGGTGTCTGCGTCGACACCTGTCACCTCGCCACCTCCTTCGAGGACCCGCACACCGCGCTCGACGCGCTCGCCGCCGCGGGCATCCCCGTCGTCAAATCCCAGCTCTCCGCCGCCCTGCACGCCGAACACCCCCATCTCCCCGGAGTCCGCGAGGCCCTCGCCGCCTTCGACGAACCCCGCTTCCTGCACCAGACCCGCACCCGCACCGCGACCGGACTGCGCGGCACCGACGACCTCGGTGAATCCCTCGCCGGTGACGCCCTGCCCGAGACGGCACCCTGGCGCGCCCACTTCCACGTCCCCCTGCACGCCGCTCCCGCGCCGCCCCTCACCTCCACACTCCCCGTACTCAAGGACACCCTCGCCCACCTGGTCGGCGGGCCCGACCCCCGAACCCGCCACCTCGAGGTCGAGACCTACACCTGGCAGGCGCTGCCGCCCGAACTGCGACCTCGATCCCGCCCCCAGCTCGCCGACGGCATCGCCGCCGAACTCACCCTCGCCCGCGATCTCCTGACGGACCTCGGCCTGAAGGAACTCCCATGAGCCCCACACCCCTCCTCGTCCTGGACGTCGTCGGCCTCACCCCCCGTCTCCTCGACCACATGCCGCGCCTCAAATCCCTCGGCCAGTCCGGCTCTCAGGCCCCGCTGAGCACGGTCCTGCCCGCCGTCACCTGCGCCGCCCAGTCCACCTTCCTCACCGGCACGATGCCCGCCGAGCACGGCATCGTCGGCAACGGCTGGTACTTCCGCGAGCTCGGCGACGTACTGCTGTGGCGGCAGCACAACGGCCTCGTCGCCGGCGACAAGCTGTGGGACGCCGCCCGTCGCGCGCACCCCGGCTACACCGTCGCCAATATCTGCTGGTGGTACGCCATGGGCGCCGACACCGACATCATCATCACCCCTCGTCCCGTCTACTACGCCGACGGCCGCAAGGAACCCGATTGCTACACCCGGCCCCCGGCCCTGCACGACGAACTCACCGAGAAACTCGGTACGTTCCCCCTCTTCCACTTCTGGGGTCCCGGCGCCGACATCGTGTCCAGCCGCTGGATCGTGAACGCCACGCGCCACATCCTCGCCACCCGCCACCCCGACCTGGCCCTCTGCTACCTCCCTCACCTCGACTACGACCTGCAGCGCTTCGGCCCCGACGACCCGCGCTCCCACCAGGCCGCCGCCGAACTCGACGCGACCATCGCCCCCCTCCTCGACGAGGCGAAGGCGGAAGGCCGCACCGTCGTCGCCCTGTCCGAGTACGGCATCACCCGCGTGGACCGTCCCGTCGACATCAACCGCGCCCTGCGCCGCGCCGGCCTGCTCGAAGTGCACACCCAGGACGGCATGGAGTACCTCGACCCGATGGCGTCGCGTGCCTTCGCCGTCGCGGACCACCAGATCGCCCACATCTACGTGCGCAGGCCCGAGGACCTGGAAGCCACCCGCCAGGCACTCGCCGACCTTCCCGGAATCGAGCAACTCCTCGACGACGAGGGCAAGAAGGCACACCACCTGGACCACCCGCGCTCCGGCGAGCTCGTCGCCGTCGCGGAGCCGGACGCCTGGTTCACGTACTACTACTGGCTCGACGACGACCGCGCGCCCGACTTCGCGCAGCTCGTCGAGATCCACCGCAAACCCGGCTACGACCCTGTCGAGCTGTTCATGGACCCGCTCGACCCGTATGTGAAGGTCAAGGCGGCCAAGGCGGTGGCCCGCAAGAAGCTCGGCATGCGCTACCGCATGGCGGTCGTGCCCCTTGACCCGTCACCTATTCGCGGCAGCCACGGCCGCCTTCCCCTGAGCGACGACGACGGTCCGCTCATCATCAGCTCCACCCCCCATGCGTTTACCGACCGGATCGCGGCCACCGCCGTGAAATCCCTGCTCCTCGACCTGGCCGGTCTGGGCTGAGGAGCAGTTACAGAGAGTGAAGCACGCGTCACTGACAACGCGCCAGTGGCGTCCGCCCGCACGTCGAAAGATCCGGGAAAACCCCGAGAGTCCTAGAGCCCGAGAGAGGCACCCGTGACCGACTTCCACGACACTCCCGCCGACGAGGCCCTCAGACAGCGCCTCGGCATCAACCGCCGCCGCTTCCTCAGCACGTGCACCGCCGTCGGCGCCGGCGCGATCGCCGCGCCCGTGTTCGGCGCGGCGCCGTCCTTCGCCCAGCCGCAGACCAAGGGCGGGCACGGCCACGGCGGCGAACTGGTGCCCGCGAAGAAGCGCGGCATCATCCTCTACACGGTGCGTGACGCGACCGGCCGCGACCCGCTCGCCTCGAACCTGCCCTCCGGCTTCCGCGAGGTGTTCAAGGAGCTGGCCCGCTACGGCTACAAGCAGGTCGAGTTCGCGGGCTACGGCCAGCACGCCAACTCCCCCGGCGGCGCCAGTCTCGAGTCCGTCGAGGGTGCCAAGCTGCTGCGCTCCTGGCTCGACGACTACGGCCTGCGCGCCCAGGGCAACCACGGCTTCATACCGGGCTCCTGGCCGCTCACGCAGCCCGACCTCGACACGTTCAAGAAGCACCTGGAGATCGCCAACATCCTCGGCATGGACCACATGGGCACCGGCGGTGACCCGACCAACAGCTCGTACAAAGCCGATTGGGACGTCGCCGCCGACAAGTGGAATGCCATGGGCGCCATAGCGCGCAAGGCCGGCATCAAGCTCTACACCCACAACCACGACTCGGCGTACGGCTTCCTGCTCGACGGCGGCCCGCTCGACGCGCAGGGCCGCCCGACCCGCAGCTCCGGCATCCGCAAGCTGGAGTACTTCCTCAAGGCCACTGATCCGCGGGCGGTCTGGCTGGAGATGGACGTCTACTGGGCGCACGTCGCGCAGTACAAGTTCCACACGTACACCGCACACGACGGCTCCCAGCGGAAGAAGGTCTTCGACCCCGCCGCGCTCGTCAGCCGCAACAACAAGCGCTACCCGCTGTTCCACGCCAAGGACGGCACCCGCAACGACACCAGCGGCCAGGGCTACGACATGGTGGCCTTCGGCGAGGGCGTCATCGACTACCGCACCTTCTTCAGCCGGGTCGGCGAGAAGAATTACCACAACCCGATGGTCGAGCAGGACAACGCGCCCAGCGGCACCGATCCCGGCCAGTCACTGAAGCTCGCGAAGACCGGTTACGACAACCTGGCGGCTCTCCGCAAGAAGCGCTGAAGCCGTCCGCACACACAGCTCTCGCCGCGCGGAAACCGCGCGGCGAGAGCTGATGGACGTCGGGGGGCAGGCAGTCAGGCCATCTCCTCACCGAGGGGTTGCGGATTGGGTTTGATGCCTTTGTCCTTGGGCCTTCCGGGTTGGGAGAGGAAGAGCGCGATGAACCCGGCGAACAGGGAGATCGAGCCGGCCAGCGTGAAGGCCCCGGTGTGGCCCCAGTTGCTCACCACGACGGCGCCCATTCCGGAGCCGAGAAGCCCGGATACCAGCTTGGAACTGTAGACCAGGCCGTAGTTGGAGGCGTTGTTGTTCTCGCCGAAGTAGTCCGCCGTCATCGCCGCGAACATCGGGAAGATGGCGCCGCCTCCGAATCCGGAGATGCTGGAGAAGACCAGGAACAGCGGGAGGTTCTTGATGTCCGCGGACCATAGGATGCCGTACTGGGAAAGGCCCAGGACGATGCAGACGAATATCAGGCAGCGTTTGCGTCCGTAGAGGTCCGAGAGCCAGCCGATGACCCCTCGGCCCGTGCCGTTGACGATGGCCTTCAAGGACATGGCCGTGGCGACGATTCCGCCGGCGAATCCGGCTTCCTTTCCGATGTCCACCTGGAACGCGATGCCGAAGATGTTCACGCCGGATGTGCACAGCAGGCAGAACCACATCAGTGCGACCCGGCCGGTCTGCCACGCCTCCTTGGGTGTGTACTGGCGCACGGCGGGCGGGTTCATCGCCATCGCGCGCCTGGCCCGTGGGTCGTCCGGCGGCCGCAGCGGGTCCACGTCGGCCGGCCACCAGTTCTTCGGCGGGTCCTGGAAGAAGTAGCCGGCGACGGCGACCATCGCCGCCAGGAAGAGGCCGACGCTCACGAGCACCCAGCGGAAGTTCGTCAGGTCCATATAACCGGTGAAGATGAACACGAACGGCACCGAGCCGTAGGCGAATCCGCCGTTGACGAATCCGGTCTTTCCTCCCTTCCGTTCGGGATACCACTTGCCGACCATGTTCACGCAGGTCGCGTACACCATGCCGGCGCCCATACCGCTGAACATGCCGAAGCCGATATAGGCGACGATCACATGGGGCGCGAACGCCAGTGACACATAGCCGAGCAGCGTGCCGAGAGCGCCGCACATCATCGCCCAACGTGCCGGAAGCCTGCCGCTCTCGCGCAGCTTGCCCGCCGGGAAGGCCACCGCGGCCTGGAAGAAGACCCACACGCCCAGCATCCAGAAGATGTGGGTGTCGCCCCAGGAATGCGCGGTGTGCAGGGTGTCCTCGGCCGACGCGAACGCGTACTCGGCCGAGCTGATGCCCATCATGCCGATCCACGGCAGGATGACCATCCATTTGCGCTTGCGGCCCATGATGTCGATGTCGGTCTCGCCGACTCGGTACATCCGGCCGTTGGTGTCCGTCACCTCCCTGTACGGGACGGCTGTGGATATGTCGGTTGTCGTCATGTCGGTTCAGCACCCCTTGCGTCGAAAAGATCCTGGCCAGCGCCCCCTGTCCAATTCCTTTCGTGTGCGCACGGGTCCCGGGTCCTGCCGACGCGCACCGCCGGCAGGACCCAACACCGGTCACCTCATCGACCGCCCCCCAACAGACCGGCCGCCCGGGCCCACCGGTACTTCGCGCCGAGCGCGGCGACCGGTTTCTCCGTGGTGTACGGGTACGCCACGACGCCGCGCTCGAAGAGGTACTGGCAGGCCTCCTCCACCTCGACGTCGCCCGCCAGGGATGCCACGACGGGCTTCTCGATGCCACGCTCACGGAACTCCGCGATCACGCGGGCCGTTAGTTCGGCGAAGACCATGGGAGGGGTGACGATGGTGTGCCAGTAGCCCAGGACAAGTGCGTGAATGCGGGGGTCCTCGAGGCCGAGCCTGATCGTCGCCTCGTACGTCGACGGGGGTTCGCCCCCGGTGATGTCGACGGGGTTTCCCGCCGCCCCGAAGGGCGGGATGAATGCCCGGAAGGACGCGTCCAGGTCGTCTGGGATATCCATCAGCCGCAGCCCGTTGTCGGTCACCGCATCGGAGAGCAGCACCCCGGATCCGCCCGCACCCGTGATGATCACGATGTTGTCGCCCTGCGGGGTGGGGAGCACCGGCAACGCGCGCGCGTACTCCAGCATTTCGTTGAGGCCGGGGGCCCTGATGACGCCCGCCTGCCTGAGGATGTCGTCGTACACGGCGTCATCGCCCGCCAGGGCACCCGTGTGCGATCCGGCGGCCTTCGCCCCGGCTGCCGTACGTCCGGCCTTCAGGACCACGACAGGCTTCTTCGGGACGGTCGCCCGGGCGGCCTCCACGAAGGCGCGGCCGTCCTTGAGGTCCTCCAAGTGCATGGCGATGCACTTGGTGTTGGGGTCCTCGCCGAACCACGTGAGGAGGTCGTCCTCGTCCAGGTCGGACTTGTTGCCGAGCCCGACGATCGCCGAGACGCCCGTCTTCGTAGTGCGCGCGAAGCCGAGGATGGCCATCCCGATGCCACCGGACTGACTCGTCAGGGCGACCCCGCCCTTGACGTCGTACGGCGTGCAGAACGTGGCGCACAGGTCCTGCCACGTCGAGTAGTAGCCGTAGATGTTCGGGCCGAGCAGCCGCACTCCGTGCCGCTCGCCGATCTCGACGATCTCGTCCTGGAGGGCCTGTTCACCGGTCTCGGCGAACCCGGAGGGGATCAGGACCGCGTTGGGGATGCCCTTGCGACCCACCTCCTCCAAGGCCGACGCCACGAACTTGGCGGGGATCGCGAAGACCGCCACATCCACCTCACCGGGAACGTCCGTGACACTCTTGTACGCCTTGCGGCCCAAGATGTCATCGGCCTTGGGGTTCACCGGATGGATCTCGCCGGAGAAGCCGCCGTCGATGAGGTTGCGCATCACCGAATTACCGATCTTGCCCTGCTCGTTGGAGGCGCCGATCACGGCGACGGAGCGGGGCTCCATCAGCCGCCGCATCGACGTGAGCATCTCCTCGCGCGTGTAGGTACGGCGCTTCTTCGGAACCCCTTCCGCGAGGATGACGCGGATGTCCGCTGCGATCGCGCCCTCCGGAGTGGCGATCACCGGGTTGAGGTCCACCTCGGCGATCTCCGGGAAGTCGGTGACCAGTTGGGACACCCGGCGTATCTGCTCGGCGACGGCCCACCGGTCCACCGCGGGCGCGCCCCGCACGCCCCTCAGGACCTCGGCCGCGCGGATCGAGTCGAGCATCGAGGCGGCCTCGTCCGCGTCGACCGGCGCGAGACGGAACGTGACGTCCTTGAGGACTTCGACGAGTACGCCGCCGAGCCCGAACGCGACGACCTTCCCGAACGTCGGATCGGTCACCGCCCCGACGATCACTTCCTGGCCGGACGGCAGCAGCTCCTGCACCTGCACGCCCTCGATTCGTGCATCCGGCGCGTACGCGCGCGCGTTCTCGACGATTTCGTGGAAGGCGGCCCGCACGTCGGTGGCGCCTTCCACGCCGACGATGACGCCGCCCGCGTCGGTCTTGTGCAGGATGTCGGGGGAGACGATCTTCATGACGACGGGCCCTTCGAAGCGGGACGCGTGCGCGACCGCCTCGTCCACGTCCGTCGCAAGCTCCTCGCCCGGCACGGCGATCCCGTACGCGTCCGCGAGGATCTTGCCCTCCGGCGCCGTCAGCGAGGTCCGTCCCTCGGCGCGCACGGTGTCGAGGAGCGCCCGCACCGTCAGTGCGCGGTCTTCGGCCATCACTCAGATCACTCCGTTCGACTTGAGCAGGCGCAGTTCCTCGTCACCGAGGCCGAGCTCACCGACGAAGACCTCCGCGTTGTGCTCGCCCAGGAGCGGCGAACTGACCACGTCGACGGGGGAGTCCGACAGCTTCAGCGGGGATCCGACCGTGGTGAAGGAGCCGCGCTGCGGATGCGCGACCTCGACGACCATCTCGTTCGCGGCCAGCGAGGCGTCCTCGATGATCTCCTTGGTGGAGAGGATCGGGCCGCACGGGATGTTGTGGGCGTTGAGCCGCTCAAGGACCTCCCACTTGGGGAGCGTCGAGGACCACTCCTCGATCAGCTGGAACATCTTGCCGAGCTTGGGAAGCCGAGCCTCCGGAGAGGCCCACTCGGGGTCCTGAGCGAGCTCGGGACGCCCGATCAGCTCGGTGAGCGGCTGCCAGCCGACGGGCTGCACGATGACGTACACGTAGTCGTTCGGTCCGCCCGGCGCGCACTTGACCGCCCAGCCGGGCTGCCCGCCGCCGCTCGCGTTACCGGAGCGCGGCACCTCGTCCCCGAAGTCCTCGTTCGGGTACTCGGCGAGCGGCCCGTGCGCCAGGCGCTGCTGGTCGCGCAGCTTGACCCGGCACAGGTTGAGCACGGCGTGCTGCATGGCCACGTTCACGCGCTGCCCGCGACCGGTGTTCTCCCTCTGGAAGAGGGCGGCGAGAATGCCGGCGACGGCGTGGATGCCGGTCCCGGAGTCACCGATCTGAGCACCCGTGGCGAGCGGGGGGCCGTCCTCGAAGCCCGTGGTCGACATGGAGCCGCCCATGGCCTGTGCCACCACTTCGTAGGCCTTGAAGTTGGTGTAGGGGCCGTCTCCGAAGCCCTTGATCGAGGCGTAGACGATCCGCGGGTTGATCTCCTGGATGCGTTCCCAGGTGAAGCCCATCCGGTCCACGGCACCGGGGCCGAAGTTCTCGACCATCACGTCGGAGCGCCGGATCAGCTCCGTGAGGAGCTCCTTGCCGCGCTCGGACTTGGTGTTGAGGGTGATGCTCCGCTTGTTGCAGTTGAGCATCGTGAAGTAGAGCGAGTCGACGTCCGGGAGATCACGCAGCTGCTTGCGCGTGATGTCCCCGGAGGGCGCCTCCAGCTTCACCACGTCCGCCCCGAGCCAGGCAAGGAGCTGAGTGGCGGAGGGCCCGGACTGGACGTGTGTCATGTCGAGGACGCGTACGCCCTCAAGAGCCTTGGTCGTCATCGCGCGGGCTCCTCACTTGTACATGGTCTGGTTCATGGTTCCGGGGGCGTACGCGTCCGGATCGACCCATACGTTGATCAGCGAGGGCTTGCCCGACTCGCGTGCCCGCCGCAGAGCGGGGCCGATGTCGGCGGGGTCGCGGACCTCTTCGCCGTAACCGCCCAGCATCTGGGCGAACTTGTCGTAGTGGACGTCTCCGAGGGTGTTGCCGATCCGCTCGCGCTCCTCGCCGTACTTGGCCTTCTGGCCGTAACGGATCTGGTTCATCGAGGAGTTGTTGCCGACGATGCCGACGAACGGCAGGTTGTAGCGGACGAGCGTCTCGAAGTCCCACCCGGTGAGCGAGAAAGCACCGTCTCCGAAGAGGGCCACCACCTCCTTGTCGGGCCGCGCCTGCTTGGCGGCGAGTACGAAGGGGATGCCGACGCCGAGCGTGCCGAGCGGTCCGGGGTCCATCCAGTGGCCGGGCGACTTGGGCTGCACGACCTGCCCGGAGAAGGTGACGATGTCGCCGCCGTCGCCGATGTAGATGGAGTCTTCGGTAAGGAAGTCGTTGATCTCGCTGACGAGCCGGTAGGGGTGGATGGGTGAGGCGTCGGACTTCAGGTTCGGAAGCCGCTTCTCGATCGCCGTCTGCTCGGCGGCGCGCAGCTCGTCGAGCCACTCCTTGCGCTTGGAGGCGCCTCCGTTGAGACGCCCGGAGGCGGCTTCGGTGACCGACTTCAGGATGAGCCCGGCGTCACCGACGATGCCCAGGTCGATGTCCCTGTTCTTGCCGACGGTGCGGTAGTCGAGGTCGATCTGCACGACTGTCGCGTCCGGGGAGAGCCGCTTCCCGTAGCCCATACGGAAGTCGAAGGGCGTCCCCACGATGACGATGAGGTCGGCGTTCGAGAACGCGTACCGCCGCGAGAGCTGGAAGTGGTGCGGGTCCCCGGGCGGCAGGGTCCCACGGCCCGCGCCGTTCATGTAGGCGGGCACATTCAGCGTGCGCACGAGGTCGATGGCGGAGGCGGTGCCCCGTGTCGTCCACACCTGGCTGCCAAGCAGGATCGCGGGCTTCTCGGCGTGGACGAGCAGGTCGGCGAGCTTCTCGATGGCCTCGGGGTCGCCGGCCGAGCGGGTGGACGCGCGATACTGCCCGGCCTGCGGCACCCGGGCCTTCTCCACCGGCACCTTGGCGTCGAGCACATCGCGCGGGATCTCAAGGAAGGACGGGCCGGGAGCGCCGTGGTAGCACTCGCGGAACGCCATCGACACCATGTCCGCGGCGCGCGCCGTGTCCGGCACGGTCGCGGCGAACTTGGTGATGGGCGTCATCATGTCGACGTGCGGAAGGTCCTGGAGTGAGCCCATCTTGTGCTGGGTGTGCGCTCCCTGGCCGCCGATCAGCAGCATGGGGGACTCCGCGCGGAAGGCGTTCGCTACGCCCGTGACGGCGTCCGTGGTTCCCGGTCCTGCCGTCACGACGGCGCATCCCGGCTTGCCGGTGAGGCGCGCGTAGCCGTCGGCCGCGTGGGCGGCGACCTGCTCGTGGCGTACGTCGACGACATCGATCCCCTCGTCGACGCAGCCGTCGTAGATGTCGATGATGTGGCCGCCGCACAAGGTGTAGATGACCTCCACACCCTCTGCTTTGAGTGCCTTGGCGACCAGATGCCCACCGGAGATGTGGGTTTGGTTCGTGTCGCTGCTGCCGTCGGGCATGGCGAAGTCCTGTCCCTTCGTAGGGGAGTTGGAGCGCTCACATGCTGCTCGTAGGTGCTCTCGCGGTAGATTGCATACAGTCGACGAATACTGTATGAAGCTTGTTATCCCGCATCCGGTCAGTGGTGTCCAGGGGGCGTGCGGCACTTTTCGGAAGCGGGGGGTTCGCTCCCCGGAACGACACGGCGTCAGGAGCCGGAATGGACCTGTTCGAGCACCAGGCAAGGGAACTCTTCGAGGAATACGGCATCTTGGTGCCGCGGGCGGAGGTCGCCGACACGGCGAAGGAGGCGCGCGCGGGCGCCGAACGCCTGGGCGGCCGCGTCGTCGTCAAGGCCCAGGTGAAGACGGGCGGACGCGGCAAGGCGGGCGGCGTGAAGATCGCCGCCGACCCGGCTGCCACCGAGATCACGGCCCGCCAGATCCTCGGCATGGACATCAAGGGCCACACCGTGCACAAGGTGATGGTCGCCCAACCCGTCCAGATCGACAGCGAGTTCTACGTCTCGTACGTACTGGACCGCGCGGCGGGGCGCTTCCTCGCGATCGCGTCCGCCGAAGGCGGCATGGAGATCGAGGAAGTCGCGGCGAGCCGACCCGAGGCCGTCGCGCGCGTGGAGATCGACCCGGCGACGGGAGTGGACGACGCGAAGGCGGCCGAGATCGCCGCCGCGGCCGGACTCCCCGAGGCCACCGCCGACGTACTGGTCAAGCTGTGGCAGGTACTGACCCGCGAGGACGCGCTCCTCGTGGAGGTGAATCCCCTCGTCCGCACCGCCCAGGGAGAGATCCTGGCCCTCGACGGCAAGGTCACCCTGGACGACAACGCCCGCTTCCGCCAGGCACGCTGGGGCGCCGACGACTCCGCCCACGACGACCCCCTGGAGGCGGCGGCCGCGTCCAAGGGCCTCAACTACGTCAAGCTCGACGGCGAGGTCGGCATCATCGGCAACGGCGCGGGCCTCGTCATGTCCACCCTCGACGTGGTCGCGGGCTGCGGAGCGCGCCCCGCGAACTTCCTCGACATCGGAGGCGGCGCCTCCGCCCAGATCATGGCCGACGGCCTCTCCGTCATCCTCTCCGACCCCGCCGTCAAGTCCGTCTTCGTCAACGTCTTCGGCGGCATCACCGCGTGCGACGCCGTCGCCGACGGCATCGTCCAGGCTCTGGAATCCGTCCAGTTGACCAAGCCGCTCGTCGTCCGCCTCGACGGCAACAACGCCGTACGCGGCCGCACCATCCTCGACGCGCGCTCCCACCCCCTCGTCCAGCAGGTCACCACCATGGACGGCGCCGCACGCCGCGCCGCCGAACTCGCCGGTCACACCAACGCAGCCTAAGGAGCCGGGACATGGCGATCTACCTCACCAAGGAGAGCAAGGTCCTCGTCCAGGGAATGACCGGCGCCGAGGGCATGAAGCACACCCGCCGCATGCTCGCGGCGGGCACGGACGTCGTCGGAGGCGTCAACCCCCGCAAGGCAGGGCGCACCGTCGACTTCGACGACCGCGCCGTCCCCGTCTTCGGCTCCGTCCGCGACGGCATCGAGGCCACGGGCGCCGACGTCACCGTGGTCTTCGTGCCACCCGCCTTCTCCAAGGCGGCGGTCACCGAGGCCGCCGACGCCGGGATCGGCCTCGCCGTGGTCATCACGGAGGGCATCCCCGTGCACGACTCCGTCGCCTTCCACGCGTACGCCAAGGAGCGCGGCACACGCGTCATCGGCCCCAACTGCCCCGGGCTCATCACCCCCGAGCAGGCCAACGCAGGCATCATCCCCGCAGACATCACCAAGTCCGGACGCATCGGCCTGGTGTCGAAGTCCGGCACACTCACCTACCAACTCATGTACGAGCTGCGCGACATCGGCTTCTCCACCTGCGTCGGCATCGGCGGCGACCCCGTCGTCGGCACCACACACATCGACTGCCTCGCCGCCTTCGAGGACGACCCCGACACCGAACTGGTCGTGCTCATCGGTGAGATCGGCGGCGACGCGGAGGAACGCGCGGCCGCCTACATCCAACGTGCCGTCACCAAGCCGGTCGTCGCCTACATCGCCGGCTTCACCGCACCCGAAGGCAAGACCATGGGCCACGCGGGAGCCATCGTCTCGGGATCTTCCGGGACCGCGCGCGCGAAGCAGGAGGCGCTGGAAGCCGTCGGGGTGCGGGTCGGCGCCACGCCGACGGAAACGGCCCGCCTCGTTCTCAACCAACTCGGGGCGTGATGTCACTCATAGGTGGCACGGCCTGACTGCACTAGCGTCCCCCAGCACATACGCCCGGACCGCGAACCGAGCGGCGCCGTGCGAGCCATGTACGCCCCGCCCCGACTGTGCACCGTGAGCGGAGACACCCGAATGGCACCCACCCTCACCAACCCCCGCGTCCTCAAAGCCGGTACGGCCTGGGCCGACGCCTGGCGACGCTGCATCGCCGTCGCGCCCGAGGCCTTCCGCGACGACCGCGTACTGAATCTCTGGAACGGCACGTGGCAGGCGGACGGCAGGGCCCTGCCCGCCACATCCCCCGTCGACGGCAGCCCCATCGCGGGCCCGCCGCGCCTCGACGCCGCCACCGCCCAGCAGGCCGTACGCGCCTCACTCGACCAGCACCGGGCCTGGCGCCACATCCCGCTGGACGAACGGCGCGCCCGCGTCGCCGCCACCCTCGACGCCCTCACCGAACACCGTGAACTGCTCGCCCTCCTCCTCGTCTGGGAGATCGGAAAGCCCTGGCGGCTCGCCCAGGCCGACGTCGACCGGGCCATCGACGGCGTGCGCTGGTACGTCGACGGCATCGAGCCGATGGTCGAGGGCCGGACCCCGCTGGACGGTCCGGTTTCCAACATCGCGAGCTGGAACTACCCGATGAGCGTGCTCGTTCACGCAGTGTTGGTACAGGCACTCGCGGGCAACGCGGTCATCGCCAAGACCCCGACCGATGGCGGCGTCGCCTGTCTGACCCTGGCTTGCGCACTGGCCGCCCGCGAAGGGATTCCCGTCACCCTCGTGAGCGGCAGCGGCGGAGAACTGTCGGAAGCGCTGGTCCGCGCACCCGAGATCGGCTGCGTCTCCTTCGTCGGCGGACGTGACACGGGCGCCGCCGTCGCCACCGCCGTCGCGGACCTCGGCAAGCGGCACATCCTCGAACAGGAAGGACTGAACACCTGGGGCATCTGGAACTACAGCGACTGGGACGCGCTCAGCGCCGTCATCCCCAAGCTCTTCGACTACGGCAAGCAGCGCTGCACCGCGTATCCGCGCTTCGTCGTCCAGCGGGGCCTCTTCGACGAGTTCCTCGCCGCCTATCTCCCGGCCGTGCGCACCCTCCGCGTCGGCCACCCGTTGGCGGTCGAGCACGCCGAAGACCCGTTCCCGCAGCTGGACTTCGGCCCGCTGATCAACGCGGCCAAGGCGAAGGAGCTGGGCGATCAGGTGGCGGAGGCCATCGACCGGGGGGCCGTGCCGCTGTATCGCGGCGCACCGGCGGCGGACCGCTTCCTGCCGGGCCAGGACACGGACGCGTACGTCCACCCCGTCACGCTCCTCAACCCGCCGCCGTCATCGCCGCTGCACCACGCGGAGCCGTTCGGCCCGGTCGACACCATCGTCCTGGTCGACACGGAGGCGGAGCTGCTCGCCGCCATGAACGCGTCGAACGGAGCGCTGGTCGCCACGCTGTCGACCGACGACACCGCGACGTACGAACGCCTCGCGCCGCAGATCCGCGCGTTCAAGACAGGCCGCGGCAAGCCTCGCTCGCGCGGGGACCGTGACGAGCTGTTCGGTGGGTTCGGCGCGTCCTGGCGCGGCGCGTTCGTCGGCGGCGAGCTGCTTGTGCGTGCGGTCACGCATGGCCCGGCGCATGAGCGGCCGCCGGGGAACTTCCCCAGCTACCACCTCATGGCCTGAGAGCCGGTCCGGCAGGGGGTCGGGTGGCTGGTGGCTAGCCGATGCCCTGCCGATCGGGCAGCAGCGCGAACGCACGGTCCGCGGCCTCCGGGACCGTGCGTTCCACCGCCTGCGCGAGCAGCTCACGGTGGCGCAGGAGCGGCTCCCTGCGCTCCTCGGGCGTGAGCCGCAGCAGATCGTCGAGGCCGGCCAGCATGCGCCGGGTGACCTGCGGATTGCCGATCGCGCACCCCCGGATCTCGGCGAACCCGAGATCCACGAGCGCGGTCCAGTCCGGCACGGGCTGCACCATCCGGACGGCCCCGCGCCGGTCGCGGTGGCGCAGGGCGCCCAGCGGATAGCTGGCCACCGATGCCAGAAACTGGATGATGCGGTCCAGGGCCTGCACGGCGGTGGTCGGGTCGTTCACCGCGGGGGAGAGGGCCCGCAGCGCGATGTCCGCGAGCTGTCGAAGGCCGAACCCGAGGTCCTGGTGGAAGGTGCGTTCCACGCCGACGTACACCGTGTACCGCAGCGCGCGCCGTGACGGCGCGGCCCCGCCGTGGACGGTGAACACCGGGGTCCCCGGCACCACGAAGTCCCCGATGCGCGGCAGCAGCCGCAGCACCACACCGTGCCGTCTGGCCACCCTCACGACGCGGGCGATGTGCACGTCCCGCAGCACCCCGGCCCGCCCGTGGTGAGTGATCCGGGCGGTGGCGGGGCCGAGGCGTTCGTCGTCCACCACTCCTTCGGTCGGGTGCTTCACGGCCCCCCGGAACGACTCCCGGGCGATCCGGTCGATGACGAAGCTGATCCGCATCATGCGGAGCGTGCCGTTCACGTACGCCACGAAGAGCAGCAGGCTCAGGAACACCATCGCCATCGCCAGGAGCGACTCGACCAGCGGCACGCTCGTCAGCCGACGCGGGTCGGTCTCGCTGTCGAAGGACGTCAGTGTCATCAGAGAGAACAGGAACGTCGCCAGGAAGACGGTGAGCGTGATCTTGGTGATCCGCGACCTGACGTACAGCCGCACCACCCGGGGACTGAACTGCCCGCTGGCCATCTGCACGGCCACCAGCGAGATGCTGAAGACGACACCGATGAAGGTCATCATGGCCGAGCTGATGGTGCTGATCACCACCTTGGCGTCCTCGGCGACCCCCATCAGGCTCTTGACGGTGTCGTAGTCCCCGGCGTTCTGCGTCGCAGCCACGATCTGGCTGTCCACCTCCGCCGCGGCCAGCCACAGCACCATGGCCCCCACGAGCCCGGCCGTCGGCGCGAACCACATGGTGTCCCGCAGGTGCTCGCGCAGCGGGGACAGCAGCCGAGGCCGCCGCACCTTCACGCGACCATCGCCGAGCGTTCCCGTAATCAACCCGTCACTCATGGTGAGACTGTAGATGCGGCGGTACGGGCCGCCGGGCATCCGCCCGCCGACCGACGGATACGCAGGTGAAAGGCACTCCGAAAGCTTGGTATTGTTGTCCATGTCGCCGCGGGGAACACCCCGCGAACGGCAGACACCTAGTCCGGGTGGCGGAATGGCAGACGCGCTAGCTTGAGGTGCTAGTGCCCTTTATCGGGCGTGGGGGTTCAAGTCCCCCCTCGGACACCAGCCAGAACCCCACGGTCTCTCTGAGACCGTGGGGTTTTGTCATGCCTCCAGAGGGAGGCGGTCGTCTCAGCGTGGCTTCAGTTGATCTGTGTTCCGGCCCGTCAAAAACTCGGGGCGATTCCTTCAACGGGTCAGGCGGTGGCCTCGGACGCCGGGCGCGGATCGGTGGCTGCCTCGCCGTCGGTTCCGGCATCCGCCTGGCGTATGGGGATGAACGACGCGACCACCGCCGCCGCGAGGCCCACCCCGCAGCCCATCAGCATCGCGGCCCGGAAGCCGTTCTCCGACGGCAGGAAGTGGCCGCCGAAGTCCGTCGTCATCTGGGCCAGGACCACGCCGATCACGGCTGCCGCCGCTGAGCTGCCGATCGAGCGCATCAGGGTGTTGAAGCTGTTGGCCGACGCGGTCGCCGACTGGGGGACCGCGCCCATGATCAGGGCGGGCATGGCGCCGTACGCGAGGCCCACGCCCGTGTTGCAGATGAGCGTCACGACCAGCAGGCCCCAGGTCGAACCCATCAGGAGCAGGGACGAGCCGTAGCCGACCGAGATGACCAGGGCTCCGACCGACAGCGTGACCTTGGGGCCGCGGGCGGCCGAGAGCTTGGCGCCGAGCGGTGCGAGGGCCATCATCATCAGGCCCGCCGGGGCCATCCACAGGCCCATGGCCATCATCGACTGGCCCAGGCCGTAGCCGGTGGCCTCCGGAAGCTGGAGGAGTTGAGGGACCACCAGGGACTGGGCGTACATCGCGAAACCGACCAGGACCGAAGCCACGTTCGTCATCAGGACCTGCGGGCGTGCGGTGACGCGCAGGTCGACCAGCGGCTCGTCGGTACGCAGCTCCCAGCGGCCCCAGGTCAGCAGGACGACGACCGCGGCGGTGAAGAGGCCGAGCGTGGTGCCGCTCGTCCAGCCCCAGTCGGAGCCCTTGGAGACGGCGAGCAGCAGGCAGACGAGGCCGCTGCCGAGGCCGACCGCGCCGAGGGCGTCGAAGCGGGCCGATCCGGTGCCCACCCGGCCCGCGGGCACGAACAGCCAGGCCAGGACGGCGACCAGGAGACTCAGGGCGGCGGCGACCCAGAACAGCACGCGCCAGCTGGCGTTCTCGGCGACGGCAGCGGAGAAGGGCAGGCCGAGCGCACCGCCCACGCCCATGGACGCGCTCATCAGGGCGATGGAGGAGCCGAGCTTCTCGGGCGGCAGCACGTCACGCAGGAGGCTGACGCCCAGCGGTACCACGCCCATGCCGAGGCCCTGGAGCCCTCGGCCGACGATCATCGGCACCACGGAGGACGCGAGCGCGCAGACCACCGAGCCCGCGACGAGCGGCAGCACGGAGACGAGCAGCATGCGCCGCTTGCCGTACATGTCACCGAGCCGCCCGGCGACGGGTGTCGCCACCGCCGCCGAGAGCAGCGTGGCCGTGACGACCCAGGAGGCGTTCGACGGGCTGGTGTCGAGCATGGCGGGCAGATCGCCGATCAGGGGCACCACCAGCGTCTGCATGATCGCGGCCACGATGCCCGCGAGGGCGAGTACTCCGACGACGCGCCCTGGGCGGACGTCGGGCTTCGAGCTGACCACTGGCTTCTCCTTCGGCTTTCCGGGCGGCACCGATGTGCACCATCCCGATGTGCACTATACATATGAAGTGCATGATGCATATGCCTAGTAGAATGCGTGGCATGGAAAAGCCCGGTCGTCGCATGGACAAGCCCACTGGCCGCACGGAGAAGCCCACTCGTCGCACGGAGAAGCCCGTACGGCAGGTCGAATTCGAGACGATGCTGCTCGGACGGCACTCGCATCTGTTCAACCCCCGCACACGCTCCTCGGGCGGGCGCCTCGACCGCAGCGCGTACATCCTGCTCAGCCGCATCCAGATGGACGGCCCCATGTCCATCGGTCAGCTCACCGAAGCCTTCGGCCTCGACGCCTCCACCCTGAACCGGCAGACCGCGGCCATGCTGCGCGCCGGACTCGTCGAGCGCATCCCGGACCCCGACGGCGGCATGGCCCGCAAGTTCCGCATCTCCGCCGAGGGCGCGCGGCAACTCGACGCCGACCGGGCCGAGTACATCCTGAGCCTGGGCAAGGTCATGGACAGCTGGTCGCCGGAGGACGTGGCGACGTTCGCCGGATTCCTCCAGCGTTTCAACAGCGACATCGAGCGCCTGGAGGGACATCCCTGGCCGCGCCCGTGAACCACCGCCGTGCGGGACACGGGCGCCCTGCGCCCGTCGGGAGGCCGAGTGGCCGACGATGATGCAAGAAGTCGTCGATCGGAGAACTCGATGCTCACCAGATGGCAGCGGCGCCCGGAGGCCCGCCCGCGGCTACACGCTCTCGGTCGCCGTGCCGATCACGGCCTCGGCGCTGTTCGCGTACGCGACGGCCTCGGACTCATAGGCATGCGGGAACGCGCCCACTCCGTCGGCGGCCACCCGTACGCGGGCCGCCGCCCCGAGGCCGGCTTCGAAGTCACCGCCCACCTGCCGCCGCTCCCCGAGAACACGGAAGAGAAACGCACCACATGACCCTCCGCGTCCTGCTTGCCGACGACCAGGCCCTCCTCCGGGCGACCTTCAGCACCCTGATCGACTCCTGCGACGACATGGAGGTGGTCGCCGAGGCCACCGACGGCGAGCAAGCCCTCGAACTGACCCGGACCCACCGCCCCGACCTCGCCCTCATGGACATCCGCATGCCCGGTACGGACGACGGCCTGGCCGCGACCTCCCGGATCTGCGCCGACCCGGAGCTCGCCGCCACCCGCGTCCTCATCCTCACGACCTCCGCGACCGACGAGTACGTCGCCCAGGCCCTGTACGCGGGCGCGAGCGGATTCCTCGGCAAGGACGTGGGTGTCGACGAACTCCTCGGCGCGATCCGCACCGTGGCCGCGGGCGATTCGCTGCTCTCCCCGTCGGCCACGCGCGCCCTCATCACCCGCTTCCTCGCCACCCCCGGGCCCGGCGGCCACCTGACGCCGCCCGAGAGCCTCGCCGAGCTCACCGCCCGCGAGCGGGAGGTGATGGTCCTGGTCGCCGAGGGGAAGTCCAACGCCGAGATCGCCGAAGCGCTCAGCGACAGCCCGTCGGCCGTGCGCACCCACGTCCAGAGCGCCATGACCCAGCTCGGCGCCCGTGACCGCGCCCAACTGGTCGTCATCGCCTACCAGTCGGGCCTCGTCCGGCCCGCGCCGCCCCTGTGCTGAGTGCGGTGCCTGGTTCAGGACCTCCTGAACCCGTCCCCTACTTCTTGAGCCCCCGTCACTTCTCGAGCCCGTGCGTCACTTCTTGAGCCCGTCCATCGTCGCGCGCGTGTCGGACTTGAGCATCTCCTCGACCTCCGACGCGGTCGGCGGTTCGGTCTTGTCGTCGGCGCCGCCGTAGTAGCTCCAGCGCGTCTCGATGGTGAACCAGCCCTCGCGCACGGCGAGGGTCATGCCGTTGAGGTCGTCGTCGCCCGAGCCGCTCGTGTCGGTGATCAGGTACGCCTCGTCACCGATGCCGCTCACGGCCTTGGTCTTGTAGGTGTACGTCTTCTGCGACTGGTCCTCGTAGGCCTTCTGCTCGGAGGCGAACTCGCCCTTCGGGTCGGTGGCCTTGTGCCACCGGGCGGTGGAGTAGACGTAGATGCTCGAATAGCTGTCGGCGCCCGCCTCCGGGTCCTTGAGCTTGCGGCTGCAGTAGCTCTGGTCGAACCCCTTCTGCTGTGAGCCGTAGTGGGTGGTCGAGGTGGAGTCCGTGTCGATCTCGTACTTCTTCTTGAAGGCGTCGAGCGGGGAGACGTCGCAGAGGTTCTTCGTGTACTGGTATCCGGCGAGGTCCGCCTTCGCGCCGTCGCCGCCGCTGCCGCTTTCGCTGTCGGAGCCGAGGTTGCCGGTGGCGAAGAGTGCTCCCGCCCACAGGGCCGAGGCGACCACGGCACCGCCGACTCCCCACACCCAGCCGGGCGTCGGCTTGCGCGGGCCTGTCGGGCCTGCCGGGGGTGCGGGCGGCTGGCCGTAGGGGCCGGGCTGCTGTCCGTACGGGCCCGGGGGCTGGCCGAAGGGCTGAGGCGAGGCCGGGGGTGCTTGGGGCGGCACCGCGCTCGGGGGCTGCTGGTACGGATTCGGGGTCTGCTGGTAGGGGTTGGGCTGGTTCGGCTGATGGGGCTGGTTCGGCTGGTTCGGCTGGTTGGGCTGGGGATTCGGTATCGACATAGGCGGCAATGTACCGCCGGTCGCGGGGTGGGTGGACGTGGCGCGGCCCTCGTCGCCCCGGGGGTGACCGGCTCAAGTAAGGTCACCCTTAGCTATGCGTACGCAGTGAACACCTGGAGGCTCCCTCATGCCGCTCACCGCTCCTCCCGATGGGGCTACTCGTCGGCCGCCCCGCATCCCGCGGCCGCGGCCCGTCGAGCGCGCGCACAGTGCGTGGGTGGAGCGGACCGTGGCGCGGGGCGTGGAGCGGGGCGACTTCTGGGACGCGGTGCGGGCGGCGGGCGGGGCGCCGGTCGTCGAGCCCGATCCGCAGGGCGACGACGAGCACCGGGTGGTCACTTTCCTGTGGCGCGGCACGGACGCGACCCGCGCGGTCCTCGTCATGCCGAACAAGATCGTCGACCCGCGTGACATGACCCCCAACCTGATGGAGCGGGTGCCGGGCACGGACATCTGGCACTGGTCGATCCGGATGCGGGCGGACTGGCGGGCGACGTACAGCCTGTGCGTGGACGAAGGAAACGGACCTCGGCCCGAGGACGAATACTGGCCCTGGCTGCGCCGGCAGCAGCGAACGGACCCCCTCAACTCCCTTACCCTGGCCCGACGTTGGGGCGGTGACCCGGTCTCGTACGTCGAGCTGCCGCAGGCCCCGGCCGGCGGCGACGACTGGCAGCGTCGCGAGGGGGTCGCGCGCGGCACCGTCAGCACGCACACGGTCCGCAGCGAACTGCTCGGCAACGAGCGGCAGGTGCACCTCTACGAGCCGCCGGGCGGAGGACGCGACCTGCCCGTCCTTGTCCTGATGGACGGTGAGATGTGGCAGCAGGGCCTGGATGTCGCGGCCCTCCTGGACAACCTCATCGCCGACGGCCGCATCCCGCCCCTGGCCGCCCTGCTGCCCGAATCCCTGAGCGCCGACCAGCGCTGGGCCGAGCTGGCCTGCAACGAGCGGTTCGTCGGATTCCTGGAGACCGAGCTGCTGCCCTGGGCGGGCGAACGGCTGTCCCTGACCGGCGATCCCGCACGGACCGTCATCGCGGGCCAGAGCCTGGGCGGCCTCACCGCCGCGTACGCCGCGGTCGTCGCGCCGGGGCGGTTCGGAAGCGTCCTGGCGCAGTCGGGCTCCTTCTGGTGGCCGGACGGCCCCGACCTCGAACGCTCCGAATGGCTGACCGGCCGCATCGCCGAGAGCGAGAAGCTCCCGGTCCGGTTCTGGCTGTCGGCGGGCGAACAGGAGTGGGTAGCGCTCCCGGCCATGCGAAGGCTGCGCGCCACTTTGCGGGAGAAGGGTTACGAGGACGCCGTGTACCGCGAGTTCAATGGCGGGCACGATTACTTGTGCTGGCGCACGGAACTGGCGGACGGGCTCGTGGGGCTGCTCGGGGCGGAGGCTGCGGGGGAGTCTGCAGGGGGGATCGCTGCCGCGTAGCGGTTGGGGTGGCCGGGTCTTTCGCCGTCCAGCCCTGGGCGGCGAGGGACGGTCCCGCTGGGCGGGAGTGGGTAGCGCTGCCCGTCAGGCACCTAGCTATGTCGGCGTACCGACGTGGCGGACGACGGGCTTCTGGGGCTCGGCGAGGGGGCTGCGGTGCATACCCCGCCGCGTAGCCCTGAGGGGGGCTACGTCATTCGCCGTCCAGATCGGCGCGGTGGTGCTCGGGTCGACAAGTAGCGGCGCCGCCCCGGTGGATGGGAGCGGGTCGCGTTGCGTGCCGAGTTCGGCGGGCGCGGGTTACCTGCGCTGGTGCGCCGAGCTCCCGCACTCGCTCGGCGGGCCGCTTGGGGTGGCGTTTGCCGTGGCCGTTGCTGCCGCGTAGCCCTCGGGGGGTCCTACGTCCTGCACCGTCCAGTTCTGGACCGGGGCGGGCGTGGTGCCCGTGCCTACCAGTAGTGACTCCATCCCGCCGCCGGCCAGGCCCTCGCCTGTTCCCTTGAGGTATGCCTCCTTGCGGGTCCAGCAGCGGGCGAAGGCCAAGGGGCGCTCCGCGGGCGGGAGTTCGGCCAGTTCCGATTGTTCCTGGGGGTGCAGGGATACCGCTACCTCGGCCACCGTTTTCCCGGACGGCAGCCTCTCGACATCGGCGCCGACCGGCCGGTCCGCGAAGGCGAGCAGGGCCAGGCCGTCCGTGTGGGAGAGCGAGAAGTGCGGGCCCGCACCTCCGGCGACGGCGGGGCGGCCGTGCGGCCCGCCGCACAGCGGGCACGGCAGCCTGACCAGCTCCACCGCCGCGGGATCGACGGAGAGGTACGCGCCGAGCCGCAGCCGGAGCGCGGTGTGCACCGCCGCGTACAGTTCCTGGTCCGCCGGGCGCCGCAACGCCGCCGCCCGGCGCCGCTCCTCCGCGTCGAGGAGCGACACGTCGAGCGGCGCCGGGCGGACGAACTGGATCTCCGTCACGCGGGCGGGTCCTGGAGGCGGGCCACGCAACGGCCGTACGTCTCCGGGCCGTACACCGTCGCCCACCCCTCGGGCGCGGCGCGGAAGACCGGCCACAGGGAGTGTTCCCCGAGCGCGTTCTCCAGCACCAGGTGGGTCGGCTCGGCGTCGGTGCCGGTGTTGGTGGCGGTATCCACCGGGTCGAAGGGGCCGGGTGTCTTCGTCATGCGTGGTCCAGCTCCTTGAGGCGGGCGGCGAGTGCGGCGCAGACCTCGTCGAGGCGGCGCGGCTGCGTCAGCTCCGGGTGCAGGCAGTCCACGTCGTGATTGCTGATCGAGCCGCTGACGTACGGAGCCCAGGCCTCCCTCGTCAGCCAGTCCTCGGCGCGCGGCGCGGCGGCCGTGAAGAACAGGGCGTCACCGTCGAAGCGGCGGTGATCGTGCTCGCGCATCAGGCGGGCGTTGTTGATGACGATGTCGAGAACCGCTGACAGTGTCCTGTCCGGCAGGCCGGCCAGGGCGCTGCCTTCGCGCTGCAGCGTGGCAAGTACGTCCTCGCGGGTCAGCTCGTCCGTCAGGTCATAACCTGCCATCCGCAGGAGTGCCTTGAGGGCGTCCGCCTCCGCCGGGACCGCGGCGTCGCGCCACTGGTCGGAGGGGTACGCGTCGAGCAGCGCGAGCAACTCGACCTCCTCGCCAGCTTCTTGGAGGAGTACGGCGACCGTGTGGGCGAGTACGCCGCCGACCGACCAGCCGAGCAGCCGGTAGGGGCCGTGCGGCCGGACCGCGCGCAGCGCCTCTACGTAATCCGTCGCCATCTCCTCCATCGTGGCCGGCAGTTCACCCTCGCCGTGCAGGCCCCGCGCCTGGAGACCGTACACCGGCTGCCCCGGATCGAGCCGCGACAGCAGCCCCGAGTAGCACCAGCTCATGCCGCCCGCAGGGTGGAACGCGAACAGTGGGGTGCGGTCGCCGCCCGCGCGCAGCGGAAGCAGCACGTCCAGAGCGTGGTCGGCCTCGCCGCGGTCCGCGTCCAGGTGGGCGGCGAGCGCCGCCGGGGTCTGCGCCTGGAAGAGCGTGCCGATGGTGAGCTCGGCGCCCAGCGTGTCGCGGACCCTGGCGACCAGGCGGGCCGCCAGGAGCGACGTGCCGCCGAGGTCGAAGAAGGCGTCGTCCACGCCGAGTTGAGGCACACCGAGGATCTCGGCGAAGAGGCGCGTGAGCGTCTCCTCGCGGTGGCCGCTCGGCACCCGGCCGCCGTCGCCGGACCCCTCGAAGGCGGGGGCAGGAAGCGCGCGCCGGTCCAGCTTGCCGTTCGGGCTGAGCGGGAAGTCGTCCAGGACGAGGATCGCGCCCGGCACCATGTAGTCGGGCAGCGTGCGGGCGAGCCGGGCGCGCAACTCCTCGGGATCGGGATCGGGGGCGGGGACGGCTCCGTTGTCGGAGGGCGTCACGTACCCGATGAGCCGCTGGTCACCCGGACGGTCCTCGCGGACCAGGACGCTGGCCGCGCCCACCGCCGGATCGGCGGCCAACTCGGCCTCGATCTCGCCGAGTTCGATGCGCAGGCCGCGCAGCTTGACCTGATGGTCGGTGCGGCCCAGGTACTCGATCTCGCCGTGCTCGGTCCAGCGCGCCAGGTCGCCCGTGCGGTACATGCGGGTGCCGGGCGGGCCATAGGGGTCGGCGACGAAACGGGACGCGGTCAGCTCGGGCCGCCCCAGGTACTCGGCTGCCAGCTGGGTCCCCGCCAGGTACAACTCGCCCTGCACGCCGGGCGGGCACGGCTGGAGCGCCACGTCCAGGACGTACAGGCGCGTGTTCCAGACGGGCTTGCCGATCGGCACCGGGCCCGTCGCGTCCGTGTCGCACGGGTGGTACGTCACGTCGACGGCGGCCTCGGTCGGACCGTACAGATTGTGCAGCGGTACGCCGTCGAGCACGCGCCCGAACTCCCGCACCGTCTCGCGCGGCAACGCCTCCCCGCTGCAGAAGACGTGCCGCAGGCCCGCGCAGTCCGCCGCGGCCGGTTCCGAAAGGAACACCTGAAGCATCGACGGCACGAAGTGGCAGACGGTGACGCCCTGTTCGCGGATAACGCGCGCGAGATACGCCGGGTCCTTGTGGCCGCCGGGCTCGGCGACGACGAGCGTCGCGCCCACCCGCAGCGCCCAGAAGAACTCCCACACCGACACGTCGAAGCCGGACGGCGTCTTCTGCAACACGCGGTCACCGGCAGCGAGTTCGCACTCGGCCTGCATCCAGCGCAGCCGGTTGTCGATCGCCGAGTGCGGTACGACGACGCCCTTGGGGCGGCCGGTCGACCCGGACGTGTAGATGACATAGGCGGGGTGGTGCGGGGTGAGCGCGCGCGGTGGGTCGTACGAGCCGTACGGCGTCGTGTCCAGGCTGTCCAGGGTGACGAGCGGGACACCGGACGCGGGCACCCGGTCGGCACGGTCGGCGATCACGCAGGCAGGGCCCGCGTCGTCCAGCATGTACGCGAGGCGGTCCGCCGGATAGTCCGGGTCCAGCGGGAGGTAGGCGCCGCCCGCCTTCAGCACGGCGAGGAGCGTGATCACCAGGTCGAGGGAGCGGGGCACGGCGACCGCCGCGAGCGCGCCCGGACGTACGCCGACCTCGATGAGATGGTGGGCGAGCCGGTTGGCGCGGGCGTTCAGCTCGGCGTACGTCAGCTCCTGGTCGCCGAAGACCAGGGCGGTGGCGTCCGGGGTGCGGACCGCCTGGCCCTCGATCGGGCCGATCAGCGTGGTGGGCGGTACCGGGTGCGCGGTGGCGTTGAACTCCTCGGTGACCAGGGAGAGTTCAATACGCCGTGCGATCGTGTGCTCGGCCAGCGGAGTGTGCGGGCCCGCGTCGGCTATGCGCTCCAGGAGTTCCATGAACCGAGCCTGGTGGACGCCGAGTTCCTCCGGCTCGTACAGGGCGGGATTGCCGTCGTAGTCGATGCGCAGGCCGCTGCCGTCGGCGCGGTCGTAGACGTTGACCGTGAGGTCGTCGACCGGGCCCGCCGACAGATTGTGGGCGTCGGTGCGGGCGCCCGCGAAGGTCAGCCCGTAGTCGAACGGCATGACGTTGATCAGCGGGCCGACCAGGGACCGGCCCTCGCCGAGGAGGCCCAGGTCGCGGCGGATGTCCTCGTAGCGGTAGCGCTGGTGGCGGCGGGCGGCGCGGATGCCGAGCACCACCTGCCGGGTCAGCTCGGCGAAGGTCGCCTGCGGGGTCACGGTGAGCCGCAGCGGCAGCACGTTCATCACCATGCCGGGCACGCGAAGCGCCACCGAACCCATGCGGCCCATCATCGGCAGGCCGAGCACCACCTCGGCGGAGCCGGTGGCCCGGGAGACGTACAGGGCCTGCGCGGCGACCAGCACCTCGGGCCAGGTGGCCCGCATCGAGGAGGCCGACTCACGCAGCCGCGAAGTCGCCTCGGGGGAGAGGCGTGCGCTGCGCCGATGGAAGGTGCGGGAGGGCAGCGCGGTGCGCCCGGCCAGGTTGGGGGCGTCGGGGCGGTCGGCGTAGGCGCCGTCCCAGTAGCGGCGGTCCGTCTCGAACGTCTCCGAAGCGCGGTACGCGGTGTCCTCGGCGACCAGGTCCTCGAGCCGCCCGAAGGGACTCTCGCCCGGCTCCTCGCCCGCGGCGAGCGCGGTGTAGACCTCGGCGGTGCGGCGGGCGAGCAGCGAGTAGCCGAAGCCGTCCATCACGATGTGGTGCACCCGCTGGTACCACAGCCAGCGCTCGTCGCCGACGCGGAACAGCGCGTGCGCGAACAGCGGCCCGGCCGCCAGGTCGAACGGCGTGGCCAGGTCCTCGCGCATCCAGGCCCGCGCCTCGGCGTCCGGGTCGGAGGCGGCGCGCAGATCGCGCACCTTCAGCGGAAGCGTCGGGTCGGCGACCTCCAACTGGCTGGGCCCGTCGGCTCCTTCGATGATCCTCACGCGCAACGCGTCGGCCTCGGACACCACCTGACGCAGCGTCCGCGCGAAGACGGACGGGTCGATGGGCCCGTGGATCTCCAGGCACTCGGCCGTGTTCTGGGCCGGGCTGCCCGGGTCGAGCGCCTGCGCGAACCACATGCCCGACTGGGCAGCGGTGAGCCTCATGTGGAGGCTCCCAGAATCGGTGCCCAGGCCTCGATGGCGGGCTGCTCGGCCAGGTCCACGAAGGTGGCGCTGATGTCGTGCTCGCGGCGCCAGCGCTCGATGAGCGACATGATGCGCACCGAGTCGAGGCCGTAGTCGACGAGGTTCTCGTCGACGGGGATGTCGGCCGGGTCCTCGCCCAGGACATCGGCGACGTCGGCCCGTATGAGTTCCACGCTGAGCGCCATGTCAGATCCCCTTCAGAACCGCGTCGGTGGTGGTGACGACCGCGCACCGGCCGGCAGCGTAGCGCAGGGCCATGTCGTGGTCCTCGCGGGAGAAGTCGGCCACCGCGTCCGCGACGACGAACGCCTGCACGTCACGCATCCACGCGTCGGCGGCCGTCATCAGGACGCCGATGTGCGCGTACACGCCGACGATGACGATCTGGTCCCGGCCCGCCTCGCGCATGCGCTGCTCCAGGTCGGTGCGGACGTACGCGCTGTACTTCCACTTCGTGAGCACCGTGTCGCCGGGCTCCGGTGCGACCGGGCCCGCGATCGCCTTCGCGTGCTCGTCGTCGGGAAGGCCGGGGCCCCAGAAGTCCTGCTGGAGGCCGCGCTCGGCCGGCGACTGGCCGCCCGGCTGCGCGGAGTACAGGACGGGGATGGCGGACGCGCGCGCCGCCTTCGCCAACTCGCCGACGTTGGCGAGGAGTTCGGTGGTCGGCGAGGTGTCGGGGGTGTAGGCGGTCAGGAAGTGGTTCTGCAGGTCATGGACGAGCAGCACCGCCCGCTGCGGGTCGATGGTCCACGCGACCCGGTTGTCGGGCAGTTCCTCGGGCGAGGGCATCGGGTACGGCGTGACGGCGGGGAGCGCCATGGTGGGGCCTTTCGGGAACTCAAGGGAGCTGGGTGGAACGGGCGCTGCCGGGCGGAGGTCAGCCGCCTGGAGCTGACGGCAGGGTCAGCCGCCCGGCGTCGCGGCGGTCGTCCGCTGGTCCTTCTTGCTGATCTTGCCGATGCCCGTCTGCGGGAAGGCGGTCACGAACTCGACCCGGTCGGGCACCTTGTACGCGGCGAGCCCGCGCTCCCGTACGAACTTCTTGATGACGACGGGCTTCAGCGGTTCGGCGTCCGCGCGCAGGATCACGTACGCGAGGGTCCGCTCGCCGAGATACTCGTCGGGCACGGCGACGACCGACACGTCATGGACGTGGGGGTGGGCGAGAATGATGTTCTCGACCTCCTCCGGCGCGATCTTCTCGCCGCCGCGGTTGATCTGGTCCTTCGCCCGGCCCTCCACCACCAGATGCCCGGTGGGGGTGCGGCTCACGATGTCGCCGGTGCGGTAGAAGCCGTCGGCGGTGAACGAGCGTGCGTTGTGCTCGGGGGCTCGCCAGTAGCCGCGGATGGTGTAGGGGCCGCGGGTCAGCAGATGGCCCGCCTCACCGTCCGGGACCTCCTGGTCGAGGTCGTCGACGATGCGGATCTCGTCGTCCGGGGAGATCGGGCGGCCCTGCGTGGTGACGATCGTCTCCGCGGGGTCGTCCAGACGCGTGTAGTTGACCAGGCCCTCCGCCATCCCGAAGACCTGCTGGAGGGTGCAGCCGAGCGCGGGGGCGACCCGGCGCGCGGCCGACTCGCTGAACTTCGCGCCGCCCACGAGGAGCACCTCAAGGCTGGAGATGTCGTACGGCGTGCTGCGCCCCGCGTCCGTCCACACGAGCGCGAGCGGCGGAACGAGACCCGTGATCGTCACGCGTTCCCGCTCGATGAGCGGGAACGCGGTGTCCGGGTCGGGCTGCGGACACATCACGACACGGCCGCCCGCGTAGAACAGCCCCAGTGAACCGGGCGACGACAGCGGGAAGTTGTGGGCCGCGGGCAGCGCCACGAGGTAGACGGAGTCCTCCGTCACGCCACAGATCTCGTTCGAGCCCCACAGCGAGTACATGTAGTCGTCGTGGGTGCGGGGGATCAGCTTCGGTACGCCGGTGCTGCCGCCCGACAGCTGGAGGAACGCGAGGTCGGACGGGGCGGGCCCGTCGATCTCGATCGGCTCGCGCGGCACGTCGGACAGGGCCGTGTGCTCGCCGGGGTCGCCCACCACGAACACGTCGCGCAGCGTGGGGACTTCGGCGCGGATCTTCGAGGCGAGGTCACGGTGGTCGAAGCCGCCGAGCCGGTCAGGGATGACGTAGGCGACGGCCTCGGTGAACTCGCAGAAGTAGTGGATCTCCGTCTCGCGGTGCGCGGGCAGCGCGAAGACCGGCAGGGCGCCGATCCGGAAGAGCGCGAAGATCACCTCGAAGAACTCGGCGACGTTCGGCAGCTGGACGACGACCCGGTCGCCCTTGGAGATGCCGCGTGCGGCGAATCCCGCAGCCAACTGGTCGGCGCGCACGTCGAGTTCGCCGTACGTCCAGTTCCGCTCCCCGTCGGTGATCGCGACCCGCGCGGGGTGCGCGTCGGCGCGCTCGCGGAGCATGCCGCCGAAGGTCTCGCCGCGCCAGTACCCGGCGGCGCGATAGCGCTCGGCGAAGACCTCCGGGATGCGCGGCGCGTCCGCGCGACTCGCTGCTGTCGTCATCGGTCGACCCCCACCGCGTCCAGGAACGTACGGAACTTGGCGCCTGTCTCGGCGCGTTCGGCCTCGGGCGAGGAGTCGGCCACGACGCCCGCGCCCGCGAAGAGCCGCAGCCGTCCGCTGCCGTCCTGCGTCTCCTCGGCCTCCGCGCAGCGGATCGTGACGACCCACTCGCCGTCGCCGCGCGCGTCGCTCCACCCCACCATGCCGGTGTAGTGCCCGCGGCCGAACGGCTCCAGCTCGCCGATCACGTCACGGGCGTGCCCGGTAGGGGTACCGCAGACAGCCGGAGTCGGGTGCAGGGCGGTGGCGAGCTCCAGGGCGGAGGTGGCCGGTTCGGCGAGCTCGCCCGTGAGGGTCGTCGACAGATGCCACATGGTGGCGGTGCGGACCAGGGTGGGCCGCTCGGGCACGTCGAGGTCGGTGCAGAACGGGGCGAGGGCCTTGTGCACGGCGTCCACGACGACGGCGTGCTCGTGCAGGTCCTTCGCCGATTCGAGCAGCGCGGCCGCCCGGCGCACGTCCTCGGCGAGGTCCGCCGAGCGGGGCGTCGAACCGGCCAGGGGGTTGGCGGTCAGACGGTTGCCCTGCCGGGAGACGAGCAGCTCCGGGCTGGCGCCGAGGAGGGTGCGGCCCGTGCCCGATGGCACCGCGAAGGAGTAGCCGAGCGGGTCGCGGCGGGCCAGGCGCTGGAGCATCGCGGGCAGGTCCAGCGGGCCGTCCGTGGACAGCTCCAGGGTGCGGGCGAGGACGACCTTGTCGAACTCGCCGCTCTTCATGCGGGCCACGGCGGCCTCCACCGAAGCGGCGTACTCCTCGCCCGATGGAACCTCGCGCACCTGCCAGCCGCCGGCCGTTGCGGGCGGCTCGGTGGGCAGCGCGACCAGCGGGTCGGTGCGCAGCGCGGGCGCCCAGCGCGCCGCTTCGGGCACGGCGAGCACGGCGGGCTCGGCCGGGTCGAAGGGGATGGTGCCCACGACGACCGGGGCCTGGTTGCCCGCGCGGAGCTGCGCGTCGAGGGTGGCGGCGACCCGCTCCGTCAACGGCCGCTCGTCGTGCGGGACTTCGGCGGCCGTGCCGTGGGCGAGGAGGGTGCGGGTGGGCGACGCGAAGAACCGGGTGTCGCCGGGTCGGTAGGCGTCGAGCAGCGCGGTCGCCGCGCCGACGGCCCCGGGGGTGGTGGGGGCGGCGTCTGCGACCACGTCGTTGGGGGGTGTCACGGATGACTCCTCGTCAAGTAGGGGAGGGCGGCGCGGCTTTCAGGCGCGCAGGGTGGCGCCGCCGTCCACGTACAGGTCGTGCAGGGTGATGTGCCTTGCCCGGTCGGAGACCAGGAAGGCGACCGCGTCGGCGATGTCGGAGGGGTCGGCGATCCGGCCGAGCGGAATGCCGACCCGGTACGAGCCCGGGTCGCCGTCGATGACACGGGCGGCGGCCTGCTCGTGGTCGCCCGTCCACAGCTGCCGCTGCATGTCGGTGTGCGTGGAGCCGGGCGACACGACGTTGCAGCGCACGCCGTCGCGGGCGACCTCAAGGCCGAGGCACTTGGTGAACATCGTGGCCGCGGCCTTGGACGCGGCGTACGCGGCCATCTGGGTGCGGGGCACCCCGGCGGCGTTCGAGCCGACCGTCACGATGGAACCCTTGCCCCGCGCGGTCATGCGGCGGGCCGCGGCGCGCGAGGTGTGGAAGACGCCGTTCGTGTTGACGGCGAAGGTCTCCGCCCAGTCGGTGTCGGTGAGTTCGACGACCGGGGCGGGCCGCAGGATGCCCGCCACGTTCACCAGGATGTCCAACGGCCCCGCGGTGCGCTCGACTTCCTCGAACGCCGCCTCCACGGCCGCCGCGTCGGTGACGTCGAGGACCATGCCGGTGATGCGGCCGCCCGACGTCTGCTCCTCGGCGTCCTGGTCCTTGACATCGGGCGACAGGTCGGCGGCCACGACCCGCGCGCCGCGCTCGGCGAGCGCGCGGGCCACGGCCTGTCCGATGCCCCGGCCCGCGCCGGTGACCAGGGCCACCCGCCCCGCGAGCTCGGGGTCGGTTATGCCGGAGGTCACTTGCCCATCGCCTTCTCGACGTCCTCCAGGACGGAGACGGCGGCCTGCGCGCCACCCAGGCTGGTCCACTTCGAGCCGTCGATCTCGGTGGTGTGGTTCTTCTTGACCGCGTCGAGCTGCTTGTACGCGGCCTTGCCCTTCAGCTCCTTGAACAGGTCGGCGTCAGGACCGGCGGAGGCGAGGGTGCCGATGAACAGCCAGTCGGCGTCGATCTGCTTGAGGTCCTCGTCGCTGAGCGGCGTCGAGTGGCCCTCGCCCTTCTTGTTCTGGATGCCGGGTCGCTTGAAGCCGAGGTCCTTCAGGACGTCGGAGATGAACACGCCCTGCTGCATGACGGCGGTGCCCTTGGCGGAGTAGCGCGCCACGGAGACGCTCGCGCCCGCGTTGTCGCCGAGGTTCTTCTTCGTGGCGGCTGCCTTGGTGTCGTAGTCCTTGAGGAACGCGCTCGCCTCGTTGGACTTGCCGAGCACCTTGCCCGTGATCTCCAGGGACTTCTTCCAGTCCTTGGTCCTGTCGATCGTGACGACCGTCGGGGCTATCGCCTTCAGCTGCTTGAGCACCTGCTGGTCGGCGAGCTGGCCCGCGAGGATGACGTCCGGCTTGGCCTGGAGGACCTTCTCGATGTCGGGTCCGGTGACCGCGCCCACGACCGGGATGCCCTTGGCCTGGTCGGCCAGATACTCGGGGGCGCCCTTCTGGCCTCTGCCCGCGGAGAGACCGACGGGCTTGACCTTCAGGGCGAGGGCGGAGTCCAGGTCCATCTCGCTGAGCGCGATGACCTTCTCGGGATTGGCCGGAACCTTTACCTCCGCACCGGAGGCGTCGGTGACGGTGACGTCCTTCGCGGCGTTCTTGGCCTTGTCGCCGGAGCCGGAGCCGGAGTCGTCGGACGAGTCCGAACCGCAGGCGGAGAGGGCGAGCGCGGAGGCCAGAGTAAGGGCCGCAACCGCGGTCAGCCGGGTGCGCGGGGAGTGGTTCGAGGACATGTCCGTGTCTCCATGCTTCAGAGTCCGGGGGTCAGGCCGGACATAAGGGTCGTCCCTGGCCGTGTCGGGGCATGACGAAGTACCCCTGAATGAACAGGGAGTTCGCCGCCACCCCGACTCGGGGCTCCAGGTCAAGGTTAGGTTAGGCTAACTTCATGTTGGTTGCGCAAGAGGGGCGGGTCCCAACGTCCGGATCCAGACCTCCCATACCGGGCTTGGCGAAGTTGCATCGCCCCACGCTGTGGGCGGCTGCCGCCCTTGTTGTCCTGCTCCTGCTGCTCGGCCTCCTTTCGCTCCTGGTCGGGTCCGGGTCGACACCGATGGGCCGCGCCTGGGACTTCCTCACCGGGGACCCGTCCGCGCGGGCCGACGCCCAGATACGGCTCGCCGTCATGGATGTACGCCTTCCGCGTACGCTCGCCGGCGTCCTGATCGGTGTCGCCCTCGGCGCGGCGGGCTGCCTCCTCCAGGCCGTCACACGCAACCCGCTCGCCGAGACGGGCCTCCTCGGGGTCAACTCGGGCGCGGCGCTCGGCGTCGTGATCGGCCTCACCTACTTCGAAGTGACGTCGGCGTACGGCGTGTTGGTGTGGGCGCTTGTCGGCGGCATGGCCGCGAGCGCGGTGGTGCTGCTGCTCGCCGCGTCAGGCCGGGCCGCGGGTTCCCCGCTGCGGCTCGTGCTCGCCGGATCGGCGCTCGGCGCGACCTTCCACGGCATGACGTCGTACGTGCTCCTCGGTGAGCAGGCCACCTTCGACACCTACCGCTACTGGACCATCGGTTCGCTGGCCGGCATCAAGACGTCCGAGACGTACCCCCTGATCCCGTTGATCGCGGTCGGGCTGCTCATCGCCTTCTGCTGCGTACGCCCGCTCTCCGCGCTCGCGCTCGGCGACGACAGCGCACGCTCGCTCGGCCACCACCCGGGGCGGATCCGCCTGATCGTGGCGGCGGCGGTGACCCTCCTCGCGGGCTCGGCGGTCGCCCTCGCCGGACCCATCGCCTTCCTCGGCCTCCTCGCGCCGTACGCCGCGCGCGCCGTCACAGGGCCCCGGATGGCGGGCCAGTTGGTGCTTTCCGCGCTGGTCGCCGCGAACGTGATGATCGCCGCCGATCTCCTCGCCAGGGTCGTGATCCGCCCCTGGGAGACCCCGGTCAGCGTGCTTCTCGCCTTCATCGGCGGCCCGTTGCTGATCTGGATCGCCCGCTCGCAGCGGATGTCCACGGCGGGGGTCGCCGCGTGACCACGGAACGCATGCCCGACTCCGGGCCCGCCGACATCACCCCGCCCGACTCCACCGCCGTACGCGTCGGGACCTTCTCCTGGCTCTTCCCCTACCGCAGCGCCCTCGCCGCTGTCGGGCTCACGCTGGTGATCGCGGCGGTCGTCTCGCTCGCCACCTTCGCCAGCTCCACCGGGATGAGCTTCTCCGACAGCCTCTCCGGACTGCTCGGCACCGGAGACTCCGCCACCGTCATGCTGGTCCAGGACTTCCGCCTTCCACGGATCGCCGTGGGGCTCATGGTCGGCGCGGCGCTCGGCATCGCCGGGTGCCTGACCCAGACGCTCGCCAGTAACCGGCTCGCGACGCCCGACATCATCGGCGTCAACGAAGGCGCCACCGCGGCCGTCGTCGCCTCCGTCGTCGGATCGTCCACCGGGATGATCGGCGACTGGTGGCTCGGGCCGCTCGGTGCCGCCGCCGCGGCCATGGTCGTCGTCGCCTGCGCGGGCGGAGCGGGCAGCGGGGGATACCGGATCCTCGTCGTCGGCATCGGCGTCTCCACCGTCATCGGCGCCGTCACCGACCTCGTCATGTCCCGCGAGAACGACAACACCGCGGGCGGCGTCTTCCTCTGGACCGTCGGCTCGCTCAGCGGCCGTGACTGGAGCGTCGGCACACCCCTGTCGCTCATCCTGCTCATCCTCGTCCCTCTGTCCCTCGTCGCGGGCAGCCGACTCCAACTCCTCCGCTTCGACGACGACATGGCGGCCACCCTCGGCGTCAACGTCCGCCGCGTCCGCGCCGTGACCCTCGCGCTCGCCGTCGCCCTGTCCGGCGTGGCCGTCGGCATCGGAGGGCCGATCGCGTTCGTCGCGCTCGCCGCGCCCGTCGTCGCAGGCCGGCTCAGCGGCCCCACCCGAGTCCCGATCATCGGCTCCGCCCTGGTGGGCGCGGCCCTCGTGGGCGCCGCCGACGCGCTCGGCCGCGTCGTCGCCCCCGTGGAGATCCCCGTCGGCGTCATCACCAGCGTCCTTGGCGGACCCTTCCTCCTGTGGGTCCTCTTCGGCAAGAACTCCGAGCAGCAGACCGGAAAGGCCTGACCCCGTGCAACTGACCGTCGAGGCGCTCACCTCCGGCTACCCCGGCCACACGGCCGCCGTGGACGGCGTCGACCTGACCATCCCCAGCGGGCAGGTCGCCGCCATCGTCGGCCCCAACGGCTGCGGGAAATCGACGCTGCTGCGCTCCATCTCCCGGCTCCACAAGCCGAGTTCGGGAACGGTGCGCGCCGGGGACGAAGACGTGTGGCGGCTCACCCAGCGCCGCGCCGCCCACCGCATCGCGCTGCTCGCCCAGTCGCCACAAGCCCCCGAGGCGGTCACCGTCGCCGGACTCGTCCGCTACGGCCGCCACCCCCACCAGGGCCTGTTCCGCCAGTGGTCGCGCGAGGACGAGGCCGCCGTGCGCGAGGCACTCGAAGCCACCGGCACCACAGGCCTCGCGGCGCGCCGACTCGACCACCTCTCCGGCGGTCAGCGGCAGCGCTGCTGGCTCGCGATGGTCCTCGCACAGCAGACGCCGATCGTGCTCCTGGACGAGCCGACCAGCGCGCTCGACCTCGGGCACGCGGTCGAAGTCCTGTCCCTGGTAAGGGAGGTGGCCGCAGCGGGCCGTACGGTCGTCATGGTCCTGCACGATCTGGCGAGCGCCGCGCGCTACGCCGACACCGTCATCGCCATGAACGCGGGCAAGATCGTCGCGAACGGCCCGGCCCGCGATGTGGTGACCGCCGAGCTGGTCAAGGAGCTGTACGGGATCGACGCGGACATCCTGCGGGCACCGGGCGACGGCTCCCCGGTGGTCGTACCGACGATGAAGGCGAAGGCGCCTGGAAGGGCGCCGGAGGATTCGGCCGAGCAGGCGCCGGAGGGGGCGACCGCCAGAACACCCGAGCAGGCGCCCGAAGCGGCCTCCACCACGGCCTCCGCGAAGGCGGCTAAGAGCGGCTAGGACCGGCTGCCGGCGAAGTCCGCCGCCGTCCATGCGAGGCCGACAGCCCCGTCGATCATGGCCTGTTCGGCGACCGGAGTGGCGGCCGCGGCGGCGAACTCCGGCTGGTGCGGGCCGCAGCCGCCCCCGCTGATGTCGAGCACGGGGTGGATCGACGGCACGACGTGCGAGACGTTGCCCATGTCCGTCGAGGCGAAGGGGCCGCGCCGCTGCGGTTCGGGGCGCCCGAGGGCGCGGGCGTTCGCTTCCCACAGGGCGACCAGAGCGGCGTCGGACCGGAAGTCGAGGTAGTCGGGCGCGGGCTGCTCCAGTTCCACCGCGCACCCGGCCGCGAGCGCCCCCGCCCGGAAGCAGTCCGCCACCCGCTCCCGCAGCTCGCGCAGTTCCTCCACCGACGGCGTCCGCAGCGCGTACGCGGCGCTCGCCCGCTCGGGAATGGCGTTGAGCGCCGTCCCCGCCTCGGTGGTGATGCCGTGGACCTTCCACTCCCCGGGCAGCTGCTGCCGGAGCAGCCCGATGGCCACCTGCGCCACGGTCAGCGCGTCGGCCGCGTTCCGACCGTCCTGCGGGTTGAGTGCGGCGTGCGCGGACTTGCCCGTGTACTCCACCGAGAGCGCCCCCATCGCGTACGAGTGGAAGTCGGCGACCTCGAACGGACACGGGTGGATCATCATCGCCGCGTCGACCCCCTTGAAGGCCCCGGCATCGAGCAGCAACGCCTTCCCGGCCCCGCTCTCCTCTGCAGGAGTCCCCAACACGCGCACGGTGAGCCCGAGTTGATCGACGACCGGAGCAAGCCCGAGGGCGGCCCCCACGCCCGCCGCCGCGATCAGATTGTGCCCGCAGGCATGCCCCATGCCGGGCAGCGCGTCGTACTCGCAGGCAAGCGCGACCGTCACGGGCCCCGACCCCAGGGTCGCCTCGAAGGCGGTATCGAGCCCGTACGCCGGAGCGGTCACCGCGAACCCGTGCCCGCGCAGCACATCCGCACACCACCCTGCGGCCTGCCGCTCCTCGAACGCGATCTCCGGATGGGCGTGAATACGCCGACTGAGCCCGACGAGCTCGCCCCGCACCTCACCGATCCGAGCCCGGATCCCCTCCTTGGACTGGACCGCGCCGCCTGCCATGTCGACTCCTCGCCGTTCTGTCGCCCCTGCCGGGACAGCTGGGTCAAAAATACTTGCCGAACGTGCGTGGGTTCTGGGCTCCGTGGTGCATATAAGCATCATGGGTGAGCTATGGGGGACGCCGGGCAGCGTGGGGACGCAGGATGTCCGTGATCACCTCGGGGCCTACGGATACGGGACGTTGCTGCGGCTGATCCGTTCAAGGCAGGTCTACGAACGATGCGTTGGCACGAAGCCCCCCATCAGGCCGACCTTCGACGAGCTGGAGACTCTGCGCCGTTCGGCCGACGAGCGCCACGTCCTGGCCAGCGAGACCGTCCTCGCGGTCCTGGAGAGGCAGCACAAGGTGTGGGCCACCTGGGACGCACGCAAGGGAGCGGCACTGGAGACGTACTTCGTGAACGCCCTTCTCCTGCGATTCCCGACGGTCTTCCGCACATGGCAGCGGACCCGCCGACGCCTTCCCCTCCCGTACGGCGCCGATGTGGCCGACCTGTCCGTCGAGGTCACCCACCTCGACCCCGCCCTCGCCATCGTGTCCCGCGACGCCCTGGAGCGGGCCCTGCGGACCGCCGGGCCCGAAGTCCGCGCCGTGCTCGGTCTTGTGGCCGTCGGCTACCCGCACAGCGACATAGCCGACCGCCTCGGGATCAGTGAACGTGCCGTCGAGGGGCGGCTGTACCGCTTCCGCAGGCAGGTCCGGAGCGGTCCAGATGGCTCCTCGGGGAACGTCGGCCCGCATGCCCATCAGGCCACGAACCTGGCGGGGGCACCAGGCCGGGCCGCTTCGCGGTCGCGCAAGCGCGAGCCTGGTGCCCCCGCCAGAACCGTGGCAGATGGAGCACGCGGGCCGACTGCCCCCGAGGACCAGTTGAATCACTGACCTCGGTCGGCGGTCGGCCACACCGTCACGCTTTTCCGAAGCCCCGCCTCCGGTAGGCGGGGCTTCGTGGTGTACCGACCCCGACACACTCCCGGAGGGAATCCGATGAGCTCCAAGACCACGCCACCGCCCGCCCCGCCGTTCTTCGAACTGCGCATCGGCGGAATGCGCGTGACCATCCAGCAGGCGCCGTACCGCCTGGTCGCCCTTGCCGCCGCCGTCGTGGGTCCGCTCGCGGGCGCGAGCTGGTTCGCCCGATGACGTGGCCCGCGGCGGGAGAGCCGGGCGGCTCAGACCGGCAGCAGACGCCCGATCAGCGCGCTGAGCTGCCGCGCGTTGCGGCACTCGTACATCTCCACCAGCTCGGCGTACGTGCCGGCCGCCGAGTCGCCCGTCTGCCACTGGGCGCGGCGCTCGGGGTTGAGCCAGTACACCTTGCGGGCGCGCGACGCGACGGTGCGCAGGGCGGGGATGTTCGGGTCGCTCATGTTCGTGCGGGCGTCGCCGAGTACGAAGACCGTGGAGCGCGGGGTGACCGCTTCGGTGTAGCGCTCGGCGAACTCGCCCAGGGCGGAGCCGTAGTCGCTGCTGCCGTGGTAGCCGGTGACCGCCGCTCCCGAGATGATGCGGCTGCCCAGGCCCTCGGGGTCGGCGGCGCCGCGCGCGATGAGGTCGGTCACCTCGTCGACGCGGTTGACGAAGGCGAACACCCGCACCTTGCTGAACTGGTCGTGCAGCGCCTGGACAAGGAGCATCGTGAAGTTGGCGAAGCCCGCCACCGAGCCGGACACGTCGCACAGCAGGACCAGTTCGGGGCGTGCGGGGCGGCGGCGCCGCAGGACCGGACGCATCGGGATGCCGCCCGTGGACAGGGAGCCGCGCAGCGTCCGGCGCAGGTCGATGTGGCCGCGGGCGGCGCGGCGGCGGCGCGCGGCGAGGCGCGTCGCCAGCTTGCGGGCCAGCGGCTGGACCGCTCTGCGGAGTTCGTCGGGCTGGGCGCGGCCCGCGATGAGGAAGTCGACCCGGTCGGCGGTCGGGGCTATGGCCCGCCGCGCGATCTCGTCCGCACCGCGCCGCTCGGCGACCCGGCGGCGCGCTTCGGCGCCCACGAGCGCGCGGAAGTTCTCGATGCGGCGGCGGATCTCGTCGGCGGTGAGACGGTCGGTGAACTCCGCATCGGAGGCGGCCCCTTGGCGGATTCCGGCCAGGACGCGGGCCAGCAGGGTCTCCGGGCGCAGCCGGGAGAGCGTCTGGTGGGACGACCAGCCGTCCGAGCCGCCTGTACCTCCCGAGCCCGGCCGCGTCCCGTATCCGCCCATGCCGTCGACCGCCTCGGCCGCCAACTGGGCAAGGAGTGCCTGGTCGTTGGCGACCAGCGCGGCGGCCAGTCGCTCACGTAGGTCGTCCCTGTCGAACTCCCGGCCACGTGAGTCGGCGCCCGATCCCCCCGGCGCCCCGATCCCGCGCGGAAAGTACAGGTCGAAGACCGGATCGAAGACCGGTCGCTGTCCCTCGCTGTGCAGCAGCGCGGCGGCGAGTCCCTCCCGCACCCGCTCCCGGTCGGCGAGACCGAGGGCCTCGATGGCCTGCCCTGCGTCCACCGTCTCGCCCGTACCGATCCGGATGCCGTGCGAACGCAGCGCCTGCACGAGCGCGCTGAGCCGCTCCGTGACGCCGGTCGAGGACGTGGTCACACCGCGTCCAGATCCAGCTTGGCCGCCGCCTTCAGCACGTCGTCCTGGTGCTTGAGGACGACGCCCAGAGTGTCGCGTACGACGTCCTCGTCGAGGGAGTCGGCGCCGAGGGCGAGCAGCGTACGGGCCCAGTCGATGGTCTCCGCGACCGACGGCACCTTGCGCAGGTCCATCGCGCGCAGCGCGCCGACCACGCGGACGACGGACCGCGCGAGGGCCTCGTCGAGTCCGGGCACCTTCAGGCGCACGATGCGGCGCTCCAACTCCTCGTCGGGGAAACCGATGTGGAGGAAGAGGCAGCGGCGGCGCAGCGCCTCGGAGAGCTCGCGGCTCGCGTTCGACGTGAGGACGGTGAAGGGGCGGCGCGTCGCCGTGATCGTGCCGAGCTCGGGGACCGTGACCTGGAAGTCGCTGAGGACCTCCAGGAGCAGCCCCTCCACCTCGACGTCCGCCTTGTCGGTCTCGTCGATCAGGAGCACCTTCGGCTCGCTGCCGCGGATGGCGGTGAGCAGCGGGCGCGGGAGCAGGAACTCCTCGCTGAAGATGTCCGTGCGCGTCTCGTCCCAGGACTCGTCGCGGCCCGCGGTGATGCGCAGGAGCTGCTTGGCGTGGTTCCACTCGTAGAGCGCGCGGGACTCGTCCACGCCCTCGTAGCACTGGAGCCTGACCAGGCGCGCGTCCGCGACCTCGGCGACGGCCTTGGCCAGCTCGGTCTTGCCGACACCCGCCGGGCCCTCCACGAGGAGCGGCTTGCCCAGGCGGTCGGCAAGGAAGACGGTGGTGGCGACGGCCGTCGAGGCCAGATAGCCCGTATCGGCGAGCCGCGTGGCGACATCGTCCACGGATGTGAAGAGCAACGGAGCCTCCGGGGCTGATACGGAACGGCGCGATGGCTCCTGCCACTTGATCAGCAGCACGGGCCGCTCCACAACGGGGCCGCCGCGTTTGCGTCGAACGTCACGTGACAGGTCCCGCACCCGCCGCGGGCTGCTGAGTCCAGTCCCGAGACCCACCGGGATGCCTGGCCCCTTCTCGTATCCTTGCGGCATGAGGCGGACCTCCTTTGCCAACTGGCCCTGCTCCATCGCCCGCACCATGGACCTGCTGGGCGACTGGTGGACCCCGCTCGTGCTGCGCGAGGCCTTCTACGGGATCAAGCGGTTCGACGCCTTCCAGCAGGAGCTGGGCATCGCGCGCAACACCCTGACCGACCGGCTGCGCCGCCTGGTCGACGAGGGGCTCATGGAGAAGCGCGCCTACCAGAGCGAGCCGGTCCGCTACGACTACGTGCTCACCGAGAAGGGCCGCGACTTCTTCGGCGTGCTCGCCGTGATGAACAGCTGGGGCAACCGCTGGCTGAGCGGTGACGAGGGCGCGCCGGTCGTCTTCGAGCACGACCGCTGCGGGCACGAGACCGAGGCCGAGGTGGTCTGCGGCCACTGCAAGGAGCCGATGTCGGCCGACGACACGCATGCGCGCATCGGCCCCGGCTACCCGGCACGCCTGGCCGAACGGCCGGACATCCGGGCCCGCTTCAGCCGCTGAACCCCCGTCTCCCTGTCGGAGCCCTCACCCTTGACGAGTGAGTCTATCTACGCAACTCTCGTGGTCAGAGAGGTAAGCAGGGCGACAGAGAGGCGGCCCCCGATGGAGTGGACAGGCGCGCGTTACGCGGACAAGCCGACGGCCGAGGTGCGCACACGGATCGCCGCGTCACCGGAACGCGTGTGGGAGCTCGTCTCCGACATCGGCCTGATGCCCACGCTGAGCGCGGAGCTGCGGTCGGTCGAGTGGCTGGACGGTGCGGCGTGGCCCGCGCTCGGAGCGCGGTTCGTCGGCCGCAGCGAGCACGCGTCCTTCGGCGCGTGGCAGACCACGTCGTACGTCGTGGAGTGCGAGGCCCCGCGCGTGTTCGCCTGGGCGGTGGAAGACCCCGAACAGCCCAGTGCCGTCTGGCGGTTCAGCCTCACGGCGGCGGACGACGGCGGCACCGAGCTGACCCAGTGGATGCAGATGGGACCGGGCCGCTCGGGCCTCTCGTACGCGATCGACCGGATGCCGGAGAAGGAGCAGAAGATCGTGTACGTACGGATGCGGGAGTTCGAGCGGAACATGACGGCCACGCTGGACGCGATCAAGAAGCTGGCCGAGGGCGCCGACTCCACGGAGGCGGGCGCCTGATGCGCACGTCGACGACCATCGAGGCGTCCGGGCCGAACTGGCGGGAGACCGTCGACTTCGTCACCGAGGCCGAGAAGCTGGGCATGGACATCTGCTGGGTCGCGGAGGCGTGGGGCGCCGAAGCGCCGTCCCCGCTCGGCTACTTGGCCGCGCGCACGGAACGTATCCTGCTCGGCTCCGGCATCATCCAGCTCGCCACCCGCACCCCGGCGGCCATCGCCCGCGCGGCGATCACCCTCTCCAACATCTCCGGGGGCCGCTTCCTCCTCGGGCTCGGCCCGTCAGGACCGCAGGTGATCGAAGGCCTGCACGGAGTGCCGTTCGCGCGGCCGCTCACCCGGATGCGGGAGACGGTGGAGATCGTCCGCCAGGCGGCCACGGGGGAGAAGATCTCGTACGCGGGACGGGAGTTCACGCTTCCGCTGCCCGGCGGCGAGGCAAGGCCCATGCGTCTGTCCATGCGCGCCGAACACGAACTGCCCGTCCATCTGGCCACCCTCTCGCCCAAGATGCTGCGCCTGACCGGCGAGATCGCCGACGGCTGGCTGGGCACCAGCTTCGTCCCGGAGGGCGCGAAGGAGGCCTACTTCGACCACCTCGACGCGGGCCTGGCCGCCTCCGGCCGCACCCGCCGCGACCTGGACATCTGCCAAGGCGCCGAAGTGGCCTTCGCCGACGACGAGGACGCGCTGCGCGCGATGGTCGCGGGCCGCAAGAAGGAGCTCGCCTTCAGCCTGGGCGGCATGGGCTCCGCCACCACCAACTACTACAACAATGCCTACAGCAGGCAGGGTTGGGCCGGCATCGCCGCCGAGGTCCGCGAGCGCTGGCAGTCCGGCGACCGCGACGGCGCCGCCACACTGATCACCGACGACATGGTCCTCGCCACCACCCTCATCGGTACCGAAGACATGGTCCGCGAGCGGCTGAGGGTGTGGCGTGGCGCGGGCGTGGACACCGTCCGCTTCTACCCGGCGGGCGAGAGCCTGGAGGCGCGGCTCACGACCCTGGGGCGGGCGATCGATCTGGTGCGGCAGGTGGAGGAGCAGGAGAGCGCTCCGGCCGCCCGGCCGCCGTCAGGCGCCACAGCGACGTGACCTCCGCCGCACGGGCCGCGTGCAGGGGATCCTCGGGGTCGGAGGCCCGCGCGTGCCGGGGCAGGGTGTCGAGGCGGGCGGCGACCCGCAGGCCCGCCGCCGCGAAGGCCGAGCGGAGTTCACCGGGGGCGCGCAGGCCCAGATGCTCTGCCAGGTCCGACATGATCAGCCAGCCTTCGCCGCCGGGCAGCAGATGAGCGGCCAGGCCCGTCAGGAAGGCGTGGAGCATGGCGCCCTTGGGATCGTAAACGCCCTGCTCAAGCGCCGAGTTGGGCTTCGCGGGGAGCCAGGGCGGGTTGCACACGACGAGGGCGGCGCGGCCCGGCGGGAAGAGTGCGTCGCCGGCGGTGATCTCCACCTGGCTCGTCAGGCCGAGGCGGCTCATGTTGGCGCGGGCGCAGGCCACCGCGCGGGGGTTGTTGTCGGTGGCCACGACGCGGCGGACTCCGCGCCGGGCCAGGACGGCGGCCAGGACGCCGGTACCGGTGCCGAGGTCGAAGGCCGGTCCGCCGTGCGAGGCGGGGCGGGGCAGCGGCGCCCGCGCCACCAGGTCGACGTACTCGCCCCTGACCGGTGAGAACACCCCGTAGTGCGGGTGGATCCGGGCGTCGATCGCGGGGACGTCCACACCCTTCGTGCGCCACTGGTGCGCGCCGAGCACACCGAGCAGCTCCCGCAGGGAGACCACCGAGGGGGTGGGCAGGGGCGGGCCGTACGCCTCCTCGCAGGCGGCCCGGATGTCCGGCGCCCTGCGCAGGGCGAGCGTGTGGTCCGCGCCCAGCGGCACGAGGAGCCTGCCGAGCACGCGGGCCCGGTGGCCACTGGCGCGGCGCTGGAGGTGGAAGGCCGCCGTCGGTGACGCGACCGCGGCGGGGGCCTTGCGGTCGATCCGGCGGCCCATCGCGCGCAGCAACTGGCACGCCTGGTGGTAGTCGCCCCGCCACAGCAGGGCGGTGCCTTCGCAGGCCAGGCGGTGGGCGGTGGACGCGTTCATACGGTCGTCGGCCATGACGACATGACGGGGTACCGGCATTCCGGACTCGGAGTGCCAGCGGGCGGTGTGCTCGGTGTCGCCGTCGGTCCAGTGGATCCAGCGGATCTCGGACACAGAAACTCCTCAGAGAGTGAACGTGCAGGGGCACGAACAGCACTTCGACGAGGAGCGGGAGCGGTCGGCTCAGGACTTCCTTGAGGAGATGGGCCGTGAGGAGGGCGAATGTCTCATACGGGACCGCGGCCGGGCAATCGAATTCCCGGCCCCTCAGCCGTGGCCACCCCTACCGGGTCTGACCAGCGGATCCGATGATCGTCAACTACCGGTGTGGCAGGGCCTGTTGGCTCCGGGAAACCCTTGATCTAACCTGGTAGCCGCCTGAGGGGGAGACGAATGAGCGGAAGCGTCGAGCACACCCGGGAAAGCAAACGGCCGGAGCCCGCCGGTAAGGGGGAGCGGGTCGCCGACTGGGCGGACGGCCGCCTCGGCATCAACACGCTGGCCAAGAGCCAGATGCGCAAGATCTTTCCCGACCACTGGTCCTTCATGTTCGGGGAGATCTGCCTCTACAGCTTTCTCATCCTGATCCTCACCGGGGTCTGGCTGACGCTGTTCTTCGAGCCGAGCGGCGCCGAGGTCGTCTACGACGGCGTCTACACCCCGCTCAAGGGCATCCAGATGACCCGGGCGTTCGAGTCCACGGTCGAGATCAGCATGGAGGTGCGCGGCGGTCTGCTGATCCGGCAGATCCACCACTGGGCCGCGATCGTCTTCGTCGCCGCCATGCTCGTGCACATGATGCGGGTGTTCTTCACCGGCGCCTTCCGCAAGCCGCGCGAGGTCAACTGGCTGTTCGGCTGGACGCTGCTGTTCCTCGGAATCATCACCGGCCTCACCGGATACTCGCTCCCGGACGACCTGCTCTCGGGCACCGGCATTCGCTTCGCGCAGGGCGCGATCCTGTCCGTCCCGGTGGTGGGGACGTACCTCTCCTTCTTCCTCTTCGGCGGAGAGTTCCCGGGCGACGCCATCATTCCGCGGCTCTTCAGCGTCCATGTCCTGCTGTTGCCGGGGATCATGCTGGGGCTCGTCGTCGCCCACCTGATCCTGGTCTTCTACCACAAGCACACCCAGTTCGCCGGGCCGGGAAAGACCGAGAAGAACGTGGTCGGGGCGCCGTTCATGCCCATCTACATCGCCAAGGCGGGCGGCTTCTTCTTCCTCGTCTTCGGCGTCCTGGCGTTCATGGGCGCGGTCGCCACCATCAACCCCGTGTGGGTGATCGGGCCCTACCGCCCGGACCTGGTCTCCACGGGCGCTCAACCCGACTGGTATCTGGGCTTCTCCGAAGGCCTGATCCGGGTGATGCCCAGCTGGGAGATCAACGCGTGGGGGCACACGCTCGAACTGGGCGTCTTCATCCCCTTCTCGCTCTTCCCACTCATCCTGATGGCCATCGCCGTCTATCCGTTCATCGAGGCCTGGGTCACCGGCGACAAACGCGAGCACCACATCGCGGACCGGCCGCGCAACGCCCCGGTGCGCACCGGGCTCGGCGTGGCGTGGCTGACGCTGTTCGCCGTACTGATGGTCGGCGGCGGCAACGACATCTGGGCCACGCACTTCCATCTCTCCATCAACGCGATCACCTGGTTCGTGCGGATCGCCTGCTTCGCCGGACCGGTCATCGCCTTCTACGTGACCCATCGATGGTGCATGGGGCTCCAGCTCCGCGACCGCGAGAAGGCGCTGCACGGCCGGGAGAGCGGCACGATCAAACGCCTGCCCCACGGTGAGTACGTGGAGGTCCATGTGCCGCTCACGCAAGGTGAGTTGTACAAGCTGACCGCACACGAGCAGCCCAAGCCGTACGAGATCGGCCCGGCCGTCGACGAGCACGGCGTCGCACGCAAGGTCACCCGGGGCGAGCGGATGCGGGCGCGCCTGGGACGGGCCATGTACGGCCCGTCGGCGCAGGTGCCCAAGGCGACGCCCGAGGAGTATCTGGAGATCCAGCAGGGTGGCGGGGACGGGCATCACTGAGGGATGGGGTGGCAGGGCCACCGAATACGTCGATCAGCCTCACGGAGTGACCCAAGTGCCGCAGAACCGCCCGAAGTTGTACGCCATCAGTGATCTGCACGTCGCGTACGACGACAACCGGAAGTTCCTCGAGTCCCTGCGCCCGGAGACCGACGAGGACTGGCTGATCGTCGCGGGGGACACCGCCGAGCGCATGGCCGACGTCGAGTGGGCGCTGCGCACTCTCACCGAGCGTTTCGCCAAGGTGGTGTGGACGCCGGGCAACCACGAACTGTGGACGCCCCGCGACGACCCGAACCAGCTGCGCGGCGAGGCCCGCTACCGCCATCTCGTGGACCTGTGCCGCTCGTTGGGCGCCGCGACCCCGGAGGACCCCTACCCGGTCTGGCGCGGCGAGGGCGGCCCCGTCACGGTGGCGCCGCTGTTCCTGCTCTACGACTACACGTTCCGCCCCGAGGGCACGTACGCGAAGCGGGACGCGCTGGAGGCCGCGCACGCGGCGGGCGTCGTCTGCACCGACGAGGTACTCCTGCACCCCGACCCCTACCCGGGCCGCGACGACTGGTGCCGCGCCCGCGTGGCGTTCACCGAGGAGATGCTCGCCCGACGGACGCCCGGCCTCCCCACGGTCCTGATCAACCACTGGCCGCTGGTGCGCGACCCCACCCGGATCCTGCACTACCCCGAGTTCGCCCTGTGGTGCGGCACCGAACTGACCGCCGACTGGCACGTGAAGTACGAGGCGGCGGCGGTGGTCTACGGCCATCTGCACATCCCCCGCACCACCTGGCACGACGGAGTCCGCTTCCAGGAGGTCTCGGTCGGCTACCCCCGCGAGTGGCGCCGCGACCATCACCCCGCCCCACGCCTCCGCCAGATCCTGCCGGAGCCGCGGGACGCCGGATAGTCAGCCGGGCCGGGGCGCGTCCAGCCTGCGGGCGAGATCGAGCAGGTCGGCGAGGCGCAGCGTCCGGCCCGGTACGGCGGAGCCCGGGAGCGGGACGTGCAGGGGAGCCGTCCATGCGGTGGGTACGGCGGCGAGGCCGTGCCGGGCGCCGGCCAGGGCGCCGGTGACCGCGGCCACGGTGTCCGTGTCGCCGCCCAGGTCGACCGCCGCGCGCACCGCGTCCTCGTACGACGCCGTGGCGCGCAGTGCCCAGACGGCCGAGCCCAGACAGGGCCAGACGGCGCCGTTGAACTCGGTGGCGTCGTCCGGGTGCCAGTAGGGGGCCAGGGCGAGCGCGTACCGGTCGCGGTGGTCCGGGTGGACCAGGGCCAGCGTCTGTGCGATGTGATCCAGCGGATCGGCGCCTTCCAGCGTCAGCCGCAGCAGTTCGTGGAAGATCGCCGTGCCTTCCCAGGCCGCGCGGTCGCCGTGGGTGAGGGCGGCGATGCGGCGGGCCGCGTCCATCGTGGCCGCCCGGCCGGCGCGGGCGAAATAGAGGGCCGCGGTGGTGGCGCGCATGAGCGAACCGTTCCCCGCGGCACGCGTGTTGACCTGGAAGTGGACCTGGGCGGCGAGGTCCCACGGCAGGCCGTTGGTGAGTACGTCCTCCGTCTGGAGGCCGATGTCCTTGGGTTCGGCCGCCGCCCACCGCTGGAAGCGGCGGAAGATGTCGGGCAGGTCGAGCCCCGCGTTCGTGAGCAGCGAGTCGGCGACGTGCACGGCCATCTGCGTGTCGTCCGTCGCCTCCCCGGCGTCCCAGCCGCCGCCCCCGCACATCTCCCCGCCCCGGCCGGGCTCCGGGAAGCGCGTCGAGAAGTCACCCGCGAGCCCGAACTCGAAGGGCGCCCCCAGCGCGTCCCCCACGGCGGATCCGACGAGGGCGCCCGCGGCGCGCTGGGCACGGTCGGGGAGAGGACTCATGAGGGCAGGCTAGCCCCGCCGCGCTCCGGCGGGCGGCGTCACCCCCGCCCGAGGCCGAGCGCCCCGTCCATCTGACGGTCGACGGCGAGCCCGAACTCCCGCAGCCAGTCCGGGCGTACGGCAGCCATACCCAATCCCGACGGGGGCCGCAGCGGGCCGTGGGACAGGTCCTCCTCGCGGTAGCGGCGGCAGTCGCGGTGCCAGGTGTAGATGCCCGCCATCCAGTTCTCCAGCTCGCGCACATAGCCGTCGAGGATGTCCCGCGTCTCCTGCGGCAGGGCGAAGTCGTCGTACAGGACGGGGAGTTCGTGCGTTGCGACGTGCTGGAACTGGCTCAGCCGGGACTTCATCAGGTCGTCGATGATGCCGAGCGCCGTCGGGTAGTCGCAGCCGAAGAAGTTCTGGACGACGAGGATGCCGTTGTGGATCTCGCCCTCGTACTCGATCTCCTTCTGGTACGAGAAGACGTCGTTCATCAGGGCGGAGTAGTCCCCGGCAGCGTTCTCCAGGCTCTGCATGGGGCCCGTGCGGTAGATCTCCTGCGGGACCTGGGGGCCGTTGCCGAGGCGGCACAGGCTCATCGTGAGCGGGGCGCCGAAGGTGAGGCGGCGCATCTCGATGTAGTCCACGGGGTCGGGGATACGGTTCTGCGCCTGGTTGTCCAGCTCCCAGAGCCAGCTGGCCGTCATCACCTCGATGGCGGTCCGCAGCGTGCGGCGCCCCTCCTGGTCCATCGGCTCCGCCGTGCGCACCCACAGGTCGGCGAGCCCCCGCTCCATCGCGTTCGTCGGCACTGGCATGTCGGCGAAGTCCAGCGGCATGAAGAGCGAGAGCCGCTCGTTGCAGAGCTTCGCGCCCGTCAGGTCGCGGGGCCTGCCGAAGACCACGGGGAAGTAGTCGTCCCCGTACGTCCCCCAGGTCAGCCACTGCGAGCCCAGGTCGAGAGCTTCGAGGTCCGCGTCCGGGTGGATCCCCGCGGCGCAGAGCGGGAAGTCGTAGCCGTACAGCTTGCGCGCGTCCCAGATGTCCGAACTCGGCACACCGGGCTGGGGCCGGAGCATGCCCATCCGGTCCGCCCACTCGACGGCGCGCGGGCGCGCCGCCTCCAGGTGCGGCGAGAGCCGGGTCTCGTACGGCAGGTCGAAGTCGGGCAGCCGTGACGGGCCCACCCGCTGGAAGGGCACATGGGTGTAGCCGCGCAGCCGCTCCGCACCCGTGGCGGCGATCAGCGCCTTGATCCCGGCGGCCGACGTGCCAGGTCCTGTGGGGCCGTCGAGCGGCGAAGGCGTGGCGCCGCCCTTGTTCATGTAGCGGCTCGACACCATGTGCCACTCCTGCCCGCCGGACTGCCAGTCCTGGAGCCCCTTGGTGTACGCGAGGACGTCCGCGCACTCCTTCGCGGGCAGCCCGGTCTCCGCGAACAGCGGGGCGAGTTCGGTCAGCGCCGTGTTCTCGAACTGCTGCATCCGCGAGGTCAGGAGGTCGTTCACGGCATCCGCCGCCTCCTGCGTGGTGCAGCCGAGGAACTTCTCAAGTACCAGCACCCCGTTGGACAGTTCACCCTCGTCCTCGATCTCCCGCTGGTACGAGAAGAGGTCGTTGCGCAGGTGGACGGCGTCGGAGAACGTCTCCTTGAGGACGCGCAGCGGCCTGGAACCGGCGACGGCCGGGGGAACCTCCGCGCCCGTCGCGTACTCGATGAGCCCCGCCGACCAGGGCGCACCGCCCACCTTGCGGCGCATCTCGATGTACTCGACGGGGTTGGCGATCCGGCCCTCGTTGATGTTCGAGAGCTCCCACAGGGATTCGTTGAGCAGATTCTCCGTGCTCTCGGCGAACCGCGCCCGCCACTCACGCGACATGTACGGCACCGTCCGCGCCCACAGGTCCGCGAGACCCGCCTCGACCGGATTCGTCGGCTTCGGCACGGGTGTGGACAGGTCCATCGGCATGAAGGCGGGCAGCCGGTCCAGATAGGCCTTGCCGCCCTCGCGGTCCTGGGTCCGCTTGAACAGTTCGAGGAAGTGGTCGTCGAAGAAGAACACCCACACATACCAGTCGGTGACCAGGGACAACGCGCGGCCGTCACAGTCGGGGTGGGTGTACGCGCACAGCAGCGCGTAGTCGTGGGCGTCTAAGTCACGCTGCTCCCAGACGCCCGACCCCTCCAGCATCCCCATGCCACGTGCCCACTTCCTCGAGTGCTCCCTCGCCTCTTCCACATGGGGGTTGAGGCGGGCGGGATGCACCATGTAGAAGGTGGGCAGTTCAAAGGGCTGCGACATACGGCGTACTCCTCGCGACGGCGGCTTACGGGCAGCGAAGCACTACCCCGGCGGGGGGTGGCCGATGCGGCGAGCGCCGGAGGGTCACACCATTGCGTGACCCGCGGAGTTCAAACCCTCAACGGAGCCACTCCATGCGCGTGGTGGCGGGCTCACCTCGGGTGCCGTCCGGGGCCACCGGTGTGAGGGTCAGTTCCGTGTGCGCCTCGCTTGCGGCCCTGCGCAGGGACTTCACGTAGTACACCTCGTCGTAGATCCGCCCCAGCCACTCCTCCCCGCGGTGGACGTCGTAGTACCAGACCTGCCCGGGGTCCGCGAGATGCCAGGAGAGGAACACCTCGGCGGTCCCGCCGTCGACGTACGCGGCGTCGATCCGGAAGCCGCAGGGGCGCTCCGGCGGCGGCAACGGGCCCTCGCGCAGGGCGAGTTCACCGAGGTATAGGCGAGAGGCGGCGCGCACCGCGAGCGCCGCGATCGTGCGCCCGCGGAACTCGGCGAGCGAGCGGGCCTCGGTGTGCCATCCGGCTCCGGAACCCGCCCCCATCCGCCGCCATACGAAGGTGCCCGGATCGTCGGCGAAGAGCAGCCCCACCTCCGGCGCGCTCCCCGAGAAGGTGGCCGAGAGCGTCTCCTCGCCCGTGCGCACCGCTAGCTCCGTCTTGTAGAGGCGGACCGTGGTGCCGCCCGGAATGCGCAGGCAGGAGCCGCCGTCGTAGGCCCGTGTGTAGTCGAAGTCGGGCGTCTCCCCGCCCGCGGAACCCTCCGTCCCCTCCGTCCCCTCCGTCCCCTCCGTCCAGAACTGCCACGTGGGCAGCACGTCCTGGATCGACGCGTTGTACCAGTCCGAGTCGCTCGCGCGGCGCCCCGCCAGGAAGAAGCCGCGGCCGTGCCCGGTGTTGAAGCGGGTGACGAAGGGGAACGCGCCGATCACCGAACGCTCGGTGATGTGGTGGGCCACGCCGTCCCACTTGTGGGGGTTGGCGGGGTCCGGCGCGCCGGGCTCATGAAGCTGGGTGCGGCCGGTCCGCGTGGGGTCGCCCGCGGGACCCGACCAGTACTGCCGCTCGCGCTCGAAAGCGGGGCCCTGGTCCTGAGGGTCCTCGTGCCCGGGATGCAGCTCCCAGACGAAGTGCGAGCCGAACAGGGCCCAACTGGTCCTCGCGGGAGCCGAATCGGGGAAGATCAGCCGCGGGTCGTACTCCGGATCGAAGCCGAACTGCTCGTTCTCCGTGCCGTGGAAGACCGCCTCGTACGGATCGCGGCCGAGGCGCAGGGCCGTGGCCCGGGAAGTCTCCACCCCCGCCTCGGTCATCCAGTAGTTGGCGAAGAAGCTGTCGGCGGCGGACTCCAGCCAAGGGGCGTTCTCGTCGTTCAGGTGGTTGAGGTAGTCGAGGCCGCCGTCCGGCCTGATCGTGTCGTACCACTGGAGATGGAAGCCCTCCGGAGCCCGGGAGCGGAGATACGTGAGCAGCTCGCGCAGCCGCTTCGCCTCGTCGGGCGGGGTCTCGGCCTCATGATTGATGAAGTAGCCGTCGAATCCGAAGTATTCGGCCATCTCGATCAATTTGTCCGCCACCGGGTACGAACCGTCCGCATGCCGTTCGAGATACGGGGCGAAATCCCCCGGCCGCGGCCAGAACCAGCAGCCGAGACTTCTGACGCCATTGCGGTGGGCGGCGTCCGTATAGGCGGGGTTGGGCGGATTGATCAGGCCGTGCACGATGCGGTCGGGCTCGGCGCCGGGCTCGGCGCCGGGCTCGGCGCCGGGTGATCCGTCGACCGGCAGGCCGTGCCAGGAGCCGTAGAAGTCCGAGTACTGCCAGAAGCGGAGCAGGCGCCGGGCAAAGGCGTCGTCGTACTTGCGGGCGGTGAAGAAGGCGCCGTCGTAGTCGTTGCAGAGGTTCATCACCTGGGCGCCCGTGGGGAGTTGAGGGCGGGCCTGGGTCGCGGGGAACGGTGCGATGCGCGCGGCGAGCGGCACGCGTGAGCGGAAGTACCTCGCCCAGCGGTCGGTCCGCGGACTCCAGTTCTTCAGCGCCTCGGCGTCGTACCCGTGCATGAAGGGCTGATGACAGGGTGCGGATGTCGGGCTCATCCGGGTGAGAGTGAAGCAGGAACAAGCCTCCGTCAATACCCGTAACAGCACCGGAATTTGGATTCCTACGCCCTCTTGTCCCCGGCGCCTTTAGCGCTTTAGCCTGCTCGCCCTCAAGCGCTTTAGCTCTGCGGCCGGCATCCGGCGGCACCCACGCGAGGGGAGGTCACGCATGCGCCGCACCCCGGCCCGACGCCCCACCATCAAGGACATCGCCCTGCGGGCCGGTGTCTCGGAGAGCGCGGTCTCCTTCGCGCTCAACGGCCGGCCCGGAGTCTCCGAGGCCACGCGCGGCCGCGTCCGCCGGGTCGCCGAAGACCTCGGCTGGCAGCCGAGCGCCGCCGCTCGTGCCCTCTCGGGCGAGGGGTCGGGCACGGTCGGTCTCGTCCTCGCGCGCCCCGCGAAGACCCTGGGCGTCGAGTCGTTCTTCCTCCAGCTGGTCTCCGGCATCCAGGAGGTGCTCTCGCGCCGCAACCTCGGTCTGCTCTTCCAGGTCGTCGAGGACATCGACGCGGAGTGCGCGGTCTACCGCCGCTGGTGGGCCGAGCACCGCGTCGACGGCATGCTCGTCGTCGACCCGCGCGGCTCGGACCCACGCCTCGCGCTCCTCGACGAACTAGGGCTCCCCGCCGTCGTGGTGGGGACACTGCCGGATCCGCACACCGACCATCCCGGCATCTCCAACCTCTGGGCCGACGACGCGCTCGCCATGGCCTCCATCGTCGACCACCTGTACGGCCTGGGGCACCGCCGCATCGCGCACATCGCGGGCCTGCCCGACCTCACCCACACCCGGCGGCGCATCGACTCCCTGCGGGCGGAGGCCGAGCGCCGCGGGCTGCGGCACGTGGACTCGCTCACCACGGACTACTCCGACACCCAGGGCGCCGAGGCCACCCGGCAGGTCCTGGCGTGGGACCCGCGGCCCACGGCGATCGTCTACGACAACGACGTCCTGGCCGTCGCGGGCCTCGGTGTCGCCGCCGAGCGCGGCATCGCCGTACCGGCCGACCTGGCCATCGTCGCCTGGGACGACTCCGTCCTCACCCGCTCCACCCACCCCACGCTCACCGCCCTCGTCCGCGACACCGCCGTCTACGGCGGGCACGCCGCCGAGCAGCTGATCGCCCTCCTCGACGGCGGCCCCGCCGTCCGCGTCCAGGACGAACTCCCGCATCTGGAGGCGCGCGGCAGCACCGCCGCCCGCGCCGCCCCCTGACCCGCCCCGCGCACCCGCGTACCGTCCCCGCCTGCCCGACAACGTTGCCAACCGGAGGTATCAAAGCCATGAAGTGGACCAGACTGGGCGTCACGGGCGCGGCCGCTCTCGCGCTCGCCGTCACCGCGGCAGGCTGTTCGGCGACCCCCGCCGCCTCCGGCGGCAGCGGCTCGGACTCCTTGACCGTGAACATGGGCTTCTCCGGCAACACCATTGCCCGCAACTTCAACCCCTTCTCCCTCAAGGCGAGTCAGGGCACCTTCGGCTTCCAGTACGAGCCGCTGTTCGCCTTCAACACCCTCCAGGGCGGCAAGTTCGTGCCCTGGCTCGCCACCAAGTACGCCTGGTCCGACGGCGGCAAGGAGATCACCATCGATCTCGACAAGCGCGCCAACTGGAGCGACGGCACGAAACTGACTGCCAAGGACGTCGTCTTCGCCCTGGAGTACGTCACGAAGCAGGACCTCCCCGTGGAGTGGAAGTTCGAGTACGAGAAGGCCAAGGCGACCGACGACCACACCGTCGAGATCACCTTCGACACCCCCGGCTACGCCCGCCTGCGCAGCATCGGCTCCATCCGCCCCGTACCGGAGAAGATTTGGAAGGGCAAGAACGGCAAGACCTTCACCAACCCGGAGCCGGTCGCCAGTGGCCCCTACACGCTCGAGCGGTACGCCGCACAGCAGCTCACCTTCGAGGCCAGGGACGACTACTGGAAGCAGAAGGTCCCGGTGAAGACCCTCAAGGCGCCGGTGGTCGCCTCGTCGTCCGAGATAGGCAAGCTGCTCAGCGGTGAGGTCGAGTGGAGCGGCGGCGCCGTCCCCGACGTCAAGAAGTCGTACGTCGACAAGGACCCGAAGAACCACCACGCCTGGTACCCCACCTACGGCGGCACCTACATGTTCTTCAACCACAAGAAAGCGCCCTTCAAGGACGTCCACGTCCGCAAGGGCATCTCGCTCGCCGTCAACCGCTCCGAGCTCGCCGACGTCGGCAACCCGGGCATGTTCGAGCCGCTCAACCTCACCGGACTCGACACCAAGACGCAGGGCAAGTGGATCGACGCCAAGTACCAGGACGCCGAGCAGCCCAAGCCCGAACTCGCGGCGGCTGAAGCGGAGTTCGCCAAGGCCGGCTACAAGAAGAAGGACGGAAAGCTCGTCGGCAAGGACGGCAAGCAGCTCAGCTTCAAGATCCTGGAGGTGACCGAGTTCGCCGACGCCATCCAGCGCGACAAGGTGCTCGCCCAGCAGCTGAAGCAGGCCGGCATCAAGGTCGAGGTCGAGCCCATGGCCAGCGCCCAGCTGGACACGGCGCGCCAGGAGGCCCAGTTCGACGTCCTGGTCGGCGGCGCCGTCTTCTACAACACGCCGTACAACTTCTACAAGGACATGCTGCACAGCAAGAACGGCGGCATCTGGACCAACTACGGCCATTACAAGAGCGCCAAGGCCGACGGCATCCTCAAGGAGATGGAGCGCGCAGGCGACGACGCCACCATCAAGAAGCTCTCCGCGAAGCTGGAGAAGCTGATGATCGACGAGGTGCCCGCCGCCCCGCTCATCACGAACGGCGCCTCCACCCAGTACAACAGCAAGAACTGGACCGGCTGGCCGGACGAGAAGAACCCCTACGCCATCCCCGCGCCCTGGGCGGGCCCCACCGACATGGTGCAGACGATCCTGTCGCTGCGCCCGGTGAAGGCGGGCTAGGTGACCGGCATCGCCGCCGTGACCGCGGCCGATGAACGCGCCAAGGACCGGCCGGCGGGCCGCCGCGTCCGGCTCGGCGCCGCCCGCTACTTCGTGCAGCGGCTCGGCTTCTACCTGGCCGCCGCCTGGATCGCCGTCACGCTCAACTTCCTGCTGCCCCGCCTGATGCCCGGCGACCCGGCCTCCGCGCTCATCGCGCAGATGCAGGGGCGCTCGGCGCTCAGCGGGGAGCAGATCGCCAGCATCTACCGGCTCTTCGGCGACCCGGGCGAACCCCTCTGGAGTCAGTACGTCACCTACCTCGGGCAGGTGGCGCGCCTCGACTTCGGCCTCTCCGTGGCGTTCTTCCCGACCCCGGTGTGGGAGGTCATCAGCGCCGGGCTGCCGTGGACGATAGGGCTCGTCGGCGTCACCGCCGTCCTGTCGTTCGTCATCGGCACCGCGGGCGGCATCATGGCGGGCGGTCGCGCGGGCTCGCGTACCGACTCGGTGGCCACGCCCGGGGCGATGTTCCTCAACGCCCTTCCCACCTTCTGGATCGCCCTGCTCTTCGTCCTCGTCTTCGGCTTCCAGCTGGCGTGGCTGCCGACCGGCGGCGCGTACGACGGGGATCTGACCCCGGGCTTCTCGGCCGCCTTCATCGGCAGTGTCATCAGCCATGCCGCGCTGCCCGCGCTCACCATCGCCCTGGGCTGGTCGGCCACGTGGTTCATCGGCATGCGGAACATGATGATCACGACGGTCTCCGAGGACTACGTGCTCCTCGCCCGCGCCAAGGGCCTCGGCAGGACCCGCGTGATGTTCCGGTACGCGGCCCGCAACGCGATCCTGCCGAGCGTCGCGGGCTTCGCCATCAACATCGGCAACGTGGTCGGCGGTCAGCTCCTGGTGGAGGCTGTCTTCGCCTATCCCGGCGTCGGCTATCTGCTCTACCAGTCCGTGGCCAGCGTCGACTATCCGCTGATGCAGGCCCTGTTCCTGATGGTCTCGCTGTCGGTGCTCGCCGCGAACTTCCTCGCCGACTCCGTGTATGGCCTGATCGACCCACGCGCAAGGGAGGGCCGCGCATGAGGCTCAAGGTGGTTCCTCGCCTGCCGGAGAACCGCAAGGTGCGGGGCCTGCCGGAGAACCGCAAGGTGCGGGCCGGGATCGCGATCCTGGTGTTCTTCGCGCTGTTCGCGCTGGCCGGTCCCTTCCTCGTGGAGGACGTCTTCGGGCTCTCCGCCACCGCCATCCACACCGCCGACGGCATGCAACCCCCTTCCGGTGAGCACCTGTTGGGCACGACAGCCACCGGCGAGGACGTCCTTGCCCAGCTCGTCGTGGGAAGCCGGGTCTCGCTGCTCGTGGGCCTGGTCGCCGCCGTCATCTCGACCACCCTGTCCGTACTCGTCGGCGTCGCGGGCGGCTATCTGGGCGGAACGGCGGACGCGCTGCTCACCGCGGGCACGAACATCGCCCTGGTCATCCCCAGCCTGCCGCTGCTCATCATCGTCGCCAGTTACGTCAAGGGGCGCGGCGGCTGGCTCACCGTGGCCCTCATCATCGGCCTCACGTCCTGGCCGTGGGGCGCACGCGGGAAACGCGCGCAGACCCTCTCGCTGCGGCGGCGTGACTTCGTGACGGCCGCCGAGATGACCGGCGAGAGCCGCTGGTGGATCATCACTCGCGAGCTGATCCCCAGCATGGCTCCGCTGATCTCGGCGAGCTTCCTGTCCGCCGTGGTCCTCTCGATGTTCGCCGACGCCGGGTTGTCCTTCATCGGCCTCGGCAACATCAACCTCACCAGCTGGGGCTCGATGCTCTACTGGGCGCAGAACGCGTCGGCCCTCGCGCGCGGAGCCTGGTGGTGGTTCATCCCGCCCGGCGCCTGCATCGCCCTTGTCGGGATCGCCGCCGGACTCATCAACTTCGGCATCGACGAGATCGCCAACCCCCGTCTGCGCAAGCCGAGTCGGGCCGTACGCCGCCGGGCAGCCTCCGCGGCGGCGCACACCCCCGAGGAGGCACGATGAACGACAGTCACGACGTGCTCCTGTCCGCGCGAGGCCTGCGCGTCGACTACTTCGACCAGGCGGAACCCGTCCACGCCGTACGCGACGTCGACCTCACCCTCTACCGCGGGGAGACCCTCGGGATCGTGGGCGAGAGCGGCTGCGGCAAGTCCACCCTGGTGACGGCACTGACCCGCCTTGAGCGCCCGCCCGCCGTGACGACGGGCGGCACGGTCGACTTCCACGGCACCGAAGGAACGGTCGACCTGCTGCGGCTCACCGAACGCGAACTGCGCGCCCTGCGCTGGGAACGTATCGCGATCGTCTTCCAGAGCGCCATGAACGCCCTCAACCCCGTGCACCGGCTCGGCGCCCAGTTCGCCGACGTCCTGCGCCTGCACCGCGGCCTGTCGCGGGCCGACGCGTGGCGGCGGGCGGGGGAGCTGCTCGGCATGGTCGGCATCCCCGCCGACCGGGTGCGCGCCTATCCGCACGAGCTGTCCGGCGGGATGCGGCAGCGCGCGACGATCGCCCTCGCCCTCGCCTGCGAACCCGACCTCGTGGTGATGGACGAGCCGACGACCGCCGTGGACGTGGTGATGCAGCGGCAGATCCTGCGCCAAGTAGCCCGACTCAAACGTGAGTTGGGTTTCTCCGTCATCTTCATCACCCACGACCTGTCTCTCCTCATCGAGATCGCCGACCGGATCGCTGTCATGTACGCGGGCCGCGTCGTCGAGACCGGACAGGCACGGCAGCTGTACGCCGACCCGCGGCACCCCTACACGGCCGCCCTGCGCAGCGCCTTCCCGCCGCTGCACGGACCGCGCCGCGAGATCACCGGCATCCCCGGATCGCCGCCGGGGCTCCGGCACCCGCCCGCCGGCTGCCCCTTCCATCCGCGCTGTCCGAAGCGGTTCGACCCCTGTGACGCGGAAGTCCCCGCGCTGCTCGCCGGGGAGGGCGGCGGGGTCGCCTGCCACCTGCACGACGAGCGTTACGAGCGGCAGAACGAGCCGAGGAGCACCAATGTCCGTGGGTGAACCGGTAGTTGACCCGGCACGTGAACCGGTACTCGTTCCCGCACGTGAACCGGTACTTGGGGCCCGCGAGGTCACGAAACGCTTCCCTCTGCACGGCCCGGGGCAGCACGGCAAGGTCGTACGAGCCGTCGAGCCCACCACCCTCGCACTCCACGCGGGCCGCATCACCGCCCTCGTCGGCGAGAGCGGCAGCGGAAAGTCGACCCTTGCCCGGCTCCTCGCGCTCGGCTATCCGCCCAGCGAGGGCGAGATCCGCCTCGACGGCGCACCCGTGGTGGCGGCACGCTCGGCCAAGGCCAAGCGTGCCTACTACCGCCAGGTGCAGATGGTGTTCCAGGACCCCTTCTCCTCGCTCAGCCCCGTCCACCGGCTGCGCTACATCCTCGGCCGTCCGCTGCGGCTGCACGGCCACGTCCGGGGCAGGGCGGAGGTGGAGAAGGCCGTCGTCGACCTCCTGGAGCGGGTGAATCTCACCCCCGCCGACCAGTTCATCGACAAGTTCCCGCACGAACTGTCGGGCGGACAGCGCCAGCGCGTCGCCATCGCCCGTGCACTCGCCGCCCGCCCCAAGGTGCTGCTCGGTGACGAACCCGTGTCGATGCTCGACGTCTCCATCCGCCTCGACATCCTCAACCTCCTCGGCAGGCTCCGCGACGACGAGGGCCTGGCGATCCTCTACATCACCCACGACATCGCGAGCGCCCGCTACTTCGCCGACGAGATCAAGGTGCTCTACGCGGGCCAGCTCGTCGAGTCGGGTCCGGGCGACGCGATCGTGGAGAACCCCCGACACCCGTACACCCGGCTCCTGTTGGAGTCCGCGCCCGACCCGGACCGGGGCGGACTCCTCGACGAGCCGGAGGTCCTCGACGCCGAGGAGACGCTCGGTGAGCCGCCGAGCCTCGTGGACCCACCGGCCGGCTGCCGGTTCCATCCACGCTGCCCGATCGCCAGACCGGTGTGCGCCACGGCCTTTCCGCCGCGCACGCACTTCGACGACGGGCAGTGGGCCCACTGCTGGAGCTACGACGAGGACAATTTCAAGTGAAGGAGAACTGCCAGTGATTCAGCCGTGGTTCAAGGACGCCAAGCTCGGCATCTTCCTCCACTGGGGCATCTACAGCGTGGACGGAGTGGCCGAGTCCTGGTCCTTCTTCCACGACCAGGTGCCCTATGACCGCTACATGGCGCAGCTCGACGGCTTCACCGCCTCCGCCTACGACCCCGACGCCTGGGCCGATCTCTTCGTCCGCGCGGGCGCCCGCTATGCCGTGCTCACCGCCAAGCACCACGACGGGGTCGCCCTCTGGGACACGGCGGCGAACGACCTGTCCGTCGTCAAACGCACCCCCGCAGGCCGCGACCTCATCACCCCGTACGTCGCCGCCCTGCGCGCCCGAGGCATCAAAGTCGGCCTGTACTACTCGCACTTGGACTGGTCCCACCCCGACTACGCCACCGTGCGCCCCGACGGACAGGACCCCGCCGAACGCGGCAACCGCTACTCGATGCCCGCCGTCGGCGAGGAGTCCGAGGAGAGGTGGGCGGAGTTCCTCGCCTTCCACCGCGTACAGGTTCGGGAACTCCTCGAACGCTTCGAGCCGGACCTGCTGTGGTTCGACGGCGAATGGGAACGCAGCCCCGAGCAGTGGCGGATGGCGGAACTCGCCGACGAGATCCGGGCGCTCTCCCCGCACACCGTCGTCAACGGCCGCCTCACCGGCCACGGCGACTACGCCACCCCCGAGCAGGGCGTTCCGATCGAACCACCCTCCCAGCCATGGGAGTTGTGCCTCACCGTCAACGACTCCTGGGGCTACCAGCCGCAGGACACCCACCACAAATCACCGCGTCAGCTCGTCCGCATCTTCGTCGAAGCCATCGGAGGCGGCGGCAATCTACTCCTCGACGTCGGCCCGAAGGAGGACGGCACGCTGCTCCCCGAACAGACCGAGCGCCTCGAAGCGCTGGGGGAGTGGACGGGCCGCCACGCCGACGCGGTCCACGGGACGGTACGCGGCCTCCCGCACGGCCACTTCTACGGCCCTTCGACGCTCTCCGCCGACCGCCGCACCCTGTACGTGTTCCTCTTCGACCGGCCCAACGAGTACGTGGTGCTGCGAGGCGTACGGAACGGCGTGACGTCCGCCCGTGTGCTCGGCACGGACACCGCCGTCCGGCACGAGCGGGTCGGCGGCCTCGGCGACGTACCCGGCTGGGAGTACGTACATCTCACCGACGACCAGCTCGATCCGCTGTGCACGGTCATAGCCCTGGAACTCGACGGCGAACTCGACCTGTACCGCGCGCACACGCGCGACTGAGCGCTCCCCTTGATCCCACCCGCACCCCCATCCCGAAGTTCGGAGGCCCTATGCCCCGCACCACACGCAATCTCAGACCCAGGACGGCGCTTCTCGCGCTCGCCGTCCTGGCGATCCCCCTCGCACCATCCGCGGCCGCCGCGCCTTCCTCTACCCAGGAGGAAGCCGTGACCGGCCGGCTCCCCGTAGTGTCGCCCACCCCGCAGCACATGGCCCGTGCGGGCGACGACGTGCCGCTGGCCCGGCGCGCCGAACTCGTCGTCGGCGACGTCGCAGGGGAAACCGACGAGGTGGCCAAGCGCCGCGTCACCGAGACGCTGCGTGCCCACGGGGTGCGCGACATCGACGTACGCGCCAAGGCGTCGGGCCGTGCCCCGCTGACCGTGCTGCTCGGCCCGGCGACCCGGCCCGACATAGCGAAGGCGCTCGGCGGCACGAAGGTGCCCGCGCAGGCGGAGGGCTACGCCCTGCGTGCGGAGCGCCGCACCGTCGCGCTCGGCGGCAAGGACGCGACCGGCCAGTTCTACGCGGCGCAGACCCTCGGCCAGCTCATCTCCAAGGGGCGGATAGCCGGTGCCGAGGTCTCCGACTTCCCCTCCATGCCGCTGCGCGGCAGCATCGAGGGCTTCTACGGTCCGCCCTGGACCGAGGCCGAACGCCTCGACCAGATGGACTTCCTGGGCGACACCAAGGCCAACACCTACGTCTACGCGCCCAAGGACGACCCCTACCACCGGGAGAAGTGGCGCGAGCCGTACCCCGCGGACAAGCTCACCGAACTCGGCAAGCTGATCGACCGCGCGAGCGCCAACCACGTGCGCTTCACGTTCGCGGTCTCGCCGGGCGGCTCCATCTGCTACTCCGACCCGGCCGACGTCAAGGCGCTGACGGCGAAGCTCCAGGCGATGTACGACCTCGGGGTGCGGTCCTTCTCCGTCCCGCTGGACGACATCAGCTACACCAAGTGGAACTGCGAGGGCGACAAGGCCAAGTTCGGCGAGCCCGGCCGCGGACCGGCGGCGAAGGCGCAGGTGGGGCTCCTCAACACCATCCAGCGGGACTTCATCGCCAAGCACGAGGACGCCAACCCGCTGCAGATGGTGCCCACGGAGTACGGGGACCTCACCGACACGGCGTACAAGCAGACGATGCGCGCCGAGCTCGACGGCGCGGTGGAGGTGATGTGGACCGGGACGGACGTGGTCCCGCCTGAGATCACCAACTCCCAGGCGGAGAAGGCCGCGGAGCTGTTCGGGCGGAAGGTGTTCGTCTGGGACAACTACCCGGTGAACGACTTCGCGCGTACGGCGGGGCGGCTGCTGCTCGCGCCCTATGACAAGCGCGAGCCCGGTCTGTCCGGTCACCTGAGCGGCATCGTGTCCAACCCGATGAACCAGGAGGGCGCCAGCAAGCTCGCCGTCTTCACCATGAACGACTTCTCGTGGAACGACCGCGGGTACGAGCGGGCGCGGTCGGGGCGGCAGGCGGCGCTGTATCTCGCCGGGGGCGATGGGCGGGTCGCCGACGCGGTGCAGACGTTCGTGGACCTCAACCACGCGGCGCCCACCTTCGGTGAGTCGAACTGGCAGCCGCAGTCCCCGGTCCTCGGCCCGAAGCTGGACGCGTTCTGGAAGCGGTACGAGAGTGACCCCGCCGGGGCGGTACGGGCGCTGCGGCCCACAGCTCGGGAGATCGAGAAGGTCCCCGCGGTGCTGCGTGGCGGGGTGCCGGATGCTCTGTTCCTCCATGATGCGAAGCAGTGGCTTGATGCTACGGAGCTGTGGGGTTCCGCGATGCGGCATGGGCTTGCGGCGCTGTCCTTCGCCCAGGAAGGGGACTCGGCCTCGGCGGCGCGGGAGCGGGCCTCGATGGAGTCCCTCGCGGGACGGGCGCGGGCGATTTCCGTGGACCCGGCGGAGCATCATCAGCTGGGGGCGGTGAAGATTGCTGACCCGTTCCTGGATCAGTTCGTGAAGGGGGTCCAGGACAGGGTCTAGCCCCTGGGCTTCGCGACGGATTTCTTTCCCACCCACCCACCCGTTTACCCCGTAGTGCAGGGGGGAGCGGGTGGGTGGGCGTGCGTGGTCCCGTGCTGGTGGGTCGGTCGTCCCCGTCGTCCCCGTTGTGGGCAGGCGTTCCGCACGGCGGAACGGGTGGGCACAACGCACCGCTGCCGGGTCGCGATGTACGAGGCGCCAGCCCCGGCGGGGGAGGGAGACATTGCGATAACTGAGACGTCAGTCAGGATCGCAACCCCGGCGGGTAGCTGCGCAAAGGACCGCCCCGCGGATTCGCGGATTGCGATCAGCGCAACGTCAAGGTAGCGTCACCGCCCATGCAGCAAGACCCCGAGGTCGCGGACAGAGTCCGCAAGGTCATCGCCGACGCCGGAGCGACCCAGCGCGAGTTCGCCCGGCGCATCGTCATGGACCCCTCCAAGCTCTCCCGCTCCCTCGGTGGCACCCGCCGCTTCACCGCCGCGGAGCTGGCCCGCATCGCCGACACCGGCGGCGTGGACGCGGGCTGGCTCCTGGGCACCCAAAGCCTGCCGGGCACCCAGCACGTGGCACCCTCGGCCCGCCGGGAACGCACTGCCGCCGCCCCGGCGGAAGGCGGCCGCCCCCTCCAGATCGTCCGCGAAACCGTACGGCTCGTCGCCGAGCGCGGATTCCACGCCGTCCGCGTCGCGGACATCGCCGAAGCCTGCGCCACGAGCACCGCCGCCATCCACTACCACTTCCCCGGCCGCGACGACCTCCTGGAGGCCGCGGTCCGCTGGTGCATGGACGAGGACACCGCCCGCCGCGCGGCCCGCATCGCCGACGCGGCCGACGCCGCCGACGAGCTGCGCCAGCTGATCGAGCTCCAGACCCCCCGCACCCCGCAGCAGCGCTGGCAGTGGAGCGTCTGGCTCGACCTGTGGGCGGAGGCCGCCCGCTCCACCGCCGTGGGGCGGCTGCACGCCGAGTACTACCGGCAGTGGCGCGCGACCGTCGCCGACGTCATCCGGCGCGGCGTCGACCAGGGAGTGTTCCGCCTCGTCGATCCGCAGTCCGCCGCGCTCCGGCTCACCGCGCTGATCGACGGCCTCGCCACCCAGGTGCTCGCCTCCACCCCGGGAGACGACGGCACGACCCCCGACGACATGCACGAGGCGCTGCTCGTGTACGTGGACGCGACGCTCGCCGCGCCGAGACCCGCATAAGTATCAGCTGAGCTTCTGCAGTACCTCAGTAGTACCCACAGCCCCCAACACCCCACCCCCGAGGGAGAGTTCACCATGCCCGTGAATCAAGACGTCATCATCACCGCCGCCCTCACCGGAGCGGGCGACACCGTACGCAAGAGTCCGCACGTCCCCGTCACTCCCGAGCAGATAGCCACCTCCGCCGTGGAGGCCGCCGAGGCGGGCGCCGCCGTCGTGCACATCCACGTACGCGACCCCGAGACCGGCGACCCCTCGCGCGACCCCCGCCTGTACCGCGAGGTCGTCGAGCGCATCAAGGAGACCGGCACCGACGTCGTCATCAACCTCACCGCGGGCATGGGCGGCGACCTCGTCATCGACCCGGTCGAGCCGCTGAAGGAGCTCGGCGAGCTGCCCGGCACCGATCTCGTCGGCGGCCTGGACCGGCTTCCGCACGTCGAGGACCTGCTCCCGGACATCTGCACCCTGGACTGCGGCTCCCTCAACTTCGGCGACAACCTCTACATCTCCACCCCCGACATGCTCCGCCAGGGCGCCAAGCGCATCCAGGAGCTTGGCGTGCGACCGGAGTTGGAGATCTTCGACACCGGTCAGCTGTGGTTCGCCAAGCAGCTCCTCGCCGAGGGCCTGCTCGACAACCCGACCGTCTTCCAGCTCTGCATGGGCATCCCGTGGGGCGCCCCCGCCGACCCGGGCGTCCTCCAGGCCATGGTCAACATGCTTCCCGAGGGCGCCCAGTGGGCCAGTTTCGCGCTCGGCCGCATGCAGATGCCGTGGGTCGCCCAGTCCATTCTGCTCGGCGGTCAGGTGCGCGTGGGCCTGGAGGACAACCTCTACCTCGGCAAGGGCAACAAGGTCAGCAACGCCCAACTCGTCGAGCGTGCCGTGCAGATCACCGAGAACCTCGGCTCGCGCGTCGCCACGCCGGACGAGGCGCGCCAGAAGCTCGGCCTCAGGCCCCGCGCCTGACACCCCTCCCCCCCCCACGACGAGTAGGACCCCGCATGAACGACGCCACCCCCACACCCCCCGCCCCCTGCGCCCCCGAAGACGTACGCCGCATCGCCTGCGTCGGCGCCGGAGTGATCGGCGGCGGCTGGGTCGCCCACTACCTCGCCCGCGGCTACGACGTCACCGCCTGGGATCCCGCGCCCGACGCCGAGCAGAAGCTGCGCCGCCTGGTCGACGCGGCCTGGCCCGCGCTGACGCAGCTCGGCCTCGCCGAAGGCGCGTCGCCGGAGCGCCTCACCGTCACCGCCACCCTCGAAGAGGCCGTGGCCGACGCCCAGTTCGTGCAGGAGAGCGCCCCGGAGAAGCTGGAGCTGAAGCGCGATCTGCTGGCCAAGCTGGACGCCGCCGCGCCCGCCGGAGTCGTCATCGCCTCCTCCACCTCCGGCTACCCGATGACCGACATGCAGACCGAGGCCACCGACCCCGGGCGCCTCGTCGTCGGACACCCCTTCAACCCGCCCTACCTGATCCCGCTCGTCGAGGTGGTCGGCGGCGACAAGACCGCTCCCCACGCGGTCACTTGGGCGTCGCGCTTCTACGAGGTCGCGGGCAAGTCCGTGATCACCATGGCGAGCGAGGTCCCCGGTTTCATAGCCAACCGCCTCCAGGAAGCCCTGTGGCGCGAGGCCCTGCACATGGTCGCCAACGGCGAGGCCACGGTGAAGGAGATCGACGACTCGATCACCGAAGGCCCCGGCCTGCGCTGGGCGTTCATGGGCCCCATGCTCACCTTCGCGCTCGCGGGCGGCGAGGGCGGCATGGCCCACATGCTCGACCACTTCGGCCCGTCCCTGAAGTCCCCGTGGACGCGGCTCGAAGCACCCGAGCTGGACAAGGAGTTGTACGACGCCGTGGTCGCCGGATGCGACGACGCGGCGGACGGCAGGACCATCGCCGACCTGGTCGCCGAGCGTGACCAGGGAGTCATCGACGTACTGCGGGCGACGGGACGCCTGCCGCAGCAGCGCACCAAGGAGGAAACGAAGTGAGCGAGCCCCTGCACCGCGAGCGCGAGCCCCTCCCGCTCCTGCACCGGACCGTACGACCCGAGTGGATCGACTACAACGGCCATATGAGCGAGGCGTTCTACGTCCTCGTCTTCGGCTACGCGACCGACGCCATGATGATCGAGACGGGCCTGCACGCGGGATACCGCGAGGCGACCGGCTGCTCCCTCTACACGGTCGAGGCACACATCCGTTACCTCGACGACGTGGCGGAGGGTGCCCACCTCGCCGTCCGCACCCGCATCCTGGGCGCGGACGCCAAGAAGGCACGCTTCACCCACGAGCTGTACGTGACCGAGGAGCCCGAAGCGGAGATCGCCCCGGACGCGACCCCGGTGGCGACCACGGAACTCCTGGCCCTGCACGTCGACCAGAACGCGGGCCGCACAACCCCCTTCCCGGACCCGATCCGCGACCACCTGACGGCACTCTCGGAACAGGCCCCCGAGTGGGCGGGCCGCTCCATCGCCGAGGTACCCCGCCCGACCTGACCGCGCTGAACCTCAGGTGTCGCAGCCGACGCCGTCACCGTCACGGTCGAGGTGAGGTCCGTAACCGGGCTCACCGCGGTGGACGGGCGCGGCTCCCGCCGCACGGGCTTCGCTGCAGTTGCCGAACGAGACGCTGCCGCCCCCACCGGTGCCGGAGTCGCTGTCACCCGAGCCGGGATCGGCAGCTTCCGGCTGAGCGGTCACCGTGGCTTTCACCGTCTTGGTGGCTTTGACGGTCTTGGTGACGGTGGGGGCCGGCTCCGGTTTCACTGTCTCAGTTGCCGTGGCAGTCGCCGTGACGGTGGGAGTCGCGCTCGATTTCTTCTCGGCGGCCTTCGCCGTGGTGGTGTTGCCGTCGTCACCGAGCCCGGCCCCGAGCCCGATGAAGAAGGTGAGTGCGAGGGCGGGCAGCATGTAGCGCTTGCGCGCCCATTTCGGTGCGGCTCTTGGTGCGGACGGCGGTGCGGGATACGGATTGGCCATGGCGCCCCCTCAGAACGGGAAGGGGCATGACGCTAGTCCTGCGGTGTCGGATGTGAAGGTGCTTTGTTCGAGCAGTGACGGTTCCGTGACCGGCTCAGCGGTCCAGTTCCTTGTGCGCGGTTTCCGGGAGCCTGAGATACACCGCTGACGACGCCAGGCAGAGCGCGGCCACGTACCAAGGGAAGAGGCCCGGGTTGCCCATTTCCTTGAACAGGGTGCCCATGTACGGGGCCGTGCCGCCGAACAGGGCGACCGTGAGGGAGTACGGGAAGCCGATTCCCGCGGCCCGGACGTGGGCGGGGAAGATCTCCGCGTTCACGGCCGCCGAGATCGATGTGAAGCCGGTGAGCAGCACCATGCCCGCGCACTGCACCAGCAGGAGCGAGCCGAACGAGCCGTTCAGGGAGCGCAGCAGCGGCACGCTCAGGACGGCGAAGCCGAGTCCGAAGAAGAGCAGGAGCGGCCTGCGGCCGAAGCGGTCGGAGAGCAGTCCGCCGACCGGCTGGAGCAGCGCGAAGAACGCGAGCGAGAGGGTGCCGGAGAGCAGGGCCTGACTCTTGCTGATGTCGGTGTTCAGCTCGGCGTACGTCGGAAGGTACGACGTCCACGTGTAGTACGCGATCGTGCCGCCCGCCGTGATGCCGCAGATCAGCAGGGACTGGCGCGGATAGGTGCGCAGGGCGTCGAACAGTCCGGGCCGTTCGGATTTCTCCTGGGGCGCCTGATGGGTCTCGTACGCGCCCTGCCTGATCCAGAAGCCGACCAGGCTGAGCACCGCGCCGATGACGAACGGCAGCCGCCAGCCCCAGCCGTCCATCTGCCCGTCCGAGAGCGTGCCGACGAGCAGAGCCGCGATCCCGGAAGCGGCGAGCTGCCCCGCGCTCGTCGACACGTACTGGAAGCTGGAGAAGAGACCGCGCCGACCGGGCCCCGCGGACTCGACGAGGAAGGTCGTCGATGCAGCGAACTCACCGCCCACGGACAGGCCTTGGAGCAGCCGGGCCAGGACGAGGACGACCGGAGCCAGCACGCCGACCGACGCGTAGGTCGGCGTCAGGCCGACCAGCAGGCTGCTGCCGCCCATCAGCAGGATCGTGACGGTCGGCGCGGCGCGCCTGCCGCGCCGGTCGGCGACCGCGCCCATGAGCAGGCCACCGACCGGACGCATGAAGAAGCCGACCGCGAAGACGGCGAACGTGGAGAGCAGCGGTACGAGGGAGTTGCCCGAGCCTTTGGGAAAGACCTGGTCGGCGATGTACGTGGCGAGGAACGTGTACGCGTACCAGTCGTACCACTCCACGGCGTTGCCCACCGAAGCGGCGAGCAACTGCCGTATGGGGCGGCGGGTGCCGGCGGGGAGTGTGTCGGGCACGGGTTCGTGCCGGTGTTGCTGTGTCATGATCGCGACCATCCCCCGGCAGGACCCTCCGCACACGTCCGGCGTGTGCGGGGTGTGTTCGGAGCGGGCGCGCCCAGGTCAGCCGGTCGTCAGCCGGTCGTCGGCCTGTACGAGTACACCGACGTCGTCACCAGGCACGGCACCGGAGGCACGACCTCGGCGCGCAGCGTACGGCGCTCGGAGTCGTAGTCGACGCCCTCCGCCTCGAACGTGCCGCGGCAGATACTCCGTTGAGGGATGGCGAACAGACTCGTGACCTTGCCCGTGACGGGCTTCCCGTCGAGCGCGTGCTCCAGGTCCACCTGGAGGACGGGCCGGTCCTCGGGCCACAGCTCCTTCGACGCGTCGTTGGACGCACACACGAGGCGGGTGGCGGAGACGAAGTCGCAGCCCTGGATGTCACGGACCGGCTTGTCGAGCGAGATCTGGCCGGCCTGGGGGAGTGCACCACCGGTGGGCGGGGTCGAGGAGTTGAGGAGCGGGGCGGGGAAGACCTGGAGGCGGTTCTGGTCGCCCCACTCACCCGACACGAGCCACTGGTTGTCGGGCGAGACGGCCGCGAAGGAATTGTTGAGCTTCTCGCCCGCGTCGAGCTGGTGCTCGTAGAGGTAGCGCTTCCCGCCGGGCGTCGTGACGGCGAACATCTTCGACTTCGCGTCGTCGCCGCCCTGATAGGCGTCGACGGTGTGGCCGGCGGCTATGTCCGGGTCGCCGACGTGGCTCCAGCCCTTGACCCGCAGGTCGAGCGGTATCGAGGCGAGACCCCGGTAGAGCAGGCTTCCGTCGGCGCGGCTCGCCAGGCCCTGGCTGCCGGTGAGGGAGTTGACGGACGAGACGCCGGACTCCTGCCAGCCGCCGGGGGATCTCGGGGCGGTGTCGGCGTCGGCGGATGCGCTGGTGCCGGTCGCCATCGTCAGCGCGAGGGCGCCGAGCAGGGCGGCGGATGCCTTCGCGGTCGTCTTGAGGGGTGTCATGGGTGCGCTGCCTCCGTGGGGGGTCGATCGCTGCCGGGCAATCGTACGTAACGTGACCTCTGTCGACGGGTGAGTTTCTGACAGGTCGACAGGTACGTGTGCACCGGTTGAGTCAGTTGGGCCGGTTGCGTCGGTTCCGACAGAAGGTGGTTGAGACGTGAAGCTGGTCATTCTCGGTGGCGGCGGATTCCGCGTTCCGCTCGTGTACGGGGCGCTGCTCGGCGACCGTGCCGAAGGCCGGGTCACGGAGGTCGTCCTGCACGACCTGGACGCGGGCCGGCTCGGTGCGGTCGCCCGCGTACTGGCCGAGCAGGCGGCCCGGGTGCCGGACGCCCCCGCCGTCACGGCCACCACCGACCTCGACGAGGCGCTGCGGGGCGCGGACTTCGTCTTCTCCGCGATCCGGGTGGGAGGTCTGGAGGGGCGGGCTGCCGACGAGCGGGTCGCCCTCGCGGAGGGCGTCCTGGGCCAGGAGACGGTCGGCGCGGGCGGCATCGCGTACGGCCTGCGGACCGTGCCCGTCGCCGTCGACATCGCGCGGCGGGTGCGGCAGCTGGCCCCAGACGCCTGGGTCATCAACTTCACCAACCCCGCGGGCCTGGTCACCGAGGCGATGTCCCGGCACATCGGCGACCGCGTCATCGGCATCTGCGACTCGCCGGTGGGCCTGGGCCGCCGCGTGGCGCGCATGCTGGGCGGCAACCCCGACGAGGCGTTCATCGACTACGTCGGACTCAACCACCTGGGCTGGCTACGGGGCCTGCGGATCGCGGGACGCGACGAACTGCCGCGGCTGCTCGGCGACGCGGAGCTGCTGGGCTCGTTCGAGGAGGGGCGGCTGTTCGGCGCGGAGTGGCTCCAGTCCCTGGGGGCCATCCCGAACGAGTACTTGCACTACTACTACTTCAACCGCGAGGCGGTCCGCGCCTACCAGGAGGCGGAGCAGACGCGCGGGGCTTTCCTGCGAGACCAACAGGCGCGCTTCTATGGGGAGTTGGCGCGGACGGCCGACGGGGCTTCGTCGTCGGCGCTGAAGGCGTGGGACGCGACGCGTGCGGAGCGTGAGGCCACGTACATGGCCGAGAACCGGGAGGCCGCGGGCGTGGGGGAGCGTGCGGCCGAGGACCTTGAATCCGGGGGGTACGAGAAGGTCGCCCTCGCCCTGATGCGGGCGATCGCGCGGGACGAGCGGACGACGCTGATCCTCAACGTCCGCAACCGCACGACGCTTTCGGCGCTGGACGCCGAGGCAGTGATCGAGGTCCCGTGCTCCGTCGACGCCAACGGCGCGCATCCCATGGCGGTGGATCCGCTGCCAGGTCACGCGACGGGGCTTGTGTGCGCGGTGAAGGCGGTGGAGCGAGAGATCCTCTCCGCGGCGGAGAGCGGCTCCCGCACCACGGCGGTGAAGGCGTTCGCGCTGCATCCGCTGGTGGATTCGGTGACGGTGGCGCGACGATTGGTGGAGGGGTACAGGGGGGTGCATGCGGGGTTGGGGTACTTGCGCTGAGGGTTCCTTGCGGGGGCTGCTTTCGCTGCGGGGCTGGTGCGTGTGTGGGTGCGGGGCCGCGCCGGTATGTCCGTCCTCGCTATCGTCCGGTGGCCGCAGGGCTACTTCGGCGCCGGAGCGCCGCGAACCGTGCTCCGGGCAGACAAACCGGCACGTCCCCTCGCGAGCGCTGCCGCTGCAGCCGATCGATGGCTGATCGATGGTCGCTGCGGGGTAATCGGGTGGGAGAGGGCTGAGATGATCACTGGATGAGTCCCGTCATCTCCATCGGATCCGCCGCCGCCCGCCCCTGCACACTGGTCGTGTGCCGGGGCTGCTGCTGCGGCAACTCGCGGAAGCACCCCGGTACCGACCACGCCTGGCAGCTTGAGCGGATGCGGGCCGCCGCCGCGGAATCGGCGGGGCGGTTCGCGGTGCGTACGAGTGAGTGCCTCGGGCCCTGCGGGCAGGCGAACATCATCGTCATACAGCCATCCCGGGAAGGGCGCAGGCGAGGTGGCCGAGCCGTCTGGGTCGGCTTCGCCATGGACGACGACTCGATCGACGAGATACTCGCGTGGGCCGGGGCCGGCGGTCCTGGCATCGCCGCGCCGTCGGCGGCACTCACGCTGCAGATGGTCGATCCGCGGAAGACCTGAGGGTCAGGCCGCCGCCTTCGAGCCTTCGAGGACCTTGGCGACGAAGCCGTGCAGGTTCGCCACGGTGCGCGCGTTCTGCTCCTCCAGGGTGAGGCTTTCCTCGAAGCGGCGGGCCAGTGCGGTGGTCTTCTTTCCGCGTACGTAGAGGGAGCAGGCGAGGTCCGCGCAGATGTAGATGCCGACCGAGTTGCCCTGTCGGCCCGCGGGGCCGGAGAGGGGTGCCACGAGCAGCGTGATGCCCGAACCGGACTGCGGGGTTACGCAGATGGAGCAGATGCTGGACTTGAGCAGGCTCTTGCGTGCGCCGGTCGAGGCGCGCAGGGCGATGCCTACGTACTCGCCGTTCCGCTCCGTCACGATGTAGCCGCGGTCCGGGGCCTTGGGGTCCCGCCAGCCGAGGAAGTCCAGGTCGGACCAGGGGGTGTCCGGGAAGCCCGCAGGGAGAGTGAGTCTGCGGGCTTCGCCCTTGGAGCAGTTGACGAAGGACGCGCGGATCTCTTTCTCGCCGATAGGTTCCATGATCCGGAATTTACCAACCGGGCCGCGGCCCCGTCCTCCCCTTTTTCCGCCGGCGAAGCGCAGGGGTTCCACCGAACAGACCTCTCCCACCCACCCGCCCGTCACCCCGCATCCACCCCTGAACGAACAAGCTTTCCCGCCCACCCACCCGATTACCCTGCGGCGACCATCGATCAGCCATCGATCGCCCGCAGTCGGCGACGCACGCGAGGGGACGTGCCGGTATGTCTGCCCGGAGCACGGTTCCCGGAGGCTCCGGAGCCGAAGCACCCAAGCGGTCACTGGACGATAGCGAGGACGGACATACCGGCGCGGCCCCGCACCCGCAGACGGACCGGCGCCGCAGCGCGCCACGCACCCGCAGTCGGCAGTGAGACGCGAGGGGACGTGCCGGTTTGTCTGCCCGGAGCACGGTTCCCGAAGGCTCCGGAGCCGAAGTAGCCCCGCGGCCACCGGACGATAGCGAGGACGGACATACCGGCGCGGCCCCGCACCCACAGACGCACCTGCCCCGCAGGGACCCCTCAGCTACCCCCGCCCCCACCCCCCACCGGCACCCGAGCCGACAGGAACCGTGTCCCGCGGCGCAGGCTGAAGCCCAGTGACTCGTACAGCCGGATGGCATTCGTGTTCTGCGCCGACGTGTGCAGGAACGGAGTCTCCCCGCGGGCGCGGATCCCGTGCGCCACCGCCAGGACCAGCCGCGTCGCAAGCCCCTCCCCCCGGTAAGCCGCATCAGTGCAGACCGCGCTGATCTCCGTCCACCCCGGCGGACGCAACCGCTCCCCGGCCATCGCGACGAGCGCACCCCCGCGGCGTATGCCGAGGTACGTGCCGAGTTCGACGGTGCGCGGCAGGAAGGGACCGGGCCGCGTGCGCTCCACCAGAGCCAGCATCTCCGGCACGTCATCCGCCCCGAGCCGCACAGCCTCCGCGTCCGGCGCGGCGGCCACCCCGTCATCCACCAACTGCACGCCCGCCATGTCGAACGTCACCTCCCACCCCTCCGGCAGAGCCACCCGCACCCCGGCCAGCGGAACGTCCGCACCGGGCCCCGCCAGCGCGGCGAGATCCGCCCAGTCGCCAGCCTCCGGGGCATCGGGCAGCCCCAGCCAAGGCGACACGTCCAGCGGATACCGCACTACGCGCCCCCGCCGCTCGGCGAACCGCGCATGGGGCCCGTTCAACGCGGCGTAGGCGGGATTGTCCAGGGGATGCGCAACCTCCAGGCCGCCCTCCAAGTCGGCCCCCAGGCCAGCCCCCAGGCCAGCCTCCAGACCGGCCGGACCACCGCTCAAGGCCGAAAGGCCAGCCCCCTTCACGCCCCCACCTCAATCACAACCTTGCCCCGCGCATGCCCGCCCTCGACCGCCCGAAGCGCCTCCCCGGCCCGCTCCAGCGGATACGTCACCGTCACCTCAGGACGCAGCACCCCATCCACGGCCAGCCGCGCCACCGCCTCCAGGACCTCACTCGTCCGCGCCCGCGCGACCGCCGCCCCGCCCAGCTCACCGACCGTCTCCTTGGCCGCGGCCGTGATCAGTTTCCCCTCGCGGCCGGGGAGCGGCAGCAAGGACGCCACCGCCACGAGATCCTCGCCGCCCACCAGATCGAAGATCGCGTCGACGCGCCCGCCCGGCGCGGCCGCCCGAACCCGGTCCGCCAGATCGGGCCCCGGCGGCACATGCACCGCCCCCAGCGACTCGACGAAGTCCTTCTTGCCCGCGCTCGCCGTGCCCACGACATGGATGCCAAGGTGCCTCGCCAACTGCGCCGCGGCCACGCCCACCCCGCCGCCGACCCCGGTGATCAGCAAGGTGGCCCCGGCCGGCAGATCCAACTGACGCACCCCGTCGTACGCCGTCGCCACGGCGACCGGCAGCGCGGCGGCTTCAGCGAAGGTCAGGCCCTCCGGCTTGTGCGCGGCGAGCGAGGCGGGGAGCAGGGTGTACTCGGCATAGCCACCGGCGTCCGGGTTGCCGAACACCGCGTCGCCGACCGCGAAGCCTTCGACACCCGCCCCCACCGCTTCGACCACGCCGGCGACCTCGCTCCCCAGCACCTCGGGGAACTGAACCGGCGGCGCCCCCGGCCGCCGCTTTCCGGCCCGCAGCTTCCAGTCGACCGGGTTGACCCCGGCGGCCCGCACCGCGACCAGGAGCTGCCCCGGGCCGGGCTCCGGAAGCTCCTGGTCGATGAAGGCCTCCACCTCAGGGCCGCCGAACCGCGTGAATACGTACGCCTTGGACATGTGCTCCCTCGCTTCGAACCGTGAACGTGAACCGACGTGGGTGTCACCTTGACCGACGTGGGTGTCACCTTGGACGACCGCCATGATCGCCTCGCTATTCCCCGTACATCGCAGCGTTCATGAGGCCGCAACGAGAGTCGCAACGAGAGCCGACCCCACCGCCCAGATCCAAAAACTGAACGACCCACAAAGTTTTGCCGACGCGAGCCTTGACCTTAAGCGTTCAACCAATCAAGACTCAGGCCCCGTAACACCGCACTGGCGCGGATGACGCATTCAGTTCTTGGCGTCGTCGACCAGTTCGGCATGCCCAGAGCTGCGTTGAGAGCTGCGTTCAGAGCCGCGTTCGGAGGCCATTCCGCCATGCCTGCCACCACACGTCGTGAACTTATGAAGCAACTGGGCGGCACCGCAGCCGCCTTCGCCTTCGTGGCCGCCGCCGGCCCGATCGCCGCCGCCACCCCCGCCGCGGCGGCAACCAACCCCACCGCCTCCCCGGCCGCGGCCGCCGCCACGCGCCGCGTCCGGGGGCTCATCGCCCGCCTCACCCTCGACGAGAAGATCAGCCTCGTCCACGGCGCGACCGACCCGCGAAGGCTGGGTCAGGCCGGGTATCTGCCGGGCGTCAAACGGCTCGGCATACCGGAGCTCCGCCTGAGCGACGGCCCCGCGGGCGTGAACGTCACGAAGTCCGCGACCGGCCTCCCGCCCGTCGCCACGCTCGGCTGCTCCTTCAACCTCGAACTCGCCCGTGAATACGGCGAGGTGATGGGCCGTGAGGGCCGCACCCTCGACATGGACGTGCTGCTCGCCCCCCAGATAGAGCTCTCCCGCACGCCCTTCTTCAGCCGCAACAAGGACCAGTCCGGCGAGGATCCCTACCTCAACGGCCTCATCGGCGCCGCCCAGGTCGAGGGCGTCCAGGCGCAGGGCATGCTCGCCCAGGCCAAGCACTTCATCGCCAACAACCAGCGCCTGCACGAGTTCGACCGCGAGAAGCCGGAGAACTCCTACGACTTCATCGTCGACGACCGCACCCTGCACGAGCTGTACCTGCCGGCCTTCGAGGCAGTCGTACGCGCCGGTGTCGCCTCGGTCATGTCGGCGTACAACCACCTCAACGGCAAGTGGAACTCCGAGCAGCGCACCACCCTCACCGACATCCTCCGCGGCGAACTCGGCTTCAAGGGCTTCGTCACCTCGGACTGGGGCGCCACCCACTCCACGGCCGCGCTCGAAGCGGGCCAGGACATGCAGATGTGGGACGGCTCGTTCTACGGGGAGCCCCTGAAGAAGGCCATCAAGGACGGGTCCATCCCCGAGACCGCCCTGGACACCGCCGTCTCCCGCATCCTCGGCCAGTACGACGCCTTCGGCATGCTCGACGGCAGCCGCGTCCCCGCCCGCAGGAACATCGACGTCAGGGCCGGTGCCCGAGTCGCCCGCGAAGTCGCCACCCAGGGCGCGGTGTTGCTCGCCAACGACGGCGGCCTGCCGCTGTCGCGCGCCGCCCTCCACGACCTCGCACTCATCGGCCCGACCGCGGGCCAGGTCGCCACATCGGTCTCGGGCGAGCGCGCGTACGGCTTCGAGGAACGCCTGGTCAGCCCCCTCGATGCGCTGCGCCGCAGCACCAAGCGGAAGATCGCGTACGAGGTCGGCGTCGACCTCACGGGCACGGCGGTCCCCGCGTCCGCGTTCCCCAAGGGCCTCACGCGCAAGGGTGGGGGCACCGACAGAGCAGTCGACTTCGTCGGCGACAAGGCCCTCCCCGTCGGCACGACCGCCGAGTGGACCGGCACCTTCGTGCCGCCCACCACCGGCGAGTACGCGCTCAAGATCCAGGGCTGGGGCGCGGCCGTCTCGCTGAGCCTCGACGGCAAGGAGCTGACGACCGCGGCGGGCGCCCGCGACAGCTTCGCGCGCAAGTGGTCATCGATCGTGCCGACCACGGACGGCCTCGACAACGGCCAGGCCGACCCCATCCAGCTCACCGGCGGCAAGTCCTACCAGGTCGTCGTCAAGGCAACCGGCTGGGCCGCGACCATCGCCGAACGCGGCCCGGTCCAGGTGCGGTTCGCCTGGGTGACCCCCGAGCGGCGCACCGCTTCCATCGCCGCCGCGGCGAAGCTGGCCCGGCGCGTCCACACCCCGGTCGTCTTCGCCTTCAACGGGTCGGGCGGCTCTGTGGGCGGCAGCGGCGACTTCACCACGCTGACTCTCCCCGCCCACCAGGACGAGCTGATCACGGCGGTCGCCAGGGCCAACCCGCGTACGGTCGTCGTCCTCACCACCGGCTGCCCGGCGACGATGCCCTGGCGCCGCGAGGTCGGCACGATCCTGCACACCGGTTACGTCGGCCAGGAGGGCGGTTGGTCCACCGCCGACCTCCTCACCGGCCGTGCGAACCCGGGCGGCAAGGCCACCGTGACCTGGCCGAAGAAGGACACGGACCACCCGACCCTGGACCCGGCCCACCCCGAGCGCTACTACGGCGTCGACGGAGTGGTCACGTACAGCGAGGGCATCTTCACCGGCTACCGCGGCTTCGACAAGGCGGACATCGAGCCCCTCTTCCCCTTCGGACACGGCCTGTCCTACACGGAGTTCGGCTACCGCGACCTGTCCGTGCGCAGGGCGGGCGAGGGCTACGAGGTGTCGTTCACGGTGACCAACCGGGGGCGGCGCACGGGCGCCGAGGTCCCGCAGGTGTACGTGGGCCCGCCGCGCGGCGCCGATGTCGAGATGGCCGTCAAGACGCTGGCCGCCTTCGACCGCGTCGAACTGCGCCCGGGGGAGTCGCGCAGGGTCAGGGTGCGGGTCGCCGAGCGGCAGCTGTCGTACTGGGACACGGACCGCGGCCGCTGGGTGCGTCCCGAGGGGCGGCGCGCGGTGTACGTCGGGTCGTCGTCGCGCGACATCCGGCTGACGGGGGTGGCGCGCTAGGCGGACGAGGGCCCGCTGGAGGGCTGACCGTACCCAAGTCCCTTGCCGTCCACGGTGAGGGCTTGGGTGAGCCGGTCCAGGTGGGCTCGGTACAACTCGACGAAATCCAGGCGCCCTTCGGCGATGGCCCACTGGACCTGGAGCCCGTCGGACACGGCGAGGACCTCGCGGGCGACGCTCTGCGGGTCGGTGCCGGGTTTCAACTGGCCTGCATCGACCGCGCGTTGGAGCACGGAGGCCAGGGACAGCGCGACGCGTTCGTACCGCTCGGCGAAGTAGGCGTGTGCCGGGTGCGAGGGGTCCCCGGCCTCCGCCGACAGCTTGGTGTAGAGGTGGATGAGCCCGGGCTGGGTGAGGTTGTACGCGGCCAGCGCGAGCACCTCGTGGAACAGCGCGCGTACGTCGTCTCCGCCGGAGTCGGGGCCGAGCCGTCCGAAGGTACGGACCGTGCGCTCCTCGCGGGCTTCGAGCACCGCCATCAGGAGCCGCCGCTTCGACCCGAAGTGGTGGGTGATGACGGTGGCGGATGTGCCCGCTTCCTCGGCGATCTTCGCCAGGGAGGAATTCAGATAGCCCGCCTTGGCGAAGAGCGCGAGAGCCGCGTCGATGATGGCCGCTCGGCGGGTGTCGGCGGCGGCGTACTGCCCGGTCGGGCGGTGGCGGGGGGTGTGCTGCTCCATGGGGGCAGATTACGTTCCCCCCTGGCCCCCACCCCCGACCTCCAACCCCTACCTCAGGGCTCGGTACAGCGCCCCCACCAGATGCACGCTCCGCAGATCCTCTCCCGAGGTCCCGCCGCCCATCTGGTTCATCACGTACGCGTACGAGACCTTGTTCTCGGGATCGGCGAACGCGTACGACCCGCCCGCGCCCCCGTGCCCGAAGGCCCGCGGATTGGGTCCGGCCTGGCCGTACAGGTTCAGCATGTAGCCGAGTCCCCATTCCCACTTCTCGCCCCACGCCGTGCCCGCCGCGAGAACCAGGTCCGGCTCGTCGGGCTCACCCTGCCGGGTCCGGAGCCGCTCCAGCGCGGCGGGACCGACCAGCTCCCCGCTACCCAGCGCCGCGTACACCGTCGCGAGCCCCCGGGCGGACGCGTGCCCGTTGGCCGCGGGGATCTCGGCGGACCGATAGGCCGCGCTGTTCACGTTGCCGACGGGGAGGTACCGCAGGGCGAGCGTGACGACGGCCATCGGGTGGTCGTCGATCGACGTCACCGGCGGCGCGGGCGGAGGAGCGGAGCCGAGCGCGCTGCGCGGGCCGTCCGGAGCGAGCGGTCTGGCCATGTTCGCGCACCGGCCGTGCTCGCTCTCCGGAGTGCCCACGTACACATCCGCACCCAGCGGCCCCGTGACCTCGCTCCGCAGGAACGTGCCGAGCGAGACCCCGGTGATCCGCCTGACGACCTCGCCGACGAGATAGCCGTAGCTCAGCGCGTGGTATCCCTGCGCCGAACCGGGCTTCCACCACGGCGGTGTCGCGGCGAGCGCCCCGCACACCTTCTCCCAGTCGTAGAGGTCGTCCGAGGTCATGGGCTCGCGCGGCGCGATCACCCCGGAGCGATGACTCAGGAGCCAGCGCACCGGGATGTCGGCCTTGCCCTCCTGGGCGAACTCCGGCCAGTAGCGGGCGACCGGCGCGTCCAGATCGAGCTCGCCCCGGTCGGCAAGGAGATGCGCGCACAGCGCGGTCATCCCCTTGGTCGTGGAGTACACGTTCACCAGCGTGTCGCGCTCCCACGCGCGCGTGCCCGTCCTGTCCGCGTCACCGCCCCACAGGTCGACGACGAACTCGCCGTCCACGGTGACGGCGACGGCCGCACCGAGGTCGCCCCGCTCGGTGAAGTTCCGCTCGAACTCCTCGCGTACGCCCTCGAATCCCGGGGCGCAGCTGCCATGGATGTGTGCGGTCATGAATCTCCAAAAAGAGAAGGCAAGGAGGTGTTCCCACTCCTTGCCACTCTTAATTTATAGCGCAGTGGGGGGCTTGCGGCAAGGCCCCGGTCATGCCGCACAATCGCAGGCCTAAGCCCGCGACCTGCGAAAACGGGAGATTCACCAAGTGCCTGCGTTGCTGTCTGCGTTCGACCTTCCTGCCCACCTCGCCCCCAAGTCCGACCCGACGCTGATCGCCCGGGACGAGAAGCACTTCGCGGCCATCGCACAGAGCCTTGAGCAGACCATCGCCGAGGTGTCCGACCGCCTCGACGCCCAGCGCAAGGCGCCCGGCGGCATCGGCCGTGAGGCGATGGACCGGGACCTGGAGATCCACCGCCTGACCGGTCGCCTGCGTGCCCTGAACCGCTTCGGCCTCGACCTGTGCCTCGGGCACATCGTCACCGCGGGCGACCCCGAGCCCGTATACATCGGCAGGCTCGGCCTCACCGACAGCGAGGGGCGCAGGCTGCTGCTCGACTGGCGCGCCCCGGCGGCCGAGCCGTTCTTCGCGGCGACCCACGCCGACCCGATGGGCCTGGCCAGCCGCCGCAGATACCGCTGGACCGACGGCCGGATCAGCGACTACTGGGACGAGGTGTTCACCGCCGACGGGCTCGAGGGGCACGCGGCGCTCGACGACCAGTCCGCCTTCATCGCCAGCCTGGGCAGCAACCGCTCGTCCCGGATGCGCGACGTGCTCGCCACCATCCAGTCCGACCAGGACGCCATCATCCGGGCGGGCTCCTGCGGTGCTCTCGTCGTCGACGGCGGCCCGGGCACGGGCAAGACCGTCGTCGCCCTGCACCGTTCCGCCTATCTCCTCTACTCCGATCCCCGTCTCGGGCACAGCCGGGGCGGCGTGCTGTTCGTCGGCCCGCACCGGCCCTACCTGAACTACGTCTCCGACGTCCTGCCCAGCCTCGGCGAGGAGGGCGTGCAGACCTGCATCTTGCAGGACCTGGTCACCGAGGGCGCCACGGCACAGGCCGAGAGCGACCCCGAAGTGGCCCGCCTGAAGTCGTCCGCGGACATGGTGAAGGCGATCGAGAAGGCCGTCAGGTTCTACGAGGAGCCGCCCACCAAGGGCATGACCGTCTCGACCGACTGGGCCGACGTCTGGCTGAGCGCCGACGACTGGGCCGAGGCGTTCGACGCGGCGGGACGCGGCACTCCGCACAACGAGGCGCGCGAGCAGGTCTGGGAGGAGATCGTCGCGATCCTCCTCGACAAGCTCGACGGCGACGTCCCCGGCGAGCTCTTCGAGAAGTCGCTGCGGCACGACGAGGAGCTGGTCACCACCCTGCATCAGGCGTGGCCGCTGCTCGAAGCGGCGGACCTCGTCGGAGACCTGTGGTCGAACTCCGCCTATCTGCGGATGTGCGCGCCCTGGCTCGACCGGGACGAGGTGCGCACGCTGCTCCGCAAGGAGGCGCCGCAGGCCTGGACGCTGTCCGATCTGCCGCTCCTGGACGCGGCACGCCAGCGGCTCGGCGACCCGGAGGCGGCCCGGCAGAAGCGCCGGCACGAGGCCATACTCGCCGCCCAGCGCGAGCAGATGGCGCAGGTCGTCGACAACTTGATCGACGCCGCGGCCGCCTCCGGCGCCGACGGTGACGACGGCGAAGGCCTGGTGACGATGTTGCGTGGCCAGGACGCCCAGGTCAGCCTGGTCGATGAGTCCGAACTGCCGCCTGCGGACCCGGACCGGCTCGCGGGACCGTTCGCGCACGTCGTCGTGGACGAGGCCCAGGAGCTGACCGACGCGGAGTGGCAGATGCTGCTGCTGCGCTGCCCGTCCCGCAGCTTCACCATCGTCGGCGACCGAGCCCAGGCCCGGCACGGGTTCACCGAGTCGTGGCAGGAACGCCTGGAGCGGATCGGGCTCGACCGGATCGAGGTGGCCTCCCTGGGCGTCAACTACCGGACGCCGGAAGAGGTCATGACGGAGGCCGAGCCGGTCATCCGGGCCGCGCTCCCGGACGCCAACGTGCCGACCTCCATCCGCAGCAGCGGCGTACCCGTCGTGCACGGCTCTGTGACGGAGCTCGACTCGGTGCTCGACGGCTGGCTCGCCGCCAACGCCGACGGGATCGCCTGTGTCATCGGCGATCCCGCCTTCGAGGCGACGTCCCGCGTCCGGTCACTGACCCCGGAGCTCTCGAAGGGACTCGAGTTCGACCTGGTCGTCCTCATCGACCCGGACAACTTCGGCGGGGGCATCGAGGGAGCGGTCGACCGCTATGTGGCGATGACCCGGGCGACCCAGCAGCTCGTCGTCCTCACGAGCTGACCGGGCCGCCCCTGGGGTCTTCGGCGTCAGAGCCAGCTGCCGTAGCGACGGATGTACCAGCCTTTCACCACCTGGGTGAGCGTGCAGTATGCGAGCAGCGTCCCGATCAGCCACGGGAAGTAGCTCATCGGCAGCGGCTCCATCGACAGGGCCGGAGCCAGCGGCGAGAACGGCAGCCAGAGGCCGAAGGCCATCACCGCGCCCGTCATGAGCAGCACCGGCAGTGACGCGCGGGACTGGATGAACGGGATCCTGCGCGTGCGGATCATGTGCACGATCAGCGTCTGCGACAGCAGACCCTCCACGAACCAGCCCGTCTGGAAGAGGGTCTGCTGCGCGGGCGAGTTCGCCTGGAAGACGTACCACATCACCAGGAACGTGGTGATGTCGAAGACCGAGCTGATCGGACCGACCCGGATCATGAACCGGCCGATGCCCTTCGCGTCCCACGTGCGCGGCTCGCGCAGGTACTCCTTGTCCATCCGGTCCCAGGGGATCGACAGCTGGCTGATGTCGTAGCAGAGGTTCTGCACCAGGAGGTGGATGGCGAGCATCGGCTGGAAGGGGAGGAACGCCGAAGCGACCAGGACCGAGAAGACGTTCCCGAAGTTCGACGACGCCGTCATCTTGATGTACTTGATGGTGTTGCCGAAGGTCTGACGGCCCATCAACACGCCCTGTTCCAGGACCATCAGGTCCTTCTCCAGGAGGATGATGTCCGCGGACTCCTTGGCGATGTCGACGGCCGTGTCGACCGAGACACCCACGTCCGCCTCGCGCAGCGCCGCCGCGTCGTTGATGCCGTCCCCGAGGAACCCGACCGTGTGCCCGTCGGCCTTCAGGGCCCGTACGATCCGCGCCTTCTGGACCGGGTTGACCCGCGCGAACACCGTGGTCGTACGGGCGAGACGGCGCAGCTCCGCGTCGTCGACCAGGTCGACCGTGGCGCCCGTGATCAACTCGCTGACGTCGAGGCCGACATCGGCGCAGACCCGCGCCGCGACCAGTTCGTTGTCGCCGGTGACGACCTTGACCGCGACGCCGTTGCCGGCGAGCGCGCGCAGGGCGTCGGCGGCGTCCTGCTTCGGCGGGTCGAGGAACGCCAGGAACCCGACGAGGGTCAGGTCCGACTCGTCCGCCATCGTGTAGGTGTCGCGGTCGGCGGGCACGGTGCGCGTCGCCACCGCCAGGACGCGCAGGCCCTCGCGGTTGTGGCGTTCGCTGATGTGCGTGACGTGGGCGCGCAGTTGGGCGGTGAGTCCGACGCGCTCGCCGCGGTCCATGACGTGAGCGCACCGCTCGACGACCTCTTCCACCGCGCCTTTGGTGACGATGGTGTGCTCGGCGGCCGGACCCGACAGTTCCTCGCGGCGCAGCACCACGGACATCCGTCGTCGGGCGAAGTCGAAGGGGATCTCGTCGACCATCGTGAAGAGCCGGTCGACGACAACCTCCTCGGCCTCGTCGATGCGGTCGACGACCGCCTGGTCCATGAGATTGCGCAGGCCCGTCTGGAAGTGCGCGTTGAGGTAGGCGTATTCGAGCACCTCGCGGTCCTCGTGACCGCGCGCGTCGAGGTAGCGGTCGAGGACGATGCGGTCCTCGGTGAGTGTCCCCGTCTTGTCGGTGCACAGCACGTCCATCGCGCCCAGGTTCTGGATCGCGTTGAGTTGCTTGACGACGACCTTGTGCTTCGACATCGCGACCGCGCCGCGCGCCAGGTTCGCCGAGACGACCATCGGCAGCATCTCAGGCGTGAGCCCGACCGCCACGGAGATCGAGAACAGCAGCGCCTGGTCCCAGTCGCCCTTGGTGAAGCCGTTGACCGCGAAGACGATCGGGACCATCACCAGCATGAAGCGGATGAGCAGGAAGCTGACCCGCCGCACGCCGAGGTCGAAGGCGGTCTGCGGGCGGTCACCGGCCAGGGCGCCCGCCATCGAGCCGAAGTAGGTGTCCGCGCCCGTGGCGACGGCCACGCCGGTCGCCGTGCCCGAGGTCACCGACGTACCCATCAGGCAGAGGTTGTCGGCCTCGACGGGATCGATGGTCGTGCGCTGGCCGAGGTCGGGGGCGCGCGTGTCCGCCTTGGCCGCAGGCAGCGACTCGCCGGACAGGGCGGCCTGGCTGACCATCAGGTCCTTGGCGGTGAGCAGCCGCAGATCGGCCGGGACCATGTCGCCCGCGGCGAGCTTCACGAGGTCGCCGGGTACGACCTGCTCCATCGGGATCTCTTCGGTGCCGGGGCGCTCGCTCCACCGGCGCTGGACCGCGCAGGAGGTGGTGACCAGGGCTTTCAGCGCCTGCGCCGAGCGGGTCGAGCGGAACTCCTGCCAGAACCGCAGCAGGCCGCTGATCAGCACCATCGAGGTGAGGATCCAGACGCCGGGGTCGGCCGGGTCCTGCCAGTACATGACCGCCGCGAGCACGACGAGTACGCCGATGAAGGGGTTGCGGAAGGACTTGGCGAGCTGCGCCGTCCAGTGCGGTGCGCGCTCCTGGGCGACGACGTTCTCGCCGTGCCGCTCCAGGCGTTCGAGGACCTGGTCCTGGCGCAGTCCGCGGGTGCCCGTGCCGAGGTCCCGCAGGACGTCGCGGGCGGGCTTCGCGCTCAACTCGGCGAGCCGTACGCCGACTTCGCGGGTCCGGGCGTCCAGCTCGGCGGCCTTGCGCTCGCGGTTGTTCACGGGGTTCTCGCCCGGCGTCGCCGGGCGTACCTGGGGAATCAGCTTGTTCATGGCAGACCTCCCTCCGTGCGGGGGCATGGCGAAGCACGCCCGCGCACAGGGACGTAGATGTGATGGGTCGCCGCCTGCGGGCATGGCGGACTACCGCGCAGGCATGACTGCGCGAGCATCACCGCAGGGCGGAAAAAGGGGCGAGGCAGGGTGACGCCTCAGCCGGGGAAGCGGAACCGCTTCAGTGAGACGTGACGCTGACGCAAGGACTTCCTTCGGGACTCATCCCGAACACCTCCTTGCGATCGCGGAACACGGAAGAACGCACCATCGAGCGGTGCAGGGCCAAGTCAGGCATGTCGGTTCACATATGTCAAATACAGGACTTTGGTCCCCATAAGGTCAGGCCTTGTGTCCCGCCCACCAAGGATTGGACTTCTCTTCACATCCAGGTCACAGCCCCTTCCCTGATCCTTGCTCCCCTTGAAACACTTCACCCGCTCACGCCCCCCACACCCCACACCACGAGGTCGAATCCACTCATGCCAGAACTCAATCGGCGCCGGTTCATGCAGATCGCCGGCGGCACCGCAGCCTCCGCGATGCTCACCGAGAGCATCGCCCGCGCTGCCGCCCTGCCCGCCCAGCGCCGCTCCGGTTCCATCGAGGACGTCGAGCACGTCATCGTCCTGATGCAGGAGAACCGTTCCTTCGACCACTACTTCGGCACCATGAAGGGCGTACGCGGCTTCGGCGACCCGCGCCCGGTGACCCTGCCCAGCGGAAAATCCGTCTGGCACCAGTCGGGCGGCGGCAAGGAGGTGCTGCCCTACCACCCGGACGCCGAGGACCTCGGCATGCAGTTCATCGCGGGCCTCGACCACGACTGGGCGGGCGGCCACAGTGCCTTCGGCAACGGCAAGTACGACAACTGGATCGCCGCCAAGTCCGAGCGGACGATGGCGTACCTGACGCGCGACGACATTCCGTTCCACTACGCCCTCGCCGACGCGTTCACCGTCTGCGACGACTACCACTGTTCGTTCATCGGGGCCACCGACCCCAACCGCTACTACATGCTGACGGGCCACGTCGGCAACGACGGCAAGGGCGGCGGCCCGGTCCTCGGCAACCAGGAACTGGGCTACGACTGGACGACGTACGCCGAGCGCCTGGAGCAGGCGGGGGTCTCCTGGAAGGTGTACCAGGACATCGGCGACGGCCTGGACGCGGCCGGAAAGTGGGGCTGGATAGACGACGCGTACCGCGGGAACTACGGCGACAACTCGCTGCTCTACTTCAACAAGTACCGCAACGCCAAGCCCGGCGACCCCCTCTACGACAAGGCGCGCACCGGCACGAACGTCAAGGCGGGCGACGGCTACTTCGACCTCCTGAAGGCCGACGTGAAGGCCGACAAGCTCCCGCAGGTCTCCTACATCGCCGCGCCCGAGGCCTTCACCGAGCACCCGAACTGGCCGGTGAACTTCGGCGCCTGGTACATCGCGCAGGTCCTGGACGCGCTCACCTCCAACCCCGCCGTGTGGGCGAAGACGGCGCTGTTCATCACGTACGACGAGAACGACGGCTACTTCGACCACGTCGTCCCGCCGTACGTCCCCAAGGACGCCAACCAGGGCCTGTCCACCGTGGACACGAAGCTCGACTACTTCCCTGGCAACGCGCAGTACGCCGCCGGACACTACGGCCTCGGCCAGCGCGTCCCGATGGTCGTCGTCTCGCCGTGGAGCACCGGCGGCTTCGTGAACTCCGAGGTCTTCGACCACACGTCGATCATCCGGTTCATGGAGAAGCGCTTCGGCGTGCAGGAGCCCAACATCTCGCCGTGGCGGCGCGCCATCTGCGGTGACCTCACCTCCGCCTTCGACTTCGCGGGCAAGGACACCGACCCCGCCCAACTGCCGGACACCGACGCCTACGAGCCGCCGGACAACGAGCGCCACCCCGACTACGTGCCCAAGGCGCCCGCGAAGGGGACCCTGCCCAAGCAGGAGTCCGGCTCCCGGCCCGCGCGCCCGCTGCCGTACGCGCCGCTGGTGGACGGAACGGGAGTGCCCGCCGACGGCAAGTTCACGCTCACCTTCAGTGGCGGCGACGCTGCCGGTGCCTGCTTCCACGTCCGCTCCAACAACCGTACGGACGGCCCCTGGACGTACACCACGGAGGCGGGCAAGAAGATCTCCGACACCTGGAACACGGCGTACTCGAAGGGTGCGTACGACCTGTCGGTGTTCGGCCCGAACGGCTTCCTGCGCGTCTTCAAAGGCCCCGGCAAGACCGTGGGCCCGGAGGTGACCGCCCGCCACGACAAGGCGACCGGCAACCTCAAGCTGACCCTGAAGAACGCGGGAAGCGCCGACGTGAACCTCAGCGTCTCCAACGGCTACGGCGGCGCGGCACAGACGTTCAAGGTGAAGGCGGGCAGCACCGTCGAGCACACCGTCGACCTGCGGGCGAGCAAGCGCTGGTACGACGTGACGGTGAAGTCCGACGCGGACGCCACTTTCCTGCGGCGCTTCGCCGGGCACGTGGAGACCGGCCAGGCCGGGGTCAGCGACCCGGCGATCATCTCCGCCTGACTCCCCGAAGGGGCCGCCGCCGGACCACAGTTCCGGCGGCGGCCCTTTCGCGCGCCCGCCGTCGAAAACAGGAGGCCGTCAGATCCTGCCCGCGCATAGCATGCGGAGGCATGACATCCTCCCATCGCGCGAGCGCGGACGGCGTCCCCGACAAGCCTGTTCTCGACGGGCTCGAAGTGAAATGGTCGCGGCGATGGGACGAGGCGGGCGTATACGCCTTCGACCGTTCCAGGACGCGGGAGGAGATCTTCTCCGTCGACACCCCGCCGCCCACGGTCAGCGGCTCCTTGCACGTCGGACACGTCTTCTCGTACACGCACACCGACACCGTCGCCCGCTATCAGCGCATGCGCGGCAAGGAAGTCTTCTACCCGATGGGCTGGGACGACAACGGCCTGCCGACGGAACGCCGCGTCCAGATCCACTTCGGTGTGCGGTGCGATCCCGCGCTGCCGTACGACCCGTCGTTCCGCCCGCCCGAGAAGCCGGGGAAGCAGCAACTACCCGTCTCTCGGCGGAACTTCATCGAGCTGTGCGAGCAACTCACCATCGAGGACGAGAAGGCCTTCGAGGAACTGTGGCGGCTGCTCGGGCTGTCCGTCGACTGGTCGCGTACGTACCGGACGATCGGCACCGAGGCGCGCGCCACCGCGCAGCTCGCGTTCCTCAACAATCTGGCGCGCGGCGAGGCGTACATCACCGAGGCGCCCACGCTGTGGGACATCACCTACCGCACGGCCGTCGCGCAGGCCGAACTGGAGGACAGGGAGCGGCCCGGCGCCTACCACCGGCTCACCTTCCACGGCCCGGACGACCGGCCGGTCCTCATCGACACGACCCGGCCCGAACTGCTCCCGGCCTGCGTCGCCCTGGTCGTCCACCCCGACGACGAGCGCCACAAGGACCTGATCGGCGCGACGGTCCGCACCCCGCTCTTCGGCGTCGACGTGCCGGTCGTGGCGCACCGCGCCGCTGTTCCGGACAAGGGCACGGGCATCGCGATGATCTGCACGTTCGGCGACACGGCTGACGTCACCTGGTGGCGTGAGCTGCGGCTCGCCACACGACCGGTGATCGGCTGGGACGGCCGCTTCCTCGCGCAGCCGCCGAGCGGAATCGAATCGGCTCAAGCCGTCGCCGCGTACGGGCAATTGGCGGGCGCCACGGCGCACACCGCGCGGGAGCGTGTCGTGGAGCTGCTGCGGGCGAGCGGTGAACTGGAGGGTGAGCCGCGGCCCGTCACGCACGCCGTGAAGTTCTACGAGAAGGGTGAGAGGCCCCTGGAGATCGTCACCACCCGGCAGTGGTACCTGCGCAACGGCGGCCGCGACGAGCGGCTGCGGGACGAACTCCTCGCACGTGGCGGCGAGTTGGCGTGGCATCCGCTGCACATGCGGGTGCGCTACGAGAACTGGGTTGGCGGCCTCAACGGCGACTGGCTGGTCAGCCGGCAGCGCTTCTTCGGCGTGCCGATCCCCGTCTGGTACCCGCTGGACGGCCACGGCGAGCCGGACTACGCCCACCCGATCGTCCCGGACGCGTCCGCCCTGCCCGTCGATCCGAGCGCGGAGGCGCCGCCCGGATACGAGGACGACCGGCGCGGCGTGCCGCACGGCTTCACCGGCGACCCGGACGTCATGGACACCTGGGCCACGTCCTCGCTCACCCCGCAGATCGCAGGCGGCTGGCGCTCGGACCCGGATCTGTTCGCGCGGGTCTTCCCCATGGACGTCCGGCCGCAGGCCCACGAGATCATCCGTACATGGCTGTTCGCGACAGTGGTGCGCGCGCACGCCGAGCAGGGAGAGCTGCCCTGGCGTCATGCCGCGATCTCCGGCTGGATCCTCGACCCGCATCGCAAGAAGATGTCCAAGACCAAGTCGAACGCGGTCACGCCCGGGGACCTGCTCGCCCGGCACGGCTCCGACGCGGTCCGCTACTGGGCGGCGAGCGGGCGGCCCGGCACGGACACGGCGTTCGACGTCGGCCAGATGAAGGTCGGCCGCCGCCTGGCGACGAAGATCCTGAACGTCGGCAAGTTCGTCCTCGGCCTCGGTGCCGTGGACGGACCGGCGGCTCCGGTCACCGAGCCGCTCGACCGGGCGGTGCTCGCCGAACTCGCCGCGACCGTCGAGGAGGCGACCGCGGCCTTCGACGACTTCGACTACGCGCGGGCGCTGGAGCGTACGGAACGGTTCTTCTGGAGCTTCTGCGACGACTACGTGGAGCTGGTGAAGGCGCGGGCGTACGGCGACCAAGGGGCGGGCGCGGGGACGGAGTCGGCGCGCGTGACGCTGCGGGCGGTGCTCGACGCGCTGGTCCGGCTGTTCGCGCCGGTCCTGCCGTTCGTGACGGAGGAGGTGTGGTCCTGGTACGCCCAGGGCTCCGTCCACCGCGCAGCGTGGCCCACTCCTGAGGTCCCTGCGGGGGCGGATGCCGCGGTCCTCGCGACGGCCTCGGAAGCCATCGCGGCGATCCGCAGGGCGAAGTCGGAGGCGCGGCTGTCCATGCGGGCGGAGGTCGCGGGCCTTGTGGTGACGGGGCCGCGGGTGAGCCTGGAGCGCTTCAGGGCCGCGGAGGCCGATGTGTGTGCCGCGGGGCGCGTCGGGGCGGTGGAGCTGAGGGAGAGCGGGGCGCGGCTGGAGATCGAGGTCCGCTCTCCCTCGGTGAGGCCTATGACCTCGGGAACATGACGTCGCTGGCCGCGTTGACGAACGGCGCGGCCATGCCGGCGAACGCCGACGCGCCTTGTGCGAGCGGCTTGAGAGGGTCGACCGAGGCTGACTTGCCGCCGGGCTTGGGGTCGGCGGCGACGGCTGACGCGCCGCCCTGCAAGGCGGCCACAACTACGAGCAGGACAATGGCACGCTGAAAGGTACGAGATCGCATGTCTGCCTCAACGACGGCTGTTGTCCCTGGTCACAGGCGTGCCGAAAGTGTGATCTAAGGGGTAGCCGCGGGGCGCGAAGTCAACGGCGTACCTTCCGCCATTCCTTCGATTGACGCGGTCGGCTCTCGGGCACGTCTCGTCGTGTCGCCGCAGGAGGTCGCAGATGATCGTGGCTCATCCCTCACCCCTTGTCCTTTCGCCGGAAGGTGCATGTCGCCATGGAATTGCGATTGTCCGAAGTGGAACTTCCGCCGCTCTACTGCCCGTTGGAATCCTCCCTGCATCCCCATGTCCGGGACATCGAAAAGCGGGCCGTGGAATGGATCGGAACCAGCGGTATGTGCGCGTCGGAAAAGGAGAAGGCATGGGTCGTGGCGACCCACAGTGCTGACTTCTTCGCCCGTTTCGCTCCCGTGGCGGACGACGACCGGTTGCTTGCGGCCGTCCTGTGGGTCTACTGGGGCTTCGGGTTCGACGACGAGCGCTGTGACAGCGGACCGCTGAGCGGACGTCCCGCTCAGTTCAACGCCCTGGCGGGGTTGGTGCAGCGGGCGTGCGAGACCGACTCGGCCTCGGCCGACGACCGGTTCATCGGCGCCTTGAAGGACATCATGCGTCGCTTCCGCTCCTTCGCCCCGCCCACGCAGGTGCACCGCTTCGTGCAGGCGCACCGGGCCTGGCTTTCGGGAGTGTCCTGGCAGATCGGTAACCAGGCGCTGGGCCGTATGCCGGGTCTCGACGAATTCCTGGCGATGCGGCTGTTGTCGGCGGGCGGTTTCCCCACGATGGCGCTGCTGGAACTGGCCACCGGAGCCGAGGTGCCCGACCGGGAGCTCCATCACCCGGCGGTGCGGGCGCTGACCGAGATGGCGGCCATGGTGGCCGCCCTCGACAACGACCGGCACTCGCTGCACAAGGAGATGAGCCACAGCCAGGCCGACCAGAACATCTACACCGTGCTCATGGCCGAGCGGGAAGTCCCGCTGCAGGAGGCCGTCCACCAGGCCAACGCGCTGCGCGATCGCATCCTGCGACGTTTCCTCCAGCTGCACGACCGCGTCAGGCCGGCCGCCGGCGCGGACCTTGCGACATACCTCCAGGGTCTGCGGTACGGCATGCGCGGAAACAACGAGTGGGGCATGCGTGTGCCCCGCTACCTCAGCCTCGGCCACTGGCCGGAGAAGGCGGAGGACGCGAACATCACGTGGGCCGATGAGCCGTCCGACCACCGGCCGGGACCGGTGGAGAACGCGCCCTGCGTCGCCTGGTGGTGGGACCGGGACCTCGGCTGACTCATGGGGGTGCGGCCAGATCCACCGCCCACCAGGGGCCGTTGTCACCTGCCGCCACACCGACGCCCGCGTGGGTGTAGCGGCAGGCGAGGACGATGGCCCGGTGCGGGGGGCTGTCCATCCACCTCTCGACGGCGGCACCCGCGGTGGTGGGTCCGACGGCCAGGACCTCGCCACTGGAAGCGGGCCGGTAGCCGGCCGCGCGCATTCGGTCAGCCGGACGGCTCCCGTCGTGCCCCCTGTGGGTGAGCCGCTCATGGCGGGCCATGTCGGCACTGTGTCCCTGGGCGGCCCGGTTGAGTGAGTGCCGCAGCCGGATTCGCGGACATCCCGCTTCGGTACGGCGCTGGTTGATCTCGTAGGCCATGTCGTCCTGCGGGGTGCCATCGGCGATGGGGTGGGGCGGCGGTCCGGGATCACGGGGATCGGCCCGGGTCGACGGCGCGCAGAGCAACAGCAACGCAAGGCCATACATCACGCGGCGCACCGTCCCGCCTTTCCGGTCATCATTTATCTTTCTTCCCTTTTCGCTTTCCCTTTTTCGGTGACCTTCGAGAAAGTCGGCATCGTCTGACCCGGTGCCAGTCGCGAAACTACTAGGCTGAAATCGTTCACTCTCCCTGCAATTCCCTTTCTTTCCGTAGGAGGACTCTGATGTCGTTGCGTCTTCGTCGTCTCGCTGTTGTGTCGCTCGCCGCTCTCGCCCTGACGGCCGGCGGCACGGCAACTGCCGCCGCCACGTCCCTTCCGCCCCAGGCCGTGACCTACCCGGGCCCGGGTGGCTACCCCGTCCCCGGCGACCACGACCACGACGAAGAGCCCCTGCACGTCGGGCCGTTCGACGTCCCGCGCGAGGGCGCCGTCTCGGGTGGCTTCCGGTGGGACCTCGAGGACTAGGGGCATTCCGGGCCGCAGCGGCCTCCTCCCGGATGACCGGGGGGAGGCCGTTCGTCCGTGCCCGGCCGGTCTCACCGCTTGAGGGTGGCGGCGCTCGCGACGAGCACGACGATCACGCAGGCCAGGATCAGCAGGGCGTCCCTGACGAACAGGCCGGTGACGCCGGAATGCCTGGCGGCCTCGCCCGCGGCTTGGACGGCGTAGGTCATGGGCATCAGCTGGGCCGCGCCCGACAGCGCTCCCTGCATCTGGTCGCGCGGCACGAAGAGCCCGCACACCAGGAACTGCGGCAGGACGCCCGCCGGCAGGAACTGCACCGCCTGGAACTCGTTGCGGGCGAAGGCGCTCACCAGCAGCCCCAGGGCCAGACCGAGCAAGGCGCCGAGCATGGCGATGACCATCAACAGGTAGGCGGGGCCCTTGATGTCGAGGCCCAGCGGCCCGACGGCCAGGAGGGTGGAGAGCACCGCCTGGGCCAGTGCCAGGAAGGTGAAGGCGAGGCTGTAGCCGAGCACGATGTCCAGTCGCCGTACCGGCATGGTGAGCAGTCGCTCGGCGGTGCCGGTGGTGCGTTCGCGCAGGGTGGAGACGGACGCCACGAGATACATCACGATGACAGGGAAGATGCCGAAGACCTGGGGGCCCACCCGCTCGAAGGTGGACTCCGAGTCGTGGAACATCAGCTTGAGCAGCACCATCAGCATGCAGGGGATGCCCAGGAGCAGGGCGGTGCTGCCCTTGTCGCGCGAGATCTGCTGCAGGACGCGCAGAGCTGTCGCACCGGTGATGGTGGGCGAGAAGGGCAGCCGGCCGGCCAGAGGGGAGTGGTTCACGAGTGGGCGTCCGTGGCGAAGTAGGCCCGCTCGGCTTCGGGTGCCGACGCCTGGTCGAGCAGCCCGGGGACGTCGGTCAACAGGCTCTGTGCGGCGGCCCGTTGCCGGGCGCGCGCGTCGGCCGTGGCGGAGGCCTGCACCAAGTGCATGAACGCCTCTTCCACATCCGTACATCTGGTGTGCCCCAGGAGCGTGGCCCGGTCCGCACTGGCGAGGAGTCGGCCGGAGCGCATCAGCAGCAGCCGGTCGCAGCGATCGGCCTCGTCCATGGCATGACTGGAGATCAGCAGCGTCGTGCCCTCCGCGGCCAGCCGCTGGAACACCCCCCACAACTCCCGGCGCACCATGGGGTCGAGACCGACCGTCGGTTCGTCCATCACCAGCAGGGGGGGCTTGTTCAGGAGCGCCACGGCGAGCGAGACCCGTGAGTACTGGCCGCCCGAGAGGCAACTGACGAGCTTGTCGGCGTAGTCGGCGAGGTCGACCTCCTTGACCACGCGGACCACCGCGTCCTCTCGACGCCAGCCCCGCATCCCCAGGGCGGCGGCGAAGTACCGCAGGTTTTCGAGGACGGTCAGGTCCGCGTACACCGAGGGGGCCTGAGTGACATAGCCGACGCGGGTCTTCAGCTGTTGGGCGCCGGCCGCGTGCCCGAGTACCTGGACGTGGCCCGCCGTTGGCTGCTGTACGCCCACCACGGAACGCAGCAGCGTCGTCTTCCCGCAGCCACTGGGGCCGAGCAGGCCGACGACGCAACCGCGGGGGATGGTGAAGGTGAGGTTCGACAGAATCGTCTGGCTGCCACGGGTCACGTGCAGCCCGTAGGCGGAGACGGCCGGAAGATCGCCCGGGAGGTCTGGACTTGGCTCGGTCTGCTGCACAGCTTCCCCGCGTTTCTTCACCACGTTCCACTTCGCGCATCCACGCCACAGCAGGGCAGATGCCACAAAACGGCCACCGCACGGACAACGGCCCACCCGGGCCAAAGTCACGCCCGCGCGCCGCTCCTCTTTGGGGGCAGCCGCTGGTCTTTGGGGGCAGCCGCTGGTCAGGAGTCCCTGCGGATCATCGCCCAGGCGATCTCCTGCAACTGCCGGTAGGCGTCCGCCGTCGGCCGGGCACACGACAACGCCCTCAGCGCGGCGGACATCTGGCGGTGCGCCTCCCGCTCGGCTGCCTGCCGGCCGCCTGCCTTCTCCACCAGTTCGCGCATCAGGGCGATGTCCTGTTCCCCGAGTGGGTGCGGCGAGCCGTACAGGGCCCGCAGCCGGTCCGCGGCCGAGTCGGTTCCGGCGAGGGCCGCCGCCACGGGAAGTGACTTCTTGCGCGCTGCCAGGTCCGCTCCCACCGGCTTTCCGCTCCGCGCGGTGCGGCCCCAGATGCCGAGCAGGTCGTCGGCGCACTGGAAGGCGACGCCCAGGCAGCGGCCGAACTCCCGCAGTCCGCGCACCCTTTCGGCGTCGGCACCTGCGAGGACACCGCCCAGTGCGCAGGCGCAGCCCATCAGCGACCCGGTCTTGCCCTCGGCCATGGCCAAGTACTGCGCCACGGACACCTCGGACGCCTCTTCGAAAGCCACGTCGAGGCTCTGGCCCTCCACCAGATCGAGCAGGGCCCCGACGAGTTCTTGCACCGCCGCGGCCGCGACGGGGGAGGGCAACTCGGTGACGGCCCGCATCGCGGCGACAACGAGGGCGTCACCGGTCAGGACCGCCGCCGGAGTGCCGAACACCGACCATGCGGCCCGCCGGTGGCGGCGCAGGGCGTCGCCGTCGATGACGTCGTCGTGGAGCAGCGTGAAGTCGTGCACCAGCTCCACGGCCACCGCGCCTGGCAGAGCGCACCCGGCGTCGCCGCCGACCGCCACCGCGGAGAGGAGCGTCAGCGCGGGCCGGACCGCCTTGCCCCGACTCGACACCGCCGGCACGGGCGCACCCTCGGCGTCGCACCACCCGCGGTGGTAGCGGGCCACCTTCCTCTCGGGTTCAGGGAGGGCGTCCACCGCCGCGGAGAGGGCCGGAAGAAGCAGGTCGTCGACCCACCCGAGACGTGGGAACACGGCGCCCGGGACGGGATCGGTGAGCTGCGACATGCACTACTCCTCAAAGGCATAAGGGAGATGGCGCCTGCGGCCGCGCCACGTGCGCTCAGTCAATCGGCGGCGCCGACCGTGAAGACGGCGCGGCACTCCGCCCCTCGAAATGATCACTGGGGCGGACCAGCCTTCATACGGTGCACTCAGCCGACCATCGCAAGATGCCTGTCTCCGCCGGTGTCTCCGTTGGTGAATCCGTCAGTGCGTCCGCCGGTGAGTCCGACGTCACAGGGTCCGCGAAGGGCTGGCGGACCGCCCCCGCCCGCGGGGTAGTGTGCCCGGGTGACAACGCATTCGAACACTCCTGCAGGCTGGTATCCCGACCCCCAGGGCGCGCCCCAGCTGCTGCGCTGGTGGGACGGTTCCCAGTGGACCCAGCACACCAGCCCGGACCAGCAGGCCGGCGGTCAGCCCGCGCAGGCCCAGCAGGTCCCGCAGCAGGCCCAACCAGCCCAGCAGCAGCCGGCCCAGCAGCCCGCGCAGGCCCCGTACGGAGGCCAGCAGCAGGCTCAATACGGCCAGCAGCAAGGGCAGTTCGGCCAGGCCGCCCAGCAGCAGGCCCAGTACGGTCACCCGCAGCAGGCGGCCCCGCAGGCCGCCGACCCGGCCAAGGTGCAGCGTCAGGTTCAGCAGCAGGCGGGCGTCACGCCCACCTCCCAGGGCGGCGGCACGCTCTTCACCGAGCCGGTCCTTGTGGTGAACCAGAAGGCCAAGCTCATCGAGCTGACGAACGAGTACAGCGTCATGGACCAGGCGGGCAACACGCTCGGCTCGGTCGTCCAGATCGGTCAGAGCACGCTGAAGAAGGTCGCGCGCTTCGTCTCCAGCATCGACCAGTTCATGACGCACAAGCTCGAGATCCGCGACGCGTACGGCCAGCCCGTGCTCCAGCTGACCCGCCCCCGCAAGTTCATGAAGTCGCGGGTCATCGTCGAGCGCGCGGACGGCCAGCCGATCGGCGAGATCGTCCAGCAGAACATGATCGGGAAGATCAACTTCGCGATCATGGTGAACGGCCAGCAGGCCGGCGCGATCAAGGCCGAGAACTGGCGCGCCTGGAACTTCTCGATCGTCGATCACGCGGACAACGAGGTCGCCCGGATCACGAAGACCTGGGAAGGCCTCGCCAAGACGATGTTCACGACCGCGGACAACTACGTCCTGCAGATCCACTACCAGCTGCCCGAGCCGCTCCTGAGCCTCGTCGTGGCGACCGCCCTGACGGTCGACACGGCGCTGAAGCAGGATGCGCGGGGCTTCGGGTGAGGTTGTTCCTCTCGGAAACGGCATCGGCGCCCTGAGTTCAGAGCGCCGATGCCGTTTCTCTTGTTGCGTCTGCGGGTGTGTGGGGGCTAGTCGCGCAGTTCCTCGCGCCCCTTGCGGGGCTACGGCAGGTGCAGTACGGCTGGCTCTGCCTGGCCGGGGATGGACGGCAAGAAGTCCTCGGCAGGCGTCTGCGAGTGCACCTCGTCCCGCGGTGACCGGGTCAGGACCACCACTCCGTACGCCGCGATCGCCGCGCCCCCGGCCGCCAGGAACAGCCCGGCCACGCCTCCCTGCAGCCGCTCCCCGAGCAGCGTCAGGCCGATGGCTGCCGCGGCCACGGGGTTGGCCAGGGTGACGACCGCCAGCGGCGCTCCGAGGCCCCCGCGGTAAGCGGTCTGGGACAGGAAGAGGCCGCCCACGGCGAACGCGGCCACGAGCAGCGCCACGCCGATCACCTGCGGGCTGAGCAGCGGACCCGAGCGGTCCGTCGCGGCGACCGTCACGGTCTGGGTGAGCGCGGACGCGACGCCCGAAGCGAACCCGGAAGCGGTCGCGTGACGCAGCCCCGGCCGCGTACCAGGACGGGAGAGGACGCCGATCACGGCCATGGTGGCGCCCGCGACGGCCAGCGCCTCCGTCAGGGTCAGCGTGTCGTCGGGCGCGGGCCCGGAAGCGGTGAGGAGCAGCGTGCCGAGGCCGATGAGCGTGAGCCCCGTGCCGCGCCACTCCAGCGGGGTGACGCGCCGCCCCGCGAGCCGCGCGCCCAGCGGCACGGCGGCGACCAGGGTGAGCGCGCCGAGCGGCTGGACCAGGGTGAGCGGACCGTACTTCAGGGCCGCCACGTGGAGCAGCGCCGCCGACGCGTTGAGCCCGACGGACGACCACCAGACGCCGCTGCCGAGCAGCCGCAGGAAGCCGTTGCCGGGGTCCGTGACGCTGGCGGCGAGGCGTTCCTGGGCCACGGCGGCACATGCGTACGCGGCGGCCGATACGAGCGAGAGCGCGACGGCGAGGAGGGTGGCGTTCATCGCCTGACCCCGGGGGTGGCCAGTTCGGGGGCGGGCGCGTGCCGCCGTACGACGAGCGAGCGCGCGGGATCCGGCAGCTTGATCACGGCGAGTGCGATGGCGAGCAGCGCGGTCACCGCGAGGGCGTCGAACCAGTAGTGGTTGGCGGTCCCGACGACCACGAGCAGGGTGATCAGCGGATGCAGCAGCCACAGCCACCGCCACCGCGAGGAGGTGGCGACGATGAGGCCGACGGCGAGCATCAGCGCCCACCCGAAGTGCAGGGACGGCATCGCGGCGAACTGGTTCGCCATCGAGTCGGTCTGCGGGGTGGCGCCGTAGACGGTCGGCCCGTACACCTGCCCGGTGTCCACGAGACCGGTGGCCGCCAGCATCCGGGGCGGCGCCAGCGGGAAGGTCAGGTGGAGCACGAGGGCCGCCGCGGTCAGCGCGGCGAGCACCCGGCGGCTCCATACGTAGTGCCGGGGCCGGCGCAGGTAGAGCCAGATCAGGAACAGCGCGGTGGCCGGGAAGTGCACGGTCGCGTAGTAGGTGTTCGCGATGTGTACCAGGGTGTCGCTGCTGAGCAGCGCGTCCTGGACGGCGCCCTCGCCCGGCAGGCGCAGGGTGCGTTCGGCGTCCCACACGTGATGGGCGTTGCGGAAGGCCTCACCGGTGTGGCCGTTGGCCAGCTGCCTGCCGAATTTGTAGACGAGGAAGAGTCCTACGACGAGGAGGAGCTCGCGGACGAGGGGCGGTCGGGCAGATGTGTCCGGCTCCCGGACGGCTATGTCCGGTTCCCTTTCGGCAGGCTCGGTTCGGGATTCCATCCCCCGGCCCCTTTACGTGACGACTGGGTGGTGCGGGTAGTGAGTGAGGTAGGCCCCACTCATCGATACGCCAGTGTACCGATACGCCAGTGTACCGATACGGGAGCGTACCGGTACACTGGCGTATCGATAGGGTCGGTCGAAGCCGCCGCACCGAGGAGAAGAGCCATGACGTCGCCGGACCGGGCAGCAGACGCGAGCACAGGGGACCCCGTGGGCTCGTCGCGCCGTTCCAAGATCACGCCCGAGCGTGAGCAGGAGTTCTACGACGCCGTTCTCGACCAGCTCCGCGAGTGCGGGTACGACGCCGTGACCATGGAGGGCGTGGCCTCCACCACCCGGTGCAGCAAGTCCACGCTCTACCGCCAGTGGAAGACGAAGCCCCAGTTCGTCGCCGCCGCGCTGCGCGCCAACCGCTGTGTCCGGTTCGCGGGCATCGACACCGGCACGCTCGCCGGCGATCTGCGCGAGGCGGCGCGGGCGGCGGGGGAGTGGTCGACCCGGGACAGCATGCTGGTCCAGGCGCTGAGCCACGCGGTCCTTCAGGACGAGGATCTGCGCAGCGCGCTGCGCGAAGCGCTGGTGGAGCCGGAGACCCGGGCGCTTGGCGACCTGGTCGAGCGGGGCGTGGCCCGGGGCGAGATCGCCGCGGACCATCCGGCCACGCGGTTCATCACGGCTCAGCTCATGGGCGTGGTCCGGGCCAGGCCGGTCCTGGAGGGCAAGAACGCGGACGAGGAGTACCTCTCCGACTTCGTGGAGGCGTGCGTGCTGCCTGCGCTGGGGCTGACCGAACCGGGTCTGACCGAACCAGGTCAGGCTTGACCGAACCCACCTGATCGTGGACCGGGGCCCGGTGGATGACGGGCCCCGATCTGCCTGCCGCGCCGCACCGTGGGGACGGGGGTGGCGTGGCCGCTCCTGGCCGGGCGGGCGGAATCCTCGTGGTTCCGCCCGCCCGGCTCCGACGTTCACGGCGGGGGCCGCGTGAGCCGGAGCCGCACGAGTTGGAGTCGCGCGACGCCCGTGCCCGTCCCCGTGCCCGTCAGACTTCCTGGCCGTTGCCGGCCCCGCCGCCCGCCGCGGCCTTGATTCCGTTGGTGATCTCGTCCATGACGGAAAGCTTCGGGGACTTGTCGTTGACGTCGATGCCGAAGCGGACGATGACGAGCTTGGACTTCAGGGTGGGAGAGGGGAAGGCCAGCGACTGGACATAGCCGTCGTCGCTCTTCTCGGTGACGGCCTTCCAGCGCACGAGGTAGCCCTTCTGGCCGGCCACGGTGACCGCCTTGGACTCCAGCTCCTTGTGCGAGGTGATCTTGCCGTACGTCTTGCCGCCGTAGGACTCCTTGGCGTTGACGGAGATGTCGGCCTTGGCGGCCGCCTCCGCCGTCTTGGCGTCGATCTTGAATCCCTCGGCGAGTCCGGCATACGCGCCGCCGCGGGAGCAGGTCTTGGCGGTGTCCCTGGGGCAGGGGTAGGGCCCCGTGGTCACCGAGGCGCCGCCGCCCTGGCCGGTCGCGCCGGTCCAGCCGTCCGGCACCGGGATGCTGATGCCGCTGAGGGGGTCGGTGGCGTACCCCTCCTCGGACGGCGGTGCGGACGGGCCGCCGCCGGGGGGCTGGGACTGCTCGGGGTCCTGCGGGTCCTGGGGTGCGCCGGGCTTGGAGGGGGCGGAGGACGAAGGGGGCGTGGCGGCGCTGTCGCTGTCCCCATCGTCGTCGTCGGCGGTCAGGAAGTAGACGCCGCCGCCTATCCCGGCGAGCACCACGAGGGCCACGCCCACGGCTATGCCTGTACGAAGGCCGCGCCGAGGGGCGGTGGGCTGTCCCGGATAGGCGGGGTAGGCCGGATACGAGCCCTGGGCGTCGGTCGGGGAGTTGGGCGGATAGGCCGGGGGAGCCGCCGGAGCGGAACCGCCCCACCCGGCGGCGGATCCCACCGCGCGGACCTGATCCGTCCATACGTTCCCGTCCCACCAGCGTTCGGTACGGGGGCCGTCAGTTGTCTGTCCGGGGTCGGGGTACCAGCCGGGAGGGGTTACCTGGGTCATGGGCGTCAGGGTATGAGCATTCGGTGAAAGTGGGATGAGAGGGGGCCGGTACGGAGCCCACAACTGGACGGCTGTACTCGCCCGAGGGGGCGGGGAGTTCACCGGCGGAGGTTCGGGCACCCGCGCCCCTGGCCCTCCGGGAGCGATCGACGCCAGCACGCTCACGTGCCGGGCGCCTGTGTTGTCCGGGGCTGTCCCGGGGTGCTCGTGCGCCGTCAGGTCAGAGCTGGGCCGCTGTACTTGCCTGAGGGGGTGGGGAGTTCACCGGCTGAGGTGCGGGCGCCCGCGCCCGGGCCCGCCCGGAGTGATCGCCCCGAGCGCGCCGCGTGCCGGGTGCCTGTGTTCTCCGGGGCTGTCCGGGGGGTGTTCGTGCGCCGTCAGGTCACAGGTGGGCCGCTGTACTTGCCTGAGGGGGTGGGGAGTTCACCGGCTGAGGTGCGGGCGCCCGCGCCCGGGCCCGCCCGGAGTGATCGCCCCGAGCGCGCC